>DVIV01000015.1 GCA_018710985.1 Candidatus Limiplasma pullicola
GAAGGTGGCAAAGCGACCCGAAGGAGTCAACCGAAACGAGCGGCGGACGCGGCCAGCGGCCGTCGCGACGATTGAGGTTGCGGACCTGCGGGTCCTCCAAACCTCCCCAAATGGGTTATTTGACAGTCTGAAGCGCGCAGGCATTGTGCCCGCACGCTTTTTTGCATTCCGCGCACGAAAAAGGGGCTTTGCCGCGTTGCATAGTCAGAGGTGGTTGAAAATGACAAAACGCATCCTGGCGCTGCTGCTGGCTTTGCTGCTTCCGGTTGCGGCCTGCGCGGAAGAGGAATGGACCAGCCTGCACTTTGACCCAACGGACCGACACGGCGCGGTGGACTGCATCTTCGTGCTGTCGTACAGCCATAACGAAAGCACAGGCGACAAGTACACCATGCAGCTGGAATGGGCGGCGGTGGACGGCGGAGCAGGGGAGATTCGCTACGCGGGCGACCTGTCCATGACCGAGCCGTCGGACCTCGGCTATTTCTATGAGCAGCAGAGGGAAAGCGTTTACTGGCCGGTGAAGCTGGACATGGAGAGCATGACCGAGCCGGTCATCGCGCTGCTGCCCGAAACGCTGGAGGAGGCCCGCCGCTTCGGCGACGCGCTCACGCGCTGCCAGACCCGCCTGCCGGCATGGTCCGAGATGGGGGAGCAAATGCTCAGCTTCCCCGGGGCGGAGGGGACGGTTGCGGTGCATCTGGCGCCGTCCGCGCAGAGCCCGCGTGCGGCCGACGGCAGGGCGTCGGTGGCGCTGGACGAGCCGTTCTATTATTACGGCGCGGAGGACGGCTGGCTGATGATACGCTACAGCGTGAACGGCGGGCGCGTATGGCGCATCGGCTATATCGACCTGGCCGCCCTGCCGCAGACGGGAGGGCAAACGCCGCTGCTGCCCTTTGTCAGCGGGACGAGCGCGCGCGTGCGGCTGGAAACGGATGCGCCGCTGACCGATGACCCCACCGGCGGCGCGGAGCTTCTGGCCCTGCTGCCCGCCGGCACGGAGGTGACCTATCTGGCGGTGCTGCCGCCCTTCTATGGCTATGTGGAAACGGATCTGCCGGGCGGGACGGCGCGCGGGCTGGTGCCGCTGACGGCGCTGGGCCGCGCGGACGGACCGGAGGAAGTGCTCTTACGGGCGCGCGAGCAGCTGTGCGGCGCGTGGAAGCTGTACGCGGGCGGCGGCTATGACGGCGTATGGCGCTTTGCCGCGGACGGCACCTTTACGCGCGAAAGCGAATATGCGCCGGGCGTCACGGAGCGGGGCACGTGGTCGCTGGCGATGCCGACGGCGGAGGCGGTGACGCGCGAGCGCTTCTGGACCGCTCCTGAGTGCGTGCTGACCTGTGCCCTCGAAGGCGGACAGGCGCAGACCGTGGGCATCACGCTCACGCAATGGCAGGGGCTGCCCGCGCTGAACATGATCTACGGCAGCGAGGGCGGGGGCATGTATCTCCATCCGGAGGACTGCGGGCAATAAGCTTAAGCGGCATAAAAAAGGCCGCCGCCCCGGCGTACCGTGAAGGTACGTCAGGGCGGCGGCCGTCAGGCGCGGTCAGGCCAGCTTGAGCCGGTAGCCGCATTTGTAGACGGTTTCGATATATTCGCCGCCCAGCTTTTTGCGCAGGCGCTGCACATGCACGTCCACCGTGCGCGTTTCGCCCATGCTCTGGTAGCCCCATGCGCGGCGCAAAAGCTGCTCGCGGCTCACGGGGATATCGGGCTTCTCCATCAGGGCCAGCAGCAGGGCAAACTCCTGCGCCGTCAGCTCCACACGCCGGCCGTCCAGCAGGGCCACGCGCTCCTTCTCATCCACGCTCAGCTCGCGCAGCGGCGCGCTTTCGCCAAGGGCGTTGTGCACCTTGGCGTGCAGCGCCTTCTGGGAAAACGGCACCGTCAGCACGTCGCTGCGTCCGCCGTAGAGCGCGCGCAGATGGGCGCTCATCTTGCGGTCGCCCGTTAAAAACAGAATCGGGCAGCCGTGCTTCTGAAATACCTCCAGCAGCGGGCGGCAGGTGGTCCAGCGCAGCTGCGCATCCATCATCACAAGGGGAATGCTATCGTCTGAAAAGGAAGGAATCACGTTCTCGTCGCAGCGGATTGCGTTGTACTTCTCCTTTTTCAGGGAGTCGCAAAGCTTCTGCGCGATGATTTCATTGGGTTCATAAATCATGATGGTTGCCATGCGATCACCTCACAGTTATTATGACGAACGAAGGTGTCCTTTTGTTGCATGTTTTGTGAACAAACTGTAACGTTTGGAAAGAGAATTGAAAGAAATGGACCCTTCCTGCCGGTGGGCGCAGCTGCATCTTGCATCCCCGCGCCGCACAGGCTATAATGGAAATCAGCGGCACATTCCCCGAAACGGCCGCAACAAATTTCCTGACGCATCCGTTATGTTATTGAACGGTGCGCGGGCCCCAAAGGGAGACGCTATGCAAAGAGTCAAACCCAAAATGAGCCGGCGGAAGGCGTTTTTGGTGCTGTTTCTGATCCTGGCGGGCGTGGGCCTGCTGATCTGGGGCGGCATTTCGCTGTTTTCCGTGCGCCTGGTCACCAACGTGACGGCTTCGCTGCTGCCCTGTCCCTACAGCGACACCATCATGCCTTTCGGGCAAAACGTGCTCTACTACGACGGCGTGAGCATCCACTGCATGAGCGATACCGGGTCGGTGCGCTGGTCGTTCCAGATCGGCGCGGACGCGGGCTACGACTGCAACGACTCCGTGGTGGTGGCCTGGGCGGGCAGCACGATCTACATCCTGGATCAGAACGGCAACTCGTCCTACAACGACAACCTGGGCGAGGATATCCAGTTTGCGAGGGTCGGCACGCAGTATGTGGCGGCGGTGATCGGCGAAACCACCAATCCCCGGCTGGTGGTGAAGGACCATACCGGCGCGCATATGGACGAGGAAGCCGACGCCTTTGACACGCTGATCCTGCTGGATGTGGGCTTCTACGGCAAGAACGGCGAATACATGTGGACGCTGGCGCTGGACGTGTTCGGCACGGCGGCCAATACCATCCTCAATACCTTTGAGGTGGGCAAGATGAACACGGGCGAAGTATCGCTGGGCGAGCCCATCGCCTATGCCGTGATCTATGAAAACAGCCTGCTGCGCGTGATCAATACCCGCAAGATGCTCACCTTCAACGACCGCGGCACCGAGGATACGGCGGCAAGCGTGCTGGTATACGGCTGGCGGCTTCTGGACAGCGAGGTGCCCGAGCGCGGCAATGCGCTGATGCTCTTTGCCCCCACCTCCCAGACGGACAGCATTTTCGACATCCGCGAGCTGCGCCTGATCTCCGGCACCACGGACAAGCGCTACAGCCTGCCCGACACCTGCATCGGCGCGGCGGTGTGGAACAGGACGGTCTATGCCCTCAGCGGCAGCACGCTGTATCGCGCCGGCATCAACGACAGCCGCTTCACCACCTATGAGCTGCCCATGGATAGCGAGGCCACACGGCTGGTGGGCACGCTCACCAACGGCCGCGCCATCGTCGCCTGCGGGGATGAGGTCTATGTCATCACCCTTCCTCAGGCGGTGAACACGCTCAGATAAGCGGCAGAAGGAGGGATGTTTCCTGAACGCGATTGACATCATCGTCATCGGCATCATTGCGCTGTGTACGTTGTTTGGCCTCTACCGGGGCTTTATCCAGTCGGTGCTCAACCTGGCGGGCGGACTTCTGGCCTTTGTGGGCTCCTTCCTGCTCTTTCCCAGCCTGGCGGATGTTCTCAGCTCCAACACGGACATCACGCGCCTGATCAGCACCTACACGGATTCCGGCAGCCTGCTGGGCGATCTGGACCTGAGCAGCCGCGCCGTCAGCTCCCTGGGGGAGGCGGGGGTGGCGACCGTTGTGGAAAAGGCCGCCCTGCCCGAACCCATCGGCACGCTGCTTGAGCATAACCTGGAGCAGCAGGTGTTCAGCCCGCTGGGCAACCTGGCCACCAATGTGGGCGATTACGTGAACCAGACCATCCTGTCGGTCAGCATCAATGTCCTGTGCTTCCTGCTGTGCTTCGTGGTATGCTTCGTGGTGGCCACCATCGTGGTCAACCTGCTGCGCGCGGTGTTCCGTTACCCGGTGCTCAAGCACCTGGACTGGCTGGCGGGCGGCGTGTTCGGACTGATGCTGGGCGTGGTGCTGTGCTTTGCCATCTTTACGGTGCTGCCCCTGCTGGAAAGCGTGGTGCCCCTGCCGGAATTCCGGCAGCTGGTGGACCAGAGCGCGCTGGCACAGGTGTTTGAAAACGGCAATCTGATTATCTCCATCATGAACCGCCGGTTGTAGCCAGGCGGCCTGCCCGTGCCCGTCCCGTCAGGACGGGCGCTCAGCCTGTCAAATAACCCATTTGGGGAGGTTTGGAGGACCCGCAGGTCCTCCAAAGTGAATTCGTATCGCCCGGCTTTGCCGGGCGGGCGGGGAGTTTGCGCCCCTGGGCGCAAACATTTCTTAAGCTCCTGGCGGAAAAGGCCGCCGCAGGCGGACTTTTTCGACAAGCTGAACCGCCGAAACACAACGGCGGCTTTTTGCTCTCAGGCGAGAATTACTGCGCGGCCGCCGCGGATTCCACGGGGTACACGCTGACCTGCTTCTTGTCGCGGCCCTTGCGCTCGAAACGAACGATGCCGTCCACCTTGGCGTAGAGGGTATCGTCGCTGCCGATGCCCACGTTCAGGCCGGGATGGATGTGGGTGCCACGCTGGCGCACGAGGATGTTGCCAGCCAGGGAGAACTGACCGTCGGCGCGCTTGGGCCCAAGGCGCTTGCTTTCGCTGTCGCGGCCGTTACGGGTGGAGCCCATACCTTTTTTATGGGCGAAAAACTGAAGATTCAGCTTCAACATGATGATGTTCCTCCCATCAGATGATTTGTAAATAGGACGGATACTGCGCCGCAATATCAAGGAAGCCCTGCTCGGCTGTGCGCAGGATGACCCGCGCGTCATGCTCGTCGGCGGGGGAAAGGCCGCCGGGAAGCGCAACCTGAATCATGACGGGCTTTTCCGACTGGGAAACCTTCGGGCGGATGCCCGCAACGCTTTCCAGTGCGTTGGCGCAGGTGGTGATGAGCACGCTGGCGGCTGCGCACACGATGTCCTCGCCCGCGGGGGCGTACCCCGCATGGCCGCTAACCCGGATGCCGCACAGGCCGCGTGCGTCACGCAGAAAGGTGACGGTGGTCATCAGCCGATCGCGGTGATCTCCACCTTGGTGTACGCCTGACGGTGGCCCGCCTTGCGGTGATAGTTCTTCTTGCTCTTGTACTTGTAGATGATGATTTTCTCGCCCTTGACCTGCGCAAGGACCTTGCCCTCGACCTTCGCGCCGGCCAGCGTGGGGGAACCGACTTCCACGCCCTCATCAGAGCCGAGCATCAGCACATCGAAGCTCACTTTGCTGTCCACTTCCTGGTCCAGCTTCTCCACATAGATGACGTCCCCCTGGGACACGCGATACTGCTTGCCACCGGATACGATCACAGCGTACATGGCAAAGCACCTCCTGAATGATCTCGCCAAGCGACAAGGTGGCGCGTTTGGGCGCACTTCAAAACCCCGCTTGAGCGGCTTACCAAATAAAATTATCATAAAACCCGTACGCTGTCAAGGGTTTTGGCGAAATTTCGCCGCTTTGGCACACTACGCGATGGGAATTTCCGCCGCCTGCGCGATGGAGTACACATATCCGCGGAAGGAGCGCGAAAACCCTTCCGCCACCTGCGTGGAAAAAGGCCCCGCCGGGTCGGAGAGGCTGTCGGAGAGCTTTTCGCACAGCTCGCGGCGCACGGTTTCGCTCCGCAGGCGCTTTTCCAGGTTGATCCGCCTGAGCAAAAGCGGCACATCGGCGCGCATCAATGCCCCGGACATGGCGTTCCACCCCAGCAGCGAAGCCGCCGCGCCCACAGCCACGCCCGCCACAAAGCCCAGCGGGCCCGTGGCGATCAGCGCGATGCCGCCGCCGCCGCACAAAAGGCCGGCCGCCACGCTCACGATCACGCCCAGCACCGCGCCCACCAGAGGGAGGCCCATCCAGCTGCCCGCTTTCAGCTCCACGCTGGCCGCGCCGGTGGCGGTCAGGTCCAGCCGCATCTGGCGGCGGGGAACCTCGAAGCGGTCGCAGATGGGGTCCACCATGGCTTGAAGCCGGTCCGTGAGCGAGGAGAGCCACACCCGCACAGCGGGCGCAAGCGTTTCTTCGGCCAGCGGCGAAGAGAGAATCCGCTCCATGCGCGCGGCGATACGGTCGTTCATCTCGGCAAGCGTGCGGATCTCTCCGCGCTTCCACTGCTGCGCGATGGGAACGGCTGCCTCGTCCAGAATCAGATCGCACAGCAGCCTGGCCACCGCGGGAATCAGCGCGGGCAGGGCGTCGGAGGCAATGGCGCTCACGCGCGCGTCGGTGATCTCCTCGCGGATGGCCTGGCGGAAGGCGCGCAGGTTCTCGTCCACCCAGCCCGCATAGGCCAGGCCCTTGGCGATGGAGAACTCCGGCTCGGGGCAGCTGACCACGACGGCGGCGGGGAACGCCTCCTGGCAGGCCTCGCGGAAAAACGGCATGCGCGACGCGCCGCCGGTCAAAAGCAGCAGCCGGGGCGGGCGCTCGGCCGTGAGGCGGGCGGCGTTGGCCAGCGCCTCCGACACGGCCTGCGAAAAGGAGCGTCCGTCCAGCTCCGGCAGGGGATCGTCCACCAGATGGGCGGCCTCTTCGTTGTCGATTTGGAGCGTGAGGCGCTGCACGCCGTCGTAGCACACGCGAAGCGTTTTCTTCGCCACCGGCGCAGCCTCGGCGGAAAGCTGGGTAAAGTATTCTTCCTTGAGGCGGCGCGCCTCGATTTCCAGATAGCTATACCAGCTGCGGCTCTCCGAAAGCACGCTGCGCAGGGCCGCTCGGTCACGGCTGCGCTCCACCGCCCGGCGAAGCAGCGCCGCGTCCAGAATGCCGCCGCCCAGCGCCGTTTCGCCAAAGGTGCCCACGCCGGTTTCGCGGCCGTCCACGATGTAGGCAAAGTCCAGCGTGGAGCTGCCGATATCCGCCACCAGCGCGCTTTCATTGAGAATGTCCACGTCCAGCGCAACGGTGCGGGCGTACTTGGCATAGAGGAAGGCTGCCCGCGATTCCGAAATCACCTGTGGGTTATCCATCCCCGCGCGCACCAGCAGGTCGCGGTAGCGCGTGCGCGCGGCCGTGTTCCACCCCGCCGGGCAGCCCACCACGAAGCGGTCGTCCGGACGCAGCGCGCCGGACTGGCGCAAATCGCTCAGCACGCCCCGTACAAAGCGCACCACGTCCTCGTAGCTGGCGGGATCGGTGGTAAAGCGGCTCTTGAAGCGCACGCTCAACTCCTGGGCCAGCGCGTCGGTCAGCGCGCGGTCGCCCACGACGATCTCGCCGCCCGACAGGCCCACGGCGCTGAGCAGGCTCGCGCTTCCGCACACGGGCAGGATGACCGGTTCGATCAGCGACCCGCGTTCAAAGGCGGCGACGGCGCTTTCGCCGTCGCCCATATCAAAACCGATGTATCGCATCTTTCTTCACCTTTCGCGCCTATGCGGCATCCGTGCGCACGGCGGCCGTGCCGCGCCTGAGCAGCCGCCGGTCCTCCAGGGACACGATGGCGGGCGAGAGCGTGCGCGTCTCGGACTTGCTGGGCAGGGCGTTGAACAGGCGCCGGTTTTCCTCGGTGTAGTCCAGAGCAGTCAGGCCAAGGCCGGCCAGCAGCTTTCGTGCGGCCTCTCCGGCTGTTTCGCGCACCTCGCCGTCGCACTCATAGAGCGCCTCCATCAGATCGGCGGCGCGCGCCAGCGTGGCGGCATCGGCGGCCTGCGGCCCACCGCGAAGCTGGTCGTTGAGGTAGGCAAGGTCGTTGAGCGAGCGGTCAATGGCGCGCAGCTGCCGGTCCATTAGCGTGAGCAGGCGCTCCACGTCGGGTTTCAGGATCACGCGCACCTCGTCCTCCGGCGCCGGAGAACGCCGGCGCTCCCTGATGAGCGCTACAACACCCGCGACCAGCGCCGCCAGCGCAAAAAGCCAGCCCAAAGTGAGGCCCTTGAGATAGCAATAGCCACCCAGCACCAGCTGTATCACCAGCGCCGCGCCCCACAGCGCGATGCCGCCGCGCGCGGCGGGCTTGTCCGCCTGCCGCCGCGGCGTCCACACCTGCGCGGACGCCTGGCAATCCACAAGGCTCACCGAGGTTTTGAGCAGGCTCATCAAGACGCCCGCCTGCTGCCGGAGCACATCGTCGCTCATCTCAGCCAGGGCGTTCTGTTCGGTTTGCAAAAGGGCGCGGCGCACCTGGTCCACCGCGCCCGCCAGATCGGTCTGCTCCTCCAGCGCGGCGCGCAGCGCCGGCTTTTGCGCCTGCCAGTGATCGAATACGTTCATCATGATGACGTGCCTTTCGGCGGGGCTGCTTCAAAATCGGGGAAAAACCCCGCGCCACGCCATAATATCATAAGATTCGGGCCTTTCCCACAGGCAAAGTCTGTTACAGCGCCTTCAGTGTGGCCAGCTCCTCCGGTGTCAGCTCGCGCCACATGCCGCGCGGCAAATCGCCCAGCTTCAGCGGACCGAAGCGGATGCGGCGCAGCAGCACCACCTGATGCCCTACCTGCTCCACCATCTTGCGCACCTGCCGGTTCCGCCCCTCGTGGATGGTGACCAGCATGTCGGTGTAGAGAGGCTTGACGGACAGCAGCTTCACTTTGGCGCGCGCGGTGCGGCGGCCGTCCACCATTACGCCGTTTTCCAGCCGGCGCGCCTCCTCGGGCGTAACCTGGTTGCTCACGCGCGCCAGATAGACCTTTTCCACCTCGCGCGAGGGATGAAGCATGCGCTCGGTCAGGTCCCCGTCGTTGGTGAGCAGGAGCAGGCCCTCGCTGTCATAGTCCAGCCGGCCCACGGGGTAGAGCCGCACGGGAAAATCGCGGAATTTGTCCAAAACCGTGCTCCGGCCTTCCGGGTCGGTTACGGTGGTCACTTCCCCGGCGGGTTTGTGGTACATGATGTAGCGCTTTTCCACCTCGGGCCGGGCCGGACGGCCATCCACCCGCACATCCTGGCCGGGTTCCACCTGCGCGCCCATGTGGCTGACCACTTGCCCGTCCACCGTGACGCGCCCGTCGGCCATGAGCTTTTCAGCCGCACGCCGCGAGGCCACGCCGCACGACGCCAGATACTTTTGTAAACGCATAAACGCCTCCCGCGCGGAGGGTTGCCCGCGCATCCCCAGCATAGCAGAAATGCACGGGAATGGCAAGCGGCGCTTTACTTGGCTGTCGTGGAGTGATACAATAAAGACTAGCATTTTGGTGAAACGGAGGTTCCATACAGATGATTTCATTTGGCACGGGCGGATGGCGCGCCATCATCGGCGATGGATTTACCAAGCTCAATGTGCAGCGGCTCGCGCGGGCGCTTGCGCTGCGCATGAAGGCGGAGGATGTCCAGGACAAGAGCTTCTGCATCGGCTATGACCGCCGGTTTTTGAGCCGTGAGGCGGCGCAGTGGGCCGCCGAGGTCATGGCGGGGGAGGGCATTCATGTGCTGTTTATCAGCCGCGAGGCGCCCACGCCGCTGATCATGTTCACAGTCCAGTACTACGGCCTGGCCTACGGCATGGCGGTGACGGCCAGCCATAACCCCGCGATCTACAACGGCGTAAAGGTGTTTACCAAGGGAGGGCGCGACGCGGAGGAAGCCGTGACCAACGAGCTGGGTGAGGCCGCCAACCGCGTGGCGGAGGGCGATCTCCATGTCATCCCCTATGAAAAGGCCGTGGCATCGGGAATGGTGCAGGAGATCAACCCGCAGAACCCGTACCTGGACGCCATCATTCGCGGGGTCAACATGGACGCCATCCGAAGCCGGGACCTGCACATCATCCTGGACCCGATGTACGGGGTGAGCCGCACGTCGCTGCAGACCATTCTGCTCACCGCCCGCTGCGATGTAAATGTGATCCACGAGCGGCATGACACGCTCTTCGGCGGCCGCCTGCCCGCGCCGAACGTGCAGACGCTGGGCGCGCTTCGGGCCGCTGTGCTGGAGCAGCACGCGGACCTTGGCATCGCCACCGACGGCGATGCCGACCGCCTGGGCATCATCGACGACGAGGGCCGCTTCGTGCATCCCAACCAGATTCTGGTGCTTTTGTACTACTACCTGCTCAAGTACAAGGGATGGCATGGACCCGCCGTGCGAAACCTCGCTACCACCCATCTTCTGGACCGCGTGGCGGCAGCCTTCGGGGAAACCTGCTATGAGGTGCCCGTTGGCTTCAAGCATATATCCGCAGGCATGCGCGAGCACAACGCCGTCATTGGCGGCGAGAGCAGCGGCGGCCTGACCGTGCGCGGCCACATCAACGGCAAGGACGGCATCTATGCTGCCACGCTGCTGGTGGAGATGCTCAGCGTGACCGGCCAGAAGATGAGCGCCCTGATGCGGGAAATCTACGACGAGTTCGGCACCGCCTACATGACCGAGCGCGACTGGCCTTTCGATGAGGAAACGAAAGAGCGGCTCAATACGCTGCTCATGGTGGACAAGAAGCTGCCGGATTTCCCTGTGCCGGTCAAGGGCGTGAACTACATGGACGGCTGCAAGGTGCTCTTTGAAAACGGCTGGCTCATTGCGCGCTTCAGCGGTACGGAGCCGCGCATCCGCATCTTCTGCGAAATGCCCACCCGCGAGGAGGCCGAGCGCCTCACGGGCGTGATGGCCGCATTTCTGCACCTGCCGACTCCCTGACGCAAGCACGCAAAAAGGCGTTTGGGCCCGCAAGGGTTTCCAAACGCCTTTTCTGATGCGGCTTCAGCCGCGAAGCCGCCCCACGGCCGCAAAGATGACAAACGCCAGAATGTTGGCTACCACCACCGTGGCTCCGGCGGCGGTGGAAAGCAGATAGCTTGCGCACAGGCCCACGAAAAAGCAGACCACCGATACCACCGCGGCGCAAAGCGTCACGCTTTTGAAGCTGCGGCATACGCGCATGGCGGTCAGCGCCGGGAAGATGATCAGGCTGGAGATCAGCATGGTGCCCATGACCCGCATGCCCAGCACGATGGTCACGGCGGTGAGCAGCGCAAGGAGCATGTTGCAGGCCTCCGCGTGCCCACCCGTGGCGCGGGCGAAGGTTTCGTCGAAGGTGACGGCGAAGATGCGGCGGTAGAATACCACAAAGAGCGTGAGAACCGCCGCCGCCAGCACCACGCTCAGGGTCACGTCGCCTTCGCTCATGGCCAGCATGCTGCCGAAAAGATAGTTGTTGACATCGCTGGTCATGCCTGTGCTTAGCGACAGCACGATCACGCCCACGGCCAGCGCGCCGGTGGAGATCATGGCGATGGCGGCATCTCCCTTGAGCTTGCCGGTGCTGCTCAGGCGCAGGAGCAGAAAGGCTGCGGCAACCACCACAGGGATCGCCACCGCCATGGGGGCCATCCCCAGGGCCGTAGCGACCGCCAGGGCGCCAAAGCCCACATGGCTCAAGCCGTCGCCGATCATGGAATAGCGCTTGAGCACCAGACTGACCCCCAGCAGCGCCGCACACAGCGATACCAAAAGGCCCACGATGAGCGCCCGCACCATAAACTGATAGCTGAACATGGTGGAAAGCATCTCAAGCATGTGCCTCACCTCCCGAAAAGGCCCTGCCCAGGGGAGACGCACGGTAAGCCTCCGGCGTGCCCAGGAAGGTTACGCCGTGGGCCATGTGCAAAATGCGGTCCGCATAGCCCAGCGCCGCGTCCACGTCATGGGAGATCATCACCACGGTGAGCCCGCGCTTACGGTGCAGCATGGCGATCACCTCATAAAGCTCACGCGTCACCACAGGGTCAAGCCCTGCGACAGGCTCATCCAGCAAGAGCAGGCTGCGCGTGGCGCACAGCGCGCGCGCCAGCAGGGCACGCTGCTGCTGCCCTCCGCTCAGGCGCATGAAGCTCTGGTCCCGGATGTCCGTAATGTCCATGAGCGCCATGTTTTCCAGGGCGGTCTGGCGCATGGCGCGGGTCAGAAAGGGACCGCGGCCCCGGCAGCCGCTGGTGACGACCTCCCACACGGAGGCGGGAAAGTCGTTTTGTACGTCCGTGCGCTGCGGAAGATAGCCGATTTCGGTGCGCCTGAGACCGTCGCCATAGCTTACGCGGCCGCTCACCGGCTGAATCAGCCCCAAAAGCCCCTTGACCAGCGTGCTCTTGCCCGACCCGTTTTCCCCCACGATGCACAGGTATTCGCCCCGCTCCACCGCCAGGTCCAACGCATCCACAACCACGCGGCCTTCGTAGGCGAAGGCCGCTTTTTCACAGGTGATCAGCGCCATCAGGAAAGCGCCTCCTTCAGCGCCGCCACGTTGTTCCACATCAGGGACAGATAGGTGGCACCGCCCTCCAGCTCTTCGGTCGATACGTTATGGCAGCTGTGGAACAGAAGCTCCTTCGCGCCGGTTTCCTCGGCCAGGACGTCGGCGGTTTTGCGGC
>DVIV01000016.1 GCA_018710985.1 Candidatus Limiplasma pullicola
CTGTCTCTGACAATAAGGGTGCTTGGAACAGAGACTTTCTTACACACCAGGCTTCCTGCCATGATGCTGTAGACACCGGCTTCCACGTAGGCAGCGGAGAGCAGCCCCGCGCACTCGATAATACCATTGGCAGTCGAGACTACATCGCCTTCCACCTCAATGGACGGCGCGGACAGCATGCGCCCCCGTATGCCGTTTCGGCTTCCCTGCGAATGGACAAACCGCTCCCCTGCCCGCTGCAAAAGCCCGGTCTTCGCCGCCATCCCCATCAAGCCTCCAGTTCCCGTTTACCGTATCATTTTACCATATTCCGGGCCGGGGGGCCATTTTTTTCCGCACGGCCGCGTCAGTCAAAGGTGAGGTTGTTTTCGTAGGAGAAGCAGGGGCGGTCGTCCTGCCAGGTCACCTTCATGAGGTAGCAGTGGCGGTTGGGGTCGTAGAGCGGGTCGCCGGTGATCTCGTCGTACTGGCGGGCGTGGTAGGCCATGAGGGTGTTGCCCGCGCCGTCGCGGAAGAAGGAGTTGTGCCCCGGCCCGTAGAGGCCCTTGTCCGCGTCGGTGCACAGCACGGGCTGGCGCACCTTGCGCCAGGCGTTGGGGTCGAGCAGGTCCGCCCCGGCGGGGGCGCACAAAAGCCCGATGCAGTAGCACGCGCCCGTGGCGCTGGCCGAAAAGCTGATGTAGACATGGTCTTTGCCCGCGAGGAAGAAGGGACCCTCGTTCACCCAGAAGTCCTCGCGCTCCCAGTCGTAGGAGGGGGTGGAGAGCAGCACCTGCGGCGTCCTGAAGGAGAGCGGGGAGTCCATCTCCGCGATGTAGAGATTGGAGATCTTCTTGCCGCAGTTGACCTTCTCAGCCCATACGCCGTAGCGCCGGCCGCCGTGCTCAAAGGTGGTCAGGTCAAGGGAGAAGTCGTTGAAGCTGAAATCATCCGCGCGCCGGGGCCGGCCTTCCTCATGCCACACGCCGGTGAGCGGGTCGCTCCCCTCGCAGCGAAGCACGCAGGGGCGGATGTTCCACACGTCGTCGATGTCGCCCGCGGCGAAGTAGAGATACCACGCGCCGTCCAGCCAGTGCAGCTCCGGCGCCCAGACATGGCAGCTCATCGGCCCGCGCGCGTGGCGCTCCCACACGGTCGCCTCCGGCGCGGTGCGCAGGCCCTCCAGCGTGGCCGAGCGGCGCAGCACCACCCGGTCATACGCCGGGACGGAGGCGGTGAAGTAGTAGCTGCCGTCGGTGTGGTGCAGGATATAGGGATCGGCCCGCTGCCGGATGAAGGGGCGGTTGAAGGCCGTTTGGCGGATCTGGTCGCTTCGCATGAAAAACCCTCCCAATACGATTTAGCGTATACGTGTACGCAACCGATGGCGACATTATAGCATTTCCGCGGCCCGGCGTCAACCGCTCCGGAGGGATGCGGACGCTTCAATTTCCTGGCATTTGGCGGCTGTTCTGGAAAATCAGTCTAAAAATTTTCGTGATTCTATTGACAAATCGAACGAGAACAGGTATGCTGTTAACCAAGAGGTTACACGTGTACGCAAACGGAACGCCGTAACCACCCCAACATTTCAGAGGAGGCAGCACACATGAAAAGGATTCTTTGTCTGGTACTGGTCGCCGTTATGAGCATCGCGTGCGTCGCGGGCGCCGCGGCCGAGGAGAGCAGCCCCATCACCATTCAGTTCTGGAACAGCTTCACCGGCGCCGACGGCGACCTGCTGGTGGAGCTGGTGGACCGCTTCAACGCGGAAAACAAGTGGGGCATCACCATCGAGATGGACATCTCCTCCGGCTTCACCGAGCAGCTCAGCTCCGCGCTGGCCGCCAATGAGGGCCCGGCGCTGGTGCTGTTTTCCACGGCGTTCCGCTTCCAGTACGCCGACTACCTCAAGGACGTGAGCGACATCTTTGAAAAGACCGGGCTCAACCGCGACGACTTCATCCCCTCCTACCTGGACTACTGCTCCGAGGGCGACGCGCTCTACCTGGTGCCCTTCCAGATCGTGGGCTATTACATGATGTGGAACAAGGACCTGTTCACCGAGGCCGGCCTCGACCCCGAAACCCCGCCCCAGAACTGGGATGAATGGCTCCAGTACGCTCAGGCCCTCACCAACGAGGACAAGAACGTCTACGGCTCCGGCATCTCCTACAACTACGCCTACCAGATCGCCCACATCATCCAGCGCTTCGGCGGCCTGGCCGTGACCAGCGAGGACGGCGCCTGGAAGGCCAACTTCGCCGGCAACGAGGGCTACGCCGAGTTCCTCAACATGTACAAGGAAATGATCGACGCCGGGTACAACCCCATCGACGCCGATACCGACCCCACCTTCACCGCGGGCCAGCTGGGCATGACCGTCACCGGCCCCTGGACCACCGGCGCCCTGGACAGCAACGGCATCAACTACGGCATCGCCCTGGTGCCCGAAGGCATGGCCGGCCCGATGAACTCGGTGGAAGTGATCGGCTTCGCCATCACCAACGTCGTCTCCGAGGAGGAGCAGCTCGCCGCCTACCGCTTCATCGAGTGGTGGAACACCGAGGACGCCGAGGGCAACTCCCCCGCGCTGACCTGGTCGCTGGAAAACGGCTTCCCCAGCTACGCCTTCAGCGTGCAGGAGAAGGACGCCTACAAGAGCAACGAAAAGCTCGTGGTGACCTCCTCCGCCGATCCCTCCCTGCCCTCCGACTTCATCGTGGATTCCAGCTTCGCCGGAACCAACGAAATCCTCAACGACGTGATCCTGCCGCTGATGTCCTCCATCACCTTTGAGGATATCTCCGTGGAGGACGCCCTCGCCAACGCGCAGGCCACCGCCGACGAGATCGTGGCCCGCTACAACTGATCCCCTTTCCCCAAAACAGCTTTCTGCGGGCGGCATCTGCCGCCCGCAATGAAATGTGAGGGAGTGAAGGCCGCATGCAGTGGTACAAGCGCGCATACCAGTACTGGAACCGTCCCGGGCGCTGCGCCTACCTGTTTCTGGCGCCGTCTCTGATCCTCCTGTTTCTCTTCAACATCCTGCCGCTGGTGATGGCGTTTGTGCTCAGCCTGTTCGACGCCAACCTCACCCTGTCGCAGATGACCTTCGTGCGCCTTGGCAACTTTGCCGAGGCGTTCGCGGATTCGCGGTTCCTGGGCAGCCTGCGCGTAACCGCGGTCCTGACGGTGGTGGAGCTGCCGGTGCAGGTCTTCGGCGCGATGATCGTGGCCGCGCTCGTTTCCCGCAACACCCGGCGAAACAAGTTGCTGCGCTCGGTCTATTTCCTGCCGGTGATCTGCTCGGCCACCGCCATCGGCGTCATGTGGAAGATGATCCTGCATTCCAACATCGGCCTGATCACCTACCTGCTGCGCACCATGGGCCTGGGCAAGATCAACTTCCTCAACACCCCCGGCCTGACCATCTACGTTGTGGCCTTCATCTCCATCTGGCGCAGCTTCGGCATCTCCGTCATCATCTACGTCACCGCCATCCAGCAGATCGACACCGCCATGTATGAGGCCGCCGAGCTGGACGGCGCCGGGCGGATCCGGCAATTCGTGAGCATCACGGTGCCCTCCATCCGCCCCACCTTCTGGTACATTCTGCTCACCCGCTTCGCCGGGTCGTTGCAGATTTTCGACATCATCTACACCACCACCAACGGCGGGCCCAACTTCACCACCGAATCCACCGTCAGCTACATCTACTCCCGCGCCTTCACCTCCGGCGCGCGCATGGGATACGCCTGCGCCATGTCGGTGCTGCTGTTTGCCATCATCATGCTGGCGACGCTGGTGCTCTACCGCAAGATGAACAAGGAGGATGCGTGATGGAAAGGCGAAAATGCACCCCTGCGCAGGCCCTTGCCGCCATTCCGGTATGGGTGCTGCTGATCGTGCTGGCGCTGCTGGTCCTTGTGCCCGTCTCGTGGATTCTGCTGGGCACCTTCAAGCCCGAAAGGGAGATCATCGCCTATCCCCCCACGTTCTGGCCCGAAACCTTCACGCTGGAAAACTTCCTGATCGTGGGCAAGCGCATCAAGATCTGGCGCTACATGCTCAATTCCTTCATCTACGCCTTCGGAACCACGGCCTTCGCCGCCTTTGTCAACAGCCTGGCGGGCTACGTCTACGCCCGCTACGACTTCCGCGGCAAGAACGTGTGCTTCGTGCTCACCCTGGCCACGATGATGATTCCCTTCCAGGTGATCATGGTGCCGCTGTTCCTGATCGTACACAAGATGGGCATGTACAACACCTACTGGGGCCTGATCGTGCCGCGCATCGCGGTGGCGGTGTCCATCTTCATGATGCGCGCGGCCTTCACCGGCCTGCCCAAGGAGCTGGAGGACGCCGCCCGCATCGACGGCGTTTCGGAATTCGGCATCTTCGGGCGCATCATGCTGCCCCAGGTCAAGCCCGCGATGATCTGCCTGATCATCCTCAGCTTCAACGGCTCCTGGAACGACCTGCTCTGGCCCATGCTGGTGGCCAGCAATACCAACATGCGCACTCTGGCCAACGGCCTGGCCCTGTTCGTGGGCGAGTACACGTCCCAGTACGGCGCGGCCTTCGCCGGAACGCTGATCTCGCTGGTGCCGATGCTGCTGATGTATCTCTTCGGCCAGAAGTACTTCGTGCAGGGCATGGCCAGCTCCGGCCTGAAATAAACCGAATGAGGTGAACCCATATGACCCAAGGAATGCTGGCAGTCAACCCCATCTTCACGCGCGGGGAGGTCAGCGCGAGGATCTTCGGCTCCTTTGCCGAGCACATGGGCAGGGTGATCTACTCCGGCATCTACGAGCCCGGCCATCTCGCCGCCGACGCGGCCGGCTGCCGCACCGACGTGCTGGAAGCCGTGCGCGACATGGGCGTGACGCTGATGCGCTATCCGGGCGGCAACTTCGTATCCAACTACCGCTGGGAAAACGGCGTCGGCCCCGTCGCCGCGCGCCCGCGCCAGGTGGACCTGGCGTGGCGGTCCATCGAAACCAACGAGTTCGGCACCAACGAGTTCATGCGCTGGGCGGCGTGCGCCGGCGTGGAACCCATGCTCACGGTCAACCTGGGCACGCGCGGCATCACCGAGGCCGTGGAATACCTCGAATACGTCAACTTCCCCGGCGGCACGCGCCTGAGCGACCTCAGGCGCGCCCACGGCGCAGAGGCGCCCTACGGCGTGAAGCTGTGGTGCCTGGGCAACGAGATGGACGGCAACTGGCAGATCGGCCACAAGGACATGGAGGCCTATGCGCGCCTGGCCGCCGAAACCGGCAAGGCCATGAAAATCCTCGATCCCGGCATCGAGCTGATCGCCTGCGGCAGCGCCAAGTCCGACATGCCCTCCTTCCCCCGCTGGGACCTGTGCGTGCTGGAACACGTCTACGGCATCGCGGACTACCTGTCCCTGCACCAGTACTACGGCGGGCAGCAGATGGGCACGGCGGCGTTCCTGGCGCAGTCGGAGGACTTCGAGCGCTACATCGCCACCATCCGCTCGGCCATCGCCGTCACCCGCGCGCTCAGGCGCTCCGACAAGGCCATGTACATCAGCGTGGACGAGTGGGGCGTATGGGCCGCGCCGCCCGAAAGCGTGACCCGGGAGGTGGACCAGCAGCCCTGGCAGGTCGCCCCGGCCATCAGCGAGCAGATCTACACCCTGGAGGACGCGCTGCTCTTCGCCTCGATGCTGATGACCATGGTGCGCAACGCCGACATCGTCAAGATCGGCTGCCAGTCGCTCATCACCAACATCAGCTCCTGCATCATGACCCGCCCCGGCGGGGAGATGTGGAAGCAGACGATCTACTACCCCTTCCGGATGCTGGCCCGCCACGCGCGCGGCACGGTGCTGGAGGTCGCCGGCAGCCCGGCGTGCTACGCCGTGCCCGGCAGCCCGCAGGTGCCCGCGCTGGACGTGCTGGCCGTGTGGAACCGCGCGGAGGGCGAGGTGGCGGTGTTCTGCGTCAACCGCCTGGACAACGCCCCCGGCGCGCTGGCGCTGCAGCTGCAGGGCTTTCAGCCCTCTGAGATCGCGCAGTGCGTCACGCTGACCGGCGGCCTGAGGCAGACCAACGAGCACGACCACAGCGCCGTTATTCCGCGGGAAAGCGACGTCGCCCGCCTGCGGGAAGGCGTGCTCACGGCCGAGCTGCCGCCGCTGTCGTTTACCATGATCCGGGTCAGGGTATAAAAAAACACCGTGCAAACGCGGCGCGGCCGCTCCCCCTTCTCCGGGGAGCGGCCGCTTTTTTTACAGGGTTTCCATATCGAGAATTTTATGCGGGAGGACGATTTTCTTGGCCACGGCCTGATCGCCCTCAATCTGGGAGATGAGTTCGTTGACGGCGACCACGGCCACGTTTTCCACATTGGTGGAAACGGTGGTCAGGCGCGGGACGATGTATTCCAGGATGCTGATGTTGTCAAAGCCCATGATGCCCACGTCGCGCGGGGTTTTGATCTTGTGGGCCTTGAAATAGCGCATGATGTTGAGGGCGTAGATATCGCCCGAGCAGAGGATGGCCGTGCGCACGTCGCCGAGGGTTGCCAGCACGGGCGAGAGCTGCTGGACATAGTCGTCCGCCGCGATGATCTGGTAGGAAAGCCCCGGATGCAGGGCCAGCTCGGCCTCCAGGCCGTGCTTGCGCTGGATGTGGGAGTAGATGTTCTGCTGGCTTTCGTAGGCCAGGGGCGGGCAGACGAACACGATGCGCCGGTAGCCCTTGGAGGCGATGAGGCGCACGGCCTCGCGCGCGGCCAGCTCCTCGTCGATCATGACGGTGGAGATCTGGTCGGAGACATAGTTGCCGATGCACACCACCGGCGTGCCCAGCGAGAGCAGGAACTGCTCGAACTCCGGCCCCTTGCTGATGGGGCTGAGCAATATGCCCTCCATGCGGCGGTCGGTGAAGTCGCGGATGCGCTGCATCTCGGCCTCGCTGCTCTGCCCGTGCAGGGCGATGTTGAGCGAGTAGCCCTTGCGCTGGGCCTCGGTGTTGATGGCGCTGAGGGTCTGGACGAAGATGAGGTTGTCCATGTTGATGGCCACGATGCCCAGCGTCATCGTGCGGCCGGTGTTGAGGCTGCGGGCCAGCAGGTTGGGCCGGTAGCCCAGCTCCTTGGCCACCTCCAGCACCTGACGGCGCGTCCGGTCGCTCACGCGGGACTGGTTGTTGAGCGCGCGCAGCACCGTCGTGCGGGAAACGCCGCAGATTTTGGCGATTTCATTGACCGTGACCCCCATACCGTTCCCGCCCTCCCCATCGGATGCTATCCCCTATTATATAGGAGGCGGAAGGGTTTGTAAAGAATCACGCGAGGGCCGCGCAGGCGGCGGGGTCGACCGGCTCCAGCCATTCGGTGCGCGTGTCCGTGCCGGGCACCTCCACCGCGAGGTGGCTCATCCAGCTGTCCCGCGCCGCGCCGTGCCAGTGCCTGACCCCCGCGGGGATGTTCACCACGTCGCCCGGCGCGAGCGGCCGCGCGGGCTCGCCCCACGCCTGATACCAGCCCCGGCCCGCCACGCACACGAGAATCTGCCCGCCGCCGGCGGCGGCATGGTGGATGTGCCAGTTGTTGCGGCAGCCCGGCTCAAAGGTGACGTTGCAGATGCCCACCTGCCCGGCGGACAGCGGCGCGAGGTAGCTGCGGCCGCTGAAATACCGCGCGTAGGCGTCGTTGGGCGCGCCGATGGGAAAGACCATCGAGGCGGCGTGCGCCTGCATGGCGTCCCGCGCCGGCGCGGCGTCATCCGCCCAGACCTCTCTGGCCAGGTTGAAGGCCGCCCACGCCCTGGGCCAGCCCGCGTAGAAGGCCGCGTGGGTCAGGATTTCGGCGATCTCCTCGCGGGTGATGCCGTTTTGCCGGGCGCAGGTCAGGTGGTAGCGGAAGGACGAATCCGTCAGGCCCTGCGCCATCAGCGCGGTGACCGTCACCAGCGAGCGGTCCCGCAGGGAGAGCTTGTCGGTGCGGTTCCACACCTGGCCGAAGAGCACGTCGTCGTTAAGCTCGGCGAATTTGGGGGCGAAGGTCCCCAGGGCGTCGCGGCCCGCGGTTTGTTTCACAGGCATGGCAAAAGCTCCTTTCACGCGTTCGGGCCCGCCTGGGCCAGCAGGGCGGCGATCTCCTCCGGCCGGGCCGGGGACGAAAGGCGCGCGCCCCGCCGCCAGCGGACCGCGCCGCCCGTCACGGCGGCGAGAATCTCGCCCGTGCGGCCCAGGCCGCTGCCGCCGGAGGTGCAGAAGGGAATCAGCGTTTTGCCCGAAAAATCGCCGGATTCCAGAAACGTTTCGATGATGCGCGGGGCCTCGTACCACCAGATGGGAAAGCCCACGAACACCGTGTCATAGCGGGACAGGTCCGGCAGCGCCCCGGCGAGGGCCGGGCGGCACGCGGGGTTTCGCATCTCCAGGGAGGAGCGGCTCCGGCCGTCGCGCCAGTTGAGGTCGGCGGCGGTGTAGGGCTGCGCGGGGCGGATTTCGCAGCGGTCGGCCTGCGCGGCGCGGGCCAGCGCCGCGGCGGCGCGGGCGGTTTCGCCCGTGGCGGAAAACCAGGCGACAAGCGTTTGGCTCATGGAAAAGCCTCCTTATTTCGCAGGATGCGCGGCGGCGGGGCCTGCTTCACGGTCCCCGCCGGGCATCCTCATTGTACCGCGCGGAGGCGCGCCATGTCCAATGCTTATTGTATATGGCGGATCATGTGTCCGGGGCATTTCTGGGCGGACAGCAAAACGCCCATGCCGCGGCGGGCATGGGCGTCAGATCGTTGAAAAACCGCTGGATTGGGAGGGAGCCGCGTTTCTTGCGCCCTTCGGACGTCCGCAACGCTCGCGGGATGGGCTGCGGCAACCGGGCTTGGGGCACCGGAGGGAAGCGTCAGCCCTGTGGGCTGTTGCGCGTAGCGCAAAGCGACCCGCAGGTGCGCCGGAGGGAAGCGTCAGCCCTGTGGGCTGTTGCGCGTAGCGCAAAGCGACCCGCAGGCGGACCGCGAAACGAGCGGTGGGCGCGCCCCGCGCCCTCCGCGACGATTGAGCGGGCATAAACGGAAGCGGCATGCCGAAGGGAAGCGCGAATGATTGAGCAACCGGGGCACTTGGGCCCGAAGGGACCAAAGCGGCCCCGCAGGTGCGCCGGAGGGAAGCGTCAGCCCT
>DVIV01000017.1 GCA_018710985.1 Candidatus Limiplasma pullicola
CTGGGCGGACTTGGCCTGGTAGAGCAGCTCCTCCCCGCGGTTTCGCAGCTCGGCGGATTTGCGGCGCAGCGCATCCTCGGCCGCATAGCGCTCCGCGTCGCGGATGGCCTGGTCGATCTCGGCGGAGGACATGTTGGAGCTCTGCGTGAGGGTGATCTCCTGATGCCTGCCGGTGCCCAGGTCCTTGGCGGAGACATTGACGATGCCGTTGGCGTCGATGGAGAAGGTCACCTCGATCTGCGGAATGCCGCGCAGCGCGCGGCGGATACCGCTCAGGCGGAAGCGCCCCAGGGTCTTGTTGCAGCTGGCGATCTCGCGCTCGCCCTGCAATACATGGATATCCACGCTGGTCTGGAAATTCGCTGCGGTGGTAAAGATCTGGCTGCGCTGCACGGGCAGGGTGGTGTTTCGGTCGATGATGCGGCTGAATACGTCGCCCATGGTTTCGATGCCCAGGGAGAGGGGCGTCACATCCAGAAGCAGCAGGCCCTTGACCTCGCCCTGCAGAACGCCGCCCTGCAGCGCCGCGCCCATGGCCACACATTCGTCGGGGTTGATGTCCTTGCTGGGCTCCTTGCCGGTAAAGCGCTTCACGGCCGCCTGTACTGCCGGGATACGCGTGGAGCCGCCCACCAGCAGCACGCGGCTGAGGTCTGCGGGCTTGAGTCCCGCGTCGCTCATGGCCTGACGCACGGGCTCCATGGTGGCTTCTACCAGATGGGCGGTCAGCTCGTCAAACTTGGCGCGCGTGAGAGACATTTCCAGGTGCTTGGGCCCCGTCTTGTCCGAGGTCAGGAAGGGCAGGTTGATGGAGGCGGTGGTCGCGGCGCTCAGCTCAATCTTGGCCTTTTCCGCCGCCTCGCGGATGCGGCTCATGGCGGTGGGGTCACGGGTGAGGTCGATGTGCTCGCGCCGCTTGAATTCCTCCACCAGATAGTTGGCCACGCAGTTGTCAAAGTCGTCGCCGCCCAGGCGATTGTTACCCGCGGTGGCCAGCACCTCGATGACCTCGTTGTTGATATCCAGAATGGACACATCAAACGTGCCGCCGCCCAGGTCAAAGACCATGATCTTCTGCGCGCCGCCCTTGTCCATGCCATAGGCCAGCGCAGCGGCGGTGGGCTCGTTGATGATGCGAAGCACGTTAAGCCCCGCAATGCGGCCGGCGTCCTTGGTAGCCTGACGCTGGCCGTCGCTGAAATAGGCGGGCACGGTGATCACCGCGTCGCTGACCGTTTCGCCCAGATAGGCTTCGGCGTCCTTTTTGAGCTTTTGCAGGATAATGGCGCTGATCTCCTGGGGCGTGAAGGCCTTGTTGTCGATTTTGATGCGGTTGTCGGTGCCCATTTCGCGCTTGATGGAGGTGATGGTGCGGCTGGCGTTGGTCACAGCCTGACGCTTGGCCGCCGCGCCCACGATGCGCTCTCCGTCCTTTGTAAAGGCGACCACGGACGGCGTGGTGCGCCCTCCTTCCGCGTTGGGAATGACGACGGGATCGCCGTTTTCCATAAAGGCCACGCAGGAATTGGTGGTGCCCAGGTCAATGCCGATGGTCTTACCCATGAATCTAGTTCCTCCTGGCGTAACTTCGCCGGTTAATCAATACATCCTTAAGCATACCCCGGCCCCGTTGTGAATGTATAGCGAAAAAATGAAGAAACCGTAAACTTTGCGCGGCTTCGCATCAAAAGGCGCGCTTATGGAAACACCATACGCCAGGGACGGTGTTTTTCAATGAACCCCTACTTGCTGGCCTTTTCGATTTATGCGCTGCTCATCACGCCGGTCACGCTGCACTGCAGCGTGCGTGTGGGCAAAGCGGTGCGCTACCGCCTGCGGATTCAGGTGGCGGGGCTGCCCTTTATCCGCAAAACCAAAGAGCCGCCGCCTCAGGAGGAGCGGACCGTGCATGAGGAAGATGTGGCGCGCACCCTTTCGGAGCCGTGGCTCTGGCCGGCGCTGCGCGCGGTCGGGGTGAAGCGGCTCATCCTCGCGCTCCGTGCGGTGCATCTGGAGAGCGCCTATGTGCATGTACGCTTTTCCTTTAACGACGCGGCTGCAACGGCCCTTAGCTACGCGGCCTTGCAGACCTTGCTGCGGGCGCTGGCCTGCGCGGGGGTCCTGCCCCGGACGCTGGAGGGGCGCGTGGAGATGGATTTTCAGGCCAAAGGTACGGAAGTTTTCGCAAGCGGCATAATCAGCGCACGGCTGGGGAGCCTAGGCATGGCGGCAATCCAGCTGGGCGCGGCGCTTCTTGGCGAACGTGCCCGGCGCAACCGGACGGAGGAGGAGACGTATGCAGCAGCATCCCATTGACAACATGATGCAGACCACGATGGAGAACATCCGCAGCATGGTGGATGTGAATACCGTGGTGGGCGCGCCCGTGACGGGTACGAAGGGGACCACCATCATTCCCATTTCCAAAGTGAGCTTCGGTTTTATCGCCGGCGGAGGCGAATATGCGGCCGACGAGAGCAGGAGCCGTTCACTGGCCAGCGAAGGGTTTCCCTTCGCGGGCGGCACGGGCGCGGGTGTGTCGGTCCAGCCGGTGGGCTTTCTGGTGGTGGGCGACGGCACGGTGAAGATGCTGCCCGCGCAGACCAACGGCGCCATGGAGCGCGTGGTGGAGCTGTTGCCCCAGATTTTGGAGGACCTGAGCCACAGCGGGGAGGAGAGCGAGAAAAAGAAGGCCCGCAAGGTCTATAAAACCGAAATCGAAACCTTCGACTTCGGCGTTGAGGAGGAAGGCGCCAAATCATGAGGGACAAGCTGCTCGCAAAGCTGCGGGCTGTAGCGCTGCTGATCTGCTGCACGGTGCTCACGTTGCTGGGCGGCAGCGCGCAGGCCGAGGAAGAGGTGGACACCAGCGCGCGCGCCGCGGTGCTGATCGACCGCGGCACAGGCATGGTGCTCCTGTGCCACAACGAAAACGAGCCGCTGCCCATGGCCTCCACCACCAAGGTGATGACGGCCCTTCTGGCGCTGGAAAAAGGCAACCTCGATGACGTAGTCACCGTGGGGCGCAACGCCTACGGCGTGCCGGGCACGAGCATCTACCTCAATCTGGGGGAACGCATCACCCTGCGCGACCTGCTCTACGGCCTGCTGCTGGCCAGCGGCAACGATGCGGCGGTCGCCATCGCGGAACACATCGGCGGCAGCGTCGAGGCGTTCTGCGCCATGATGACCGAGCGCGCAGCCGAGCTGGGGTGCGAAAACACGGTGTTCGTCAATCCCAACGGCCTGCCCGCCGACGGCCATCACACCACCGCCTACGACCTGGCGCTCATTGCCCGCGAAGCCATGACGCATGAAACCTTCCGCGAGATCGTCAGCACCCGGCGCGCGTCCATCCCCTGGGAAGGGCGCAGCTACGACCGCATCCTCAACAACAAAAACCGCCTGCTGACCGATTACGAGGGCGCGACCGGCATCAAGACCGGCTATACCCGTGCCGCAGGGCGCTGCCTGGTGTTCGGCGCCCGGCGCGACGGGCTGGAGGTGATCGGCGTGGTGCTCAACTGTGCCGACTGGTTTAACGAGGCGGCCCGCCTGATGGACCTGGGATTTGAGCGCTATGAAGGCTTCACCGCGCTGTCCGAGGGCGAAACGGTGCGCGTTTTGCCGGTCACGGACGGCAAGCAGGATACGGTCTATATCTGCGCGGGCGCGGACCTGACCGCTGCCGTGCCCAGGGGAGAGATCCCCGCACTGGAATTCGACATGCCCGATTCCCTGCCTGCCGGCATGCAGATGGGGGATGTGGTGGGGGAGGCGCGCATCATGCTGGAGGGGCGGATGCTGGCTTCCGTGCCGCTTGTGCTGACGGAAAGCCTGACGCCGCGCGACTATGCCTTCGAGCTGGAACGCGTGCTGCGCTGCTGGCCGCTGCAGGGCGAGCCGCTGTCGGAATAACCCAGGCGCCGCCCGAAAGCCACCGGGCGGCGCTCTGCTTTGCACAGGTGCGTCGGAACGGGAAAAATAGCAAATTTTCGTGCCGGATGGTTGACAGGTCAGCCGAACTATGATACAATTTTATCTCGTCAGCGGGTACCCTGAGGATTAGCCCCAAGCGCGTTGCGCGCTGTGCGCCTGTAGCTCAGCCGGATAGAGCAACGGCCTTCTAAGCCGTGGGTCAGGGGTTCGAATCCCTTCAGGCGCGCCAGACGTGGTGGGTATAGTTCAGCGGTAGAGCGCCAGATTGTGGCTCTGGATGTCGTGGGTTCGAACCCCACTACTCACCCCACTTTTTCCCCTTGTTGGGGTATCGCCAAGCGGTAAGGCACGGGACTTTGACTCCCGCATTCGTAGGTTCAAATCCTGCTACCCCAGCCAGCAATCGCCGCAAGGCTGATACAAGAAGATCGACATCCAGTAGGGATGCCGGTCTTATTGTTTTTTTGACGGGCAGAGCAAGCCGTAGTTTCAGGCGCGGAGGCCGGAGAGACGGAAACCGGCCTCAGGGAGGTGGAATGCAGATTGTCAATGAAAGTGTATCAGGCGGGAATCGACATCGGCTCGACGACGGTGAAACTCGTGGTGACGGATGAGGACGGCGCCACGCTTTTCAGCGACTACCGCCGTCACTGCGCGCGCACGCAGGAGACGCTGGCCGAACTTTTGCGCGATGTGCGAAGCCGCCTGGGCTCATGCTGCCTGCGGGTGGGCATGACGGGTTCGGGCGCGCTGTCGCTGGCCGACGCGCTGCATGTGAACTTCGAACAGGAGGTCGTGGCGGTAGCCGAGGCGCTGGAGGCTGCCGCGCCGGGCACGGATGTGGCCATTGAGCTGGGCGGAGAGGATGCCAAGATCATCTATTTCACCGGCGGCGTGGAGGAGCGCATGAACGGCGTGTGCGCAGGCGGCACGGGCTCGTTCATCGACCAGATGGCGGCGCTTTTGAAAACGGATGCGGCGGGGCTGAACGACCTGGCGGCAAACTATCACGAAATTTACCCCATTGCGGCGCGATGCGGCGTGTTTGCCAAGTCGGACATCCAGCCGCTGATCAACGAGGGCGCGGCCCGCGAGGACCTGGCGGCCAGCATTTTTCAGGCCGTGGTCAATCAGACCATTTCGGGCCTGGCCTGCGGCAAGCCCATCCGGGGAAAGGTGGCATTTCTCGGCGGTCCGCTCCACTTTTTGCCGGAGCTGCGCAACGCTTTCATCCGCACGCTGCACCTGACCGAGGAAACGGCCATCACCCCCGTGGACAGCCATCTCTTTGCCGCCAGGGGCGCCGCCATGCGCGCGGGGGGCAAGGAGGTGCCGCTGGATCAGCTGATCGACCGGCTTGCGCAGGGCGTGGCGCTGACCGAGGGGCTCAAGCGCCTGCCGCCGCTGTTTGCCAATCACGAGGAATACCGTGATTTCCTCCAGCGGCATGAGCGCGCCTCCGTGCGGCGGGGCGATTTGTCCACCTACCGCGGACAGTGCTTTCTGGGCATCGACGCGGGATCAACCACCACCAAGGTGGCACTCATCGGCATGGAGGGCGAGCTTCTCTATTCCTTCTACGCCGGCAACCAGGGCAGCCCCATCGAAACGGCCAAGCGCGCCATGGCCGAGCTTGAGCAGCGCATGCCCGCCGGGGTCAGAATTGCGCGCTCCTGCTCCACCGGCTATGGCGAGGAGCTGCTCAAATCCGCCTTCTGTCTGGATGAAGGCGAGGTGGAGACCATCGCGCACTGCACGGCGGCCTCGTTTTTCGATCCCCGTGTGGACTGCGTGCTGGACATCGGCGGGCAGGACATGAAGTGCATCAAGCTCAGAAACGGCGCGGTGGATACGGTTCTGCTCAATGAGGCATGCTCGTCGGGCTGCGGCTCGTTTCTGGAGAACTTCGCCATGTCCATGGGATACACGGCGGAGGGATTTGCCGCCGAGGCGCTGTTTGCGCCCGAACCCGTCGATCTGGGCACGCGCTGTACCGTGTTTATGAATTCCAACGTCAAGCAGGCGCAGAAGCAGGGCGCGTCCGTGCAGGACATCTCCGCGGGACTGGCCTGTTCGGTGGTGAAAAACGCGCTGTTCAAGGTCATCAAGCTCTCCAGCGCCAAGGCGTTGGGCGAGCATGTGGTGGTGCAGGGCGGAACCTTCCATAACAAGGCCGTGCTCAGGGCCTTTGAGCAGCTGTCCGGAACCGAGGCCGTCTGCCCGGATATCGCGGGCATCATGGGCGCATTCGGAGCGGCGCTGCTGGCGCGGGAGCGCTATACGGGCCAGCCCACCTCCATGCTGCCCATCCCCAGGATTCTCGCGCTGGGCTACCGCACCACCACGACGCGCTGCCAGGGATGCGCCAATCACTGCATGCTCACCATCAACCTCTTTGACGGCGGCAGGCGGCACATCACGGGCAATCGCTGCGAAAAGGGACTGGGAGGGCAGAAGACCGCCCAGAACGGTCCCAACGTGCCTGCCTACAAGCTGCAGCGCATGTTCGACTATCCCTCGCTGGAGGCCTCGGATGCGCCCATGGGCGAAATCGGCGTGCCGCGGGTGCTCAACATGTATGAAAACTACCCCTTCTGGGCGACGCTGCTGAGGCAGCTGGGCTTCCGCGTGGTGCTCTCGCCGCTCACCTCACGCGCCATCTACGAGCTGGGCATGGAATCCATCCCGTCGGAAAGCGAGTGCTACCCCGCCAAGCTGGCGCACGGCCATATCCAGTGGCTGATCAATCAGGGCGTCAAGACGATTTTTTACCCAAGCGTGTTCTATGAGCACCAGGAGGACCCCGGCACCCAGAATCATTTTAACTGTCCCATGGTGATCGCCAACCCCGAAAACATCGCCAACAACGTGGAGGATATCGACGGTGTGCGGTTCCTCAAGCCCTTTCTGGCCCTGACCAGCGAAAAGGTGGCCGCCGACCGGCTGGCGCAGTTCTTCCAGGAGACCTTCGGCATTGCGCCCCGCAGGACGCGCGAGGCCGTTCACGCGGCCTGGGCCGAGCAGCAGCACGCCAAGGCGGATGTACGCGCCGAAGGCGCGCGCGCCCTGCAATGGATGCAGGAAAACAAGCGCCCCGGCATCGTGCTGGCGGGGCGGCCCTATCATGCGGACCCGGAGATCAACCATGGCATCCCGGAGCTGATCGCCTCCTACAACCTGGCGGTGCTCACCGAGGACAGCATTCCCGATACGCTTCCGGCGGAGCATCCCCTGCGCGTGAATGACCAGTGGGTGTACCATTCCCGCCTGTACCGGGCGGCGGAGTTCGTGCGCACGCGCGACGACCTGGAGCTGGTCCAGCTCAACTCCTTCGGCTGCGGGCTGGACGCCATCACCGCGGATCAGGTGAGCGAAATTCTGGAAGGCTCCGGAAAGCTCTACACCCTGATCAAAATTGATGAGGTCAACAGCCTGGGCGCGGCGCGTATCCGCATCCGCAGCCTGCTGGCGGCCATGGAGCAGCGCAGGCGGCGCAGGCGGGAGCGGCAGATCGTTCCCGCGGTCTACCACCGCACGGAGTTCACCAGAAAAATGTTTGACGAGGGCTATACCATTCTGGCCCCCAAGATGAGCCCCATCCATTTTGACATCCTTGAGCCCGCCATGCGTCGCTACGGCTACCATGTGGTGATGCTAGAAAACGACGGGCGCTCCGCGATTGAAACGGGCCTGCGCTTTGTCAACAACGACGCGTGCTATCCCTCCATCATCACGGTGGGACAGATGATGGAAGCGGTGCTGTCCGGCAAGTACGATACCAACCGCCTGGCCCTGGCCATGACGCAGACGGGCGGTTGCTGCCGCGCGAGCAACTACGTCGGCTTCATCCGCCGTGCGCTGGACAAGGCGGGGCTGTCGCATATTCCGGTGATCTCCTTCAACGCCAACGGTATGGAGAAAAACGAAGGACTGAAGATTTCACCTTCCATGCTGATGGCGGCGGTCCGCGCGCTGGTCTACGGCGATCTGCTCATGCGCTGCCTCTACCGCGTGAGACCCTATGAAAAGGAAAAGGGCTCCGCGGACGCGCTGGCGGCCAAGTGGCGGGAGATCTGCGTGGATTCCGTCGTCGAAAAGCACCCCTCCCGCTCCTACCGGCAAATCTGCCGGGAGCTGGTAGAGGATTTCGACGCGCTGCCCATCGACGAAACGCTCGTCAAGCCGCGCGTGGGCGTGGTGGGGGAAATTCTGGTCAAGTACATGCCCGTGGCCAACAACCATCTGGTGGAGCTGTTGGAGCGCGAGGGCGCAGAGGCGGTGGTGCCGGACCTGATGGACTTCTTCAATTACAGTTTCTATGGCGGCATCTTCAAGCACCGTTATCTGGGGCACAAGTGGACCTCGTCCGCGGTGGCGCGGGTGGTGGTGAGCGCTATCCGCACGGCGCGCGGCCCGGCCATTGAGGCGCTTCGTCAGAGCAAACGCTTTGAGCCGCCCATGCCCATCGAGCAGATTGCGGCGCTGGCCGAGCCTTTCCTCGCACAGGGCAACCAGTACGGGGAGGGTTGGTTCCTGGCCGGCGAGATGGCCGAGCTGCTGACCACGGGCGTGAGCAATATCGTGTGCATCCAGCCCTTCGCCTGCCTGCCCAACCACGTGGTCGGCAAGGGCGTGATCAAGAAGCTGCGCGCCCATTATCCGGACGCCAACATCGTGGCCGTGGATTATGATCCCGGTTCCAGCGAGGCCAACCAGCTCAACCGTCTCAAGCTGATGCTGGCGGTGGCCAAGAAAAAGGCTGCTCAGGTTCAAATGCCCGCCGAGGCAGCGCACAACGCCGCCCCGCAGGCAACGTCCATGAGCGCAGAAGCCTGACCCCCAAAAAACGCCCGCGTTCCCCCTGTGCCGGGGGAATGCGGGCGCTTTTTTACATGTATTAGCGGGTGGCGAAGTGGAAATAGCGCCTCGCGTTTTCGTAGCTCACACCGCGCACGATTTCGCTGAGAATCTCCATGTCGTTGGGGAAGAGGCCTTCTTCCACCCACTCGCCGATGAGGCGGCAGAGGATGCGGCGGAAATACTCGTGCCGCGGATAGCTCAGGAAGCTGCGGCTGTCGGTGAGCATGCCCACAAAGCCGGCCATATATCCCAGGTTCGCCAGACTGACCAGATGCTCGGTCATGCCCTGCAGGTGGTCATTGAACCACCAGGCGGAACCATGCTGAATCTTGGAGACGGCCTCTTCGCTCTGGAAGCAGCCACAGATGCTGTCGATGGCCTGATTGTCGTTGGGATTGAGGCTGTAGAGCACGGTCTGGGGCAGGTCGCCCGCGGCTTCCAGCGCGCCCAGGAACGCGGCCGTCTGGGAAGAGGGCGCGTAGTTGTCGATGCAGTCATAGCCCGTGTCCGGACCCAGGCGGTCGTACATGGTGTGGTTGTTGTCGCGGCGACAGCCGTAGTGCAGCTGCATGGTCCAGTTGCGCTGCTTGTACTCATGCGCCACAAAGAGCATGAACGCAGTCTTGAACATGGCCTGCTCGCTCGCGCTCACGGAGGAACCGGAGAGGCGCTTGCGGAAGATGGCCTCGATTTCCTCCGAAGAGGCGGGAGCGTACATCACGTAATTGAGCGCATGGTCGCTCAGGCAGCAGCGGTTCTGAGCAAAGTGATCCATCCGTCTGTGCAGCGCTTCCTTGAGGCTGGCGAAGCTGTCGATGGTCACGCCTGATGCCGCGGAAAGCTTGCCCAGGTATTCCGGATAGTCCGCCTTTTCCAGGTTCATGGCCTTGTCGGGCCGCCAGGCAGGCAGAACGGCGGTGTGGAAGGTATCATCCGCGGCCAGCTTCCGGTGCCATTCCAGGGTGTCGATAGGATCGTCGGTGGTACAGATGGTTTCCACATTGCTCATGGCAATCAGGCCGCGCACGCTGTAGCCGGGGCTTTGCAGCTTGCGGTTGCACAGGTTCCACACCTCGTCGGCCGTGCGGGCGCTCAGCGTGCCCTCATAGCCGAAGAAGCGGCGCAGCTCCAGGTGGCTCCAGTGATAGAGCGGATTTCCGATCCCCTTGCCGATGACCTCGGCCCATTTGACAAACTTCTCATAGTCGCTGGTTTCCTTGCCGGTAATGTACTTTTCCGGCACGCCGGCACAGCGCATCAGACGCCACTTGTAGTGGTCGCCGCCCAGCCATACCTGGGTGATGTTTTCATACCGCAGATCTTCATAAATTTCGCGGGGACTGATGTGGCAATGGTAGTCGATAATGGGGCATTTGGCAGCCACGTCGTGATAGAGCGTGCGGGCGGTAGGGGTGGAGAGCAGGAAGTCCTTGTCCATGAATGCTTGCATGTAAAGCGCTCCTTTATATGATGGATTTGTGAGGGAAAGCGGAGAAGAGTTACAGCGTGCTGCCGCGGCGGACCAGTTCGCCCGTGAAAACGGTTTTCTGGGGCATATCACGCCCGTCCAATACCCCAAGCATGGTTTCCACACAGTGGTTGCAGATGGCGCGGAGCTTATTGTCCACGCTGGTCATTTCCGGATCGCAGCACAGGCAGTAATTGGAATTGTTGTAGCCCACGATGCTCAGGTCGCCGGGAATGGACAATCCCGCCGCGCGGGCGTATTTTGCCGCGCCGATGCTCAATACGTCCTCGGAGGTGAGCACCGCGTCAAACGAGAGTCCCTCCCGATGGAGCGACAGCAGGTGATCGCGCACCTGGGGCAGGCTGGTTTTGTCCTCGCTGAAGAACTGAATCAGCTCTTCCCGGATGGGCACGCCCCGGCTGATCAGGCCCGCACGGAATCCCGCCAGCTTTTTGCGGCCGCTGTAATTTTTGTTGTGGTACAGATACAGGATGCTTTTGCGACCCGTATCAATCAGGTACTGCGTGGCCTCCATGGTGGCAAGCTGGTCATCGCACATCACGCAGTACACATGATCGCAATGAAACGCGGCATTGAGGATCACCACGGGCATGGCGCGGGCAACCTCGCGGATATAGTCGTTCTGCGCGTCATTGTCCTCAATAAAGGTCGAACCCATGAGCACCATGCCGTCCACATGCCGGCTTTTCATGCGCTCGGTTCCCTGTACGCGCTCGGTATAGTCGGTGCCGGTACAGCCGAGCAGGCAGTCATAGCTGTGGGCGCGAAAGGCGCGTTCAAGATAGGTCAGCGCCTGGGACAAATAGGGATCGGCTGCGTTGGGACACAGCAGCCCCACCGTTTTCATCGTGTTCAGCCCCAGACCGCGCGCAAAGGCATTGGGCACATAGCCGCACGCCTCAATCACGGAAAGCACCTTTTTCTTGGTTTTTTGGCTCACGTGAGGACTGTCGTTTAACACGCGGGAGACCGTGGCAATGGAAACACCGGATTTTTCGGAAATGTCGTAGATGTTCATGACACGCATCCCTCTTTGCAATGTAAACGCTTACGATAACTGAACCATTTTTATTATACACACATCGGCCAGCCTTTGCAAGCTGATCTTTTCAAGAAATAAAACATTTATAGCTTTTAATAAAGAAGAAAGTTTCTTGCGGAAATGATTGACGCATTGCCGAAAAAGGAGTAAGATAAGCACAGGTTGATGTAATTATTTACACACCCGAAAAGCCTGGAGATGCAAAAAATGGGAGGGGTCCAAGATGGATCGTCTGAATGCTGAAATGCTCAAAGCCCCCGAGCGGCCCGTTCGCGTGCTGCAATTTGGAGAAGGCAACTTTCTTCGCGCCTTTGTGGATTACATGATTGATATTGCCAATGAAAAAGCGGGCTTTAACGGAAACGTTGTGCTGGTCAAGCCCATTTCCTTTGGCAACCTGGATGCCTTTCATCAGCAGGATTGCCGCTATACCGTGCTGCTGCGCGGCCTGGTGGACGGAAAGCCCGTGGAGATGAGCCGGAAGATCACCTCGGTGAGCGACGCGGTGGATGCTTACGGCGAGTATGAAAAGTACGCCGCTTATGCCAAGCTGGACACCCTGCGCTTTATCGTCAGCAACACCACCGAGGCGGGCATCGTACTGGACGAAAGTGATCGTTTTGATCTCTGCCCGCCCAACTCCTATCCGGGCAAGCTGTGCAAGTTCCTCTATGAGCGTGCCGAGGCCTTCGGCTATGCCGCCGACAAGGGCCTGATCATTTTGCCCGTAGAGCTCATTGACGACAACGGCATCGCCCTCAAGCGCTGCGTCAAGGCGCTGGCGAGGCTGTGGAAGCTGGGAGAACGCTTCGAAAACTGGCTTGACGAGGCCTGTGCGTTCACCTCCACGCTGGTGGACCGCATCGTGACCGGCTATCCTCGCGACGAGGCGGAAGCCATCTGGCAGAAGCTGGGCTATGAGGACCGGCTGCTGGTGACAGGCGAGCCCTTTGCCCTGTGGGTGATCGAATCGGAGAAGGACATCTCCGGCGAGCTGCCTCTGCCGGACTGCGGCCTGCCCGTGATCTTCACCGATAACCAGAAGCCCTATAAGCAGCGTAAGGTGCGCATCCTCAACGGCGCGCACACCTCGTTTGTGCCGGCGGCGTTCCTGTGCGGATATGATTACGTGCTTGACGCCATGAACGATGACATGATCCAGACCTTTATGCAGAAAACCCTCTATGACGAGGTGATCCCGACCCTCAGCCTGCCCAAGGAGGATTTGATGGCTTTTGCCGAGGCGGTCACGGGCCGGTTCAAGAATCCCTATATCAAGCACGCCCTGCTTTCCATCTGCTTAAACAGCGTTTCCAAGTGGCGCGCCCGCTGCATGCCCAGCCTGCTTGGATATGTGGAAAAGGAAAAAAAGCTGCCGCCGCACCTGACCTTCTCGCTGGCGGCGCTGATGGCCCTCTATCATGGCGGCCAGCTCAAGGACAGCGGGCTGGAATGCCTGCGCGACGGACAGCCCTACACCCTGCGGGATGATGCGGCGGTTTTGTCCTTCTTTGCGGAAAACGACCGGAAACCTGCCGCCGAGCTGACGCGGATGTTCCTGAGCAACACGGATTTCTTCGGTCAGGATCTCACGAAGGTGCCCGGATTGGAAGCGGAGGTAGCCGACGCGCTTGAGGATGTGCTTGCCCGTGGCATGCGCACCGTGATGACGGAACGCTTTGGAGGCTGACCATGCGAGAAGTGCTCAAAATCAGCCCCGGCGACTCGGTGGCCGTGGCGCTCGTGCCGTTGAAGGCGGGCGATACGGTCGAGGTTAACGGTGAAACCATTACGTTGCTCGACGACGTTCCCGCCGGTCACAAGGTGGCCCTGCGGGCCATGCGCACGGGGGAACATGTGATCAAATACGGCTTCCCCATCGGCGAGGCGAAAACCGACATTCCCCAGGGAAGTCACGTGCATGTGCATAATCTGCACACGCTGCTCTCCGGAGAGCTGGAATATCAGTACCATCCCAAGGGAAAGCCGCTTCCCGCCCAGCCTGCCGCCACCTTCGCAGGCTATCCGCGCAAGGATGGCCGCGTGGGCGTGCGCAACGAGCTCTGGATTCTGCCCACCGTAGGCTGCGTCAACGACGTGGCGCGCGCTCTGGAACGCCGCGCGCAGGCATTGGTAGGCGGCGGGGTCGAAGGCGTGTATGCCTTTCCGCACCCTTATGGATGTTCCCAGATGGGGGAGGACCAGGAAAATACCCGCCGTTTGCTGGCGGATCTGGCCGTTCATCCCAACGCAGGCGGTGTGCTGTTGCTGGGACTGGGCTGTGAAAACAGCGGTATCGACCAGATTCGGCCCTATATGGGGGAATACGATCCCGACCGCGTACGGTTCCTGGTATGTCAGCAGGTGGAGGATGAAATCGCGGAAGCAATGCGCCTGCTGGAGGAACTGGCCGCAAATATGCGTGGGGAAACGCGCGTGCCCTGCATGGCGGACAAGCTGGTGGTGGGCCTCAAATGCGGCGGATCGGACGGCTTCAGCGGCATTACGGCCAACCCGGTCATCGGCGGGTTTTCCGACCTGCTCATTGCTCAGGGCGGCAGCACCATCCTGACCGAGGTTCCGGAGATGTTCGGTGCCGAAACCTTGCTGATGGACCGCTGCGAGAATGAAGGCATGTTCCGCAAAACGGTGGATTTGATCAACAATTTCAAGCGCTACTTTGAGGAGCATCACCAGACCATCTATGAGAATCCATCGCCCGGCAACAAGGCCGGCGGCATCAGCACTTTGGAGGACAAGGCCCTGGGCTGCACGCAGAAAAGCGGCTTTGCGCCCGTGAAGGATGTGCTGGCTTATGGCGAGCGCGTAAAGACGGCTGGCCTCAATCTTCTTTCCGCTCCGGGTAATGATTTGGTGGCTTCCACGGCACTTGCCGCCGCGGGCGCGCAGATCGTGCTGTTTTCCACAGGACGGGGCACGCCGTTTGCTTCGCCGGTGCCAACAGTTAAAATCTCCAGCAACGGTAAGCTGGCTTCCTACAAGCACGGGTGGATTGATTTCAATGCCGGCGAGCTTCTGGACGGAAAGGAACTTTCGCAGCTGTCTGAGGCACTGATGGCGTATGTGCTGGAGGTAGCCGGCGGAAAAAGGGTATGCAGCGAACAAAACGGATACCATGATATGGCTATCTTCAAAACAGGCGTGACGCTGTAGGAGGATGCCCGGGAAGACAAGCAAGTCCGTGTTGCAGCCCTGTCCGCCCTACAAGCCGTGTTTTTCGGATGGAAAGCACGGCTTTTGTTGCGCCTGAGTCCTTGACAAAACTGAATCGACTGGGCTATAATAGGTCATCAAAACCGGGAACACCATTCACATATGTGAACACCGGAGGCGGCAATATGGCGGAGATTCCAAATCGAACGTTGCAGCGCGGGCTGGATATGCTGGAATTGCTGGGAACGCACGCAGAGGGGATGGCCCTTTGTGAACTGGCTCAGGCGCTGCGCCTGCCGAGGTCCACGGCCTTCAATCTGGCGCAGACATTGACGAAACTGGGCTATGCCACGCAGCAGGAGGACACGGGGAAATACCGCCTGGGGCTGAAAATGTTTGAAATCGGCGCGGGCGCCATGCACCAGATTGATGTGATGGAGCTGATTCGCGGGTGCATGGCGGAAGTCCACCACACCATCAATGAAACCATGCATCTGGGGGTCAGGGCCGAACGGGATACGCTCTACATCGACAAGCTGGATTCCACCCGGTCGGTGCGCATGACCAGCTATGTGGGGGCCCGCGCGCCGCTGCATTGCACTGCACTGGGCAAGGCGATCCTCTCCACGATGGAGGATGCCGAGGTGCGCGCCTTGTATGCGGATGTGCCGTTGACCGCCCTCACACCGCATTCCATCACCAGCTTGGACAGGCTGCTGGAGCAGCTGGCGGAGGTGAGGGAGAAGGGGTATGCCGTGGAACGCGAGGAAAACAACGAAAACGTATGCTGTGTGGCCGTACCTCTGCGCAACCGGGAAGGACGTGCTGTGTATGCCCTGAGCGTATCCGCCCCGAGCTTTCGCATGGGCGAGGAGGAGATCGCCTGCTGTGCCGGCCTGCTGCTGGGTATTCAGCCACGCATCGAACAGTTTCTGAAAAATACCTGACGCAGATTCGACCTTGTTGACAAGCGGCAGAAGCATTGCCGCATCACACCTTTATGCCATGCATAATCAAAAAGGAGGAACGCTCTATGGAAATGATTGAGAAACTGTCTCTGGCCGGCATCGTGCCGGTGATCAAGGTGGAGGACGCCGCCGATGCTGTGCCCCTTTGCAAGGCGTTGTCCGACGGCGGCCTGCCTGTTGCGGAGATCACATTCCGCTCTGATGCGGCCGAGGAAGCGATCCGCCGCGTGCATGCCGAGCTCCCTGACGTGATTCTGGGCGCGGGTACCGTGATCACCAAGGATCAGGTAGACCGTGCCGTGAACGCAGGCGCCACCTATATCGTTTCTCCCGGACTGAACCCTGAAATCGTACGCTATTGCCAGGAAAAGAACGTGCCTATCGTCCCCGGCTGCGCCAATCCCAGCGATATCGAAGTGGCGCTGTCTCTCGGGCTGAAAACCGTCAAGTTCTTCCCGGCCGAACCTCTGGGCGGCCTGAAGCTGATCAAGGCCATGGCCGCGCCCTATGGCGGCGTTACCTTCCTGCCTACCGGTGGGATCAACGAGCAGAATCTAAACGATTATCTGTCCTTCCCCAAGATCGTCGCCTGCGGCGGCAGCTGGATGGTGCCCGGCGACGCTGTGGCCCAGAAGGACTGGAAGCGTATTGAGGATATCACCCGCAGTGCGGTCAACAAGATGTTGGGGCTGGAGGTCCGTCACGTGGGCGTGAACAGCGGCACGCCGGAGCAGTCCATGAGAGATGCCCAGACGTTGTCAAGACTCCTGGGCTGGCCGATCGACGAGCACAAGAACGCCAACTTCGTGGGCGATGGCTTTGAAGTGATGAAGGTTCCTTTCCGTGGTGCGCACGGCCATATCGCCGTGGCCTGCAACTCCATCAAACGTGCCCGCTGGCATATGGAGCGTCGCGGCTTTACCTTTGACGACAGCAGCATCATCATGAAAGACGGCAAGATGCGCGCCATTTACCTCAAGGACGAAATCGCCGGCTTTGCCGTGCATCTGTTGCAAAAATAAACTCCCCCAGAGAAAAGCGAAAGGATGAGATGTTCCATGGCGAAGGTTGTTACCTTTGGTGAAATCATGCTGCGTCTGAAAAGCCCCGGTTATGAGCGTTTCTTTCAATCCCCCAGTCTGGAGGCCACCTTTGGCGGCGGTGAGGCGAATGTGAGCGTATCCCTGGCCAACTATGGCATGGATACCGCCTTTGTCACCGTGCTGCCCAAAAATGATATCGGCGAGGCATGCGTGCGCGAGCTGCGCGGCTTTGGCGTGGATGTGAGCAACATTGTGCGGCGGGATGGCCGCATGGGAATCTACTTTCTGGAAACCGGCGCGGTGCAGCGTCCCAGCAAGGTCATCTATGACCGTGCGGGCAGCGCCATCTGCGAGGCCAAGCCCGGCGACATCGACTGGAAAAAGGCATTTGACGGCGCTACCTGGTTCCACCTGACCGGCATCACCCCCGCCATCAGCCAGGGCGCGGCGGATTTGAGCCTGGAGGCCGTGAAGGCGGCCAAGGCCATGGGCCTGCATGTGAGCTGCGACCTCAACTATCGCAAGAACCTCTGGAAGTACGGCAAGACTGCTGATCAGGTGATGACTGAGCTGGTCAGGTATGTCGATACCGTGATTGCCAACGAGGAGGACTTCCAGAAGTCCCTGCTGCTCAAGGCCGAAAGCGCGCATTCCGTGGAGGAGGGCGAACTGAACATCGAGCAGTACAAGGCGATCGCCCGGCTTGCCATGGACACCTATCCCAACATCCAGCGCGTGGCCATCACGCTTCGTGAATCCAAGAGCGCCAATCACAACGACTGGAGCGCCTGCCTCTACAACGGCAAGGACTTCTTCCTCAGCCGCAAATACCGCATCACCGATATCGTGGATCGCGTGGGCGGCGGCGACAGCTTCGGTGCCGGCCTGATCTACGGCCTGAACACCTATGGCGATGAAAAGACCGCTCTGGAATTCGCCGTGGCGGCAAGCTGCCTCAAGCATACCATCGGCGGCGATTTCAACCGCGTGAGTGTGGCTGAGGTCGAAAGCCTGATGAAGGGCAGCGGCAGTGGTCGGGTGCAGCGCTGAGCCGTCTGCAGGATCTGACGGGACGGAGAGTCAATCTCCGCCCCGTATTTTGATACAAAAAAGCCCTCCCCGAAGAGGGGAGGGCAGCATGTGCGGGAAAATCAGCGCTTGCTGAACTGGGGAGCACGACGGGCGGCCTTGAGGCCGTACTTCTTGCGTTCCTTCATGCGCGGGTCGCGCGTGAGGAAACCGGCCTTTTTGAGGCTGTCGCGCAGGTCGGGGTTGGCCTTGATCAGCGCGCGGCTGATGCCATGGCGGATCGCACCGGCCTGACCGCTCAGACCGCCGCCACGAACATTCACCAGAATGTCCATGTCGCCGCCGGCCTTGGTCAGTTCCAAGGGCTGACGCACCGTCATCTTGAGGGTTTCCAGACCGAAATACTCGTCCAGATCGCGCTTGTTGATCAGAATTTTACCGTCGCCGGCGACCAAACGGACACGGGCGATGGCCGTCTTACGACGTCCCACGGCATTGTACTCAACTTTCGCCATTTTGTTTCGCTCCTTCCGTGTCCTTACTTAATGACCAGCGTTTCGGGCTGCTGAGCGGCATGCTCATGCTCCGCGCCGGCGTAGACCTTCAGCTTCTTGGCCATCTTGCGGCCCAGAGGTCCCTTGGGCAGCATGCCGATGACGGCGTGCTGAATCACAAATTCGGGCTTCTCGTTGAGAAGACGGCGATAGGGGGTCTCGCTCAGGCCGCCCGGAAAGCCGCTGTGCTTGTAGTAAATCTTCTGGTCCAGCTTCTTGCCGGTCAGAATGACCTTGTCCGCATTGATGACGATCACATAATCGCCCGTATCCACATGGGGCGTATAGGTAGGCTTATTCTTGCCGCGCAGGATGCTGGCGACCTGGCTGGCCAGACGGCCCAGCACCACGCCCTCGGCATCCACGATGTACCATTTGCGCTGTACATCGGAGGCCTTTGCCATGTAGGTATTCAAGTCGGTATCCTCCTTCAAGGGGTTGTGTCTTTTGCGGCATTTGATGGTCAGCAAACGCACGCGGGTTCCAATAGCATTCCGGGGCTAGCGGAGTCTATTGATGCCAACGGATATTTTACTAAATCCGGGACGTGCTGTCAATAGGAAAATCCGCAATTTCACACGCTTTTTCTGCGTTTATGCCGGCTGAGGCGCGGGACAGAGGACGCATTCCAGAAAACCGTCTCCCCGATAGAGCAGCTCAACGCTGACCGGGCCATATTCGGCTGCCAGATAGCCCTGGAGGTTGTTGAGGACCCCTTCGCCGCTCAGCAGCAGGTACACGCCCTCCTCCAGCAGCGTGCGGGAGGTGAAGCTGTCAAACCCCAGCACGTGCAGTTTTTCCTGATACATGGGGGAGTGAAACATGCCGTTGCACCATTCGATGAGATTCACAGGCAGCGCGTCGCCGTAGACATAGAAGGGGTCATGGTCCAGCGGCGCGTCGGTTACGTAGACGCGGTCGGGATGCGCGCAGGCATAGGCGCACATCCGTCCGGACAGGGCGCGGGCGGCATCCCGGGACTGCTCCTGCCATCGCAGCGGCAGCCGTGCAGACGCATCCGCTGCGGCGGGGACGGCACACAGCAGCGCAAGCGCGCAGGCAGCAGCGCTCCCCAGGCGGCGGGAAAGGCGTTCTCCGCGCTCTGCGCCCGGCGCAAAGGCCCGCAAACAGGACAGGACCAGCAGCACATAGCAGGGACAGGCGGCGGTAAAGGCGGCCCGCTCCGGCAGACGGCCCAGCACGCCGTAAAAGTAGGCGATAAACACAACCAAATATACCGCAGGTCCCAGGATGGCCAGACAGTCCCAAAAACGCCTGCGCAGTGCCTGCGCAAAAAAGGCCCAGAGCGCAAACAGCCCGAAACCCGCCAGCGTAAAGGCGAACATGGGGTAGCGGAGAAGCACGCTCCCCGTTGCCCTTAGCAGGGAAGCAGCGGTGGGAGCGGGTTTGGCCTCTGCGATCGCGTCGGTCAGGACGGTCAGGCCGTCCAGCGTCATGTGCTCATCCAGCTGATACCAGTTGCGCACCATGTAGGTGGTCCAGGGGGGCCAGCCCGCCGCCTCGGCGGCCAGCTCGTCCACCAGATCGGTGTTGTTGTAGTCCAGCAGGTCGCTCAAGCGGTCGTTGAAGACACAGAAGGCGTCCCACCCGGGTTCGTTGTGCCGGTAGAGCGCACTGTCGGCTGCCGTGAGCAGTCCCAGCAGGGCGAGAGCCACGCCACAGCAAAGCGCCGTTTTCCGTCCGCTTCGGGGCGATTCCAGCCACGCCAGCACCCCATAGGCCGCCAGCAGGGGCATCGCGGCCCACAGGCTTTGTACCCGCAGCGCAAAGGCACACAAAAGCAGCACCCCCGCTATCCCCCGGTCAAAACGGGCGGCGTGCCCGCGACCGGAGCCCGCGCACAGCAGCAAAGCCGTACCCCCGGCGGCAGCCAGGGTGGCGATGGTGGTGAATTGCAGCATAGCCACATAGGGCATGAGCACGCCTGCGTACAGTCCGCCCGGAACAGCCCACAGCGCAAGGCACGGCACGCGAAACCGCGCTCCCATACAGGCGAAGCACTTGATCAGCGCCGCCAGCGAAAGGAATGCCGTCCCCATCAGAAACAGCGCGTGCCAGGGAAGCTCCGCGTTCAGCGAAAACAGCCCCGCCAGCAGCGCGCCGTAGAGGTAGGAGGTGAAGCCGTTGCCCGCATAGGGCACGCCCGTCACCGCGCCGCTGGCGGCAGCCACGATGCTGCTGTCATCGTTGGTTTCATAGATGGGGCGGCAAAGCGCATAGGTAACGGCCATGATCAGCAGGGCCGTCAGCAGCGCCAGCAGCCAGCGGTCCCGCGCCCGGCGATGAGCGATAGGCTTGAGCATCGGTCGGGTTCATCCTTTCGTGGGAGTCAGCAGCGTTCCAGCACCCGGCCAAAGAACGCGACCGTATCGGGAATCAGGCTCAAAGGGATGCGTTCATTGCGGTTGTGAATCATGCCGCGCTGCTCCTTGCTCAGCGGCATGCCGGAGAAGCGGTATACGTTGGAACAGATGCGGCAGTAGTGGCGGCTGTCGCTGCAGGCCAGCATCAGATAGGGTGCGACCAACACGCCCGGATAGGTCTGGCGGATGGCGGCGGACAGGCGCTCCCACGGCTCGCCGGAGGTGGGGGAGACGGGAGAGGGGTCGTTGCCCTCTACCACGGTTACGCGCACGTCCGGATCTGCGATGGTGCGCTCCATGCGCCGGCGCACGGATTCGACGGTTTCTCCGCAGATCACGCGCGCGTTGACGCCCGCGCGGCTCTGGTTGGGCAGCACATTGTACGCCTCCGCGCCGGACAGGCGGGTGAGGGCGCAGGTGGTGCGCACCAGGGCGTTGAGCTCGCCGCCGCTCTTTTTGCAGATCAGGTCCAGCACGGGACGGAAGCACCACAGGTTGGCAAAGATCAGCTTATAGACGAAGGCGGAATGACGCCCCATCAGGTCAAACAGCTCCTGCGCAGGCGGAGTGAGCACAAAGGGCATGGGATGACGTGCGATGCGGTCCAGCGCACGGGCCAGCACGCCCACGCTCTGGCGCGCAGGCGGAGCGCTGGCATGACCGCCCTTGCCCACGGCGGTCAGATCCAGGAAGGCGCTGCCTTTTTCCGCAATGCCGATCAGCGCGGCTGGCTGGTCCACGCCGGGGAACACCTTCTCGACAATCGCGCCGCCTTCATCCAGCACAAAGGCGGGATGCACGCCGCGGCGCTCCAGCTCCGCAACGATGGCGGGCGCGTCACCGCCCATGACTTCCTCATCCCCGCCAAAGGCGAAATACACGTCGTTTTTGGGCGTGAAGCCCCGCGCGATCAGGCTTTCGGCAGCCTCCATCATACCCATCAGCGTGCATTTGGTATCCAGCGTGCCGCGGCCCCACAGTTCGCCGCCCTTCACGATTCCTTCAAAGGGCGCCTCGTCCCATTCGGCGGGGTCGGCGGGCACCACGTCATAGTGCGCCATGAGCACGGAGGGCTGCTCCGCACTGCGGCCAGTCCATTTCAGCAGCATGCCATGGCGGCCGATTTCGCTGTACTCGCAAACGGCGTACACATGCGGATACAGCGTGCGCAGCAGCGCGCGGAACTTTTCAAATTCGCCCAGGTCCACCTGGCTTTCCTCCACGCTGCTCACGGTTTTGAGGCGGACCATCTGCCTAAGGTGCTCCGCAGCGGCTTTCGTATCCGCTGAAAAGGAATCTGCCTCCACTTTCTTTTCAGAAGAAGGCTTAAACATGCAGGCTCGCACCACAATGATGGCTAAAAAGGCGAAAATAACGGCAAGAAGAATCCACAAAGCGGTCATTGCCGCCCCTCCTTCCCGAGGGCGAGATCGCCGCCCAGCCTGCCGCGCTTGTACATGATGCGCGCCGCGCCGATGGCGATGAGCGCCCCCACGGGCACCAGCACGCCCACGCTGGAACTGAGTCCCGGCGCAAGCAAAAACAGCACCACCATAAAGGCCAGCGGGGCGGCGGCCAGCTTGGGATTTTTGGAGATAAACACCACGCCCAGCGCGCCGAAGAGCGCGGGAAGGATGTTGTCAAAGGCGGGCTTGAGCGCGGGCGATTCCAGCACCGGACGCAGGAAGCCCAGCCCGAACACGCCCAGGGCGATAACCAGCGTGGTCACGATGGAGCTGGAGGCGATGGCGATGGTGGAGATGACCTCGCCCTCCTCGCTGCCGGGCTTGACCTTGGCGGCCTCCATGGCATTGAGCGCACAGGGTACCTTCAGGTTGGTCAGGTTGCCGGTCACAAAGCCCAGATACGACCCACCCGTGCCCAGCATGGGCACGAAGGTGAACACCTCGATGATGCCCACGGTCCAGTACATGGGCGCCACGCCCAGCAGGGACTTGAGCACTGCCGTCAGCGGCGGCCAGGCGTTATAGTAGCAGCAGATGGCCACCGGGGTAAGGATCATCAGAATCAGGGCCATCCCCGTCCAGATGCGGCCATAGACGTGCACACTCTGCTCATATACGGAAATATTCTGATCGTTTTTCATCGCATGTCCCTCCTCACGCCATCAGCGCCGTCAGCGGAATGCTCAGCGCCATGGCGCAGAGCATGCACAGCGGCAGCGCGTACTGTTCCAGCCAGGTCATCTTGCACACCTTGATGAGCACGCCGCAGATGGCCATCATCAGCGCCGACACCAGCGCCACCGCGATGGGAATGAACCCCGGAAGCCCCGACCGGATATCGGCAAACAGCATGCCCACAAAGGCGCTCACCATGCCCAGAAACAGGCTGTCCATCACGATTTCGCCCCAGCGCTTGTCCTTGCCGGTGATGGAGCGCATGCCCCGGCGAATGCGCTTGAGGCCGAAGAGCACCAGCACGATGCCGGAGATGATGCCCAGCGTCATCGTCCAGGCGATGGCGGCAAACACCTGCGGGTCGGTGATGGTCTCCTTGACGGACGCGCCCATGGTGCCGGCTGCGATGGTAGCGGCGGGCAGCTCATAGGTGACCGCGCCCAGCACGCTCAGCCTGAGCCATGGGAACGGCAGGCCGATGAAGTTGCTCAGCGTGATCACGCCCACCAGAATGGAAATGGCCGGCGCGATGGAGAACAGCGCGCTGGAGAAGATGGTCTTGCGCACGGTTGCGGCGGCAATGCCCATCTGCTGCGCGCGGCGGTTGGCCTTGACCAGGAAAAAGACCGATTGCGCCACAACGAATACCACGATGATTGCGGAAAGAAGATAGAGAAACGGATCGTTGACGGAAAAGGACATGGAATCCCTCCTTACGGCATTGCGGCCGCCCTGGCGGCCAGAAAGAAGCGTGCCCCGTAGCAAGCGGGACACGCTCATTATACGCCCAAACCGGGACGGACTCAACCTTTATTTGCCGCCTCTTAGAGCCGCTCCACGCTGTCGCTGGTCACAATGGCGTGAATCAGCTTGCAGGGAGGCACTTTTTCCGCACCCAGAACGACGCAGCGGCCAATGGCGTCGCACGCGGTACGGGCGCTGGCCTCGTCGCGCGCGTAAACGGTGGCGATGGCTTCGCCGGCCTCCACCCGCTGCCCGATGCGGCGGTTCATCACAAAGCCTACGCTGGGGTCGATTCCATCGGTCTTGACCCGACGGCCCGCACCCATCGCCTGCGCCGCGCTGCCAAGCCCCACCGTGTCCATGCGCTGCACATAGCCGGATGCGGCGGCGGGCACGTCACATACCACGGGCGCCTGCGGCAGCCGGGTCACGTCGTCACAGCAGGCGGGATCGCCGCCCTGTGCCCTGATCATGGCGCGCAGACGGTCCAGCCCGCGCCCGCTCTCCAGCGCGTCCATGAGCTTTTGTTTGGCATCCGCCACATTTGTGGCCGCGTCCGCGAGCATCAGCATGCGCGCGCCCAGCTCCAGTGAAACCTCCAGAAGCGGCCCCTGTACGCGGCCCGAAAGCGCGTCGATGGCCTCCTTGACCTCCAGCGCGTTGCCCACATGGCTGCCCAGCGGCTCGCCCATGTCCGTGACCAGCGCCATCATGCGCCGGCCCGCGTCGCAGCCGATGCGCACCATGGTCTGCGCCAGCTCAATGCTGTCCTCCGTGGTATGCATCAGCGCGCCTGCCCCGGTTTTTACGTCCAGCACCACGCCCTGTGCGCCGCTGGCCAGCTTTTTGCTGACGATGCTGGAGGCGATCAGTGGCAGGCTGTCCACGGTGGCGGTCACGTCACGCAGGGCATAGAGGGTTTTGTCGGCGGGAGCGAGGTTTTTGGTCTGGCCGATCACCGCCACGCCGATGTCGCGCACCTGCTCAAGAAACGCTTCCTCGCTGAGATCTACGCGAAGGCCGGGAATGCTTTCCAGCTTGTCCAGCGTGCCGCCGGTGTGCCCCAGCCCGCGCCCGCTCATCTTGGCTACGGGCACGCCGCAGGCAGCCACCAGCGGCGCCAGGATGAGCGTGGTGGTATCGCCCACGCCGCCGGTGGAATGCTTGTCCACCGGAATGCCGGGGATGGAGGACAGATCGCAGATGTCGCCGGAATGCGCCATGGCGAGGGTGAGCTGCACCGTCTCCTCGCGGTTCATGCCGTTGAGGCGAATGGCCATCAGCAGGGCGGCCAGCTGGTAGTCCGGAATGCTGCCGTCCGCCGCGCCGCGAACGAACCATTCGATTTCCTCCCGGGTCAGCGCCTGTTTCAGCTTCTTTTTTTCGATGATTTCCACCATGTTCATGGTGTCCCCCTCCTTTCGTACAAAAGAAAAGCGCGCCGGGGCCGCCGGAAAACCGGCGGCCCCGAAAGCGCGCATAGGTTACTGGATAATCAGACGGCCACAGTTTTCACACTCGATGTACTTGGCATCGTTTTTGAATTTGCGCAGCGTAACCTGCGGCAGGCTCATGTTGCAGCCCCCGCACTGGTCGCCGTACAGCCGGGCCACCGGAGGGACGCAGTGCTTTTTAATCACGTTGTACTTTTCCAGCAGAGCGGGATCAATGCCCTTGGCCCGGGCCTGTGCCTGGGCGCGCTTTTCCTCCAGCTGGCGCATCTGCTCCTTGTATTCGGCCTCATAGGCTACCTTTTGCTTGTCGTATTCGGCTTTGACCTTGGCGTATTTGATGCGGATTTCCTTTTCCAGCCGATCGCGGTCGGCGGCGTCCTTCTGGATGCGCTTCATTTCCTGCTCATAGTCGGTGAGGTCGGAAAGCAGCTTCTGCGCATCGCGGCTCATGTCCTGGGCCTGCTTGAGATCGGTGGGCGGCGTGGCTTCCATGCGCTTTTGAAGGGCGGAAAGCTGATCCTCCATGCGGGAGATGGCTACCTTGATCACATCCACGCGGTCCAGCATTTCGGCCACTTCCTGCTCCATGCGCTTGACGGCGCTTTGCTGCTCGACCAGAAACTCACGGTTTTTCTTCAGCTGCAGGCGGTTGGGATTTCGCTTGATCTCCGTCTCAAACGCATCGGCAGCCATATCGGCCTGCTGATACTGCCACAGCAATTCAGTCTGTTCCATGCGTACCTCCTTGTGGTTCGTAGGGGATGCCCTCAGGGGGCCAGAAGCGCGCCCGCGTAGGGGGGCTGAAAATGCAGGTGCGCCTTGACCGGCCAGCCGGCGCGGGTCGCATCCGCGAGAAAGCGTTCATACAGGGACATTACGCCGGGCAGCTCGGTAGGGAAATGCCCCGCGTCATAGACGGTCAGGCCGCGGGCACAGGCGTCCAGCAGCTCGTGATGCCGCACCTCGCCCACGACAAAGGCCTGCGCGCCGCTTGCCGCAGCCAGGGCGTAGCCCTCGCCATAGGCGCCGCCCGCCACGGCCACGCGCGCAATGGGCGCATCCGAAGCCGGATAGCAGCGCGCGTCGATGTGCAGAGAGCGGCGAATCAATCCGCCCAGCTCCGCGGGGGAAAGCGGCACAGGCAGCGTCCCCAGACGCAGAAAGGCATCCGGCGCGGACACATCCGTGAGCCCAATCGCCTGGGCCAGACTGTCGCTGACACCGCCGGGAGCCTTGTCCCAGTTGGTGTGCGCGGCGATCACGCAGAGGCGGTTTTCGGTCAGCTTCAAAAGCGTGCGCCCCTGGGGGTCATTATAGTTTATGCGCTTGAGCGCGTGAAAAATGAACGGATGATGGGCCACGATCAGCCCGTCCCCATGGGCGATCGCCTCGTCCACAAGCGCTTCGGTCACGTCCATGCCGAACGTCACGCCGCGCACGGCCGCTTCCGCGTCCCCCAGAAGCAGGCCGACGTTGTCGAAATCCTCGGCGCTGTCAAAAGGCGCCAGACCATCCAGCCAACTGAGCACATCCTTCACTTTCACAGCGCATCGCCCCCTTCCGCTCCGGGCGTTTGCATGCGCCGCAGCTGCCCGGTCACATATCCAAGCTCGCGCCGGTTCATGGCCAGGCGCTCCCGATCCTTTTCCAAACCGGCCTTTTCCATGGCCGTGATCTCCTGCTCCAAGAGCCGCTCGCGCCGCTCCAGCACGCGCCGCCATTCCGGGGCGGATTCACGCATGAGACCGGGTCCCAGCACGCATTCGCGCTCCGTATAGAATCCTTCGCCCGCCAGAGCGGGCGTGCAGCGCATCAGCACATAATCACGTCCGCCCGCCGAGCCGATCACCTCGCGGCGGATGCGGTAGCCCACCTCGCAGACCGTGCGGCGTACCATGGGCAAATCGGTCTGAGCGCCCAGAATCAGCGCAGCGCCCCGAAGGCGCGCATATCCCCGTTGCAATATACCGCGGATGGTTTCCCCGCCCATGCCCAGCACAAACACGGTATCGGGGACCTGATCGAACGCGTCCAGCGCCGCGAGCCCGTCGGCCACGGCGAGGGTGATGCGGCTGTCCAGCCCCAGGGCGCAAAGCCGCCCGCGCGCCTTTTCCAGCGCCGCCGCGCTCACGTCGGCCACCAGCGCGCGCCGCGCGCCGCGTAGCAGCAGCACCGCGCTCAGACGCCCGTGGTCCGCGCCGATATCGGCAAATACCTGCGTGCCCTCCGCAAGCGCCATGGCGGCGGAAAGCCGCCCGTCCAATATGGGCGCGCGGCGATGAGCCCCGTCAGTCAAGGTAATCCTTGAGCTTTTTGGAGCGGCTGGGATGGCGCAGCTTGCGCAGCGCTTTGGCTTCAATCTGGCGAATGCGCTCGCGAGTCACCTTGAACTCGCGGCCGACTTCCTCCAGCGTGCGCTGGTGGCCGTCATCCAGGCCGAAGCGCAGGCGAAGCACTTTTTCCTCGCGGGGGGTCAGGGTATCCAGCACGTCCAGAAGCTGCTCCTTCATCAAAGTGAAGCTGGCGGCTTCGGCAGGCGCGGGCGCGTCGTCGTCGGGGATGAAGTCGCCCAGATGGCTGTCCTCCTCCTCGCCGATGGGGGTTTCCAGCGAGACGGGCTCCTGCGCGATCTTGATGATCTCGCGCACCTTGCTTTCGCTGATGTTCATCACCTTGGCGATCTCGTCGGGCGTGGGCTCGCGGCCGTATTCCTGCAAAAGCTGGCGGGAAACGCGGATGAGCTTGTTGATGGTTTCCACCATGTGCACGGGAATGCGGATGGTGCGGGCCTGGTCCGCGATGGCGCGGGTGATGGCCTGACGGATCCACCAGGTGGCATAGGTCGAAAATTTATAGCCCTTGCGGTAGTCGAACTTGTCCACCGCCTTGATCAGGCCCAGGTTGCCCTCCTGAATCAGATCCAGGAACAGCATGCCGCGGCCCACATAGCGCTTGGCAATGGAAACCACCAGGCGCAGGTTGGCTTCGGTCAGCTTCTGCTTGGCCTCTTCGTCGCCCTGCTCCATGCGCTGGGCGATGTCGATTTCCTCCTCGGCCGTCAAAAGGGGAACCTTGCCGATCTCCTTGAGATACATGCGCACAGGGTCGTCAATGCTGATTCCCTCGGGCACGCTCAGGTCGATCTGCTCAGGCTCGATCAGCTCCTCGGGAGGAACGGGATCAAATTCCGCCACCACATCCACGCCCATGCTTTCGAGCGTTTCGTAGATTTTGTTCATCTGGTCGGCGTCGATCTCCATTTCCATGAGCTGGTTGGCGACCTCGTCGCGGGTGACGGTGCCCTTGTTCTTGGCGTCCTCGTATAGTTCGTTGAGCTTCACTTTGATCGCTTCAGGCGATTGATTCTGACTCAACTTCATCACTCCTTCAATCGTGCGCACGCGGGATCATTTCAGGTCGAGCAGCTGTTGCGTAAGGGCGAAGGCACGCTGCGTTTCGCGCTCGCGCTCCTCGCCGGTCAAATTGGGCAGACGTTGCTGAATCAGGTCCAGCGCCTTTTCAAGACGCTGCTTGCGCATTTTTTTCAGGCAATCCTGCGCCATGCGCATCAGGCCGTCGTCGTCCAGGTCGGTGTTGAGACTGAGAATATCGCCCACGGCGGCGCGGCCCTGGTCGTCTGTCTGACGTTCCATGAGCGACGCGGCGCTTTCGCCCGCCAGCAGCCCCTCGCATAAAGAACGCAGCAGCGGGTCCTCAAATTCCTCGGGCGATACGCTTCCTTTTGGCAATCGCCCGGTGGCCAGCACCGCCAGCAACGTACGCGCGGTCCAGTCCACCTGCGAGGCCTCCCGCGCCTTCTGGCGAAAGCCCTCGCGCCTGGGCGCCGCAGCAGCTTTCGGCGTCGGAGCAATGCCCACCTGCTGCAGCAGCACTTCCTTGGAAAAGCCGGTTTCCACCGAAAGGTGCCGCAGGTGATTCTCCAGCTCCACCGGCTCCTTCACGCCGCGCAAAATGGCGGCGCAGGCCTTGGCGTATTCGATGCGGCCTTCCTCGGTGCTTACGTCGTGCTTCTCCTTTTCCCTGCGCATGCGGTAGGTTACGGCCGATATGGGCTTGAGCGCCCGAAAGGCTTCCAGCCCCTTCTGACGGACGAACTCGTCCGGGTCCAGCCCACCGGGAAAATCCAGCACCCGAACGGGCACGTTTTCGGCCTGAAGCACTTCCAGCCCGCGCAGGATGGCCTTCTGGCCCGCACGGTCGCCGTCATAGGCGATATGTACCTCCGCCGCGAAGCGGTGCAGGAGCCTCGCCTGCTCGGGGGTCAGCGCCGTGCCCAGCGTGGCCGCCACGCCTTCCACCCCAAATTGGGACAGGGCCACCACATCCATGTACCCCTCCACCAGAATGACCCTGTCAAGGCCCCTGGCCTTCCTGAGCAGATTGGCCGCAAATACGGTGTAGCGCTTGTTGAAGGCCGGCGTATCGGAGGTGTTGAGGTACTTGGGCATCGCGTCGCCCATGGCGCGGCCGCCGAATCCCAGGACGTTGCCATAGGTGTCGATGATGGGGAACATGGCGCGGTTTCGGAACATGTCGAAGGCGCGTCCTTCCCGCCGGAGCATGAGCCCGGCCTGGACAAGCTCCTCCTCGGTGAAGCCCTCCTCCATCAGCATCCGGCCGACCTGCGCCGAGGGAGGGGCGGCACCGATGCCGAAGCGGCGAATCACCGCGTCCGACAGCCCGCGCTGCTGAAGGTAGTGAAGAATTGCGGAACTTTCCGGCTGCCAGAGAAGCTGGTGGTACATCCGCGCGGCCGTCCGGTTGGCCAGGTAGATGCGCTCCTTGAGCGTGCGGCGCTTTTCATAGGCCGGGTCGTTTTGCATCTCAGGCAGGGGCATGTGCAGCTGATCCGCCAGAAAGGCCACCGCCTCCGGAAAGGACAGGTGCTCGATGTCCATCACAAACTGGATGACGCTGCCGCCGGCTTTGCAGCCGAAGCAGTGATACACCTGCTTTTGCTCGTCCACGGAAAAGGAGGGCGCCGTTTCGTTGTGAAACGGGCACAGACCAACATATCTATGCCCGTTCTTCTTCAGCGTAACATACGAGCCGATCACCTTGACGATGTCGGCGCGTGCCCTGAGCTCGTCCAACCATTGCGGGGGGTACCTTCCGGCCATTCCTTGCTTCACCCACTCCTATTCATTCGCCGCCACGGGTGAGATTCCTGCCAAACGTTCAACAATTTCCGACAATTCCTGACCTTGGCGGGCTACCTGCGGCCAAAGGCGCCGGGGACGAAAATTTCCGAAAACTGCTCGATGGCGTAGCGGTCCGTCATGCAGGCGATGAAGTCGCAAACGGCGCGCTCGGCACCCTCGGTGAAGTTGATTTCCAGGTATTCGGCCGGAAGCTGCTCCGGATGCGCCAGATAATGCTCATAGAGCGCGGCGAGAATATAGTCGCAGCGGGCCTCCTCCTTTTTGCGCCAGTCGTCGTGATACACGTATTCAAACAGAAATTCGCGCAGCTCGTCGCTGGCCTGCCGCACCTCCTCGGACATCCTGACGAAGGGTTGATCCATGGAGGTGGTCACGATGTCGCGGATCATGGTGTCGATGCGTTCGCCGTGCGTTTCGCCCAGCACGCTCAGACACCGGCGCGGCAGCTCGAAGGGCTTGAGGATGCCGCCGCGGATGGCGTCGTCAATGTCGTGGTTGATATAGGCGATGCGGTCGGCGCGGCGCACGCACCAGCCCTCAAGCGTTGCCGGCTCATTCGGACCGGAATGGCTGAGGATGCCGTCCAGCGTTTCCCGGCACAGGTTGAGCCCCTGACCGTCGTTTTCCAGGCGTTCGGCCACGCGCAGGCTCTGCTCGTTGTGGCGGAAGCCGCCGGGCAGCAGGCGGTTGAGCGTGCTTTCCCCGATGTGGCCGAAGGGCGTGTGCCCCAGATCATGCCCCAGGGCGGCGGCTTCGGTCAGGTCCTCGTTGAGGCGCAGGCTGCGCGCCAGCGTGCGCGCCACCTGGGAGACCTCCAGCGTGTGGGTCAGGCGGGTGCGGTAATGGTCGCCCATGGGAGTGAGGAACACCTGCGTCTTGTATTTCAGCCGGCGGAAGCTCTTGCAGTGGATGATGCGGTCGCGGTCGCGCTGGTAGCAGGTGCGCAGGTCACAGCTGGAGATGGGATGGGTGCGCCCGGCACTTTGGGAGGAAAGCGCGGCGTAAGGGGACAGGCGGGCCTGTTCATCCTGCTCCTGCCGCTCTCGGATGGTCATGCCCTCTCCTCCTTTCGTCCTTGGTATCTTATGGAATCATGTTGTAATATACGGGATTCGCTGCCCGGACTCCTGCTTTCTCCTTGACCTGACCGTGCGAAAACGCTATGATAAGTGAGTTGGAACAGGAGCAACCTTGTTTTTGAGGGAAGGTATCATATGGCGTATCAGGCATTGTACCGCAAATGGCGGCCCCAGACCTTTGAGCAGGTGCTGGGACAGACGGCGACGGTCAGAACCCTCCGGCGGCAGATCGAGGACGGGCGCATCGCGCACGCCTATCTGTTTTGCGGGTGCCGGGGCACGGGCAAAACCACCATGGCAAAGCTCATGAGCCGCGCCATCAACTGCCAGAACCCGAATCACGGCGATCCCTGCGGCCAGTGCGAGGCCTGCCGCGCCATCATGAGTGAAACCACCATGGATGTGCTCGAGCTGGACGCGGCCAGCAACAACAGCGTCGACAACATCCGCGAGCTGCTGGAGCAGGTGCGCTATCCCGCGCAGCTGGGCCGCTACAAGGTGTATATCATCGACGAGGTCCACATGCTCTCCACCGCCGCCTTCAACGCGCTGCTCAAGACGCTGGAGGAGCCGCCCGCGCATGTGGTGTTCATCCTGGCCACCACCGAGCCGCAGAAGCTGCCCGCCACCATCCTCTCCCGCGTGCAGCGCTATGATTTCGGACGCATCCCGTCCTCGCTGATGGTCAGCCGCATGCACGAAGCGCTGGACGACCTGGGCATGGAAGCCGAGGAAGAGGCCCTGCGCATGGTGGCGCGCGCCGCCGAGGGCGCCATGCGCGATGCCTTCAGCATTTTGGATATGTGCGTGGCGGGGGCGGAGGACGGCAAAATCACCGCCGCGCTGACCCGTGATCTGCTGGGCGCCAGCGACCGGGAATTCCTGTTCGCCTTTTTCGACCTCCTTTCCAGGCGGGATGAGGGCGGTGTGATGCAGAAGGTGGACGAGCTCATGCGCTCCGGCCGGGAGCCGCAGGCGTTTCTCAGAGAGCTGAGCGCGCATTGCCGCGCGCTGCTCACCGCCAAGGCCGTGAGCCGGGACGCCGCCTCCATTCTGGATGTGACCGAGGAGGACGAGGCGCGCTACCGCGCCCAGGCGGAGGGCATCTCGCAGGGACGGCTGTTGCGCATGCTGGATCTGTTCATGCGCGCGGAGGGCGACCTGCGCTTCGCCTCCACTCCGCGCATCGGGCTGGAGAGCGCCGCGCTGCACGCCTGCGAGCCCGCGTCCGGCGAGGACACCGCGGCGCTTGCGGAGCGCGTGGCGGAGTTGGAAGCCAGGCTGGCGCGGCTGGAAGATGATGTGAAGAGCGGAAGGCTGGTTCCGGCTGCCGCAGCTCCGGCTGCTGCGCCTGCGCCCGGCGCAGACGCGCCGGCAAAGGCCGAAGCCCCCGCGGCAAAGCCTGCTGCCAAGGCTGCTCCGGCCCCCAAGGCCGCGCCCGTTTCTGGGGACGCGAAGGCCATTTGGGACAAGGCCCTGCAGGATCTGGCCAAGAACGAGCCGCCGCTCTACGGCCTGCTTCGCAAGGAGCGCTTCATCGGGGCCAGGGGCACGGTCTATCAGGTGCTCATTCCTGCCAGCAAGAAGGAGTTCAGCTATGTGCGCCTCAACCAGCAGGCGCGGCGCGACCGCATCGCCAAGGCATTGAGCGACGCGGCGGGCACGCCGCTCACCTTTGAGGCGGTGCTCGAGCAAGACGCGGCGGAAAAACGCATGGAAACCGTTCGGGACGAGGCGCAGCGCACGCTGATCGAGGCGTTTGGACGCGATCTGGTGCAAATCGACGAAGGGGAGAAACCGTGAAGAAATCCTATCAGCAGGCACGCCGGCGCGCGGCGGAAGGCATAACCTACAAGCATGACCTGGGCCAGCACTTCCTTTATGACGAGGTGCTGCTTAGCTCGCTGGTGGAGGGCACGGGCGTGGGTCCGGCGGACGGGGTGCTGGAGATCGGCCCCGGCGCGGGCACGCTGACCCGGTGCCTGTGCGGGGCGGCGGGCCGCGTGGTTGCCGTGGAGGTGGACCGCGACGTGCTGCCCTTCCTGCGCGCGGCCACGGATGCCTTTGACAACCTGACCATCGTCGAGGGCGACGTGCGCCGGCTGGACCTTGCCGAAATCTGCCGCCCGCTGGGCGAAGGGTTCTTCGTGATCGCCAACATTCCCTACAACATCACCACCCCCATTCTGGACCTGCTCTGGGAAAGCGGCCTGCCCATCCGGCAGATCTCCGTCATGGTGCAAAAGGAGGTCGCGGACAAGCTGCTCGCCGCGCCCTCCACACCCGCCTACGGCCTGACCAGCGTGCGCTGCCAGTACCTGACGGTTCCGCAGCTTATGCAGGTGGTGCCGGCGGAGCGCTTCACCCCGCCCCCCAAGGTGGACAGCGCCTTTGTGCGCATGGACTGGCGCGCGCAGCCTCCCGCCCCCGTCGCGGACGAGGCGCTTTTGTGGCGCATGGTACGCGCGGGCTTTTCCCTGCGCCGCAAAACGCTCACCAACGCCCTCAAGGGCGTGGTGGAGGGCGAAACCCTGCGCGGCGCGCTCAGATCGCTCGGGCTTTCGGAAACCGTGCGCGGCGAGGCCTTGAGTGTGGAGGCGTGGATCGCTTTGGCCAACGCATGCGTGCGGAAATAGCGCGCATCATCCCTGATGGGCCGTCCGCAGGGAACGCAGCTTGCAGGCCGCAAACAGCAGAAGGCATATTGCCGCCGGAATGGGGTAGAAGCGCTGCCCCGTAAGCAATGCCAGCGCGCTCATGCCCATGCCGTACCAGAAATAACGCCTTGCGCGGGAAGGCGCCAGCACCAGGTCCGCCCAGTCCTTCGGACGGGAGCGGGCCTTTTTTTTACGCCCCAGGCGGCTCAGATCCTCATCGGTTGCGGGGCTGCACAGGCCCGCCAGGTCGATCATCTCCTGACGGCCGATCACGCGGATGGGCGGATCGGCTTGGGCGGCATAGGCCAGGGCCTCCCGGGTGGCCGGGGCGGTCAGGCAGAGAATCAGGCGCTGCGCCTCCAGCGCGCGCATCTCCCGCGCCGCTTCCACGACCTGCTGTACCGTGACCGGCACGCTCTCATGCTGGGCGATCAGGCGCATCAGAACGGGCTCATCCTCCAGCGTGCCCGTCACGCCCCATTCCAGGGCGCGCTGCATGCGCACCGGCACGCGCGGCGCTATCCACAGCGCCGCCTGAAACGCTGCGTGCCGCGCCGGCATCAGCAAAAGCCGCCCCAGCGCCAGCTCGCCGCCGATGATGCGCCGCATCTGCTTTTCGCGCCGGAGCATGCTTTTTTTCCCAAACTGGCGCGCGCACAGCCACAGCAGCCCCCCGAAGGCAATCCCTGCCGTCAGGGCGGTCAGACGCATGCCCCACAGGTACACAAACCACGCGATGCCCAGCCCACAGGTGACCGTCACGCGCAGCACCCGGTCCGAAACGCTCGCCAAAGGCGTTTTGGGCTTATACTTTTGCATGCATGTCCCTCCCCTCAGGCAGCGATTCTAAAAATAGCCTTTCTTTCGGGAAAGTATTCCCATTTTTCACCTGCTTTAACAGACGAAAAGCGCAAGAAACGCATGCAGGGAAGCGAAGCAGGCCTGTCGAATGCTTAGCATACAAAAAAACGCATCGGGCCGTCGACTGCCGGCCAGGGCGAAAACAGGGGTGTTCGGCGTATGAAGAAGGCTCCTTCCATTACAGAAATTGCAAAGCTGGCGGGTGTTTCCGCCACAACGGTTTCACGTGTGTTCCACGGTGAAGGATATGTCAATAGGGAAACCTGCGAAGCCGTGTTGCGCGTGGCCCGTGAGAATGGCTACAAGCCCAGGCCCTACCGCAAGAGGATTCCCGTGGCGGCCCATGATGCACTGGTGGGCATCGTGGTGCCGGATATTGAAAATGCTTTTTTTCAGCAAATTATCCGTGCGATGATTGATGTGTTTGATCAGCACGACATTGAAACAGTGATTTGCGATATCAATGAGAACCCCGCTAAGGAAATCCGCAGCCTGAGCCTGCTCAAGCAATTGAATATCAACGGCATCATTATAGCGCCCGCCTCGGAAAACGCAGAATACAATTGCGATTTTTTGAAGGAACTGCATGAAAAAGGCACTCCTGTTATCATGCTGGATCGCGACGTGAAAGGTATCGGCCTGAGCGGTGTATTCCAGAACAGCTACGACGGAGCGTTCAACGCCGTGAATACACTGATTCAAAGGGGACACGAGCGCATCGCCATCGTGGGCGGACCCATCACCTCAAAACCCGGACTGGACCGCATGGTGGGGTATATGGATGCGCTCAAGGCCCATGACATCGCCGTCCGGCAGGAATATATCCTGTATGGCGACTTTAAGGTAAAAAGCGGATATGACCTGACGCAGCAGTTGTTGGAACAGCATCCAAAGGTGACAGCAGTTTTTTCCGCCAATAATCTGATGTCGGTGGGAGCCCTGCGGGCCATCCGCGACCGCGGTATGAAGATCCCCGACGATATCGCTTTTCTTTCCTATGGCTCGTTGGACCCATACGACCTCAATCCTTCCAGCAATATATCCGAATTGGTGGAGCCTACGGAGCTGATGGGCTATGAAAGCGCACACCTGATGCTGGAAAAGCTGTCTGCCAGAAAAAAGAAGGACTTTCATGTCGCCAAGCGCGTCAGCTTCGATACGACATTGGTGCTGCGGGGCTCAGAGGCATTTCCTACAAACAGGTGCAAAGCGTTTGATCCGGCATAATAGGCTACTGTGTCTGAAATGAAAGTTTCGAAATGAAAATATAATTTATAACAGATGAAAATATACAAATTTTCATATTGACGGGGAATATATGCTTTTGTATACTTATACCAAAAGCATAAGAGATGCAATCTATAGAACCTTGCAGCATAATCGTTTGAAACGGTTTTTGTGTTGTTCGTAAAGGAAATCCGCTGATGATCCGATGATTGAAGGTAAGGGAGGAAAAGTTAATGAATGCAAAAGAACTGTGCGCCATGGTGGACCATACCCTGCTGAAACAGACCGCAACCTGGGAAGAAATTCAAAAGCTGTGCGATGAGGCTATAGCTTATGGTACGGCGTCGGTGTGCATTCCGCCCTGCTATGTGGCTCCCGCATATGAATATGTGCAGGGGAAAATGACCATTTGCACCGTGGTGGGCTTCCCCAACGGCAACATGACTCCCGCAGCTAAGGAGTTTGAAACCTGCGAGGCCTTGGCGAACGGCGCGGAGGAAATTGACATGGTCATCAACATTGGCATGCTTAAGGCGGGAAAGCTGGATTATGTTGCCGATGAAATCCGCCGCCTAAAGGCGGCCGTGGGCGACAAGGTGCTCAAGGTCATCATCGAAACCTGTCTGCTCACAGATGAGGAGAAAATCACCATGTGCAAGGTGGTAACCGAAACCGGGGCTGATTTCATCAAAACCTCTACCGGTTTTTCCACTGGCGGTGCAACGTTTGCCGATATCGAACTTTTTGCCAAGCACGTGGGTCCGAATGTAAAAATCAAGGCCGCGGGTGGCATTTCTACCCTGGAGGACGCGGAGCGCTTCGTGGCGCTGGGTGCCAGCCGCCTTGGCACCAGCCGGATCATTAAGCTGCTCAAGGCAAAGGAGTAAAACGAGCCCATAAGTTTGCATACATGCAGGGGAGCGAAAGAATGATGAAAGAAAAAATCACGGTATTTGGCAGCTTTGTGGTAGACCTGATGGGCCGTACGCCACACCTACCCATGCCTGGGCAAACCGTCAAGGGCAGTTTTTTCAAGCAGGGTGCGGGCGGAAAGGGCTTTAACCAGGGAATTGCTGCACATAAGGCCGGTGGCAACGTAGCCATGATTACCAAGCTGGGCCGCGATTCCATGGCCAATGTGGCCCTTGACGCCATGGATGATGTGGGTATGTCCAAGGAGTTTCTGTTTTTTAACGATGAAGTGGTTACCGGCATCGCGCTAATTCTGGTGGATGAAAACACCAGCCAAAATGAAATCGTCATCGTACCGGGCGCATGCGCCACGATTACCGACAGCGACATCGCCACAGTGGAACAGCGCATTCGGGAATCAGCCTACGTGCTTTTGCAGCTGGAGGTTAACCAGGACGCCAATGAAAAGGTGGCCAGGCTGGCCAAGGAAAATGGCGTGCGCGTGATTATCAACACCGCACCCTACCAGCCCGTATCAGATGAATTCCTGCGAGGCACATACCTGGTTACGCCCAACGAGGTGGAGGCAGAGGAACTGACGGGCGTTCACGTAAGCGACCTTGCCAGCGCGGACCGCGCAGCGAAGGTGCTCTTGGACAAAGGCGTGCAAAATGTGCTGATTACCCTGGGCGGACAGGGCGTATACGTACACACGCCGGAGGGCTCTGAAATCATACCTGCTTATAAAGTGGAGGCGATCGATACTACCGGCGCGGGCGATGCTTTCAATGGTGGCCTGCTTACCGCTCTGGCGGAGGGAAAGACGCTGCGCCAGGCGGCCTGCTTTGCCAACGCGCTGGCAGCTATTTCCGTGCAGCGTATCGGCACCACACCTTCCATGCCCACCCGAGCGGAAGTTGACGCGTTCCTGGAGGAACACGGAGGTATTCAATAACTTTTTTATAAGGAGGACTGGGGTTTATGTTACGCGGTATTCCTGATATCATCGGTTCGGATCTTCTAAAGGCACTGGCGGATACAGGTCATGGCGACCTGATTGTCATTGCGGATCATTTCTATCCGCCGATCACAAAATCTCCCAATGCGGTGAGCGTCCAGGCCAAGGGATGCGGTGCGGCACAGATGGTGGATGCCATTCTCAAACTGGTGCCGTTGGATGTGGAATATGAAAAGCACCCCATCCAGTACATGGTGCCGGATGCGGATTCCGGTGTGGTCCTGGAAAGCTCGCCCGTATGGGACGGCGTCAAAAAGGCCGTTGTGGATAATGGTTATGATGTAAGCTGTGTGGGCGAAATCGAACGCACCAAATTTTATGAAAAGGCCGGCCGAGCCTATGTAACCGTATGTACCAGCGAAACCAAGCCATACGGGTGCATCATTATTCAGAAGGGCGTAATGTGAAGTGGCGCTTTGCAGACGGATGTTAATTGTGAGAACACAATTACAATATCAGAAAAGGAGGAACTGTCACATGAAGAAACTTGTTACCGCCGTCCTCGTTGTGGTGATGATGGCCACGCTGTTCTCCGGCATCAGCTTTGCCGAGGAGAGCTATGACATCATCTATTTGACTCCCTCTACCGCCTCCAGCTTCTGGAGCCAGGTTGAGGTCGGTATCCTGCAGGCCAAGGCCGATCTGGAAGCCGAGCTGGGCATTACCATCAACTACTCCGTGGTGGGCCCGGCGGAGGAGCAGGAAACCGAAAAGTACATCACTGCCTTCGAAAACGCCATAGCTCAGTCTCCGGATGCTATCGTGACGGCTACCCTGTCCATTGACTCCACGGTTCCCAAGGCCCGTGAAGCCACGGAGCTGGGCATCGTGCTCAACTTCGTCAACTGCGGCCTGGGCGTGGGAGATGACGGCGCTTATCAGGAGTACTATAACCAGTTCTACTACTGCTCCAACGATACCATTGGCGAGCTCGCCGGCCAGGCGTTCCTGGAGGGACTGGCCAGCAAGGGTATGAGCACCGATTCCGGCATCATCGGCATCAACATGAACGTGGAAAACGAGGCGCTCAACCACCGCATTCAGGCGTTCCGCGATTATATCGCCGCCAATGCTCCCGGCCTTGAGATGACCGAAACCTATTACAACAACAACGTGGTGGAGAATTCCCAGACCAACGCCGAGAACATTATCTCTTCCTATGGCTCTGACCTGATCGGCATGTATTCTGGAAACAACATCACCTGTGATGGTGTGTGCAACGCGGTGCGCGCGGCCAATCTCAAGGACAACTTTGTGTCCGTTGGCGTTGACTCCGACGACATCGAAATCATGGCGCTTCGTGACGGCTATCTGCATGCCATCATCGTGCAGAATGCCTATGAGCAGGGCTACCTGTGCATGGAAAATGCAATTCGTACTGTCGTGACCGGTTCCAACCCCGAAGAGGTGAAGCAGATCAACTGCCCGCCCGTTATTGTAACCCTGGATAACATCGACAGCGAGGAGATCGCCTTCATCATGGACCCGCAGCTGTCCGAGTAAACGATCACATCTTCTTGTCAGGGAAAACGGAAGGGTCCGGCGGCTTTCTGCCGCCGGACCCACGCCGCAGCACCCTCCGTCCCTGTGGAAGACCCCCATATTTCTATGAAACGAGGGTGAGATTTTGCAGGATACCATTTTGAAGATTGAGCATGTCAGCAAGTTTTATCCTGGCGTTACCGCACTCAACGACGTCAGCTTCGAATTGAAACGGGGCGAGGTTCGGGCGCTGTGCGGTGAAAACGGCGCGGGAAAATCAACCCTAATCAAGTGTATCATGGGGGTTGAACACCTGGACAAGGGTAGCATTACCATGAATTATGATGGCGAGTGGGTCGTTAACGCAAACGCGGTAGAGGCCCAAAGCCATGGCGTGTTTGCAAATTATCAGAGCGTAACCATCGCGCCGGACCTGAGCATTGCCGAAAACTACTTTCTGGGCAATCAACCCACAAAGGGACCGTTTGTGGATTGGAGCAAAATGCTGGAGGAAAGCCAGAAAGTTATCGACAAGTTTGAAATGCATGTGGATCCCAAAGCCAAAATACGCGAATTATCCATTGCGATGCAGGCTATGGTGACCATCAGCAAGATTTCGATTAACAAGGATATCCGTCTGGTCATTCTGGATGAGCCGACCGCCCTGCTGGAAAACGACAAGGTGGAAATCCTCTATCGCTTTGTGCGCGAGCTCAAGGAGAAGGGCGTCAGCATCATCTATATCTCCCACCGTTTGGAAGAGATCATGGATATCTGCGACACAGTGACGGTGCTCAAGGATGGCACCTACGTGGACACGCTCAACGTTTCAGAGGTGGACAAGGACAGACTAATCGCTATGATGGTGGGACGTGAAATGACGGATATCTATAATATTCGCCATTTTGATCCCGGCGAGGAACTTCTTCGTGTGGAGAACTTCTCCGACAGCAAGCACTTCCACAACATCAGCTTCAAGCTGCGCAGGGGTGAGATCCTGGGCTTCGTAGGCCTGGTAGGTGCCGGGCGCAGCGAGGTTATGCGTGCACTGACAGGCGTGGAAAAGCGCCTGACGGGCGATGTATATATCCGGGGACAGAAGGTCAATATCAAGAATCCTACGGATGCTCTGCACCACGGCATTGGCTTTCTCACGGAAGATCGCCGCGCGGATGGCTGTGCGCTGGGGCTTTCCATCAAGCAAAATATCAACATGAGTTCCCTGGAAATGATCAGCAAGCTGGGCTTTATCAACCTGCGCAAGGAAGCACGGCGCGCAGAGGAATTTTCCAAAAACGTAAATGTAAAAACCCCTTCCATCGAACAGCTGGTGCAAAACCTGTCCGGCGGCAACCAGCAGAAGGTGGTTATTGCCAAGCTGCTATGCCGTGATCCCGACATTCTGATTTTTGATGAGCCGACAGTGGGCATTGACGTGGGCGCAAAGCAGGAAATCTACATGCTGATTGAGCGGCTAACCGCCCAGGGACGCGGCGTCATCCTCATCTCCTCCTATCTGCCGGAGGTCATGGGATTGTCCGACCGGTTGATCGTGATGGCGCAGGGCGCCGTGACGGCCGAGTTTGACAAGGAAGAAATCAAGACACTCACCGAGGAGGACCTGCTTCGCAAAGCCTCTATCGAACAGTAAGGGGAGAGAAAACCATGATGTCGAACAGAACCGTAGCGCATCAAAATGCGCTGAGCCAGGTTTTTAAGAGAACGGAGTTTACGCTGGGTGTAATTATCATCGTATTGTTCGTCCTGGCGGGTACCCTGACCAAGAACTTTACCAGCGCCTATAACCTGACTAACCTGACCAAGCAGGGCTCCATCGTGGGCGTGATGGCGGTGGCGCAGACGGTGATCATCATTACGGGCGGCATCGATATTTCCGGCGGTGCGGTGGCGGGTCTCAGCTGCATGGTGATGGCACTTTTGCAAACCCGTACAGATACGCCCTTCGGACTGACGGTACTTGCGTGCCTGGCGGTGGCGGTGCTGTGTGGCTTTTGCAACGGCGTGATCATCTTCGACCTCAACGTGCCGGCCATGATTGCCACGCTGGGCACTCAAACGGTTATCCGCGGCATAGTAAAGCTGCTGTGTGGGGGCTTAAACGTCACCTATACGGACGCGCGCATCCTGGATATCGGAACCGGCAAGCTGTTTGGCTTCATTCCTTATCTGGCATTGATTTGGCTATGTGTGGCCGCCTGCGTGTTTATCATCCTGCGGTATACCACCTTCGGCCGCAACCTGTATGTAATCGGTTCAGGTATTGAGGTGGCCAGGCTGAGCGGCATCAAGGTGCGCAAAATGTTCTATCTGGTCTATTCCTTCGCAGGTCTGCTTTATGGCATTGCTGCCATTATGTTGGCCGCACGCGTGGGTATGGCCCAGCCTGGCACGGGCGAGGGGTATGACATGAGCGCCATCGCGGCAGCGGTAATCGGCGGCGCTTCGCTTGCAGGCGGGCGCGGAGCGGTAACGGGCACGCTGCTGGGCACTGTTCTGATGGTGCTTATCACCAATGCCGGCACCGCATTCCAGATCGACCCGTATATCCTGGATGTAACCACGGGTGTATTGATTATTTTCGCCGTGGCTATGGATATGATCAAAACACGAAAGAAAGCCTGACCATGGCAAGCGCCTCTCCCCGGGTTCCGCGCATCCTCGTGCCGATGCCCGGAAGAGGCGTTTTTTCTGAAAGCACAGAAAGGATAAAGCCGCGCAGCGCTGCGCTCCGTGCGGTTTGACGAACGCTATGTCCCTACAGCTGATGGCCGCGGCTGCGGCAAACTTCTCCACACAATCCATGGATATAACGGGCATGATGGATACTTTTCTCATCGTGGCCTTTATCGGGTACGGAATATATGCCATCTATTCCTGCGTTGCTCAGCATGCAAGCACGTATGTGCTGGAAAATAAAATCATTTGCCCAAGTGGGTGCGATCCCAAAAAGTGTCGTGATGCCAAGGCATTTTTGCAGTTTATGTTACCCAAAACGCTTATCCTGGGTGTTGCGCTGCTGGCTCTGGGGGGCCTACTGTTGGTGGATCACCTATTGATGAAGAGTGAAGTCTGGATGACGCTTTTGCTCATCGCGCTGCCTTTGGCGGTATGTGCATGGTACGTGCGGGAACAGAACAAGGCGGTTCATCTATTCTGGAACGGGAAGCGCGAACCCGGTTGGCGGCGCTGAAGCGTCTGCAGATCAAATGCAGCACGCATCGGAAAGGTCGCGGAGGTGGAGGACTCCCGCGGCCTTTTTGCATTCCCATTCGCCGTGCGGGATTTTGGTATGGTCAGCGGTGCATTTTTCCTGTATAATAGGCAAAAGGGGGACAACCCCTGAAGGGAGGCGCAGCCGTGCCAAAGGAGCGCATCGGCATCATGGGCGGGAGCTTCAACCCCATCCATGACAGGCACATGGAGATTGCCGCCTGCGCAAAGCGGGAGCAAAAGCTGGACCGGGTGATTTTTATGCCGGCGGGGAATCCGCCGCACAAGCATGAAGGACTGGCGGATGCAGAATACAGGTTTGAGATGACCCGCCTTGCGGTGAGCGGCGTGCAGGGGTTTTCGGCCTCGCGCATGGAGATCGACCGCGAGGGCGTAACCTATACCGTAGATACTCTGACCAAGCTGCAAAAACAGATGCCCGGGGCGGAGCTGTACTATCTCATCGGAGAGGATACGCTCTTTGATCTGCCCAACTGGCGCAGGCCTGACAAGGTCTTTACCCTGTGCCGCTTTCTTGTGTGCAGCCGGGAAACCGAAGGGCTGGCCCAGCATCCTCAGGTGCGCGAGCTGGAGGCGCGGGGGGCGAAATTTGCGTTTCTGTCCCTGCCGCCGGACGCGGAATCGGCCACGGCCATCCGCGAGGCGCTTTCGCGCGGTGAAACGCCGGCCGGCGTTCGGCCGCAGGTGCTGGAATACATCCGCATCATGGGGCTGTACGGATGCAGCGAAAGCCCGCACGGGGCGGCGGCATACTATCCGCGCCTGAGGCAGCTGCTGACGGACAAGCGCCTGGTGCATTCCCTGCTGGTGGCTGCCACGGCAAGGGAGCTTGCGCGTCGCCATGGCATAAGCGTGGACCAGGCGGCCATGGCCGGTCTGATGCACGACTGCGCCAAGTGCATGCCGCTTGCGCAGCAGCAGCGCATCGCGCGGGAAAACCGGCTGCTGCTGGACAGGGAAACCCTCCAGAGCGAAAACCTGCTCCATGGCCCCGTGGGCGCCGTGGTGGCGGAGCAGGAGTTTGGTGTGCGCGATCCCAACGTGCTCTCCGCCATCCGCTGTCATACCACCGGCAAGGTGGGCATGCTTCCTCTGGACATGATCGTCTATCTGGCTGATAAGATCGAACCGTCGCGCCGCAGCTATCCGGCGCTGGAAAAGGTGCGCGAGCTGGCGCAGAGCGATCTGGTGGCCGCCATGCGCTATTCGCTGGAAAGCACGCTGGCTTACGTGCGTTCGCAGAAAACCACGCCCCATCCGGCGACCCAGCGCGTAGCCGACTGGCTGGAGCGCCTCGCCGCCAACCAACAGGAGCCGACCTATCCGATCACAAAATAAAAGGAGCGAAACGAATGAACGAAATGATCCAGAAAATCGCAGCGACGCTTTATGATAAAAAGGCGCAGGATATTGTGGCGCTGGATGTGTCCGATATGACGGTGATCACCGACTGCATGGTGATTGCCAGCGGCCGCAGCGCTCTGCAGGTCAAAACCCTGGCCGATGAAGTGGAGGACAAGCTGGCTGAAGCCGGTATCTATCCGCTTCGCAAGGAAGGCCAGCAGGAGGGCCGCTGGGTCGTGCTGGATTACGGTACGGTGCTGGTGCATATCTTCCATACGGAAGAACGCGAGTTTTACCGCCTGGACAAGCTCTGGGAGGCCGACAACAACCGCATCGCCCTGCCGTTTGAGGCGAAGGAGGAGGACTGACACCGCTTTTCGGCAAGCCTTCAGCGCTTGTTCATGCGTCGTTCACCTGGGGGGCTTATCTTGATAACGGCGCAATGTACCAAAGCAGAGGAGGTTGCGGGATGAAAGGAAAGCGCGTGATTGTTTCAGCGGCTGCGGTGCTGGCCGCGGCGGCCATTGCGCTGTGCCTCTGGACGCTGCTGGAAAGCCGGGCGGACATCGCCAAGCCGCCGGAGCTGGGAGAAGGTGCGCTGGACATGGTCCTGATTGACATCGAGGACCCGGATGCAGCCTCGCACTATCATGTGAACACGCTGGGGGTATATGTGCTGGCGGTGGACCAGCGCAGCCAGGCCTACGCTGCCGGCGTGCGTTCAGGCGACCGGATCGTCAGCGCAAACGGGGTGCCGGTGACATCCTCCGGGGAATTTGGATTGCTGCGCGCAGAGCTGGAGCCGTCCGCAGCGCTGGAAATGGTGCTGGAACGCAGCCAGGGCGAAGAAAGCCTGACGGTAACGCTGGTGGAGAATCCTCCGGCGGCCGGGAAGGAAGAATGAGACGGGGTGAATGACGGATGAAACTGCTGGTCGTGGACGACGAAAAGATGATTCGCCAGCTCATAGGCAAATATGCCCTGTTTGACGGCTATGAGGTCGCGGAGGCCGAGAACGGGATGCAGGCCGTTGAAATGGCGCGTGCGGGCGGCTATGACCTGATCATCATGGACATCATGATGCCGGAGCTGGACGGGTTTTCGGCCGCCAGGGAAATCCGCAAGACCAGTGATGTCCCCATCATCTTTCTTTCGGCCAGGGGCGAGGAATACGACCGGATTCATGGCTTTGAACTGGGCGTGGATGATTATGTGGTCAAGCCCTTTTCCCCGCGCGAACTGATGATGCGCGTGGGTGCGGTGCTCCGGCGCGCACAGGCGTCCGGCCCCGCTGAAAATACCCACGAAACCGTGAGCATTGATAAGATGATCGTAGACTTTACCGCCCGCCAGGTGACCATTGACGGGGTGGAGGTGGAACTGTCGCCCAAGGAGTATGATCTGCTGTTTTTCATGGTGCGCAACCGCGGCATTGCCCTTACGCGCGACCGGCTGATCAGCGAGGTCTGGGGCTACGACTTCTTCGGCGACGACCGCACGCTCGATACGCATATCAAGCTGCTGCGCAAGCAGCTGGGCGACTACGCGCGCTATATCACCACGCTCAGAGGGGTGGGGTACCGCTTTGAAAAGGAATAAGGCACCGGCGGCCCTGACGGCGGGCAGGCGTCCCTCGCTGTGGGGGCGCTTTTTGCGCTTTAAGCAGTCCATGGGGGTGCGCAGCCGGATCTTTTTGTATTTTCTGGCCTTTACGGCGCTGCTTCTGATGCTGCTGTGGCTGTTTCAGATCGTGCTGCTGGACGATTTTTACCGCCTGCAGAAAACCGACATGCTCAAATCCTCCTCTGTCAGCGTCGTTCAGAATATCAACAATGAAAACCTGGACGCGCTGGTGGACCGCATCGCGGAGGAAAACAACGTCTGCATTCTCGTGACCTCCCAGCAGATGGAGAAGATCGCCTCGGCGGATGTTTCCCCCGGCTGTATCGTGCATCACATGAACCCGCGCGATCTGCAGCAGATTGCCGGCAGCCTTCAGGACGACGGCGTGATGGTGCTCACCTTTCCGATGAAGAACTTCCGCAACCGGATGTACGATGAAAAGAAGTTCCTGGGTCGCGTGCCGCCCAGCGATGACGGGGAAACGCGCAGCATGATCACCGTCCAGCGGGCTGTGATGGCCGATGGAACAACGGCCTATGTGTTTTTCAACGCCATCGTCACACCCGTCACCGCAACGGTGCAGACCATCCGAAACGAGCTGTATGTGATCACGGCCATTTTGATTTTGCTTTCGTTCCTGATTTCGCTGGTGCTGTCCAGGCGCATCACCCAGCCGCTGGTGGAAACCACGCAGGCGGCAGGCGCCCTCAGCCGGGGAGAATACACCCCCGTGCAAAACGTTGGCTACCGCGAAATCGCCCAGCTCAACGCGCAACTGACACAGACCGCGCGCGATCTGCGGCGCGTGGAGGAGATGCAGCATGAGCTGATCGCCAACATCAGCCACGACCTGCGCACGCCGCTGACGCTGATTGAAGGCTACGCCGAGGTGATGCGCGATCTGCCCGGCGAAAACACCCCGGAAAACATGCAGGTCATCATTGATGAGACCAAGCGCCTGAGCACGCTGGTCAACGCCGTGCTGGAACTGAGCAAGGCGCGCAGCAGCGAGGAGGGGGGCGAGCCGGCACGCTTTGACCTGACGCAGACGGTGCGCGGCATCATGACCCGTTACGCCAAATTGACGGAGCAGGACGGCTACCATATTGTCTTTGAGCCCGAGGGCGAAGCCTGGGTCGTCGCCGACGAGGTGCAGGCCCAGCAGGTGATCTACAATCTGATCAACAACGCGCTTACCTATACGGGTGAGGATAAGCGGGTGACCATCTCCCAGCGCGTGGCGGACGGAAAGGTTCGCATTTCCGTCAGCGATACGGGCGAGGGCATCGCCGCCGAGGACCTGCCCTATATTTGGAGCCGGTACTACCGCGGCGGGAAACCCCATAAGCGCGCGGCCGTGGGCAGCGGACTGGGCCTGAACATCGTCAAGGGCATTCTGGACCGCCATGGCTATGCCTATGGGGTGGAAAGCACGGTGGGCGAGGGCAGCACCTTCTGGTTTGAAATGCCCCTGGCCCCGGAAACAGAGGAATAAGCACAAAAAAACCGGGAGTGAAGGACGATGCCTTCACTCCCAATTTTCTGCTTTTACCATTGCCAAACGGACGCGAAAACGATGGAAAGCAGCATCAGTCCGGCCAGAGAAAGGCTCACGATGCGTACCATCGACGCCCTTGCATCCTTCTTGCGTTTCGCCTGAGCAGCCATGGCATTCCCTCCCGCGATGTCTTGACGTCCGTGAGTATACCACAACCGCGCCCGCAGAGCAAGGCCGCGGCGGACGAAAGACGGCCTCTGTGCCGCAAATTTACTGAAAGTTCACATAACATCCGGATTTTGGCCGGCTGCGCGCCTTGCAACTTCATCGCCGGGGATGTATAATGCTTAAGTATATTGCGGAGGTGTGCGCCATGGAGGAGATCCGTCTGGGGGATCGGGTCAGGATGCGGAAAACGCATCCCTGCGGAAGCGACGAATGGACGGTCATCCGAATCGGCGCCGATATCAAAATCAAATGCCTGGGCTGTGGGCGCATCGTGATGATGGAGCGCGCGGACTTTCTCAAGCGCCGCAAAAAGGTGCTTGAGCAGGGTCCCGTGCCGGAAGCGGATACGCTTCGCGCCATGGCGGAGCATTCCTAAGGAGGTCTTTTACTCATGGAGGTCAAGGAAGAACAGATGACGCAGGTGGAGGGCGCCGCTACCGGCAAGCCCGGCAAGGAAAAAAAGCCAGTCAACGTCAAAAAGGAAATCCTGAGCTGGATTTTGACCATTGCGGTGGCGGTGGCAGCCGCGCTGCTGATTCGTACATTCCTGTTTGAACCCATCCGTGTGGACGGAGAAAGCATGTGCGACACCCTGCAAAATGGCGAGATCATGCTGGTGACCAAGCCCGAATACCTTGTGGGCGATCCCCAGCGCGGCGATGTGGTCATCTGCAAGTATCCGGGCCGGACGGAGAATTTCGTCAAGCGCGTGATGGGCATTCCGGGTGATGTGATCGAGATTCGCTCCAATGTGGTCTACCGCAACGGCGAGGCGGTCGACGAACCCTACCTGACCCCGGAGCGCAACGACAACGGCTTCAGCATGGCGCCCTTTACGCTGGGCGATGATGAATACTTCGTCATGGGCGATAACCGCGACAACAGCCATGACAGCCGGAACTACTACGATTACTTCACGCCGGCCGCCCTCACCCGCGACATGATTATCGGGCATGTGCGCTGCGTGATCTTCCCCTTCAGCGACATTCGCACCATCGAGTAACCAAAAACGCATCAAGGAACCCCCGAAGCCGGAAGGCCTCGGGGGTTTTTTGAAATGTCAAAAAACCTTTGGGTAGGTTTGTGAATTTGCATCGCCCGGCTTTTCCCGGTCGCTCAATCTTCACAACGGGCGCTGGCCGCGCCCGTCCTCGTTTCGCTCCCGCGCGAATATCGGCGTGCTGCGCGCAGCCCTTGTATTTGCTTAAGCCTCCAGGCCGCCATGCGCTTCGCGCAGGTGCCCACAGGGCACACGCATCCTTCCGGCGCCCCTGCGGGTCGCTTTGGGCCTTCGGCCCAACAGCTCATAGGGCTGGTGCTTCCCTCCGGTGCCGGGCGGGAAATTTGCGCCCTTGGACGAAACGTTCTTAAGCATCTATCGAAAAAGGCCGGTCGCACCGCCCTTTCTCGACATGCTGAAACCCCCGAAGCCGGAAGGCCTCGGGGGTTTTGCTGTCTGCCAACCGCTTATTCCGCGGCGGTCTCGGCGGCGGGCACCTCGAAGGTGGGGGCGAAGCCGCTTTCCACGATCAGGTCATAGACCTTCTGGGTGTAGATCACCTGCTCCAGAGCCTTGACCCAGTCGGCCTCGGCGTTTTCGGGCTTGACCACGATCACGTTCACATACGCTTCGGCCGCTTCGCTGTCGGCGGTTTCGGCATAGAGGCCGTCCACGTAGGGCACCAGGTCCACCAAAGTGGCGTTGTTGCCGTTGATGACAGCATAGGCCACGTCGGCGCGCGCGCCGGGGATCAGCTCGGCGTTGAGCTCCTGAATGTTCAGGTTATAGGGATTTTCCACGATGTCGGCGGGGGTGCAGGTGCTCTCCAGCGTGGTGCCCTCGGGCAGCTTGATCAGGCCGGCGGACTGCAGAAGCAGCAGCGCGCGGTTCTCGTTCACCGGGTCGTTGGGCACGGCGATGGCGTCGCCGTCGGCGATGTCGTCCAGGCTGGTCTTGGTGCCGGCATAGATGGCCATGGGCTCAAAGTGGGTGTAGACCACGGGCACCAGCTGCTCCTCCTCGCTGACCTCGGCGTTGTAGCCGGCCAGATAGGGCAGGTGCTGGAAGAAGTTGGCCATCACGTCGCCCGCGGAGGTGGCAGGGTTCTCCACCACGTAGTCGCTCACGACGGTGATTTCAAGGTCATAGCCCAGCGCGGCCAGGTCGTCCTTGACCAGCTCGAGCACCTCGGCATGGGGGTTCTCGGTGGCAATAATGGTGAGGGGCTCGCCCGCGAAGGCGGAGGTCAGGGACAGGGACAGCGCCAGGGTCAGGACGATAGCCAGAATCTTTTTCATGGTTGGTTCTCCTTTCCAAAGTCAGCGTCGTTTATGGTCCAGGCCGCGCGTAAAGCGCGTGCCGAAGACGGTGATGATCTGCACCAGCGCAACCAGCAGCAGGCTGGCGGAGTACATGATGTCGAACTTGCGCACGTTGAGGCCCTTGACGATGGCCAGTGCGCCCAGGCCGCCGCCGCCGGCCGCGCTGGCCATGGCGGTATAGCCCAGAATGGTGGTGATGCTGATGGCCGCGCCGTTGACCAGGGAGGGGACGGCTTCGGGCAGGAGCACCTTGAAGATCAGCTGCAGGTTGGTCGATCCCATGGACTGGGCGGCCTCGATGATGCCGTGATCGACCTCCTCCAGGGAGCTTTCCACCATGCGGGCGATGTAGGGGAAGGCGCTGACGACCAGCGGGAAGATGATGGACTTGGTGCCGATGGCCGTGCCGACCACGATGCGCGTCACGGGGAAGAGCACCGCCAGCATGATGATGAAGGGAATCGAGCGCAGGAAGTTGATTGCCACACCCAGGATGGCGTTGAAGGTGGGGGAGGGCATGATGCCGCCACGGCGGGTCACCACCAGCAGCACACCCAGCGGCAGGCCGATCAGATAGGCGATGGCGCTGCTCCACAGGGTCATGTACAGCGTTTCCACCGTACCTTCCCAGAGCATGGGCAGCAGCTTATCCCAGGTCATGGCACATGCACCTCCTCTACGGTCAGGCCCTCATGGGCCAGGTACTCCATCACGCGCTTGACATCCTCGGGGTCCTGCGGACGGGCAATCATCATCTGTCCGTAGGCCTTCTGGTTGAGCTGGCGGATATCGGCGGATAGAATGTTGACATCCAGCCCGCAGTCCTTGACCAGCTTGCTGATGATGGGCTTTTCGGCGGCTTCGCCGTCAAAGACGATGCGGATGGCCGGCTGCGGGGGAATCTCCTCCTGATCGGGCAAGATGCCAAACAGCCTTCGGCCGGCCGCCGACTTGGTGTGCATGAATACGTCGTCCACGGTGCCCTGCTCGGCGAGCTTGCCGCCGTCCAAAATGGCGACCTTGTTGCAGATCTGCCGGATGACGGCCATCTCGTGGGTGATGAGCACCACCGTGATGCCCAGTTCCCGGTTGATCTTCTGCAGCAGCGAAAGGATGCTCTGCGTGGTCATGGGGTCCAGGGCGCTGGTGGCTTCGTCGCACAGCAGCATTTCCGGGTCGCTGGCCAGGGCGCGGGCGATGGCTACGCGCTGCTTCTGTCCGCCGCTGAGCTGCGCCGGATAGGCGCCGGCCTTGTCCTCCAGACCGACGATGCGAAGCAGCTCGATCACGCGCTCGTTGGCCTGCTTCTTGGGCACCCCGGCGATCTCCAGCGGGTAGCGCACGTTTCGCGCCACGGACTTTTGCATTAGAAGGTTGAACTGCTGGAAGATCATCGCCATGCGGCGGCGGGTCTGGCGAAGCTGCTGCTTGCTCATGGCCAGGATGTTTTCGCCGTCGATGAAGATCTGCCCGTCCGTGGGGGTATCCAGGCGGTTGAGGCAGCGGATCAGCGTGCTCTTGCCCGCGCCGCTCATGCCGATGATGCCGTAGATATCGCCCTTGTCGATGGTCAGGCTGATGTTGCTCAGCGCGTGAACCTCGCCGCCGGGTATGGGGTAATCCTTGCACAGGCCGCGTATCTCAATTTGCGGTTTCTGCTCCATCCTTTGCACACCTTTCTGCTGGCCAGCCTAAGAAAAAACCCACTTCGCGCATTTGCGAAGCGGGCTTCAATGACATGGCACCTGTCAAGCGACGCAACACAAATAGCACGGGCTGAAATCGCACGCGCACATCATGTTCATTCGCATGGCACATAGGTTCGTCACGGGCGACTCCTCCCTTCGCTTACGTTGCGCAGTTTGAGATTGGTGGCATGTTACCACAGATTCTGCGGATTGTCAACCGGTTTTGAAAAAATGGAAACGATTTATACAATCAAAGTACAATCGTTCGGATTGTGTCACACGTCGCTTTTGGCCTCGTCGCGGGCTTCGCGCGCGCTGATATGCTTTCTCAGGAGAAGGTTGATATACTGCGAAAAGGAGCGGTCCGTTTCCTCGGCAAAAAGGCGAATCTTTTCGATAACATCCTCGTCCAGCGTGATGCTGACTTTCTTCTTCAAAGGTCGCACTTACTATCACCTCATCGCATATGATAGTATAATGCATTATTTTATATTGAAGTATCCTACCAAGTATGATAAAGTAAGACAGCAAGGAGGGAAAACAATGCAATTATTTGACGCAATCGAAAACTGCTTCCCCGCGATGGAGAAGCAGTATCAGGAACTCTGCCCGCCGCCGGAGGAGTTTTGGCCTCCGGTGCTGGTGGAGCGCGGGTTGTAGGAGGATATGGTCGGCTGGACGCAGCTGCACCTGCTCACGCCCGACCTGATCGCCCTGTTTGAGCGCGCGGGCGTAACGAAGCGCAGCGTGATGGCACGCACCATGGTGCAGTGGTTCTACTACGACAAATACAGCCGCGAATAGCCGCGCTCAGCCGTGCAGGTACCGGTCCTGCTCCGGCGTAAGCGCGTCAATGCTCACGCCCAGCGCGGTGAGCTTGCGAAGCGCCACCTCGCCGTCGATGTCGCGGGGCACGTCGTAGAGCGCGGGCGCCATCTCGCGGCCCTTCTGCGCCAGACGCAGCGCGCACAGCGCCTGCAGGGCGAAGCTCATGTCCATGATCTCCACCGGATGTCCGTCGCCAGCGGCCAGGTTCACCAGCCGGCCCTCGGCCAGCAGAAACACGGTGCGGCCGTTTTCCAGGCGGAAGCCCTCGATGTTCCGGCGCGCCTCGTAATGCTCCACGGCCATGGCGCGCAGGCCCGCCACGTCCACCTCCACGTCGAAGTGGCCGGCGTTGCACATCATGGCGCCATCCTTCATCAAAAGCATATGCGCAGGGGTCACCACGTCGCGGCAGCCGGTCACGGTGATGAAAAGATCGCCCAGCGGCGCGGCCTTCTCCATGGGCATTACGGTGAAGCCGTCCATCACGGCTTCGATGGCGCGGACGGGGTCTACCTCGGTCACGATGACCTTGGCCCCAAGACCCTTGGCGCGCATGCTCACGCCCTTGCCGCACCAGCCATAGCCGGCCACGACCACGGTGGACCCGGCCACATTCAGATTGGTGGTGCGCATGATGCCGTCCCACACGCTCTGGCCGGTGCCGTAGCGGTTGTCAAAGAGGTGCTTGCAGTCGGCGTCGTTGATGCTGAACATGGGAAAATTCAGCTTGCCCGCGGCTGCGCGGCTGCGCAGGCGGATGACGCCCGTGGTGGTTTCCTCGCAGCCGCCGCGCAGGTTCTCGGCCCATTCGGGGTGCTCCTCGTGCAGGATGTGCACCATGTCGCCGCCGTCGTCGATGATCACATCGGGCTTTTCGCTCAGAGCGCGGCACAGATAGCCGTGGTACGCTTCCGCGGTGCAGCCGTGCGTGGCATAGACGGTCACGCCGCTTTCGCTGAGCGCGGCGCATATGTCGTCCTGCGTGGAGAGGGGATTGCTGCCCGTCGCAAAGACGTCGGCCCCGCCCTGATGCAGCACCTGGGCCAAATAGGCGGTCTTGGCCTCCAGATGGATGGACAGGGCCACCTTCAGCCCTTCCAGCGGGCGGTTTCGCTTCATGTCCTGCGCGATGCCGTCCAGCACAGCCATGTGGCGGCGGGCCCATTCGATCTTTTGCCGCCCCTGCGGCGCAAGGGAGGCGTCCCGGATGATGGATGGCATGATACTCACCTCATAATCAGATCATAGAGGGGGAAGTAGAGAAAAGGAACCACGATGGCGGGCAGGAGATTGGCCACCTTGATGTCCTTCTCCAGCAGCATATTCATGCCGATGCCCATGATGAGCAGCCCGCCCACGGCGCTCATTTCGGTGATGACCGCGTCGCTGAGCAGGGGGGCCACGGCGTTGCCCAGCAGGGCAATCGCGCCCTGATACACAAACACGGGAACCGCCGAGAGCATCACCCCGATGCCCAGCGAGCTTGCGAAGATCACCGCCGTCACGCCGTCCAGCGCGGCCTTGGCGATCAAAGTGGAATGGTCGCCGCGGATGCCGCTGTCCAGCGCGCCCACCACGGCCATCGCGCCCACGCAGTAGACCAGGCTGGCCGTGACAAAGCCCTTGGCAAAGGTGCTGCCCTCGCCCTCGCCGCGGGTGAGCTTGCGCTGCGCCCACTGGCCCAGACGGTTCATCTTGCCGTCGATGTCGATCAGCGCGCCCACCACGCCGCCCAGCACCATCGAGAGGATGACCAGCAGCGTATTGCCCGTTTCAATCGCGCCCATGAGTCCGATCAGAATCACGCTCAGGCCCACGCCCTGCATCACCGTATGGGAGACGGCGGGCTTCATCCCGCGCCTGAGCAAAAGGCCCATACATGTGCCCAGCACGATAGCCGCGCAGTTGATCAGAGTACCGATCAAGCAATCGCCTTCTTTGGTTTCAGAATGAGAAAAAACCGCCGAAACACAACGGCGGCTCAGACTGTCAAATAACCCATTTGGGGAGGTTTGGAGGACCCGCAGGTCCTCCAAAGTGAATTCGTATCGCCCGGCTTTGCCGGGCGGGCGGGGAGTTTGCGCCCCTGGGCGCAAACATTTCTTAAGCTCC
>DVIV01000018.1 GCA_018710985.1 Candidatus Limiplasma pullicola
GTGGGCCGTTACCTCACCAACCAGCTAATCAGACGCGAGCCCATCTCTCACCGGATTGCTCCTTTGACCCCTCTCCCATGTCAGAAGCGTGGTCTCATGCGGTATTAGTGCAACTTTCGCTGCGTTATCCCCCTGTGAAAGGCAGGTTGCTCACGCGTTACTCACCCGTCCGCCGCTAGAATTACCGGATTCCATCCGAAAACTTCATCCGGTAATCCCCGCTCGACTTGCATGTGTTAGGCACGCCGCCAGCGTTCGTCCTGAGCCAGGATCAAACTCTTATGTTTAATTCCTGTTTACGCTCCAGATTTCTCTGGCTCGCAATTTCACTCATTTCATTGACTGCTTGCGTTCTTGCTTTCCTTGCTCTGTATCGTTTTCAAGGTTCGTTGCTCTCAAGCGAGCTTGTCTATATTACCACAGACCGGGGATCGTGTCAACATCTTTTTTTCAATTTTTCTCGATTTTTTTGCCGGCCGATTTCTACGGAGCCGCCGGTCCCTTTCTTCGCTGATGAACGCAGTGTAAATTCGCTTTTTCCGTGCTGCTTCCACCCCGGTTTTATGGTATACTGAATTTGTATATTCTTTTGCACTCATCTGTCGAATCCGGGCGAACAGTTTTTTGCCCGCTCGACACCATTCCCGCAAACCTGTCATGGCAGCCTGTCCCAACCCCGCGTTATGATAAGGACAAGCCCGCCGCGACAGCCGCATGCCGCCCCGGGCGGCAGAACAGGAGTAACCCCTTGGCCAAGGAAAAAACCTGCTATGTCTGCGCCTCCTGCGGGTATGAAACCGCGCGCTGGCTGGGTTGCTGCCCGGACTGCGGCGAGTGGAATACCTTCGAGGAGCGCAAAACGGTACCCCAAACCCCCGTTGCCAGCAAAACCGCCGAAAAGGCGGCCCGGTATCAGACCACCCAAAAAAGCGAAGCCATTCCCTTAAGTCAGGTACAGGAACGCTCCATGCCCCGGTCCTCCACAGGCAATGAGGAGCTGGACCGCGTGCTGGGGGGAGGTCTGGTGCCGGGCAGCGCCATCCTCATCGGCGGCGATCCGGGCATCGGCAAAAGCACGCTGCTTTTGCAGGTGGCCGGGAGCCTCAGCCAGCAGTGCCGCGTGCTTTACGTCAGCGGCGAGGAAAGCGCCCATCAGATCAAGATGCGCGCCTCGCGCATCGGCGTGCCGCAGGACACGCTCTACGTGCTCACGGAAAACGACGTGGAAAGCGTGCTGGAAAAATGCGGCCGCATGCAGCCCAACGTGCTGGTCATCGACTCCATCCAGACCATGGTATCCCAGGACAGCGCCAGCGCGCCGGGAAGCGTGTCGCAGGTACGGCAGAGTGCGGGGGCCATCGTGCGCTTTGCCAAGGAAACGGGCACCTCGGTGTTCATCGTGGGCCACGTCACAAAGGAAGGAAGCCTCGCGGGACCGCGCGTGCTGGAGCACATGGTAGACGCGGTGCTCTACTTCGAGGGCGACCGCCAGCACGAGTACCGGCTGCTTCGCGCTGTCAAAAATCGCTTCGGCTCGGTCAACGAGCTGGGTGTGTTCGAAATGCGCGCCGAGGGCATGGTCCCTGTCGCCAATCCCAGCGAGAGTCTGCTCAGCCAGCGCGCCCGCGGCATCAGCGGAAGCGTGGTGCTGTGCACGCTTCAGGGCAGCCGTCCCATCCTGTGCGACCTGCAGGCCCTGGCATCCCGCTCGTTCTACACCGTACCCAAGCGCACGGTGGGCGGCATGGATTCCAGCCGCGTGGCGCTGCTTTTGGCAGTGATGGAAAAGCGCGCCGGCAAGAAGCTGTTTGACCAGGATGTCTACATCAATGTAGCGGGTGGTCTGGCCCTGAGCGACCCTGCGGCCGATCTGGCCGTGTGCGTGGCCGTAGCCTCCAGCCTGATGGGCTTTACCCTTTCCCCCACGCTCAGCGTCATGGGCGAGGTGGGCCTCTGCGGCGAGGTTCGCCCCGTGGCGCAGGCCGAGCGGCGCGTGGCCGAATGCGTGCGTCTGGGCTTTACGGACATCCTTTTGCCCCGGCAGAATCTCAAGCGCCTCCGTCCCATCGACGGGGTACGAATGACGGGCGTGGACACGCTGATGCAGGCCCTCGCCGTAGTAGGCTGATGTTTTCCTACATTTATTATGTGAACCAGAAGGCAGGTTGTAAAGAGAATGAAGAATAAAACCGTGGAGAAGCTGATGCGCTTTCTCATCACGCTCCTTGGGGCAGGCATCGGAGCGGCGCTGGCGGCGCTGATTTTGCCGCTGTTCTCGCGCTGGTATCCCCTCTCCCCCTATGCGCCCATCGCGCTGTATGCGGCGCTGTGCCTGATCGCCGCCGCCGTGTGCTTCGCCTTTTCCAGTGCCATCATCGGCCGTACCATGAAGCTGATCACGGCCATTGAACGCCGGTGGGACGCGATGCCCACCCAGCAGATCGTGCTGACCTCCATCGGGATGATCATGGGGCTGGTGGTGGCCGCCCTGATCACCCAGCTCATCCTGTCGGCGGGCGCGAGCCTGATCACCATCAGCTTCAGCGCGCTGACCTATGTGGTGCTGGGGTACGTGGGGCTGCGAATCGGCTTTCACCGCTACCGCGGCGGGAAGTCTCCGCGCATGCGCCGGCATCTGCGCCGCGCCGCCGAGGCCGGCATCCTGGATGACGCGGACCTGCTCATGGCCGATGAGGGCGAGGAGGAAGAGACGGATGACGTCCCGACCGCACAGCCGTCCCGCAAATACCTGGACACCTCCGTCATCATTGACGGGCGGGTGCTGGACATTGTCAAGACTGGCTTTTTGGAGGGCGAAATCGTGGTGCCGCAGTTTGTGCTGGCGGAGCTGCGCCATATTGCCGACAGCGGCGACAGCCTGCGCCGCGCGCGGGGTCGCCGGGGGCTGGACGTGCTGGCCAAGCTGCAAAAGGAGTTGAAAACGCCCATCGTCGTGGACGAGACGGATTATCCCGATCTGGAGGAGGTAGACGTCAAGCTCCTGCGCCTGTGCCGGGACAAGGGCGGCACCGTGGTCACCAATGACTACAACCTCAACAAGGTGGCGGGCGTGACCGGCCTGCGCGTGCTCAACATCAACGACCTGGCCAACGCTCTCAAGCCCATGCTCATGGCCGGGGAAGAGCTCACCGTGCAGATCGTGCGGGAGGGCAAGGAGCCAGGCCAGGGCGTGGCCTATCTGGATGACGGCACCATGATCGTGGTGGAAAACGGCCGCCGCTATGTGGGCGAGACCGTGACCGCCGTAGTGACCACCGTACTCCAGACCAGCGCCGGGCGCATGATCTTCACCCGGCTCAAGCCCGCGGATGAAAAGGCCGGCTGAATCCCGTCCCAAAGCGCAGTTCTCCCGGAGGCCGTTAGGCCTCCGGGAGAACGCTTTTATTCGATGGGCGCGCAACCGCCCAAAAGCTCGGGATGGAAGCGCATGCTGTCCTTCTCCGTGATCTGACGAATCACCCGGCAGGGCACGCCCGCCGCCAGCGAAAAGGGCGGTATGTCGCGCGTGACCACGCTGCCCGCGCCGATCACGCAGCCGTCCCCGATCGTCACCCCGCCGGTCACCACCACATTGGCCCCCAGCCATACGTCGTTGCCGATGGTCACAGGCCTTGCGTAGCACAGATGCGCGGGCTGTCCATCCGGACCGAGCATCTGCCGGCGCTCGCCGGGAAGCAGCGGATGCACGGGCGTGACGATGGTCACATTGGGGCCGCAGTTCACATCGTCCCCGATGGTCACGCGCGCGTCATCCTGAATGGTCAGATTGAAGTTTCCAAAAAACCGTTTGCCGATGGTCGTATGCGTGCCGTAGTGGAACTGCACCGGCCCCTGGATGAAGCCATCCTCCCCCATGGCGCCCACGATCTGCCGAAGCAGCGCGGCGCGGGTTTCCACATCATCCTCAAAGGTCTGGTTGTAGCGCAGACACAGGTTGTGCGTGCGCAGCTTGATATCCCGCAGTTCCTGCGCACCGGGCCGAAACAGCAGGCCCTGAAAGATGCGTTCTTCCTCTGTCATCCAAAACCGCCTCCCGTCTGCCGCCATTGTAGCAGACGGGAGGCGGCGATTCAAGAGGGCGTCTCCAGGCGGATGGGCTCGCGCGTTGTGACCGTTTCCAGAAAGCGCGCGTCATGCTCGACTACCAGCAGCGTGGGCGCATAGCGGAGAATGAGGTCCTCCACCTGCCGGCGGCTGAGCACATCAATGTAGTTCAGCGGCTCGTCCCATATATAGAGATGCGCCGGCGTGCACAGGCTCCGGGCCAGCAGGAGCTTCTTTTTCTGCCCCTGGCTCCATTCGCTCAGGTCCCGGTCAAAGTGTTCCCGGCTCATATCCATGTTCCTAAGAATCGCCTTGAACAGCGTTTCATCCAGCCCGTTTCGGCGGATGAAGTCCCGCACGCCGCCGCAAAGATCCTCCGCCTCCTGCGGCACATAGGAGACGGCCAGCCCGGCGGCGATGTTCACCGTTCCCTCCAGCGCACCGCCCGCGCCGCACAGCGCCTTGAGCACGCTGCTCTTGCCCGCCCCGTTGGGACCGGTGAGCGCCACGCGGTCGCCCCGGTGGATGTCAAAGCGGATTCCCTCGCATACCGTGCGGCCATCATAGCGCACCGCGCCGTCCTCTACGCGCACCAGCGTCTCCTTGGGATGCCGTAGCACCGTGAGACGCAGTTCGCCCACGCGCTCCACATTGCCCAGCAGGCTGCGCTTCTCCTCCACGGCACGCTCACGGCGCCGCAGTGTGCTGGTGGACCGCTTCATCAGGGCTGCGCTTCGCGCGCCCACATAGCCCCGGTCCACCGCCGCCGTCTCGCTGGATGCAACATGAAACTTGCCCTTTTCGCACCGGTCGCTCCACCTGGCCGCGCGGCGCGCGCTCTCCTCCAGACGGACGATGTCGCGCCGAAGGTCCTCGTTGCGCGCCTCCTCCCAGGCGTTCTGCCGGTCGAAGCGCTCCTGCCACGCATCGTAATCGCCCTGCATCACCCAGGCGTCGCTTCTGTTGAGCGCCAGCACATGGTCCACGCAGCCGTTGAGAAAGGCGCGGTCATGGCTGACCAGCAGAAAGCCGTCCTTGCGCCGGAGATAGCGCGCCACCAGCCGGCGCCCATGCGCGTCCAGATGGTTGGTCGGCTCGTCAATCAGGGGATAGGCGTCCTCCCGCGCAAACAGCGCGCTGAGCAGTGCCTTGGTCTGTTCTCCCCTGCTGAGCGTGGAAAAGGGACGTTCCAGCGCCTCCTCCCCGACGCCCAGCAGCCTCCACTCCCGCAGGATCTGCCACTCCTGCGCGCCGGGCGCCGCCTGCCGGAGCACCTCCAAAGCCGGCAGGGAGGCGTCGGGCACCTCATAGGGAAAATACGCCGCCTCCAGCGGGAGGCCAATCGCGCCCTCAAAGGGCATGCCGCCCATCATCAGGCGCAGCAGCGTGGTTTTGCCGCGCCCATTGCGGCCGATCAGCCCCAGTCGCCAGCCGGTGTCCAAATTCAGGTTCAGGTGTTCAAAAACGGGTTCGCCACCCGGATAGGCAAAGGTGAGATCTCGGATCGACAGCTGCATATATGCCTTCTCCTTTCCCCGGGGAAGGGCAAAAAAGCACAGCAAAAAGGAGCCTTCCGGCTGCGCCCGTCTGCCATGGCAAAGCTGGCCCCGCGCACGCACGGGAACCCGCTTGCTCCTCCCCGTTCAATCAAACCGAGCGAGGTGTTGGCAGACTTATTTGCGCATCCTTTCAACTCCCTTTTTTTATTTAGGATACCGCTATTATACCATGCTGCGGCCGTCCTGTCAAAACGCGTTGGTGCTGGTGAGCAGGTAGTGCAGGTAATAGACCGACGAATAGGCGTGCCACAGGAACAGCCCGCCCACCGCGGCGTAGCCCAGCCCGCGCACGGAGCGAAGCGCGCCCGCCCTGACATCCTCGGGGAAGGTGCGCAGAAATACGCCCGCCATCACAACCCACAGGAAATACGAGCTGCTGTTGGCCGCCCAGGTGAAGTTCCCGTGTCCCTCGCGCATGCCCGTCTCGCGGAAGGCCATGGCCTCCAGCACGCTGAAGGCGGTCATCAGCAGCGCCAGCACCACCAGCCGGTCCTTGAACATCCCTTTGCGGTAGCAGGCGATCACGGCCGCGAGCGGGCAGGCGGACATCATCAGCGTATTGCGCACGGCCACCCAGGCGGTTTCCGCCGTGATGCCGATTTCCACGCCGCTGGTGAACTCCACCACCACGCCCGTATAATACAGGTAGCTCAGCAGGAAATAGCCCACCGAGGGCAGAAACGCCAGCACAATCTGCCCGAAGTAACGCCACTCGCCCCGATGGCGCAGCACCTCCACCAGGTACATCACGAACGCCGCGGGCAGCAGCGCCTGCATGAACGTGGGCTTGCATGCCACGCTGCCCATGCACAGCACCGCCAGCACCACGATCTTCCACCAGGGCAGCAGCACGCGCTGCTTCCCGGCTTCCACGCTGCGCTCAAACTCGTACCAGCAATGCGCGAGCCAGGGCATCACCAGCATCATGGCGGCGGTCACGGTCTGCTGGGTGGGGTTGTGCCACACGTTAGGCGAACCCACGCCGCGATAGACCGCATCGGACACGGACATCACCAGCACGCCCGTCACGATCATCAGAAACGCGCTCAGCCCCAGCACCGCCCAGCGGTTGGCCCGCTCGCCCGCCATGGCCCCCACCAGCCAGTAGGTCAAAAGGAAGGTCAGCGCCTTGCACAGCGCGCACACGGCCGCGGCGGCATGGGCCAGCGGCACGCCCAGCTGATAGAGCGCGCTCACCGCGATATGCCACACGGGGTAGGACAGGCGGCTGGTGATGGAATGCAGGTCGGTAAAGTCGAAATCATGCGCGATCATCGCATGGATGTACAGATCGGCGTTCTGATAGGCAAATTCCCGCAGGAACATGAAATAGGCGCCCGCAAACACCAGCGCCAGCGCGATCAGCGCCGGCGCGTTGAAGGCGCGGCCCTTCCAAACCGTTTTCCCGGATACCACGGGGTCATGCGTCATTGGCAGAATCTCCTTCTCTGGGGCTGGTTGCTTGCGCCTGAGCGCAGCAAAGGCGGCCGGTCAGCCCCTGGCGGTATAGCGGCGCTGCTTGATGCGGTCCAGCCCCTTCTGGCCCAGCAGCCTCCGAGCAGCGTTGAACAGCTTCTGCTGCGAAAAGTACGCGTCATCCGGCGTGGGCGGCGCCTCCAGTATGCGCTGCCACTGGGCCGGGTCAATGTCCAGCTTCTTGAGGATATAGCTCTCATCCTCCTTCTGCTGCTCAAGGGGATAGGGCGGCTTTTCCAGCTCTGCCAGGGCCTCGTCGCGGGTCATCTCGCCGTTGAGGACCAGGCAGCTCAGGTGCGCGCGGCGTTTGTCATAGCCGAACTTGCGCGGCAGGTAGACGCTTTGAAAATACTTGGTGAACCGGCTTTCAAAGTGCTTGCCGCCATAGTATTCCCAGCCGAATTCGCGCGTGAGGGTTTCGATGGCTTCCTTCTTGCTGTAGGGGACATAGTTGAGCAAATTGATCTTGGTGACGCCCGGCAATCCCATCCACGCCTCCCACAGCGACAGGGCGGGATACTTTTTCAGGCTCTTGCCCCGGCCGTGTTTGCGGTAGATGCTCCTGAGATGCCAGGCGTCGCGGTAGGTGTGCTGCAGGCTGAAAGGCGCGTCCGCGCCCTCGGTGGCGATGTTGCTTCCATTCAAAATATACCGGACCCGGTACTTGCGCGCCATCTGATAGATGGCCGCGCAGAACAGGTGGTCCTGCGGCACGTCCAGATTGGCCACCCCGCTGAGCAGATACGCCCGCTGCAGCTCCTTCATCGTGGGCCAGTCCATCACATAGGTATGAAGCTGGACGTCAAGTTTCTGGCACATCTTCTCGATGTTGCGCACGGCCACCTCGCTGTTCCAGCCGCTGTCCACATGCACGGCCAGCACGCGCAGGCCCAGCCGGCTCGCCAGGTAGAGCATATAGGCGCTGTCCACCCCGCCGGAGAGGCCCAGGATGCAGTCGTAGTCCAGCTCACGGCTGCGCTCCTTCATCACCCCGACGGTGCGCTCCAGCTCCTTTTCGCTCTCGCCGGGATGGTAGCCGCTTTGCGCGCGCACTTGCTCATACCGCTTGCAGAAGGAGCAGACGCCCGCCTCGTCAAAGGTGACCGCCGGGTCGGTCGAGTCCATCACACAGCGCGTGCAAACCTTGTCATCCTGCGGCATATCCGCACCCTCCCCGCAAAGTATCGTCCCGTGTATCATATCATTACCCGGCAGGGAGTGTCAATTCCGGCGCGGGAGCGGTTCTCTTGTCGGAATCTTAGCGGCCAAACGCACATCGCACCCCGCTTTCCTATTTACATGAAATATGATTTATGTTACAATGGAAAGGCAGAATGTGGTGCGTTTCTGAACAGCTCAATTTCGGAACCATCTGTCGGCGGAGCAGCCGGCGATGAGTATAAAACCAAACAAGGAGGAACCCAGTCCATGAAAAAGCTCCTGGCGACCCTTTTGGCCCTCTTGATGCTGTGCGGCATGTCCGGCGCAGTGGCGGAAAACGCCGACGTCACCGGCAAAGTCATCATCTACACCTCCATGTACCAGGACATCTGCGACATGATGAGCGAAGCGCTCAAGGCCGAGTTCCCCAACGCCGAAATCGAATTCTTCCAGGGCGGCACCGGCACCCTGCAAACCAAGGTGGCCGGCGAAATGGAAAGCGGCAAGCTGGGCTGCGACATGCTGATGGTGGCCGAGCCCGCCTACTCGCTGGAGCTCAAGGAGGGCGGCTGGCTGCATCCCTACCTGACCGAGGCCCGCAACAACATGCGCTTCCCCTATGACGAGGAAGGCTACTGGTACTGCGTGCGCGTGTGCACGATGGGCTTCGCCTACAACCCCGAAATGTACTCCAAGGAGGAGATTCCCACCTCCTACGAGGCGTTCGCCTATGACGAGCAGTTCAAGAATACCCTGTCCATGTCCAACCCGCTGACCAGCGGCACCGCCATGGCGACCATCGTGGGCCTGCTGGACAAGTTCGGCGAGGACTACTTCGTGGCCCTGGGCAAGCAGAACGTGATGATCGAGAGCGGCTCCTCGGCGCTGGCCAAGCTAGAAACCGGCGAGTGCTCCGTGGTTATGATCCTTGAGGAGAGCGTGCTCAAAAAGCGCGAGGAGGAAGGCTCCACGCTGGAGTGGTTCATCCCCGACGACGGCAACGTCCTCATCCCCTCCACGGTCATGACCGTCGCGCCCGAAAAGAGCGCCAACAACAACGTGGCGGCCTGCGAGGCCATCACCGACTGGCTGCTGTCCGATGAGGGCCAGAGCTACATCGTCAAGGGCTGGATGCACAGCGTACTCACCGACTACCCCACCGAGCCCTATGACGGCAAGCCCACCCAGGAGCTGATGGACACCAACATCGAGGTCGACTGGGAGAAGTGCTACACCGAGCGCGACTCCATTCGCGCCCTGTTCCAGGAGAACGTGACCGTCGAGTAACCAAACCCTTGGACGGGGGCGGGATGGGCCCGCCCCCGTACCCCATCCATTCCTGCCTTGGGGAGGTCCAGTATGGCACAACAAACCGCGCCCATGAAATCCGCCTTGCCACAAAGGCGCTTTTATTTCGACGTCAAATGGCTGATTATCCTCGTCATTGTGGCGTTTCTGCTGGTGTTCCAGGTATTCCCGCTGCTCTACATGCTCTATAAGGCTTTCTTCCCGGAATCCGTGTTCTCACTGTCGACATTTACGCGCCTCTATACCTACGAAATGAACTGGGGGGCGCTTTGCAATACGCTCATCGCCGCCGCGGCCACCATGGTGCTGGGCACGGTGCTGGCTTTCCCGCTGGCATGGCTGGTGGGCCGCACCAACATGTACGGCAAAAAGTTTTTCCGCAGCCTGTTCGTGCTGACCTACATGGTCCCGCCCTATCTGGGCGCCATGGCATGGACCAGGCTGCTCAACCAGAACGCAGGGACCATCAACGTGTTCCTGCGCGGGCTCCTCAATATCGACGCCCGTACCGGCCCGCTGAATATCTACACCATTGCGGGCATGATCTGGGTATTAACCACGTTCTACTATCCCTATGCCTTCATCACCATCTCCCGCGCCATGGAGAAGATGGACCCCTCGCTTGAGGAGGCAGCCCGCATCAGCGGCGCTTCGCCCCTCAAGACGGTGGCCACCATCACCCTGCCCATGATGACCCCCAGCCTCATCGCGGGCGCGCTGCTGGTGTTCGTGTGCGCGGCCAGCTGCTACGGCATTCCCTCCATCGTGGGCGCGCCGGGCAAGGTGCACACCGTAACGACCCGCATCGTGGAGTATATGGGCCTGGGCCAGGCCGGCATCAACGACGCCACGGGTCTGGCGGTATTTTTGATGATCATGGCCATCATCATCCTCTACATCTCCGACGTGGTGGTGGCGCGCAAGCAGTACATCACCGTGTCCGGCAAGTCCACCCGCCCCAACATCGTGGACCTGGGCCGCTGGCGGGGTCTTACCACGGCGCTGGTCAGCCTGTTCTCCGTCATCGTGATCGTCATCCCCTTCATCACCATCGCCACCACTTCGGTCAAAAAGAATCTTGGCAAGGGGCTGTTTGAAGCCAACAACTTCACCACCATGCACTGGACCAAGATCTTTGGCCGTGACGATATCATCGAAAGTCTGATCAACTCCATCACCTTTGCGGCAGCGGCGGCCACCATCGGCATCATCATCTCCTTTACCATGGCCTACCTCCTGCAGCGCACGCGGGTCAGGGGCCGCAAGATCCCGGACTTCCTCATCACGTTGGGCTCCGGCACGCCCAGCGTGGTCATCGCCCTGGGCCTGATCATGACCATGAACGGCAAGTTCGGCATCAACCTCTACAACACCGCCGCCATCATGATCATCGCCTACCTCATCAAATACCTCATGATGGGCATGCGCACGGTGGTTTCGGCCATGAGCCAGATCCATGTTTCGCTGGAGGAAAGCTCCCAGGCCTCCGGTGCCGGATGGCTGCGCACGATGTTCAAGGTCACGGTGCCGCTGATCTTCCCCTCCATCGCGGCGGGCTGGTTCCTGATCTTTATTCCCTGTTTCTATGAGCTGTCCATGTCCACGCTGCTCTACAGCCGCGACACGCAGGTCATCGGCTACATGCTGCATTATTACTGGACCTATACCAGTCAGCAGCAGGCGTCTGCGATGGCGTTTGGCATTTTGCTGGTGGTCGTGGCGCTCAACTTCATCCTCAACAAGCTCACCAAGGGCGAGTTCTCCATCTGATGCGCCCGCATTTTCGATAAAGGAGTTGGAACCATGTCCAGCGTGACCATTCAGAATGTGACCAAGAGCTTTGGCAATACCGTGGTTTTGGAGAACTTCGACGCGGTTTTTCAAAACGGAGAATTCGTCACCCTGCTGGGCCCGTCGGGCTGCGGCAAAACCACGATGCTTCGCATCATCGCGGGCTTTGAAAAGCCCACCAGCGGCTGCGTGAAATTTGACGAGCGCGTCGTCTCCAGCGACAAGGTGTTCATTCCCCCGGAGAAGCGCGACATCGGCATGGTGTTTCAGAGCTACGCCGTGTGGCCGCACATGACCGTGTTTGACAACGTGGCCTATCCCCTGCGCATCAAGAAGATGGATAAGGACGCCATCCAGAAAAAGGTGGACCGCGTGCTTGCCATGGTGCATCTGACGCAGTACGCGCAGCGTATCCCCAGCCAGCTCTCCGGCGGTCAGCAGCAGCGCGTGGCGCTGGCGCGCGCTTTGGTAGCCGAGCCCGCCCTGCTGCTTCTGGACGAGCCGCTCTCCAACCTGGACGCCAAGCTGCGCGAGAGCATGCGCTTTGAGATCAAGGAGATCCAGCGTGAATATGGCATCACGGTTCTCTACGTCACCCACGACCAGACCGAGGCCATGGCCATGAGCGACCGCATCGTGGTCATCAACCGCGGCGTCATTCAGCAGATCGGCGTGCCGCGCGAGATCTACTCCCATCCCGCCAATCCCTTCGTGGCCGACTTCGTGGGCAAGATCGAGTTTCTGGACGGCGAGGTCAAGGCCGGCTGCATCGAGCTGGACGGCTGCGGCCAGCGCCTGCCCTACGAGGGGGACAAAAAGGGCCGCGTGATCGTGGGCGTGCGTCCTGAACATGTCAAGTACGCCCCTGTGGGCCAGGGCACGCTGAGCGGCACCATCAAGAGCCACTTCTACCTGGGCGACGTCAACGACTGCCGCGTGGACCTGGGCGGCGGCAAGGAGCTGCGCGTCATCGCCGATCCCTATGACAGCATGGACGTTGAAGCCGGCAAGCAGGTATCCCTCACGGTGCGCGAGTTTTTGGTCTACGACGAGCAGGGTCCCGGCAACGACTTCCGCAAGATCCTGACCTGATGACCGTTCCCGGGGCGGGCCAGCCCGCCTGTGCGGCACGCGCGGAGTATCGTGCGCGTGCCGCTTTTTTTGACGAAAGGGCACAGGCCGCTCCCATTACGCAGGAGAACCGGTCGTCTGTGCCGAAAGATAACATTTTGAAAGCAATTGGTGGATGACCATTCTCAGAAAGGCCGTGGAAGCAGATGATCCGACGTACCGCCTGCCTGATCGCCCTCGGGAGCGATCCCTATCGCAACCTGGCCATTGAGAAGCACCTGATGGACACGCTTCCGGAGGAGACGGCCATCCTCTACCTGTGGCAAAACGACCGCAGCATCTCCATCGGACGGTGTCAGAATCCACTGTATGAGTGCCGTGTGGACCCCTTTTTGAGCGCCGGCGGGCACATCGCCCGGCGCCTGAGCGGCGGCGGGGCGGTCTATCAGGACCGGGGGGCCCTGAATTTCAGCTTTATCCTCCCCAAAACGGCATTTGACATCACCCGTCAGCTCAGCATCCTGGGCATGGCAGCCGGGGTGTTCGGGATTCAGTCGCAGGCCATGGGCCGGGGCGATCTGTTTGCCGCGGGCCGGCGCTTCAGCGTCAACGCCTATTTCAAGGCCGGTTCGGCCGCGCTGCATCATGGCACGCTGTATGTGGATACCGATCTGGAGCAGATGGCGCAGTTTCTCTCGTCCGGAGGCGGGGATCTCGCCGCGCCCAACCCGCCGGACACGGCGGCGCATACAATCAACCTGCGGGCGCTGAACCCTGCCGTCACTGTGGAGGAGCTGCAGCAGGCCCTCTACTGGGCTTTCGTCCGCGCCTACGGCGCACAGCCCGCCTGGCTGGACGAGCGCATTCTGGACGGTCACTCCATCGCTGCGCTTACGGTTCAGTTTGCCGACCCCAAATGGATTTATCCGGAAGCGATGGCTTCCACCTTCAGCGTATCGGAGCGCTTCCCCTGGGGGCAGGTGACGGTCAAGCTCAAGGTGGATGGCGGCGTCATCCGCGCGGCCCGCGTGTTTACCGACGCCATGGAAGCCCCGCTTTTCAGCCTGATCGAGCAGTCCCTCATCGGATCGCCCTATCTGATCAGCGCCATTTCCGGAAGAATGGACCAGCGGCTGGAAATGCTCGCCGACCCGCGCCTGATTCAGCTTGCGGGCGACGTTACCAATCTCATCTGCGGGCGCATCCGTTCGCTGGACCGGCAGGGCTGACCGCCGCCCGCTGGGAAGAGTTGTCGTACATTCGCCTCCCCGCTCCTGCACACAATAGCCGCGAGGAGGCGAACAGCATTGAAAAAAACCTGGACCCTTGTGGTAATCTCCCTGCTCGGCCTGGCGCTGTTCTCCGCTTGCGCCAGCAATGCCGATACCCTGCCCAGCCCTGCTCCCAGCGCCAGCGTCACGCCCTCCGCCACACCGGAAGCCTCGCAGGCGCCCACAGCCAGCGCCATGCCTTCCGTCACGGTGCAGCCGGCCGGCGTCAATACCGTGGAGGACGCGCGGCGCCTGAGCGACGATGTGAGCGAAGAGGTGGAAAAGCTCAGCGAGCTCAACGCCGCCGAAGCCGTCGTGGCCGGCAACATTGCGCTGGTGGGTGTATCGTATGATGCCCAGTATCAGGGCGGCTTAACCGACCGGCTTGTGGAAATGGTCAAATCGCGTGTGGAAGCCATGGACAAGACCATCACCGCCGTGCACGTAACGGATGACGAAGCCATCATGAACAAAATCGCCCAGCTGCGTGAAAGCCTGAACAACGGCCAGATCACCTTTGAAGAATTGCAGACACAGGTGCTGGACATTGGCAGCTCCATCACCGGCGGCGGCAACGCGATGGTATCCCAGCCGCAGAGCACCACTGGAGCATGAAGTTCTCCGAAACGCAAAGACCGCCGGGCGGCCGAGGGGCTGCAGGGCGGTCTTTTCCTTGTCGGGCGGGCGCTCAGCCGTTGCCTTCGCCGGGCCCGCAGATGTAAATGATGTGTCCGTCATGCGAGTGTACCATGATCTCGTAGGCATCCAGCGCATTGACCGGACTTCTCAGATCAAACTGCCAGTAGGGGCCCTCGAAAGAGTCACTCTCCGCGCGGTACCCGTAGGAGATCCTGAAGCGCAGGAGCTGCCCTTCCGTCTGGTCATATTTGCCCATCACGGCATCCAGCGCCAGCCGCAGGGCATCCGCGGCGATCATGTCCCCCACGCCCGCGCCCGTGAAGTTCGACTGCCCCGCTCCGGCTTTGTCCGAAGCCGCAAAGCTCAGGCTGCTTCCTCCCGTCTCGCGGCTGGGGACGGTAAGGACCGTGTTGTACTCCCCGTCGAGCTCCGGCTGCGTGTCCAGGGGATGCGCCTTTGCCTCCACTGCAATCCAGCCTGTTTTCTCCCCGTCGGCAGACTGATAGCGGATCTGCGCCATCCGGTAGTCCTTCGTCCACGCCTGCGACCACGCCAGGCTTTCATCCGCCCTGTCCAGCGTGCGCAAAACGGTGTATTCCGTCCCTGCCGGAATCTGCGTTACATTGTCCAGCCGGGCCGGGACGATTTCCGTGCTCTCAAAAAAGACGTTGGTTTCCGAGGCCGTCACCTCCGCTGTGGCAGGATATGCCGATACCATGAACAGCATGGTCAGCAAAAGGGCGATGCTTCGTTTCATCTTTCGTACCTCCTCGCTTGGATTGGGCGGCGAGCCGCCTCTGTGAATAGAACGAAGCTCCCGGAGGGAATTCTTCCCATCCGGGAGCCGTCGGCTTGCCAAACAGAACAAAAGCGCAGGCATCAAAGATGCCTCAGACCGTTGACAAAATCAAGTCAACGGTCTTTTTTTATAAGGAAAACCGGATAAGCATGTCGAATATATAATAACTATTAGGAACAGAAACAGAAGAGAACGAGAAACGCAAAAGAAAGAAGCAGG
>DVIV01000019.1 GCA_018710985.1 Candidatus Limiplasma pullicola
ATGGTTTCGCTGCCCTCGCAAATATCGGCGTTCTGCGCGCTGGCCGCGCGCAGCCCTTGTATTTGCTCACGCCTGCGGGTCGCTTTGCCGCCTTTGGCGGCAACAGCCCACCGGGCTGACGCTTCCCTCCGCGCCACCGGGCACGCGCTTCCCTTCGGTGCCCCAAGCCCTGTGCCGCAGCACAAAAAAGCGAGCGTTGCGAGTGCCCAAAGGGCACAAGAAACGCGGCTCGCTCAAACACCTTGCTTTCCTGCATAACACACAATCGGCGCGGTCCCCACACAGGGGCCGCGCCGATTTGATCAAAAAACATGATTTATATTGGAAAGACCCGCGTTTGCCGCCGCAGCGCTCCCGCGCTCCCGCAGCTTCCAGCCTCAACCCGCATTTCTCGCTCCCTTTCGGTCGCTCGCAACGCTCGACGGCCCATCCCGCCGCAGCGCCCCGCGCTCCCGCGGCTTCCTGCAAAGACCCGCGTTTCTCGCAGTCGCTCGCAACGCTCAACGGCCCATCCCGCCGCAGCGCTCCCGCGCTCCCGCAGTTTCCAGCCTCAAGCCGCGTTTCTCGCTCCCTTTCGGTCGCTCGCAACGCTCACGGCTTGTGCTGCGGCACAGGGTTTTGGGGCACCGGAGGGAAGCGCGTGCCCTGTGGGCACTTGGGCCGAAGGCCCAAAGCGATCCGAAGGTGGGGAGCGAAACGAGCGGTGGGCGCGGCCAGCGCCCTCCGCGACGATTGAGCGACCGGGAGTCTGCCCCAAACCCCGGCAGGCGCGGAGGGAAGCGTGTGCCCTGTGGGCACTTGGGCCGAAGGCCCAAAGCGACCCGCAGCGGGGCAGCGAAACCATGCGCGCGACCGTCAGGGAGTGCGCGTGATTGAGCAACCGGTGACCCCCCTGCACCCCGCTCATTCACGCGCTCTGCCGCGCCGCGCGCGCCGCGCGCGCCCCGACCCCATTCCCGTCAGCCTTCTCCCCGAACATCTCCTCCAAAAACCCTTCCTCATACGCCATCCCCGGCATATGCCTTGTCACCAGACTCACCACCGGCACGATCAGCAGCCCCGCGGCCATCGCCGCGGCCCCGCTCATGGGCGCCAGGCTCATGTCCCCCGTCACCAGCGGCGGCAGCAGCGAAATCAGCGCCCCGCCGATCACCCCGGCCCACGCGCCGGCCTTCGTCACCCCGCGCCACAGAAGCCCATACAGGAACGGCGCCAGAAACGCCCCCGCAATCGTGCCCCACGACAGCGACATCAGCGACACAATCGGCGTGTCCTGCATCCAGAAGTTGATCGCCAGCGACAGCGCCACAAACGCCGCGCACAATACCCGCATCACCAGCGTCGCGCCCCGCTGCTTCATCCGCACGGCGGGGGCGATCAGGTCCAGCGTCACCACCGACGAGCTGGAGAGCACCAGCGAGGTCAGCGTCGAAATGCTCGCCGAGAGCAGCAGCACCACAAACAGCCCCTGCACCGCGTCCGGAATGCCCACCACCGTGGGGTCGGTGAGCATCGCGGGCATGATGTCGTCCATGGACATCGCCCCGCTCGCCACCAGGTCGTACAGCGTGCCCGCGCCGTCCGGCGCGGCGATTTTGGCCAGCACCACGCGGCCAAAGCTGCCCGCGAAGTACGCGCCGCCCGCCACGATCAGCGCAAAGGCGGTGGAGATCACCGTCGCCCGCTTCATGCTCCCCTCGTCGCGGATGGCGAAGAACTTGTGGATCATCTGCGGCATGCCAAGCACGCCCATGGAGGTGAGCAGCACGTTGCTGAGCAGCCACGTCCCCTTGCCCTCAGGCGGCAGCAGGGACCCCACGCCCTCGGCGGATAGCGCCGCGACGCCGTCCGCCACGCCGCCCGCGGCGCGCACGATGTAGACGACCACCGCCGCGATGCCCGCCAGCATGATGATGCCCTGAATGAAGTCCGTCACCGCCGTGGCGCGGTAGCCGCCGGCGAACAGGTACACGGCGGACAGCAGCGCGATGGCCGTCACGCAAAAGGCGTAATCAAACCCGAACGCGCGCTGAAACATGCCGCCCAGCCCCTTGTACACGCTGGCGGAGTAGGGCAGCAGAAACACGAAGATGATCAGGCTGGCCACCAGCCTTAGCCCCCGGCTCTGATACCGCTTTTCAAAGAAGCCGGGAATCGTGGCCGCGCCGAGCTTTTCGCCCATGCGGCGGGTGGGGCGGGCCAGCAGCTTCCAGGCCAGCAGGCTTCCCACCAGCGCGTTGCCGATGCCGCACCACACGGCGGATAATCCGCCCGACCACCCGGTCGATCCCGCGTAGCCCACGATGATGACCGCGCTGAAATAGCTGGCCCCGTAGCTCAGCGCGCTCAGCCACGGGCCCACGTTGCGCCCGCCCAGCAAAAACTCGTTCAGCGACAGCTTCTTTCGCGCCGTCAGCGCGATCACCGCCACCATCATCAGGGCATAGAGCGCCAATACGCCAATTTTGATCATGCGAAACCCATCCTTCCATCCTACCAAGACTGATTCCTTCTCGCGGCGCCTGCCAATCCTTCCCCGGAACGCCGGGACCTCCTGCCGCGTTGCCTGATATGATACAGGATTTCGCGCCGCTTTGCAAGGGGCGCGGGTGTATTTTGGGTGTTTTTCGGGGAAACGCCGCGCCGTCCGGGGAAAACCCTTGACAAATCCCCCCGCCAAGGGTACAATATCCTGTGCCCGCAGCGCGGCGTCAGGTCCCTCCGGCCTTTCCGTGCGCCGCCCGGCGGGGGAATCGTGCGCCCGTAGCTCAGCTGGATAGAGCGTCAGACTCCGACTCTGAAGGCCATGCGTTCGAACCGCACCGGGCGTACCATCAGGCCCCGCAAAGCCATGCGCTTTGCGGGGTTTTCCATTGCCGCGAAAGCCCGCCGCCGCCGGACTTTTTCGACAAACAAACCCCCCTGCGAGGCATGCCTCACAGGGGGTTGCGTCTGGTAGCGGCGACTGGATTCGAACCAGTGACACTCCGGGTATGAACCGAATGCTCTAGCCAACTGAGCTACGCCGCCATACTGGTTGCGGGGGAGGGACTTGAACCCTCGACCTTCGGGTTATGAGCCCGACGAGCTACCAAACTGCTCCACCCCGCGTCGCTTGCCGCTCAAGCGGCG
>DVIV01000020.1 GCA_018710985.1 Candidatus Limiplasma pullicola
CAGGCCCTCCAAAGTGAATTCGTATCGCCCGGCTTTGCCGGGCGGGCGGGGAGTTTGCGCCCTTGGCGCAAACATTTCTTAAGCATCTGGCGAAAAAGGCCACCGCAGGCGGACTTTTTCGACAAACTGAAGGGGCAGAGCATCAGCCCTGCCCCTTTTTTGTGCGTCTTACTCGGCGTAAGCGCCCATGACTTCCTGATAGGTTTCGGGGGTCACAACCACGGCGTCCACGGCGGTCTCCAGCGGGGGCTCCTCACCGTTGATGATCTGAAGCAGCACTTCCACAGAGCCGCGGCCCACCTGGTCGGCGGAGAAGTAGGCGGAAGCCTTCATGGCGTTGGGGCCTTCCTTCTTCCACTCGTCCTTGGCCATGTAAGCGCCCAGGCCCACCACGCAGGCATCGGCGTCCAGACCGGCGGACTCCAGGGCACGCAGCGCGCCGATGCAGCCTTCCTCGTTGGCGCCGGTCACGAGCCACTTCTTGATTTCGGGATGAGCGGTCAGCACGGCGGCGGCAGCGGTGTTGCCCTTGTCGGTGGTGCCGTCGTAGTCGGCCTTGAAGATCTTGGCGGTGTCAAATTCGGGGCAGAGCTCGACGAACTTGTTGTACTCGCCCTCGGCGCGCGGCACGCAGCTGGACACGGTGTCCATGGTCATGATCAGCAGGCCGCACTCGGGGTCGGTCACCAGGTTGTTCTCCTTGGCATACTCGGCGATCCACTGGCCGTTGGCCTCACCGATCACGTAGGCGTTGATGCCAACCCAGGGAACCAGCTTGTTGCCGTCCGCATCCTGCAGGGCGTCGTCAGCGGCGACGACGGGGATGTTGGCCTCCACCAGCTTGTCCACGGCAGCCTGGGACATGGTCTGGTCGGGGATGCAGGTCACAACGCCCACGGCGTTGTTGGCGATGGCGTTGTCGATGGCCTTGAGATATTCTTCGGGGCTCATCTTGGCGTCGACATAGGTGAAGTCGTATCCGGCTTCCTTGGCGGCGGCTTCGGCGGCAACGCCCTCATCGATGAACCAGGTATGGTCGCCGGCCTTGTAGATGCCGTAGATCATGCCCTTGCTCTCCGCCAAGGCGGAAGCGGCGCCCAGCAGCAGCGCCACAGTCAGGATGATGGCCAGAGTCTTTTTCATGGTAACGTCCTCCTTTTTATTTCTATGCCCCACCGGGCATATTGACGAATTGGGGATCAGCCGTTTTTCTTGCTGGCTTCCAGCAGCTGACGTTCGCGGTTCTGCTTGCGGATGTAGTCGGAAGTCAGCGCGAAGAGCAGCAGCGCGCCCTTGGCCACGTACTGCCAGAACGACGGTACGTTAACCATTGTCAGGCCCGTGTTGAACGCCTGAATCAGGAACACGCCGATGATGGTGCCGCCCATGGTGCCCACGCCGCCGGTGAAGGAAACGCCGCCGAGGATGACCGCGGTGATGGCGTCAAACTCCAGGTTGACGTTGGCGGCGGGCTGTCCGCTGTTCATGCGGGCGGCGAAGACGATGCCGCCGATGGCGCACATTACGCCCATCATTACAAAGCACAGCAGCACGATGCGGCGCGGGTTGAGGCCGGCCAGTCGGGCGGCGCTCTCGTTGCCGCCGATGGCGTAGATGCTGCGGCCGAAGCGGGTCTTGCTGAGGATGAAGCCGAAGATGATGAAGGCGACAATCATGATCCACACCGCCACCGGGATATCCAGGAAGCGGGCGCGGCCGATCTGGATGAACGCCTTGTCGCCGATGGCGATGGGGCGGCCGTCACAGAGGATGTAGGCGAAGCCGCGCACGATGCTCTGCGTGACCAGCGTGGCGATGAAGGCCTGCAGCTTGATGCGGTTGACCATGAAGGCGTTGAACACGCCGATGAGCGCGCCGGCCAGGATGGTGATGGCGAAAGAGAGATAGAGGTTCAGTCCCTGGCTGACCAGCAGCGCAGCCAGCACGCCGGAGAAGGCTGCCAGCGAACCGGGAGACAGGTCGTTCTGCCCGGCGATGATCAGGTAGGTGTGGCCGATGGCGACCAGGCCCACCAGCGACGTGGCCACGAGGATATTGACAAAGTTGGTCCACGAGAGGAAGTTGCGGTTGAGCAGCGTGAACATGGCGAAGACCACCACCGTGGCGCCGATCAGAATCAGCTTGTCGCCGCCGAACGCGTTTTTCAGCCTTTGTTTCATGCCATTTCCCTCCGATTCTGTGTTTCGTCCGTTTCCACCATGCCCAGCGCCAGCAGGCGGTCCTCCGTGGCATCCTCCCGCATAACCTCGCCCGCGACCTTTCGCCCACGCATGACGATGATGCGGTCGCTCAGGCCGATGACTTCCGGCAGCTCGGAGGAGATAAGGATGACGCCCAAGCCCTGCTTGGCAAACTCACAGATCATGCGGTAAAACTCCGCCTTGGCCCCCACATCAATGCCCTTGGTGGGCTCGTCGAGGATCAGCACGCGGGGATTGGTGCCCAGCCAGCGCGCCACGATGCATTTTTGCTGGTTGCCGCCCGACAGCTCCACGATTTTCTTGTGCGGGCTGGGGGTGCGGATGCGGAAATCGCGGATGCCCTTGTCCGCCGCCTCCAGCTCCTTGCGGCGGTTGAGCACACCCAGGCGGTTGGAATGCTGTTCCAGCATGGATACGTTGATGTTGTCGCACACGTCCAGATTGGCCAGGATGCCCTGCATCTTGCGGTCCTCCGGCACCAGAACGATGCCGTGGCGCATGGCGTCATGCGGACTTTTGCAGTGAATCTTCTTCCCATCCAGCAACACCTCGCCGCTGGTCATGCGGTCGGCCCCGATGACGGCGCGCATGGTTTCGGTGCGCCCCGCACCCACCAGGCCGGAGAAGCCCAGCACCTCGCCCGCGTGCAGGGAGAAGGAAACGTCGTCCACATAGTCGGAGGAAAGGTGGCGCACCTCCAGCAGCACGTCCCCGATCTTCTTGTCACGGTCCAGCGAGCTGTAGATGTCGCCCAGGTCGCGGCCCACCATCATGCGGATGAGCTGTCCCTCGTCAACCTCGCTGGTCTTGACCGTATCCACATAGCGGCCGTCCTTGAACACCGCGACTTTGTCGGTAATCTGGAAGATTTCGCTCATGCGGTGGGACACGTAAATGATGATCTTGTCCTCATCGCGCAGCTTGCGGATGATGCGGAACAGGTTTTCGATCTCCGAATCGCTGAGACTCGCGGAGGGCTCGTCAAAGCAGATGACGCGCAGATTCTCGCGGCTGTAGGCTTTCATGATCTCCACCATCTGCTGGTAGGCCACGCTCAGGTCCTTGACCTTGTCGGTAGGACGGATGGGCAGGCCGAAGTCGGCGATGATGCGCGCGGCCATCTCGTTGGCCTTGCGCTGGTTGATCACGCCCAGCGCGTTGACGGGCATGCGGCCCAGATAGATATTCTCGGCCACGGAAAGCTCCATGAGGATCTGGCACTCCTGATAGATGATGCTGACGCCCGCCTCGATGGCCTCGTGAGGATTGCGGAAATGCACCTCCTCGCCGTTGATCAGGTACTGTCCGGAGCTGGGCTGATAATCCCCGTTCAGGGTTTTGAGCAGCGTGGACTTGCCGGCGCCGTTTTCGCCCAGGAAAGCGAGAACCTCGCCGCTGTAGGCCGTAAAGCTGACATTGTCCAGCGCCTTTACGCCCGGAAAGTATTTGGTTTTGTTGCTGTTTTATGGGCTGCCGGTTGCGGCCATCCATCAATCCGATATACTGATGAAAACGGAAAGACCGCGCGCCGGCGGGAGGGAATGAGAGAAAATGGATAGAAATACGGATGTGATTCTGCGCAATCACCATGGTACGGAAGCGTTCCTTGCCTGTGCTGGAGCTTCGCTCACTGGGCTGACCCTCGGCCGAGGAGACGGGCAATTCGTAAATGTTGCGCTTACACCCCAGGGCCCCTGCGATCCCAGCTGCGCCGGGGCGACGCTGGCCCCGTATGCGGGGCGGCTGCGCGGCGGCCTGCTTTGCGTCGGGGGGCGCATCCTCCAGCTGGCGGTCAACGAGGGACCCAACCAGCTTCACGGCGGCCCCAACAGCCTGGTGCGCCGGCCTTGGCGGGCGCAGCAGGTGACGCGGGGCGAGGGATGGAGCGAGGTATGCTTCGAGGCCGAGCTGGCCGACGGGGTGGACGGCTATCCGGGCTGCCGCCGGTTCCGCACGACATACCGCCTATGGGACGACGACCGGCTGGACATCACCCTGGAGGCTCGCAGCGACCGGCTGACCGTGGTCAACCTGTCCCATCATGCCTATTGGAACCTGAGCGGGGACTTTTCCCGCCCCGCCGACAGCCAGCTTCTCCGCGTCAACGCCGATGCCGTTTATCTCAACGGCGAGGGGCACCTGCCCGTGAACGTGGCGGCATGCGGCCGGCCGCCCTTTGACCTCGGCGGCCTCCGTCCGGTCATGCGCGAGGGCGAGGCGGAGGACCCCCAGCTGGCGCTGGCCAACGGGTACAACCATGCCTTCCGCCTGCGCGGAGGAGAGGACCCGGCGGCGGAGCTGCTGGACCCGGTTTCCGGACGCCGGCTGCGCCTGTATACGGATCAGCCCTGCGTGGTGGTCTATGCGGGCGGTTACCTCACCCCGGCGCGCTGCGCCGTTGCGCTGGAGCCGCAGGAGCACCCCCGTCTCGCGCCCGACGCGCCCGGCCCCGTGCTGGAGCCGGGGACCGTATACTGCCGCCATATCCGCTACGTCTTTGACAGCCTGAAGCCGCTTACATGACGCCGTGGATGCGGAACGCCTCGCTCGCGCTCATGCCGGCGCGGATGGCCTCGCCCACGGTCTTTTCGCCGGTCGCCTTTTCGTAGGCGCGCTCAAGGACCTCTGCCTCGATGCCCTGGGGAATCACCAGCACACCGTCCAGATCGCCAAAGACGATGTCCCCCGGCAGCACGCGCACGCCCTCGATCTCGATGGGCACGCGGTAGTCGATCACCTTGCCCCGCGGAGCCTGGTCCTGTGCGTAGCGGCCGTAGGAGAAGCAGGGGAAATCTAGTTCTCGTCTTTGATACAAAGGGACGAATCACAAGTTGCAGCATGACCGAGGGGTCATTTTTTTCATATGGGGGGCCTCTTCCGTGCGGGAGGGGTCATTTTTATTTATTATGGTAAGATTGTCTTTCATCGCTGACAAAATTGCTATGTAGACTCTTTTTACCGTTAATATACAGCAGGAAAAATCAAACAGTGGTATAATAAATAAAGAAGACAATATCTGCATTTCAAGAGGAGTATTTGATATGAGCAGAAAGCTGGTTGCGTATTTTTCTGAGAGCGGCATCACGGCCAAGGTTGCCGAAAACCTTGCTGATGCCATCGGGGCTGATCTATTTGAGATAGTCCCCGCTGTTCGATATACTCATACCGATCTCGACTGGCGCAATGAAAACTCTCGTAGCTCCATCGAGATGAAGAATCCTGCATCCCGTCCCCCTGTGGAAACCGTCCGGGACAACATATCTGAATACGACGTCATTTTTGTCGGTTTTCCGATCTGGTGGTACGTCGCACCCACCATCATCAATACTTTCCTTGAGCAGCATGACCTTGCCGGGAAAACCATCATTCCCTTCGCCACATCTGGTGGAAGCGGGATGGGAAAGACAAACGAGGCATTGAAGCCTAGCTGCCCAGCATCCAATCTCCTTGAAGGCAGGGTATTCAAAGAAAATACAAGCAAGGATGAACTGGCCGGATGGGCAAATAAGTTCTGAGACAAGCTCATTCGTGCCACACAGGAGGAAACCATATGAGCAGGGAACTATGAGCACTCTGCGGCGCAATCTGCGGATATGAAAAGGTGCCACTTGCGATGGGACTGCAAGATGTATATTTCCAAACTATCGATTCAAGGGTACCATGAGCTGTAGTTTAATTCATCCATGGTTGTTACCGCAGTATCATACCTGTGAACAGCATATCAAGCACAGGAGAAACAAGAAAGCGGGCACCGTGGTTCATCACCACAGTGCCCGCTTTATATATGCGCCTTATTTGAACATCACACCACCGGATATGGTCAGTGCGTA
>DVIV01000021.1 GCA_018710985.1 Candidatus Limiplasma pullicola
GACAGGCACAGGATGACCGTCAGAATACCGCACACCAGCTTGTTCATGCGAGCACCTCATTCATTCGTAGCTTGATGGATCAAAAAATCATACACGCCCAGCTTGTAGCCGGTCATGTAGGTTTCCATGGGGATGCCGGATTCATAGATGGCCTGGGCCTGCTCCTTGCCCACATAACGCACGTGCCAGGGCTCGTACATGTAGCCGGTCACGTCCTCATACTCCTTGAGGTAGCGCACGATAAAGCCGAAGCGATGCGCGTTGGCGGCCACCCACTGGCCCTCCTCGGTTTCGGCAAAGGAGGTGTTGAGCTGGGAGCTGTTCTTTTTGGAAATATCCATCGCAAGGCCAAGCTGGTGCTCGCTGGTACCGGGACGCGCGGACACGCGGTCCGCCTCCTCCTCGCCCTGGCTGGCCTTTTTGCGCGAATAGATGGTGGACTGCTTGGAATAGCTGCGATACCCTGATACGGTGGAAAGGGTCACGCCCTCCTCCTTGGCGGCGGCGAACATCTCCTCCAGTGCCGTGGCCGCATCGTCGCGCATGGACTGGGACATGCCGGTGGCCTCCACCTTGCGCAGGGCTTCGGGCACAAAATACTCGCTCACCGCGTGCTGGCGGTTGATGAGGAACATCGTTCCTTCCATATTTTTATCCGGCAGCGCCACTTTCATACTTCCGTCCAGCAGGGCGGCGGAAGCGGCGACGATGGACAGCACCTTTCCCAGCAGCAATCTCCATCACGACCTTTCGCTTCATTGTATCATTTCCGTAACATTTACGCAACTACATCTTTTCGCCGCTCAGCACTTTTGCCCCTTCCCGGCAGGCAAATTTTACATTTTGGGGCGTGATGCGCATGCGCAGCTCCACGCCTTCGTCGCTGTGGCGCTGCTCCAGCACGCCGCCCATGGCGTGCAGGCGGCTGACCAGCGCATAGCGGCTGAAGGGTACCAGCAGGCGCACCTCCTGCGCGCCAGCGTCCAGCTCATCCTCCACGCGCCGGAGCAGCTCCTCCACGTTTCGGCCCGTGGATGCGCTGATGTAGAGCGCGCCGGGGAGCGTCTGCGCCTCCGGAGCGATTCGGTCGCACTTGTTGACGGCCTCGACGCGGGGCGCCTGCGTGGCGCCCAGGCTGTCGAGCACCTCCTCCACGGTGCGGCGGCGGCTTTCCATCTGCGGGTCGGCGCCGCCCAGCACCAGAACCAGCACGTCGGCCAGGCGGGCTTCTTCGAGGGTGGCACGGAAGGCCTTGACCAGCTCGTGGGGGAGCTTTCGGATAAAGCCCACCGTATCCACCAGCATCGCCTTGCCGCCGTGAGGCAGTTCAATGGGGCGGCTGACGCTGTCCAGCGTGGCGAACAGTTGGTTTTCCACATACACGCCCGCGCCGGTGAGGCGGTTGAAGAGCGTGGACTTGCCCGCGTTGGTGTAGCCCACCAGCGCCACGATGGGCACGCCGCTTTTCTCCCGGCTCTGGCGGCGCAATCCGCGCTGGCGCTCGATCTGCTCCAGCTCGCGCTCCAGGTCGGTCAGGCGCTCGCGGATGCGGCGGCGGCTAACTTCCAGCTTGCTCTCGCCCGGGCCGCGCGTGCCGATGCCGCCCGCCAGCCGGCTGAGCACCAGTCCCTGGCCCAGCAGGCGCTGGCTGCGGTATTTGAGCTGGGCCATCTCCACCTGCAATTTGCCCTCGCGCGTGCTGGCGCGCGCGGCGAAGATGTCCAGAATCAGCGCCGTGCGGTCCACCACCTTCAGGCGCAGAATCTCCTCAAGGTTTTTCTGCATCACGCCGGAGAGCTCCTCGTCGAAGATGACCAGATCGGCCTGCACGGCCTGGCAACGCAGGCTCAATTCCTCCGCCTTGCCACGGCCCACGCAGAAAACCGGATCGGGCTTGGGCCGCTTTTGCAAAACGCGCAGCACCGTTTCGGCGCCCGCCGTCCTGGCCAGCTCCTCCAGCTCATCCAGCGATTCCTCGCTCTCGATGCCCACCAGCACGGCGCGCTCGCGGCCCGTCTGCGTGGCGGGAGCGGCGGCGCGGTAGGCCGCGTCCGTGCGCTCGATTTCGCAAAGCCAGTCCTCCTGCGGCAGGCGGCGGGCGCTGATGAGCTCCGTGCGCCGCACCTGTCCCTCGCGCTCCGCGTCCAGAAAGGCGCACTGCACGCTGGTGGGCCGGCCGTCCTCGCTCACGCCCACGGCACACATGGCGTCAAAGCGCATGCTCAGCAGCGCGCTCACGTCCACGTCGCTCAGTTCGCCCGTCGCGCGGGGGTGGGTGTGCACGCAGCGCACCATGCTCAGCCGCCGCTCGCCACGGCGCAGGCGCAGATCCGGCAGATCGATGCTGTCGGCCCGGCCGATGAACACATCCGCGATCTCCCCGTAGCGGGTGATGTACACCGCGATTTCGCGGTTCATGGACGCAGAATAGCCGCAGAGACTTTGAAGCAAGTCCTGCGGCATGAATTGGCCGGGTTCGAGCTGCACGTCATAGAGCGCGGCCAGCTCGTCCAGCACGGTTTTTCGGATTCCCTCGGTGTTGCCATGAATCTCTGGCATAGGCCGTCCTTTCGGCGCCCCGGATCATTCCTTGGGGTGCTTTTTCTGATAATCCTCCACCGCGGCGTGGATGGCCTGCTCCGCCAGAAGCGAGCAGTGCATCTTGACCGGGGGCAGGCCGTCGAGCGCCTCGGCCACAGCCTTATTGGTCAGCTGAAGCGCCTCGTCGATGTGCTTGCCCTTGACCATCTCGGTGGCCATGCTGCTGGTGGCAATGGCCGCGCAGCAGCCGAAGGTCTTGAACTTGACGTCGGTGATGACGTCGTTTTCCACCTTGATATCCATCTTCATGATGTCGCCGCACTTGGCGTTGCCCACGGTTCCGGTGCCGGACGCATCGGGAATTTCGCCCACGTTGCGGGGATGCTCGAAATGCTCCATCACTTTTTCGCTGTACATGGTCGTTCCTCCTTCAAAAACAATGGCGGTTCTTACGTTTCATGCCCGCGTGTCAGGGCTGGAAGCTGTTCTGGGCAGACAGGGCGCTCATCTCGCGCAGATCCCTGACGATGCCGGGCAGCTTTTCAATCACATAATCCACGTCGGCCTCGGTGGTATCGTTGCCCAGGGACAGGCGAAGGCTGCCGTGAGCGATCTCATGCGGCAGGCCGATGGCCAGCAGCACATGCGAGGGATCGAGGCTGCCGCTGGTGCAGGCCGAGCCGCTGGACGCTTCCACGCCGGCCAGATCAAGGCGCATGAGCAGGGCCTCGCCCTCCACGTAGCGCACGGAGACGTTGACGTTGCCGGGCAGGCGCTGCGTGCGGTGGCCGTTGAGGCGCACGTCAGGGATGTTTTTGAGAATGCCGTCGATCAGCCGGTCGCGAAGCGCGGTCAGGCGGCGGGTATATTCGGGCAGCTCGGAAACGGCCAGCTCAATGGCCGCCCCCAGGCCCACGATGCCGGGCAGGTTTTCCGTGCCCGCGCGCAGGCCGCGCTCCTGCGCGCCGCCGAAGATCAGATTGGAAATCTTGACGCCCTTGCGGATGTAGAGCGCGCCGATGCCCTTGGGCGCGTGGAACTTGTGGCCGGAGAGGCTGAGCATGTCCACGTTCCAGTCGTTGACGTCGATGGGCACGGCGCCCACGGCCTGCACCGCGTCGGTATGGAACAGGACGCCCGCCTCATGGGCGACCTTGCCGATCTCGCGGATGGGCTCGATGGTGCCGATTTCATTGTTGGCGGCCATGATGGAGATGAGCACCGTATCCGGACGGATGGCCTTTTTCACATCCTCCACGCTCACCAGCCCGTTTTCATCCACGGGCAGGTAGGTGACCTCATACCCCTGCTTCTCCAGGTACTGGCAGGTGTGCAGCACGGCATGGTGCTCGATCTGGCTGGTGATGATGTGCTTGCCCTTGGCGGCCAGCGCCCTGGAGGCGCAGCGGATGGCCCAGTTGTCGCTCTCGCTGCCGCCGGCGGTGAAATAGATTTCACGGGGCTGCGCGCCCAGCGCCGCCGCCACCTGCTGGCGGGCCTTCTCCACCGCGCGCCGCGCGTCGCGGCCCACGCTGTGGATGGAGCTGGGGTTGCCATAATGCTGGGTGAAGTAGGGAAGCATGGCTTCCAGCACTTCGGGACGGGTAGCGGTCGTCGCCGCGTTATCCATATAGATGATATGATCGGTCATGGCTGTTCTTCCTCGCTTTCGCATGCCTGGGTCAGCATATCGCTGAGTTTGATCTTTTCCAGCTCCGTGTTGATGCTGTCGGTTACGCGCTGCCAGACCCACCGCACCGGACAGGTGCCGGACCGGCGGCAGGCATTGTCGGCCGAGGCGCACTCGCTGAGCTCGATGGGCCCCTCCACCGCGTCGATGATATCGCGCAGGCTCACGGTTTCCGGCGCGACGGCGATCTGGTAGCCCCCCTGCGCCCCGCGCACGGTGCTCACCAGCCCCGCACGGCGAAGGTTGCCCAGAAGCTGCTCCAAATATTGCTTGGGCACGCCGCCCATGGTGGAGATGCTCTGCAGCGGGAGCGGCCCCTCGCCCGCGTGGGCAGCCAGGTAGTACATGGCGTACAGGCCATATTTGCCCCGGGTGGATAGCTTCATTCCGCGCTCCTTTCGGAATCCCGACTTTTTTAATCGGGTTTCCGACTGGAAGGATAGCACGAACGTGGGCGCGTGTCAATAGGGGCGGAAAAGTTTTTTTCCAGACATCGGAAACCCTCATGTATCCGAGGCAAAAAACGAGGAAGGCGTGCCCGATGGGCCCGCCTTCCCGCTTTCTATTCCCATTTGCAAAGGCTCACGCGCACGCCGCCGTTGTCGGCCACGCGGATATCGGCATAGGCCACGCCTCCGCCGAACCGGTCGCAGACCGCGCCGGGGTTGATGAGGTACATGCCGCGCTCCAGATCGATCTGGGGGTGGTGCGTATGGCCGTAGAGCGCCACCTGCGCCTGACACTCCATCGCAGCATAGTACAGGCGGTCCAGCCCGTACTTGACATGCCATTCATGGCCGTGGCAGGCGTAGAAGCGCACGCCGTTGACCAGGAAGGATACGGCGCGTTCCTCGCGGCTGCCCCAGTCGTTGTTGCCGCGCACCGCATGGCACAGTGCGCCCGCCTCCAGCAGAAGCGGCCGCACGGCGGCAAAATCCGAAAGACCGTCGCCCAGAAAGGCCGCCGCATAGACCGGACCCATGCGCAGGGCCTGCTCCACCGCGGCGCGCAGACCCGCCTTGTCCCCGTGCGAATCGGAAAGCGCGATCACCCGCTTCATGCTCACAGCGCCTCCATGAGCACGCCGCGCATTTTCGCGGCGGCTGCCGCGCGGTGGCTGACGGCGTTCTTTTCCTTCTCGGTCATCTCGGCAAAGGTCTTGCCCGTATGGTAACGGAACAACGGGTCGTAGCCGAAGCCGCCCTCGCCCGCGCGCTGATGGAGCAGCTCGCCCGGGCACTCGCCGCGCAGAACGCGCGTCTCCTCCCCCGGCAGGGCCAGCGCCATGGCGCACACGAAGCGGCAGGCGCGGTTGGTGACGCCCTCCATGTTTTTGAGCAGCAGGTCGTTGTTGGCCTGGTCGTTGCCATGGTCACCCGCATAGCGCGCGCTGTACACGCCCGGTGCGCCATCCAGCGCGTCCACGCTCAGGCCGCTGTCATCCGCCAGCGCGGGCAGGCCCGTGGCCCGGGAGACGGCCTCGGCCTTGATGACGGCATTTTCCTCAAAGGTGGTGCCATTCTCCTCGATATCGCCCTCGAAGCCCGCATCCTTCATGCTGATGAGCTCCACCATGCCGCCGAAGATGTCGCCCAGCTCCTTGAGCTTGTGTGCGTTGCCGCTGGCCACCACCACGCGGCGCGGAGGCAGCAGCCAGTCGCCCATGCCGCGCAGCGCCTCGCGCTGGGCGCGCATCATGGCCCGCACGCCCGCGCGGCCCAGGTCCAGAAGCCGGTTCAGCTCCCGGTTGGTAAAGGGTCTTCCCTCGCCAGTGCCCTGCAATTCGATGAACTCGCCCCGCTGGTTCATCACCAGGTTCATGTCCGTCTGGGCGCGGCTGTCCTCCTGATAGCACAAATCCAGCATGGGCCGCCCGTCCACCACGCCCACGCTGATGGCCGCCACCTGCGCGATGATGGGGTTTTTGTCGATCAGCCCGTTTTGCATGAGCTTGTGCACCGCCATCACCAGCGCCACGAACGCGCCCGTGATGGAGGCCGTGCGCGTGCCGCCGTCAGCCTGCAAAACGTCGCAGTCCAGCGTGATGGTGCGCTCGCCCAAAAGGCTCATGTCCACCGCCTGCCGCAGCGACCGGCCAATCAGCCGCTGAATCTCCACGCCGCGGCCATCCTTTTTGATGCCGTCGCGCGCCTTGCGCCGCCCGGTGGAGGCGGGCAGCATGGCGTACTCGGCCGTCACCCAGCCGCGGCCCTCGCCGCGCAGGAACGGCGGCACGCCCTCCTCCACGCTGGCGGTGCAGATGACGCGGGTCTTGCCCGCGGTGATGAGGCAGCTGCCGTCCGCCGTCTCCACAAAATTGGGTACAAGGGTCAGTTGGCGGGTCTGCGCGTCCCCGCGCCCATCGATGCGCTCCATGCCGGTCGCTCCTTTGTCAAACATGCTGAAAAAGCCGCGCGGGCTGACGCTGCCGCGCGGCTCCCATGGCATTATACATGGGCGCGAGGGAAAAGTCCAGCAATTAGTCCAGCTCCACCACGCCGGGATACTGGGCGATCACTTCCTCCTCGGCGTTGATGAAGGTGGTGGCGGTTTCGGGCTGGGCTTCGATCTTCTCTCCCTCCACCTGCACCTCGACCTTTTTCACGCCCGGAAACTGCGAACAGGTGAACAGGATGGCGCGCACCGCCTGCTGGCCGCCGTCGGAGCTCTCCAGCGCCTGCTGAAACTCCCTGGAGAAGTTGACGGTCACCACGCCGTCCTTCATGGTGACGGATTTGACGCCGCAGTTTTCCGGCAGGGCGCGCTCCAGACCGCTGTCATCCTGCGGACCCTTGGCCAGCTCCAGAACGGCCGTGGTCGGGTCCGCGTCGCTGAACACGGCGCGCGTCACGGGCACCAGCAGCCGCCCCGTCTGCGACGGGAAGTACAGCTGTACCAGCCCCGCATCCTCGGAGAAGGTTTCCACGCTTTCCAGGTTCAGGTTGCCGCCGGTAAACACGCCGCTCACATCGGTGCCGTAGGTGAGCTTGCTGCGCTTCTGCCCGTCAAATTCCAGCGTGACCTCATCCACCGTGGAAAAACAGGTGAGCGCGTTGGTGATGGCGTCCACCATCAGGCTTTCCTGCCGCGCGTCGATGCAGTTGAGCGCCTCTTTGCTGACATTGACGTTCGCGCGGCCTTCGCTGATGTCGATGTCAAAGGTGGTGCCCTCCGGAATGACCGTGCGCAGGCCAAGCCGGGCGGCCTGCATGTCGTTTTCCGCGTCCTTGACCATCAGCGCGAGCGTGGCCTTGGCGATGCCGTCAGTCTTGGGCACCTGGCGCGTGACGGGCACCAGATAGCCGTCGCCGTCCTCATAGAAGACCACGGTCGCCACCGTGTCCTCCTGGGCGAGGGTCTGCTCAATGGGAATCGCCGTCTGCTCCACCAGCACCTGCGAGGTGGTCTGGTCGTTGCTGCGCAGGGCCAGCACCACCACCAGCGCCGCCGCGCACAAAATCAGGATACGCTCGATATCGGCCCGTTTGATCTTCATGCCTCTTCCACTCCTCACGCAGTGATTGCACTCAAAAGGTATGCCGGGCCCATGGCGGACATGCGCACATGATTGCGCTTTTTTGCTTGTTGTGCTATCATCCATCCATGCTTTTGAGGAAAGGAGGGGGTTTGGGCCATGCCGATGGATGGCTTTACCCTGTCGTATATGCGCCGCGAGCTGCTTTCCGCGCTCCGGGGCGGACGGGTGGACAAGGTCAATCAGCCCGAGCGCGACGCGCTGGTTTTGCTCATACGCAGCGGCGGGGGCAACCACAGGCTGCTTTTGAGCGCCAACGCCAACCAGGCGCGCGCCCAGCTGACCGCCCAGGCCTATGAGAACCCGGCCGAGCCGCCGATGTTCTGCATGCTCATGCGCAAGCACCTTTTGGGCGCGCGCGTGAAGGATGTCGGGCAGGTGGCCGGCGACCGCATTCTGACCATCGCTTTTGACTGCCTGGACGAGCTGGGCGATTCCGTGGAAAAAACGCTCTATCTGGAGGTGATGGGCCGTCACTCCAACCTGACGCTGGTGCGGAAGGACGGGGTGATCATCGACGCCATCCGCCACGTAAACAGCGAGATGAGCCGCGTGCGCACCGTGCAGCCCGGCGGCGTATACCAGCTTCCGCCCCAGCAGGACAAGCTGGCCCCGGAAGCCCTCACGCCGGACGCTCTGACCGCGCGGCTGACCGCGCAGGGGGGTACGCTGGCCAAGGGGCTGATGGCCTGCGTCGCGGGCATGGCCAGTGTGTGCGCCCGGGAGATCTGCGCCCAGGTGGGCGCGGACGCCGCCGCACCCGTGAGCGAGCTGGATCCCGGCGCGCTTTCGCCCCGGCTGGTTCAGGCGCTGCGGGACATTCCCGCCGCGCCCGTGGCGCTCTATGACGAGGCGGGGATGGCGGTTGATTTCTTCCCCTTCCCCTACCGCACCTTTGCGGCGGAGCGCCAGAAGGCCATGCCCGGCCTGAGCGCGGCCATGGACGCGTTCTATCTGGGGCGCGACCTGCGCGCGCGCATGCAGCAGAAGAGCGCCGGGCTTCAGCGGCACATCAAGAGCGCGCTGGAGCGCACGGAGAAGAAAAAGGCCATCATGCTCGATTCCATCCGCCAGAGCGCGCTGGCCGAGCAGGACCGCATCTTCGGCGATCTGCTCACCGCCAATCTGCACCTGATCGGCCGGGGCGCGGCCTGTGTGACGGTGCGGAACTACTACGAGGAGGGCTGTCCCGAGGTGGACATTCCCCTCTCCACGCGCCTGACCCCCTCGCAGAACGCGCAGAGCTACTATAAGAAATACCGCAAGGCCAAGGTGGCCGAGCAGTACGCGCGCGAGCAGCTCGTCACCATCGAGCGGGACCTTGCGCTGCTGGAAAATGCGCTGGATGACCTGGACAAGTGCGAAACCACCGCCGATCTGGGCGAGGTACGCTACGTGCTTTCGCAGGCGGGTTTCCTGCGGCCCGAGCCCTCGCGGGGGCGCGGCGGCAAGCCCAAAAAGCTTCCGGAGGGCAAGCCCTGCCGCTTTACCGCGCCCGACGGCACCGTGATCGAGGTCGGCAAGAACTCGCTGCAAAACGACCGGCTTACCCTGCACGCGCGCGGCGGCGAAACCTGGCTGCACGCGCAGGGCATCCCGGGGTCGCACGTGCTGATCCGCACGGAGAGCGACCCGTCGGACGAGACGCTGCTCTATGCCGCCAAGCTGGCCGCCTACTTCAGCAAGGGGCGCAACCATCCCCAGCTTCCGGTGGACTACACCCGCCGCAAGTACGTCAAGAAATCCGCCAACGCGCCTGCCGGGCTGGTCACCTACACCCATTTCAAAACCCTCATCATCGGCCTCACGCCCGAAGATGTGGCAAAAATCATCCGGGAAGGAGGCGGCGGCAAGTGACCATTCAGCTTCGCATCGCCACGCCCCAGGACGCGCCGCTCATCCATGAGATCTTTGGCCATTACGTGCTTGCCTCCACGGCCACCTTTAACGAAGTCAACCCCGGCGTGGAGGTTCGCGCCGAGGAGATCCGCAGCCAGCTGGAAACCTATCCCTGGCTGATTGCGCAGGATGAAACGGGCCGTTTCCTGGGCTACGCCTGCGCCGAGCCCTTCCGCCCGCAGACGGGCTATCGCTATGTTGCCGAGCTGACCATCTTTCTCGCCCCCGATGCGCCGCGCCGCAGCGGCATCGGCCGGCAGCTGTACCGGGCGCTTTTGCCCTTCCTTCAGCGGCAGGGGTTCCGGCAGGTTATCGCGGTGATCACCTCCACCAATGAAGGCAGCCTGGCCCTGCACCGTTCCTTTGGCTTTACCGAGGCGGCGCGCCTCACCTCCAGCGGCTACAAGCACGGCCAATGGCTGACGTCGGTCTGGATGGTCAAGCAGCTCAATGATTTCGACCCTTCCCCCGGGCCCATCACGCCCTTCCGGGAGTGCCGGGCGGAGATGGAAGCGCGCCTGGCCGCGCTGAACGCGGAGGCGTGAGGCATGGACGAGGCGTTTCGGGAATGGCAGGAGTGGCGCGAGGCCACATGCGACGAGCCGCTGGAGGGCATGGCGGCCTTCTTTGACGCGCGCGCAGGGGATTACGAAAGCCACATGGCGCGCTGGGAGGCGCACTACCGCTGGATGGCCCGTCTGCTGCCGGACGGCGTCCGCACGCTGCTGGACCTGGGCTGCGGCACGGGTCTGGAGCTGGACCGCATCTTTGAACGGTTTCCCGACCTGGCGGTGACGGGCATCGACCTTTCGCCGGACATGCTGGAACGGCTGGCCCGTAAGCATGCGGGAAAGCGGCTCACGCTCATCTGCGCGAACTATTTCGGCTGCGACCCGGGCGAAAACCGCTTTGATGCCGCAGTTTCCTTTGAAACGCTGCACCACTGGCCCGCCGCGCGGAAAACGGAGCTGTTCAGGAGGCTCCGCCGCGCCCTCCGGCCCGGCGGGTGCTATCTGCAATGCGACTACGTCGCCACCTCGCAGGCCATGGAGGATGCGGCCATGGCCGAATGCGCGCGCAGGCGGGCGCGCGACGGCGTGCCTGAGGACGCCTTTGTCCACTTCGACACGCCGCTCACTTTGGCACATGAGATGCAATGTCTCAGCGAGGCGGGATTCTCCTGCGTGGAGCTGCTGGGCTTTCTTGAGGGAGACGATCACACCGCCATGCTCAGGGCGCTCAAATAGGGGCCATACAAAAAGCGCCCGGAACGCGATATGGCGTTCCGGGCGCTTGCTTGCATCCGGGAAATTACTTGATTTCGACAGTCGCGCCGACCTCGGCCAGCTTGGCCTTGATCTTCTCGCACTCTTCCTTGGAAGCGGCTTCCTTGATGGTCTTGGGAGCGGATTCCACGAATTCCTTGGCTTCCTTCAGGCCCAGGCCGGTCAGCTCGCGCACGACCTTGATGACCTTGATCTTCTCGCTGCCGGCATCCTTCAGGATGGCGTCGAACTCGGTCTTCTCTTCCTCAGCGGGAGCGGCGGCGCCGGCGGCACCGGGCACAGCCACAACAGCGGCGGCGGCGGACACGCCGAACTTCTCTTCCAGGGCCTTGACCAGGTCGTTGAGCTCAAGCACAGTCATTTTCTCAATCTCGGCAATAAATTCCTCGTGAGTCATGTGAATAGCCTCCATTCTATCATCGGTTTTCGATTAGCTTGCGTAGGAAACGGGAAGCCTGTCAGGCTTCGGGAGCGGCCTCGGAGTCCTTCTTGGCGATCGCGTCCAGCACGCGCACGAAGCTGGCGATGCTGCTCTGCAGGCTGCCGACCAGGCGGGCCAGAAGCACTTCGCGGCTGGGCATTTCGGCCAGGGCCTTGATCTGCTCCATGCTCATCAGCTCGGTGCCAAGCAGGCCGGCCTTGATCTCGATCGCGTCGCTCTTCTTCTTGACGATGAAGTCGTTGACGATCTTGGCGGGGCTTACGGGGTCGTTCATGCCGAAGGCGAAAGCCGACGGGCCGTTGAGCACCTCGTCCAGACCTTCGATGTTCAGCTCCTTGAGCGCGCGGCGCACCAAAGTGTTCTTCAGCACGCAGTATTCAACGCCGTTGGCGCGGAACTGGGCGCGAAGGCCGGTCACCTGCTCCACGGTCAGGCCGCTGTAGCGGACCACGATCACGCTCTGCGCTTCCTGGAACTTCTTGACGATGTCGCTGACGACCTGCTTTTTCAGCTCAAGATTCTTGCTCATTGGGGTTGCACCTCCTTTTTGAAAATCTGCGATTCCAAAAAGAAAACCCTTGCAGGCGCAAGGGCGAACAAGTCGCAGGGGATTTCTCCCGCCTTACACCTCGGCGGGAAGGTTTTACGGGGCTTGCGCCGCCAACCCGCTGTCTTAGGCATAGGTTTCCAAAAGAATCGACATCTATTATACCCAAGGCGCGGCGTTTGTCAAGCGAAAAAGGCGTTTTTTTCTTCATCTGCCTTGAAAACATTTGTCAGCGTATTTTCAGCCCGCGGGGCCAAAATAGCGTTGAACCCACTTGAGGAGGTGAACAACGGATGGTGAACCGCCAGAGTACCGGCAAGAGCAGCCGGCCCGAGGCGCCTCAGGCCCGCGCCGCCCTGGACAGCATGAAATACGAAATCGCCAAGGAATTGGGCATCAATTTCAAGCAGGGCTACAACGGCGACCTTAGCTCCAGGGACAACGGCTATGTGGGCGGCTACATGGTCAAGCGCCTGATCGAGCAGGCCGAACGCCAGATGGCTTCCCAGGGAGGCAACACCATGCGCTGAAGCGCAAATCATTGATGAGGTGAAGGAAAAATGTATCAGAATCAGCAAAGCACCACCGGCTCCAACCGCACCATGGTTCCCGAGGCCAAGCAGGCCCTGAACAACATGAAGTTTGAGATTGCCAACGAGCTTGGCATCAACCTCAAGCAGGGCTACAACGGCGATCTGCCCAGCCGTCAGGCGGGCTACATCGGCGGCTACATGGTCAAGCGCCTGATCGAAAACGCCGAGCGCGCCATGAGCGGCGGCCAGCAGTAACCGCACGGCAAATCCGGATCAGGGAGCGGTCGCCCCAGCGCGGCCGCTCCTTTTGGCGCGCCCGAACACGCTTGCGGGCCTGCCCGCAGGATGCGCTCCGCGGGCTTTTTTCATTCCCCGCCGCGTCGGCATTTTCCGCCGCACCGGCGCATCTTCTTTTGTGCGGGCAGGAAAAGGGCCTTCGCTTCTTGAACCTCTATTGCGTCGGAAAGGACATTCTCATTACTGACGTTGGGAAGGCGGCGGTCGGCATGGCGGCATATCCGCTCATCGGCGTATCTGGCAGCATCGACGCGGAGGAAACGCGTCACTTCATTTTGCGGGATTATCTGCGCGCGGTGATCGCCGCAGGCGGCGCGCCCGTGCTCCTCAGCCCCGACATGGAAGGCGGCCTGATGGAGGATTGCGTTGCGCGCCTGGACGGCCTTGTGCTGGCGGGCGGCAACGACGTGTCCCCCGCCCTCTTCGGCGAGCAGCCCATCGAAGCGCTGGGCGAGGTCAATCCCCTGCGCGACGCCTTTGAAATGCGCCTGGTGCGTCTGGCGGCGCAGCGCGGGCTGCCCACGCTGGGCATCTGCCGGGGCGTGCAGGCGATGGCGGCGGCGCTGGGCGGCTCGCTGTGGCAGGACCTGCCCGGCCAGTACCGCACGGCTTACGGAGAACCGCCCATCGCGCACCGGCAGACGTCTCCGGGGCAGTATGCCAGCCACACGGTGTCCGTGGTGCCGGGCACGCTGCTTGCGCGCCTCTCGGACGGGGCGGAAACGCTGCACGTCAATTCCTTCCACCATCAGGCGGTGAAGGCGCCGGGCAGCCTGCGCGTGTGCGCCCTCGCTCCGGACGGCGTGATCGAGGCCGTGGAGCATGAAGCCCTGCCCTTTTTCCTGGGGGTGCAGTGGCATCCGGAACGGATGTTCCGGCGCGACCGGCAGGCGGCGGCGCTGTTTGAAGGCCTGGTCCGGGCGGCGCGCGGCTGAGCGGATCGCGGGCATAAAAAAAGTGAACCATCTGCACGAAGCAAGACAGCCCACCCTGGCAGGGGCAGAAGGATTCGAACCCTCAACAAAGGTTTTGGAGACCCACGTGTTACCATTACACCATGCCCCTACGGAACGATTTGAAAGTATACACGACCTTTCCCGATTTGTCAACAGAAAAATCCAAACATCCGTTTTTTGCACGCCCGCCCCGCGCCGGCGGCGGCGCGGGGCGGGGCGGCGGCTATTCCTCGCCGTCCCGCGCGGGCTTCTGCTCGTGAATGGCGTACAGGTCGGCATAGCTGCGGGCCTGGCCGGAGGTATGCACGGCGGAGGGAATCAGCCCCGTGCATTCCGTAGCCGAGGCCAGCTCCGCCACCTCCGGAACGGGCGGGTTGACCGGGGTTTGTCTGGCGCGTGGTTTCATGTGCGAAATCGCCTCCCGTGATGCTCTCCGGGGCAGTGTGCTCCGCCGGGAGCCCCGCTATGCGTGCGGGTGCTATTTCCTTTGACATTTGATGGAACTCGCCGTATAATGATTCTACCCTGTTGGTATACAAAGGAGCGATGCGCCTTGAAGCACAAGGAGCCAGCCGGCCGCTCCGGCTACTATCCCCATGGGCATTATGCGGGTTCGCCCAACCGCCGTCAGAAAAGACCCGTGCGCAAGCCTCTTTTTTACGGGCTGATCGCAGTATGCGCCGTGATTTTTGTGACGTCCGCCACGCTGCTGATTCGCTATTATTCCGACATCGCCGCCTCCCGCAGCGCTTCGGCTCAGCTCAATCAGCTCTACCAGTCCGCGCAGGATTCCGCTTTCACCCCTGCGACGGCGCCTTCGGCCGTACCTACGGCCGTACCTTCGGCCGCACCTTCGGCCACGCCCGCTTCCACGCTGCCGGCTGAGACCGTCTCCACCGCCGCGCCGCAGCCCGCCGCCATCACGCTCTCCGCTTCCGGCGCAGCCGGCGACCTGAGCGTGGAGGAGCTGTGGCCGACCACCTATCCGGACAACCCCCGCCTGGATGTGTCCTCCGTCTTTGACGAATTGCAGGAGCGCAACCGCGACATCATCGCCTGGCTCAAGATTGATGACGAGCTGGAGGAACCCGTGGTCCAGCGCGACAACGTCTTTTACCTCACCCACAACGCCCTGCAGCAGGAGAGCGTGACCGGCGCGCTGTTTCTGGACGAAAACTGCGACCTCATCCACGTGCCCACCCAGATGGTCATTCACGGCCACAACATGAAGGAGGGCGCGATGTTTGGCATGCTCAAAAAATACAAGGTCAAGGGCGCGGCCTTCTACCGCGAGCATGCCTTCATCGACTTCAACACGCTTTACGAAAACGGCCGCTACGTCATCTTTGCGGTGGCGGAGGTGGATATCCGCGCCGGACAGCCGTACTACCTGCCCTTCTGGCACTATTCGCGCTTTGACAGCGTGGAGGCCTTCAACAACTACATCGAAACCGCGCGCGCCTGCTCCCTGTATCACTGCACGGTGGATGTGCAGCCCGGCGACCGGCTGCTCACCCTGTCCACCTGCACCGGCACGGACGACAACCTGCGCCTGGTGGTCATCGCCCGAAAGCTGCGCGAGGGCGAAAACCAGCTGGATCTGAACATGGAGGTCATGAGCACCTACGACCGCTGAGAGCGCCTCTTTACAAGGGGCAAAAACTGTGCTATCATACCTCCCAGCGGCTATGATGAGGACGGGTGCGCCTTCCTACCGCAGCCAAGCGAGTCCGGGGATGATGCGAGCCGGACGCCGCGGCGGCGCGCCGGATCACCTCGGAGCCATCCGCATGAGGGCGCCTTGCGCCGTAAGGCGGGTCGGGCGCTCCCGTGACAGGGCCGGCCGGTGCATGCCGGCCATGAGCGGACGGCGTTATGCCGTCAAAATGGGTGGTACCGCGGAAAAAACGTTTTTTCCGTCCCGTTGCGCGGGGCGGTTTTTTCATGCCCCGAAAGTTTCTCCCCCACACATCCCAAAGGAGGCACGGACCCAATGTACCGCAAAGTATCCACGGACATGAACTTCGTCGAGCGCGAAAAGGAAGTGCTGGACTTCTGGAAGCGCGAAGGCATCATGGAAAAGAGCTTCCACCACCGCGACGGCGCGGAGCGCTTCACCTTCTTCGACGGCCCGCCCACGGCCAACGGCCGCCCGCATATCGGCCACATCGAAACGCGCGCCATCAAGGACCTGATTCCGCGCTTCCAGAGCATGAAGGGTAAGGATGTGCTGCGCAAGGCCGGCTGGGACACCCATGGCCTGCCCGTGGAGCTGGAGGTGGAAAAGCTGCTGGGCCTGGACGGCAAGCCGCAGATCGAGGCCTACGGCATCGAACCCTTCATCGCCGAGTGCAAAAAAAGCGTGTGGAAGTATCAGCACGAGTGGGAGGAAATGTCCGATCGCGTGGCCTTCTGGGCGGATATGAAAAATCCCTACATCACCTACAAGGACGACTATATCGAGTCCGAGTGGTGGAGCCTGAAGGAGATCTGGAAAAAGGGCCTGCTCTACAAGGGCTTCAAGGTGGTGCCCTACTGCCCCCGCTGCGGCACCGCGCTTTCCAGCCACGAGGTTGCGCAGGGATACAAGGAGGTCAGCGACGTTTCGGCCACCGTGCGCTTCAAGGTCGTGGGCCGCGAGAATACCTGCATCCTGGCCTGGACCACCACGCCCTGGACGCTACCCTCCAACGTGGCCCTGTGCGTCAACGCGCATGAGGACTACTGCGAGTTCGCCCTTGACGGCCAGACCTACATTCTGGCGCAGGCGCTGCTTCACGCCGTCTTTGGCGAGAAGGCGCACGAGGGCCAGGTGCTTAAGACCATGAAGGGCGCCGAGCTTTGCGGCACGGCCTACGAGCCGCTCTACCGCTTTGAGGGCGTGAGCTACCCGCGCGAGAAGGGCTGGTACGTGGTCAGCGACGACTACGTCACTTTGACTGACGGCACGGGCATCGTGCACATCGCCCCCGCGTTCGGCGAGGACGACGCGCGCGTGGGCCGCGACAACCAGCTGCCCTTCGTGCAGCTGGTGGACACGCAGGGCAAGTTCGTGGAGGGCACGCCCTGGGCGGGCGAAGGCACCAAGCAGGTCAACGAAAAGGTGATTGAGGACCTGCGCGGGCGCGGGCTGCTTCTGGCCGCTCTGCCCTTTACACACAACTATCCCTTCTGCTGGCGCTGTGACACGCCGCTGCTCTATTACGCCCGCGCCACGTGGTTCATCCGCATGACCGCCGTGCGCGACGAGCTGGTGCGCAACAACCGCACCGTCAACTGGATGCCCGACAACATCAAGGAAGGCCGCATGGGCAACTTCCTTGAAAACGTCGTGGACTGGGGCCTGTCCCGCGAGCGCTACTGGGGCACGCCGCTGCCCATCTGGGTCTGCGAGGAGGGGCACATCCATGTGATCGGCTCCCGCCAGGAGCTGCGTGAGATGGCCACCACGCCCGTGGGTGACATCGAGCTGCACCGCCCCTATGTGGACCAGATCGAGATCACCTGCCCCGAATGCGGCAAGCCCATGCACCGCGTCAAGGAGGTCATCGACTGCTGGTACGACAGCGGCTCCATGCCCTTTGCCCAGTGGCACTATCCCTTTGAAAACAGGGAAATCTTTGAAAAGCGCTTCCCGGCCAACTTCATCTCCGAGGCCATCGACCAGACCCGCGGGTGGTTCTACACCCTCATGGCCATCTCGACTTTGATGTTTAACCGCGCGCCGTTTGAAAACTGCATCGTGCTGGGCCACGTGCAGGACAAGGACGGCCAGAAGATGTCCAAGCACAAGGGCAACGTGGTCGATCCCTGGAGCGTGCTGGACAAGCAGGGCGCCGACGCCGTGCGCTGGTATTTCTATACCGCGGGCGCACCGTGGCTGCCCAGCCGCTTCAGCCCCGAAGCCGTGGCCGAGGGCCAGCGCAAGTTCATGGGCACGCTGCAGAACACCTACGCCTTCTTCGTCCTCTATGCCAACATCGACAGCTTCGACCCCAAGGACCATCCCATCGAAAACGTGAAGCTGACCCTGATGGACAAGTGGGTGCTCTCCCGCCTGAACCAGCTGGTCAAGCGCGTGGACGACGACCTGTGCAACTACCGCATCCCCGAACCTGCCCGCGCCATCACCGATTTCGTGGACGATCTGAGCAACTGGTACGTGCGCCGCTGCCGCGAGCGCTTCTGGGGCAAGGGCATGGACGACACCAAGGAGGCCGCGTTTGTCACCCTCTACACGGTGCTGGTCACGCTTGCGAAGGTGATCGCGCCCTTCGTGCCCTTCATGGCCGAGGAGATGTACCAGAACCTGGTGCGCAACGTGGACCCCTCCGCGCCCGAAAGCGTGCATCTGTGCGACTTCCCCACCGCGGATGAAAGCCTGATCGACGAAAGCCTCAACACCCAGATGAGCGCGCTGCTCAGCGTCGTCGGCCTGGGCCGCGCCTGCCGCGCCGCCGCAAACCTCAAGGTGCGCCAGCCGCTGAGCACCCTCTACGTCAAGGGCACGTCCTTTGACGAGGCGTTCAGCGCCCTGGCCGAGGACGAGCTCAACGTCAAAAAGGTCGTCTTTACCGACGACGCGCGCGCCTTCACCACCTACAACCTCAAGCCCCAGATGCGCACCCTCGGTCCCAAATACGGCAAGCTCCTGGGCCGCATCGGCCAGCATCTCAAGGAGATGGACGGCAACGACGTGGTCGATGCCTTCCATCGCGGCGAAAACGTGACCTTCACGCTGGAGGGCACCGAGGTTACGCTCTCCAAGGACGACGTGCTCACCGAAGCCACGCAGAAGCCCGGCTTCTCCGCCCAGATGGAGGGCGATGTGACGGTGGTTCTGGACTGCAACCTCACCCCGGAGCTGATCGCCGAGGGCTACCAGCGTGAGATGGTGTCAAAGCTGCAGAACATGCGCAAGGACGCCGGCTTTGAGGTCAGCGACCGCATCGAGGTGACCTACGAGGCCGGGGACGAGCTCGCCGCCGCCATCGAGGCCGGACGCGATTTCATCATGCAAAGCGTGCTGGCGACCTCCTTTGCCCGCGGCGCCGCGCCCGAGGGCGCCGTTTCGCAGGAATGGGACCTCAACGGCAAAAAGGCCGTTCTGAGCGTGCGCAAGGCGTAAGCGATTGACGGGGGCGGAATGAAACCGCCCCCTTTTTCCCCCACCGACCCATACAGGAGCGAATCAGATGTTTCTTTGCGATCAATGGCGCGATTACGAGGTGCTGGACACCGGCGAGGGCGAAAAGCTGGAGCGCTGGGGCGACATCATACTGCGCCGCCCGGACCCGCAGGTGATCTGGCCCAAGGCCGACCCCGCCCTGTGGGACGCGGCGCAGGCCACCTATGTGCGCAGCGACACCGGCGGCGGGCACTGGGAGTTCCGCGAAAAGCTGCCGGAGCGCTGGGTCATCGGCCTGAGCGGCCTCAAATTCTACGTAAAGCCCACCGGCTTCAAGCACACGGGGCTGTTTCCGGAGCAGGCGGCCAACTGGGCCTTCATGCAGGAGCGCATCCGCTGCGCGGGCGCGTGGGGCTATCCGCCGCGCGTGCTCAACCTCTTCGCCTACACGGGCGGGGCCACGCTGGCCTGCGCCGCCGCCGGCGCGCACGTCACCCATGTGGACGCGGCCAAGGGCATGGTGCTCTGGGCGCGCGAAAACCGCGACCTGAGCGGCATCCCCGAGGAGCGCACGCGGCTGATCATCGAGGACGCGAAGGCGTTTGTCAGGCGCGAGCTTCGCCGCGGCAACCGCTATGACGGCATCCTCATGGACCCGCCCAGCTACGGGCGCGGCCCCGGCGGCGAGGTGTGGAAGCTGGAAAACGAGCTCTACCCGCTGGTGGACCTGTGCGCGCAGGCGCTGTCGGACACGCCGCTGTTTTTCCTGATTAACGGCTACACCACGGGCTTTTCGGCCTCGGTGCTGGGCAACATCGCCCGCCGCTGCCTCGTGGGCCGCTTTGGCGGCAAGGTGGAGGCGGACGAACTGTGCCTGACCGTGACGACAGGGGGCGTGCTGCCCTGCGGTACGACCGCGCGGTGGCTGCCCGATGCCTGAGATCGTCTACGAGGACAACCACCTGATCGTGGCGGTCAAGCCGGCCGGTCTGCTCACCCAGGGCGACGCGACGGGTGACGACTGCCTGCTCGATCAGCTCAAGCGCTATATCAAGGAGCGCTACCACAAGCCGGGGGACGTGTACCTGGGGCTTGTGCACCGGCTGGACCGGCCCGTGGGCGGGCTGGTGGCCTTTGCGCGCACGAGCAAGGCCGCCTCGCGCCTGAGCGAGCAGCTGCGCACGCACGCCATGGCGCGCCAGTACCTGGCCGTAGCCGAGGGCGGCGCGTCCATGCCGGACGCGGGCGACCTTCACGACTGGCTCGTGCAGGATGAGGCGACGGGCCGGGTGCGCGCCGTGCCGTCCGGCGCGCCGGGGGCGAAGGAAGCGCGTCTCTCCTTTCGCGTGCTGGGCCGCGACGAAACGCGGAATACGGCGCTTGTCCACGTCCGGCTCCAGACCGGGCGCAAGCATCAGATCCGTGCGCAGCTGGCCCACAGCGGCCATCCGCTCGTGGCGGACATGCGCTACGGCCGGGGCGTGCGCGGCCAGCCCGTGGCGCTGTGGGGCGCGGTGCTCAGGCTCACGCACCCCACCCGAAAGGAACCCATGACCTTTGTGAGCGCGCCGCGGGGCGACGCGTTTTTCTCCTATGCCGCCCTGATCGACGGCTTTTTGAACGACCAACGGAAGGGAGCCGACCTGTGAGCCAATTTTCCTTTGAGGTGCTCAAAACCTGCAAGCAGTCCGGCGCGCGGCTGGGCCTGCTGCACACGCCGCACGGCGACATCCACACCCCCGTCTACATGCCCGTGGGCACCGCCGCTACCGTCAAGGCCATGACCCCGCGCGAGATGCTGGAAATCGGCACGGAAATCATGCTGTCCAACACCTACCACCTGCACCTGCGCCCCGGCGAGGATTTGATCCGCGAGGCGGGCGGCCTGCACCGCTTCATGAGCTGGCCCAGGCCCATCCTCACCGACAGCGGCGGGTTTCAGGTGTTTTCCCTCGCCGGCATCCGCAAGATCCGCGAGGAGGGCGTGGCCTTCCAGAGCCACCTGGACGGCAGCCGCCGCTTCATCTCGCCCGAAGTGAGCATGGACATCCAGCACGCCCTCGGCTCGGATATCATGATGGCCTTTGACGTATGCACCGCCTATCCCTGCGACCACGCCACCGCCGAGGATGCCATGCACCGCACCCACCGCTGGGCCAGGCGCTGCCAGCAGCACCACACAGATGACTCGCAGGTGCTCTTCGGCATCGTGCAGGGCGCGTTCTTCGAGGATCTGCGCATCCAAAGCGCCAAGACCCTGGCGGACATGGACTTCTTCGGCTACGGCATCGGCGGCCTGTCCGTGGGCGAGCCAAAGCCCATGATGTACGACCTGTTGGAGGCCCTCATGCCCCATATGCCGGCGCAGAAGCCACGCTATCTCATGGGCGTGGGCTCGCCCGACTGCCTGATCGAGGGCGTGCTTCGCGGGGTGGACATGTTCGACTGCGTGCTGGCCACGCGCATCGCGCGAAACGGCACCTGCTTCACCACCGACGGGCGGCTGGTCATCAAAAACGCCCAGTACGCGCACGACTTCCGGCCCATCGACGGGGAATGCGACTGCTACGCCTGCCAGAACTTCAGCCGCGCCTACATCCGTCACCTCTTCAAGGCGGGCGAGATCACCGGCGCGCGCCTGACCAGCATCCACAACCTGCGCTTTTTGATCCGGCTGATGGAAAAGGTGCGCAAAGCCATCGAGGAGGACCGCCTGCTGGATCTGCGCAAGCAGTTTTACGAGCGCTACGACATGAGCCGCAACTTCTAGGAGGGCGCCATGGAGATCATCGAGGTGGCCGCCGGCGTGGTGCGCCGCGCGGACGGCCGCGTGCTCATCTGCCGCCGCACGGGGCGGCTGGAAGGGCTGTGGGAGTTTCCCGGCGGCAAGCTCGAACCCGGCGAAACCCCCGGCCAATGCCTTCGGCGCGAGCTGATGGAGGAACTGGACCTGCGCGTCCGTGCCGGAGAGGTGCTGGCCCGGGTCGAGCGCGAGGAGGACGGGCGCATGATCCGTCTGATCTTCGTCAGCGCCGTGCCCTGCGGGGTCGATGCGCTCACGCTGCATGTGCACGGCAAGGCCGCTTGGGCGCTTCCCTCCGAACTGGATCAGTACGCTTTCTGCCCGGGGGACCGGGCGTTTCTCAGCCGGGGGCTTTTATAGCGGCCCCCGGCCCGGTAAACAGGTCTTTTTTCTCCCTATTGACAAACGTTTTTTTTGCGTATAGTAAAAGTAGACCGGTCGTCTACTTAAGACTGAGAGGTGAAGTTCTTTGAAACGTCTCTGTGGCATCCTCATGGCACTGATTCTGCTTCTAAGTACCGTTGCCTGCGCCGAAGGCATGACTGCCGGCACTTACAGTGCGGCGGCGCAAGGGTATCATGGCGATATTCAGCTGGAAGTGACCGTAGATGAAGATACAATCATCGACATTCAGGTCGTTTCCCATTCCGAGACAGAGGGCATCGGCGCCGCAGCACTCCCCCTGCTGGTAGAAACCGTGTTGGAAGCGCAGACCATCGGCATTGATGGAATCACCGGCGCAACGGTGACCTCCGATGCTTTTAAGGCTGCCATGACCGATGCGCTGACGCAGGCTGGAGCAGATATGGAAAAGATGACCGCTCCTGTCTCTGCCGTCACGGACAAGCAGGAAGAGACACTTACTGCCGACATTGTCGTAGTCGGCGCCGGTGCGGCCGGCCTGACCGCCGCGCTGACAGGCCTGCAGGAAGGAAAGTCCGTCATTCTGCTAGAAAAAACCGCTTTTATCGGTGGCGCAAGCGCCACCGCAGGGGCAGGTACAATCGCCACTGGCTCCACCTGGCAGCAGGAGGACGGATATGAGGATTCTCCCGAAAAGCTGGTGGAGGACATGCTGGCAAACGGCCACAACAAAAACGACCTCGCCACCGTGGAGCTCTTCTCCCGCATCATCGGCCCCTCCTTTGACTGGCTGGTATCCGAGGACGGCGCTGCCGTTCCCTATACCCGTACCGGCAATCCCGTGCGTTATTACTCCGGCGCAGGACGCGGCGCAGGCGTGTGCAGCAGCTTAAATGACAGCTTCCTCGCCGCGGGCGGCACCCTGCTGCTGAGCACCCCCGCCACCGAGCTCATTGAGGAAGGCGGCGCCGTATGCGGCGTTGTGGCCGAAAGCAGCGATACGATTTACACCATCCGTGCCAAAGCCGTGATTCTGGCCTGCGGCGGGTTTGGCGCTAACGAGGATCTTCTCCCTGAAGACCATTATGAGGATTACGTATATGCCGGACATGCCGGCGCTCAGGGCGACGCCATCCTCATGACGGAAAAACTGGACGCCGATCTGATTAACATGGAGTATGTCAATATGCAGCCTCACTCCATGCGTTTCCCCGATGGCAACGGCCGCGGTATCGGCGGAGGCCCCGGCTACAAGTATGACGGCAGCTTTATGGTCAATCAGGATGGCGTGCGTTTCCTCAACGAGGTGGGCTCTGCCTGGGACAACACCCAACTGATGAAGCAGAACGAGCGCCAGTATCTCATCATGGATCAGACTTCCTTTGACGCCCTCAACGAAGCCAACAGCAGCATGTATACCGCCGAGGACGTGGCCCTGTGGACAGATGACAGCTACACCGGCGACCCCGTATACAAAAAAGGCGATACCATCGAAGACCTCGCGCAGAAGCTGAATCTGCCCGCCGATGCCCTAAAAGCGTCCGTGGAGGAATTCAACACGGCGTTCGCCTCCGGCCAGGCCGATGCGTTCGGCCGAACGCTTAACGCGGGGATCAGCGAGGAAGGGCCGTACTATGGACTGCAGGTTTTTGTTCGGTATTATGCCACCCTTGGTGGCCTGCATATCAATGATGACATGCAGGTACTTACCAAAGCCCAGGAACCCATTGAGGGCCTGTATGCGGCAGGTGAATGCGTGGGCGGCCTGGAAGGTGATGTCTATATGAGCGCAACGCTCTTTGGCTGGGCTATCGCCTCCGGCCATACTGCGGGCGCAGTAGCCGCCGCTTCCGTTTCCGATTGAGCCCTGTCCCTTATACCACCGGAGCACGCCCGCTCCGGTGGTCTTTTTTCGTTTCTTGACATTCCTTGCAGCCGCAAATATAATTAAGCAAAGATTTGACTCTTGCATTTAGCGGCAGATGGGGATGGAAACGGGTGGAAAAAAAGGAATTCATTCTTGTACAGGCTGAGCGTCTGTTTTCCGAAAAGGGCTACTATGGCATAGGCCTCACCGAGTTGCTCAAAGCATGCGATATCCCCAAGGGCAGCTTTTATTACTACTTTCCAAAAGGCAAATTGCAGCTGATTCAAGAAACGCTGGAGCATGCTTTTCGCCATATGGAAGAGGGCATTCGTCTTATTCTGTCGCAGGCTTCCACAGCTGACGAGGCCTTTCAACACATGCTGTTGTCGCATGCAGACGGCATTGAGCAGGGACGGCACTATGCTTCTCACTTTGTAGCGATGATTTCTATAGAATCGGTTTACCTCGATCCCAAGATTCATGAAACCTGTAAGCAGATATACCGGCAATGGGAACAGGTGTATGGAGACGTGCTTGTTGGCTTCGGCTACTCTCCGGAAGACACTCGCAGCCTGGTACCGCAACTGTTCGCGACAATTCACGGCGCCATGCTGATCGCCTGGATCCACCAGGACGGTTCGTCGCTTCGTGAGCTTGCACCCAAAGTAGCCTCATGGCTTGCAAAGCATTAATTAGGACTCGACTAGTCACTTCCATCCTTCTTTTGCGTTGACACTTTCTTCGTCAGATGTTATACTCCCAATGTAAGATGTATTTCGCAAAAAGCGTTATGCATCAATGCATTCACAGCATACATATTATCATATGGAGGAGGCCGCATCATGCAGATTCATCTCTACGACTCCGCCGCCCAGGTCGGTCAGGCTGCCGCGACGCTGATCGCCGCGCAGATCATCGCCAAGCCAGACTCCGTGCTGGGCCTCGCCACCGGGTCCACCCCCATCCCCACCTATCAGGAGCTCATCCGCCTGTGCAAGGGCGGCGTGCTGGACTTCTCCCGCGTGCGCTCCTTCAACCTGGACGAATACTGCAACCTGCCCGTGGATCACGAGCAGAGCTACCACAGCTTCATGCGCCAGCAGCTCTTTGACCACATCAACATCGACCCCGCCAACACCCGCGTGCCCGACGGCAACGCCCGCGACCAGGCCGCTGAATGCGCCAGCTATGACACCGCCATCAACCAGGCCGGCGGTATCGACATCCAGCTGCTGGGCATCGGCCGCAACGGCCACATCGGCTTCAACGAGCCGGCCGACACCTTCGTCTACGGCTGCCACATCGTCAACCTCACCCAGAGCACCATCGAGGCCAACCGCCGCTTCTTTGAAAGCGAAAGCGACGTTCCCCGCCAGGCCATCAGCCTGGGTATCGGCAGCATCATGAACGCCCGCCGCATTTTGCTCCTGGCCACCGGCGCAGACAAGGCCGAGGCCATCCGTGCCGCCGTCTATGGCGACATCAACCCCAAAACGCAGGCCAGCATCCTGCGCACCCATCCCAATGTGATCTTCCTTCTGGACAAGGCGTCCGCGGGGCTGCTCTGACAATCGCACATCCGGGCCGGAGGGCGGAGAGCCGCCTTCCGGCCTTTTTGCCGGTTTGTCATTCCCTGCCGTATATGCTATACTGAGGTTCCAAACGCTGCATGCCTGGAAAGGAGGATTCGCCGTGCTCAAGGTAGTGATCGCCGATGATGAGGCGCGCATTCTGAGCCTGATCCGCCTGCTGCCGGATTGGGACGCGCTGGGCATGGAGGTGGCCGGCACTGCGGCAAACGGGCTGGAGGCGCTGGCGCTGATCGAGCGCGAAAAGCCCGATATTCTCATCACCGACATCCGCATGCCCGGCTGCCAGGGGCTGGAGCTGATCGAGCGGGCCCGGCGGGCCGTGCCCGATATCGAAATCATCATCATCAGCGGCTACGCACATTTCGAGTACGCGCAGACCGCCATCAAGCTGGGCGTGGGCGACTATCTGCTCAAGCCCATCAAAAAGGACGAGCTGACCGCCACCCTTTCCAAGCTGGCGCAGCGCTGCCGCACCAAGCACCCCAGCGCCTCCGGCGTGGCACCGGAGGGAGAGGGCCGGGCCAGGGCCGCCCTTCGGGAAAAGCTGGTGCGCGAAGCCGCGTCAGGGCGCTCCTTTCCTGCCTCGGTCGAGGAGCTGGTGCAGACCTACGGCTTCGGCATGCCGGAGGGCACCTATCGCGCCTTTGTGCTCAAGCTGGACTATCAGGGCCTGGGCCGTGACCCGCTGGAGATCATCCACGGCAAGGTGCGCGAGCTGATCGCTCCGCTCATGGCCCAGCCGGACGCACAGCTGGCCTGCGCGCACGAGGACGACCGGCTCACCGGCGTGGTCTGCGCCCCGCCCGACGTGCAGGCGGATGTCCGGCGTGCGCTTCGCCAGGTGCTCAACCAGCTGGAGGCCCAGAAGGGGCTGCTGGGGCCCGTATCGTTTTCGCTGTCGCTCAGCGAAGCCGGCGCCTCCCCTGAGCAGATTCCCGCGCTGGTTCGCCAGGCCGGCCAGCTGATCGACGAGCGGCTGCTGGAGGGGACCGGGCGTCTGCTGGAGGGGGCGTCCACCCCGTCCGGTCTCAGGGACGCCCGACTGCTGGAGCGCTACGGCCACGAGATCGAAAAGGCTCTTTCCACGCTGGATACGGGGCTTGCAGTCGACTGCACCAACGTCCTGGCGCGCGAGGCGATGTGCTTCCCGGGCGTACGCGGACATGAGCTGACGGAGCTGGTGCGCTCGGCGGGCAGCCTGTTTGCGCTGCGCCTGGGGCTGGACGGCGACGAGGAGGCGGCCTTTGCGCGGGAGGCGGGCCTTTCCAGCCGCGCGGACGAGCTGTTTGACTGCCTGATTCGCTTCGAAAAAAAACACATGGAAGCCGAGGACATCCGCCGCCGCAGCGAGGCCCTGCGCCCCATCCGCATTGCCAAGCAGTACGTGCAGGAGCATTACAGCCAGTCCATCACCCTGGAGGACGTGTGCGCCGCCACGGGCTTCAGCGTCAGCTATTTCAGCGCGCTGTTCAAAAAGGAGAGCGGCGAGGGCTTTTCCAAGTACCTCACGGGGGTTCGCATGGAGCGGGCCAAGGAGCTTTTGCAGGAAAGCAGCCTGCCGGTTTCCGAGGTCTGCGCACAGGTGGGCTACAGCGATCTCAAGCATTTCACGCAGACCTTCAAAAAATATACCAGTCTGAGTCCCGCGCAGTACCGCAAGCTCTACGGCTGAGGAGGCACAGGCATGAAACAACGCTGGCGGATGCTTTCCTTCCGTGTGAGTGCGCTGGGCGCGCTGGCTCTGGCGGCGCTGGTGCTCGCGGCCGTCCTGCTGATTCGGCGCGACCCGCTTGCCGCCGCGCTGCTGCTGTGCTGTGCGGCCGGCCTGGGGGTGGCGGGCTGGCTGTGCGTGATCCGGCCCTATCGGGCGCAGGAACGGGCCATGCTGATGTTTCTGGAGGGGTACACGCCCCCGCGTCAGGACGCCGCCTGCGCCCTCTCCCCCGCGCAGGCGAGGCTTCAGGAGCAGGTGGCCGCCATCCTCAATCCCGAACAGCTCTTCAACCTCAACAAACGACAGGCCCAGTATCAGGCCCTGCAAAACCAGATCAACCCGCATTTCCTCTACAATACGCTGGAGAGCATCCGCGGCGAGGCGCTGCTTTCCGGCATGGACACCATCGCCGACATGACCGAGGCGCTGGCCACGTTTTTCCGCTACACCATCAGCAAGGTGGAAAACCTGGTGTCCGTGGAGGAGGAGCTGCAAAACTGCGAAACCTATTTCCACATTCAGCGCTACCGCTTCGCCGACCGGCTGGAGCTGCACATCAGCTGCGACCCCGCCGACCGCGAGGCCATCTACCGCTGCCGCCTGCCCAAGCTGACCATCCAGCCCATCGTGGAAAACAGCATCATCCATGGCACGGAGCTGAAACTGGGCACCGGCCACATCCGCATCCAGCTGGAGCGCACCCAGAAGCGCCTGCTCATCCGCATCTCGGACGACGGCGTGGGCATGGATGCCGAAACGCTGTTTCGCCTCAACGAGCGGCTGGGCAAAAGCGCCATCGCCCAGCCCCCGCAGAGCCGGGGCGGCCTGGCGCTGGCCAACGTGGACAGCCGCATCCGCCTGCTCTTTGGCGACAAGTACGGCCTGCACGCCTTTTCCACACCGGGCGTGGGCACGGACGTGGAGATCACGCTGCCCATGATCGCCAGCGACCGCGACATTCCCAACCGGGAGGCGCTTGTGTGAGAAACGAAGTGCTTCGCCTGGAAAAGGTCACCCTGCGCGAACAGGGCGTGACCCTGCTGGACAACTTGAACCTGCACATCTTCGAGGGCGAGATCATGGGGCTGGTGCCCATCGACACCCACGGTCTGTCCGCCCTGTGCGACCTTCTGCGCGAAAATGTGCCTCTTCACTACGGCTATGTCTTTTACCGGGAAAAGCTGATCAATACCTGGCGCTCGCCCCGGCCGCACTACAACCGCATCAGCGTAATCCAGGCCAAGAGCTGTCTGGTGGACGGGCTGACCGTCGCGGACAACATCTTTGTGCTCCGGCCGGGATTTCGCGGCCGGCTGATGCGGCCGTCCGCGTTCCGGCGGCAGCTGATGCCCTTTATTCACAGCATCGGCATTCCCATCGACGCCGATGCGCGCGTGGAGGATCTCACCGTATTTGAACGCTTTGTGGTGGAGCTGCTCAAGGCTGTGGTAGCGGGAAGCCGGCTGATCGTGCTCAACGAAATCAGCACGCTGATCAACGAGGCGGAGCTTGGCAAGCTGCACGCCATCCTCCGCCACTACGCGGCGGAGGGCGTCTCCTTTTTGTATGTGTGCTTTCATTTCGAGGAGCTTTTGCAAATCAGCGACCGCACCGCCCTGATGATGCAGGGCCGCGTGGTGAAGCTGCTGGAGGGCAGCGAAATGATCCCCCAGTCGCTGCTGCCCTATTCCGCCCCCTATGAGCAGATGGTGGCCAGCCAGCTGGCGCGCGGCGCGCACCAGATCGGCGGGGAGGTCTTCAGCGCCCGGCTGCCGGAGGCCGCGGTCGGGGGGCTTGCCTTCTCGGTGCGGGCGGGCGAATGCCTGGTGCTGCAGGATCTGGACAATCATTTCATCGACGGCTTTCTGGGGGTGCTGTCGGGGGCGCATCCCCCGCAGGGAACCCGCCTTTTGCTCTGCGGGCGTCCCTTCCGGCCGGGACATGACCGGCGGCTGGCGGTCATCCAGGATCAGCCGGGCCGCACGATGGTGTTTCCGGGGCTGAACTACCTGGAAAACCTCTGCTTCACCATGGATCACCGCATCCCCTCCCTCTGGCGAAGCGGCCGCGTCAAGCGGGGCCTGCGCCGCGCCTATACCGAGTGGCTGGGGCCGGACCTGCTGGAGCGCCGCGTGGAGGACCTGACCGAAACCGGGCGCTGCGAGCTGGTGTATCGCCGCATCCTGCTGCAGCGGCCGGACGTGGTGTTCTGCGTGCAGCCCTTCCGCATGGCGGATGTGGCCATGCGCATGAGCATCTGGCGGCTATTGGAGGAGCTGTTGGACCGGGGCGTGGCGGTGGTGATCCTGGCGGTTAACCTGGCGGACTCGCTCTCTCTGGCTGACCGCCTGATTCGCGTCCGGCGTGGGCAGCCGCAGGAGGCCTTTGACCGCGTGCACTTCAATGACCTGCCCGCCGACGTGCCATGGCGCAGCCTGTATCAGGGAATCCCCAACCGTGAAAAGGAGGAATTGCCGTGACGTTTCTCAGGATGCTGGAATCCATCCGCACCCCGCTGGGGGAACAGATAGCCGCCGCCGTGACCCTGCTGGGCGAGGAGACCTTCTTCATGCTGGTGGGGCTGGCGCTGGTGTGGTGCTTTGACAAGCGCTGGGGGTTTCGCCTGCTGTTTGTGGGCCTGACGGGCACGGTGCTCAACCAGCTGCTCAAGGCGGTGTTTCTCATTCCCCGCCCGTGGGTGATCGACCCGGAGTTCACCATCGTCGAGGCGGCCCGCGCGGGCGCGACGGGCTATTCCTTCCCCAGCGGGCACACGCAGTCCGCCGCTTGCGTGCTGGGCATGCTGGCCCTGTGGGTGCGCGACCGGGTCTTTACCGTCCTGTGCGTGCTGGGGGTGCTGGCGGTGGCGTTTTCGCGCATGTACCTGGGCGTGCACACGCCGCTGGACGTGGGCGTGTCGCTGGTGACGGGCGCGGCCACGGTGGCTGTGATGCCCCGCCTGTTTGACCGCGCGGAAGCGTCCGTGCGCGGCCGGCGGTGCATGGCCGCGGGACTTATGGGCTTTGCGCTGCTGTTGCTGCTCTACGTGCTTTTCTGGCCCAGGCGGGAGGCCAATGTGGCCGAGTTTGACGCGCATGGCGTGGAAAGCGCGTGGACGCTGTTTGGCACCATGCTGGGACTGCTGGCGGCCTGGTATGCCGACCGTCGCCGGCTGCATTTTGACACCCGCGCCGTATGGTGGGCGCAGGCGCTCAAGCTGGTGCTGGGCCTGGCGCTGGTGATGGGCGTGCGCGTGGGGCTCAAGGCAGGGCTTGCCGCGCTCTTTGGCGACGCGCCGTTTACCGACGGCGTGCGCTACCTGTGCATCGCGCTCACGGGCGGCATTCTGTGGCCCATGACCTTTGGCTTCTGGAGCCGTCTGGGCCGGGGACAGCGCGCCGGCGCGAAGGGCTAGGGCCCGTTTTTCCGGCAATCCCTTTACAATCCCGGCCGCAGGCTATATAATGCAGGCGGGGCGCGCCGCCATCCGCGCAGGAGGCGGACGCATCCCCCGTATCCCGGTTTCCCGTCCCTGGTATCGTCGGGTATCCCAACAGAACTCGAACGGAGGAAAACATCATGAAAAACGTCGTCCCGTCCGCCCGTCGGCAGAGCGAGGCCATCCGCAGAATGGTCATTGCCGCCATGCTCAGCGCCATCACCGCCGTGCTCACCTTCACCCCCATCGGCATGATTCCCCTGCCTCCCCCGCTGCTCAGCGCCACGACCGTGCACCTGCCGGTCATCCTGGCCGCTTTGGTCGAGGGACCCTTGGTGGGGCTAGTGGTGGGGCTGGTGTTCGGCCTGTGCAGCTTCATCCGCGCGTGGGAGACCGGTTCGGTGGGGCTGACGCTGTTCTTCCGCAACCCGCTGGTGAGCGTGCTGCCCCGGCTGCTGGTCCCGCTGGCGGCGCTGGGCGTATACCTGCTGTGGAAGCGCCTCGCGCCCAGGGGCGCGGTATCCGACAAGGTGGGCGCTGCCGTGGCTTCCGCCGCCGGATCGGTGGCCAATACGGTTTTGTGCCTGGGCATGCTGCTTCTCATCTATGGGGCGGACCTGACCCAGCTGATCAACGGCATGATCTCCGCCGGCAGCGCGGACGCCGTCTATCTCAACGACGCGGGCGCGTGGCTGGTAACCGCCGTGGGCCTGCCCAACGGCATCGGCGAGGCCATCGTGGCCGCGGTGATCGTACCGATGATCAAACTTGCGGTGGAGGCGGTCATGCGCCGCTCGCGCCGCGCGCCCGCCGGGCGCGCCCACCCGAACAAGTAAGGAGTAGACCGCCATGATCTTTACCATGGACGTTGGCAACACCAACATCAAAACCGCGCTGTTCGAGGGGCGTGAGATGCGCAACTACTGGCGCATCTCCACCAACACCTCCTACACCTCGGATGAATACGGGCTGATTCTGGAGGGGCTTTTCGCGCGCGCAGGGCTTTCGCTGGACGCGGTGGAGGGCATCGTGATATCCAGCGTGGTGCCCACCATCAACTTCACCCTGGAGCACATGTGCAAAAACTACTTCGGCAAGATGCCCATGACCGTGGCGCCCGGCATCAAGACGGGCATCAACCTCAGGTATGAAAATCCGCGCGAACTGGGCAGCGACCGCATTGCCAACGCCGTGGCCGCGCAGGCGGAATACGGCGGGCCGTGCATCTTCATCGACTTTGGCACGGCGACCACGTTCGGCGCGATTGACCAGCAGGGGGCGTTTGCGGGCGGATGCATCTGTCCGGGCCTGAAATTGACCAGCGAGGCGCTGGTCAGCGGCACGGCCAAGCTGCCCCGCTTTGAGCTGGTCAAGCCCGATCACGTCATCGGCCGCACCACGGTGACCAACCTGCAGGCCGGCGTCATCTACGGCTACATCGGGCAGGTGAATTACCTGGTGCAGCGCTTCCGCAAGGAGCTTGGCGCGCCGGACGCGCTGGTGGTGGCGACGGGCGGCATGGCCCGCCTGGTGGCCGACGAGGTCGGGACCATCGACAGGCTGGACGGCATCCTCACCCTCAAGGGGCTGCGCCTGATCTACGAACGCAACCGCTGACGCGGGAAAGGATGATTGAACCATGGACAGGACCATTACCATCGGCTTTCTGGGCTGCGGCAATGTGGGCGGGGGCGTGTGGAAGCTGCTCAGCGGCTTTGCCGACGACATCGCGCACCGCACGGGCCTTCGCTTTTCCATCAAGCGGGTGCTGGTGCGCTCGCTTGCGAAAAGGCGAGATATCGACTTTCCCGACGGCGTTCTGACCGACCGCGCGGAGGATGTGCTGGATGATCCCGAGATCTCCATCGTATTGGAGTTCCTGGGCGGCGAGGAGCCTGCCCACCGGTGGATCACCATGGCGCTGGAGCGCGGCAAAACCGTGGTCACGGCCAACAAGGTCGCCTTTGCCCTGCATTGGCACGAGCTGCAGAAGGCCGCCAAGCAAAGCGGCGCGGGCCTGTATTACGAGGCGGCGGTGTGCGGGGCCATTCCCATCATCCACACGCTGGAGGAAAGCCTGCAGGCCAACCGCATCAGCTATATCTACGGCATCGTCAACGGCACCACCAACTACATCCTCACCCGCATGAGCCGGGAGGGCGCGGAATACGCCGACGTGCTGGCCGACGCCCAGCGCCTGGGCCTGGCCGAGCCCGACCCCGCCAGCGACGTGGAGGGCCTGGACGCCGCCTACAAGCTCAGCATTCTGGCCAGCCTGGCCTTCCACGGGCGCGTGCCGTTTGAAAACGTGTATGTGGAGGGCATCACCCAGGTGCAGGCCGAGGACATCCGCTGCGGGCAGGAGCTGGGCTACACGCTCAAGCTGCTGGCCATCGCCAAGCGCGACGGGCTTCATGTGGAGACCCGCGTACATCCCACCTTCATCCGCAACGACCATCCCCTGGCCAACATCTCCGGGGCGTTCAACGCGGTGTTCCTCCACGGCCATGCCTGCGGGGAGATGATGTTCATGGGCCGCGGCGCGGGCGACCTGCCCACGGCCAGCGCCATCGTGAGCGACCTGGTGCGCGCCGCCTCCGCGCAGAAGCACCTCTACCCCACCTTCGACAACGAGCTGCACCCCGCCGTTTCCCTGCAAAACAACACCGACTGGCGCTGCGCCTTCTATACCCGCATGCTCGCCAAGGACGAGCCCGGCGTGCTCAGCCGCATCGCGCAGACCTTTGCCGACCACGGCGTGAGCATCGCGGCGATGCAGCAGAAGGGCGAACAGCGCGACGGGCGGGTCACGGTGGTGTTCATCACCCACCAGGCCAGCGAGCGCGACATGCAGAAAGCCATCCTTGAAATCCGGCCGGAGGTGGCCACGGTGGAAAGCCTGCTGCGCGTGGAATGATGCGCGGCCGTCACCTGTAACCTGATTAGAATGGCAAAGCGAGGGAGAGCGTACTTACACAGTGCGCTCTCCCTCCTTATGATCTGCGACAGCCGGAGTTCTGCAGTATGGAAATGTCTACTTTTGCAAACTGCGCTACTCACAGTATCATTTGAGGACGCATGCCGCAAGGGAAGAGAAAAAGGACAAAGGTCGGCAGGGCTGAGCCACCCTGCCGGACAGTCTGAGGAGCGGAGCGGCATGCCTGCACCTATGTTAAAAAGCTTTTTATATAAGGCTTTGCGGACCGGAAGCAAAACATGGCTACCTGCCTCGAAGGGGGAAGCCGCCGGGTACGTAGCCCTGCGTTTCGTGTTATGGCAACAGTCGTATACTTGGGAAAAAATACATTTCTATATTGTACAATGTCAATGTTTGTGATATATTACATGGTGAAGGTAAATTTTCAAAAGTAGAGGTTTGTATACTCATGCCGCCTCTGCTTGGGAAAAGGAAAGGGAGAGGACCTCATGCTGAAGAAAATCACATGGCTGACCTGCGCCGTGCTGCTGTGCGCGCTGCTCACCGCTCTGCCTGCGGGTCAGGCGGCGGTCGCTGCAGAGACAGTCGAAAATGTTTCAACCATTAGTTTTATCGGCGGAACGACAACGCAGGAAGATATTGATAAAGCATTAGGAGAGGGGGCGATTTCGTATACCTCCGAGCAAATTGATGGGGAAACCGTATACACGATCAAGCTCCTGAAAAACATTACTATGAAAGCAGGGTGTGATGTCCGTATCGGAGAATATAGGGAAAACGGTCCGGCTCTACCGCAGATGATTTTGGATCTTAACGGCTGCACGATAACAAGCCAGAGCATAGGCCTTATAAATTACGGAGACCTGATCATCAGAGACACTTCCGACGCTAAGACAGGTACTATTAAATACTCAACGACAAGTGATAAAAGCTCCTTGGTAGCTATTTCGCATAAAGGAGGTCTGCTGGAAATAGAGGGAGGCACATTCATCTGCGAAAGCGGGTATGCCTTTACCGGCTATGTAGCGGCGGTCAGCACACAAGCCGGTGCTACCACCCACATTAAGGGCGGTACGTTTGTCAGCAATTCCAGCGCGGTGCTTTCCTCAGGTGAAACGGTTGTGTATGGCGGTACATTTAATGCGCCTTACGGAATGTATGCAAAATCCGCTAATGGCGTTCCCGGAACGATCACAATTCCGGAGGAATCTACCGCTGTTGTAAATGCAAGCTCTTTTGCACTCGTAATACAGCGCGATAATAACTGCGACGGCAAAATATCTGCGGCGGGCGGCACCTATAACGCTTCGAACATAGTTGGCGGAGTAAAATCGCCGGATACTGCAACTGGTGTCAGCATCAGCGGCGGCACCTTTTCCGAATCGCCCGTGCGGTACACCGGGGACACTGTGATACTCAGCGGCGGCGACTATTACGTAGGCGCGCAGGCCAACGACGTGCTGAGCAACCCCAACACGAAAGAAGTGACCGTGCTTCAGGCCAAGGGTGAGCTGAAGGTAGCCGACGGAATCAAGCTGACAAACAGCACCGACAGCGCCATCACCGTCAACGGCAACTTGATTGAAGACGACTTTTCTCTGCTGATTCACGACTGGGAGGGGGTCCCCGAGAAGGCTCCCACCTGCACCGAAGCGGGGCATGCCGCCTACTGGAAATGCCTTTACTGCGGCCTGATGCAGGATCGGAACGGAAATACGCTGACCGCCGTACCCGTCATCCCGGCCACGGGCCACAGCTATCAGAACGGCGTCTGCACGGTCTGCGGCGCGCGTGATGATGGGCCTGCGCCCACGCCCACCCCCGCGCCCGCAGCACCCCCCAAGACCGGCGACAGCGCGCATCCGCTGCTCTGGTCCGTGCTGCTGCTGGCGGCGCTGCTGGGCGGCGGGCTGCTGTGCACGGGGCTTCGCAAGCGCTTCCGCTGACGGTTAAAAAGCATAACAAGACCGCCCCCGCGTCCTCTCTTTCCGGAGGGACGCGGGGGCGGTTTCTTTGTTTCCTTATTATGCGCCGGTCAGTAGCCCAGTGCTTCCTCCACGAAGATCACCGTCATATGCCGGTTGCGCGGCACGCGGTCCACCACCAGCGTCAGGCGGCAGATGCTGTTTTCGCACTCGTCGCCCCCGCAGTTGCCGGTGCGCGCGCAGGGCGTGTCAATGCCCAGGCGGCGCGTGTTCTGCGGGCAGGCGGTCTTTTTGATGCGGGCCACGGCGGTGTTGATGCCGCCGTCCACCACCTTGGAGTGGCTGATTACAAAATAGACCTGTTCGGGGCCGTCGCACACGGCGCCCACGCGGTTGCCGTTGCCGTCCACCAGCACCAGCTTGCCCTTGCGCGTAACGGCGTTGGCCGAGGACAGATACACGTCGGCCCTGCGGCTGTTTTCGCGGATCATGGGCACGTCCTCGGGCTTCGCGCCCCAGCTGGTGTACACCTTGCAGCCCTTTTCCGCCAGCGCCGGCAGCACGCCGGTATCGCGCACGCTCACCGAGCCGCCCACGCCCACCGACTGCCCCGCGTCGATGTGGGCCAGTAGATAGTCGCGCGCCTCGGCAGCGGTGCGCACCTCAATGACTTCAAAGCCGTTTTTCTTCATCCCTTCAACTGCCTGCTCAAGCAATGCATCCATCGCCGATCCTCTCCCTCCGTATCAAGAATATGATGATAGCTTCAGTATATCACAGCGGAAGGCCCGGCGCAAACGGTATCTTTGCTTCAGGCGGTACGGTCCAGCCGCAGCTTGTCGGCCAGCATGGCGATGAATTCGCCGTTGGTGGGCTTTTCCTCAGGGGTACACACGCGGCAGCCCAGCGCACGGTTGAGCGTGTCCACCCGGCCGCGGTTCCAGGCGACCTCAATCGCGTGCCGGATGGCGCGCTCCACCTTGCTGGCCGTGGTGTCAAACCGCGCCGCAATGCCGGGATAGAGCTCCTTGGTGATGCGGTTGACCACAGAGGGATTCTCCACCGCCATCTTGACGCCCGTCCGCAGGTACTGGTAGCCCTTGATATGCGCCGGGATGCCCAGCGTGAGAAACAGGCTGCCCAGACGCTCCTCCAGGCTGCGCTCACGCGGCGCCGCCTCCGATACCGGGACGACGGGCACCGTCTCCTCCCCGTTGGCCAGCCGGCGGATATGGCCCAGCAAAATCTCCGGCTGAAAGGGCTTGACCAGATAAAACTTCGCGCCCAGCTCCACCGCCCGCATCACAAAGTCATCCCGCGCCAGCGCCGTAGCAACGATCACCTTCGGCGCCGGGCAAGGCATGAGCCGGCGCATCTCCTGCATCAGCGTATAGCCGTCCATCACGGGCATCACGATATCGGTCACCACCACGTCATAGCTGCGCTGGCAAAGCATCTTGAGCGCTTCTGCACCGTTCGCGGCTCCGTCCACGAGGGCGATGTCCTCCTGCCGCGTCAGCACGTCGATCATGGCCTTGCGCAGCGCCTCATGATCATCCACAATCAGAATCCTCATTCCCATTCCCTCCCGCTTGCGCTTTTGCTGGAGTATTATAGCATGCGGGAGCCGTTCTGAGCGTTTTTTCGCGCAAAACCGCCACTTTGTTACGCCTTGACGCAAGCCGCCGGCCCGCTCTCCCGCCCCACCCCGTCAGGTCGGCGCTTCCCAGCCGCTTTCCTCTTCTCCGCCCTGTTGTAAAAGAAAGTTTTTCTCGCTATCGGACAAAATGAAAGCTCTTTCCCGGGCGTGCAAACGCTTGCGCAGTCTTGTCTGCTCTCCTGTGACAGCATTGCGGATCTGTTACGTTAACGTTACACCTTCCCGTCAAACAGGCCTTGCTCTGCGCAGTAACGGAAGAAGCGCCGGCGGCCGTCCCGGCCAGATATAGGGGAAGGTTCCCTCACACTCCCCTATCCCTGCCCTTTGCGCCGGATTTTCCGCTCCGCTCTGGAAAAATGTTACGCAAATCCTGCAGGAGCGGCCATTTCCAAATGGCGGCAGAAAAATTTCGGATTTTTGGTTTTTCCATATTGACAAAACAGCGCTCAAGCGTTATGATATTACACGTCGCCGCGGTCGCCAAACGGTTGCGGCAAAGGTTGGGGGAGCATAGCTCAGCTGGGAGAGCATCTGCCTTACAAGCAGAGGGTCACAGGTTCGAGCCCTGTTGTTCCCACCAGAATGTGGCCCGGTAGTTCAGTTGGTTAGAATGCCAGCCTGTCACGCTGGAGGTCGAGGGTTCGAGCCCCTTCCGGGTCGCCATCATGCCTTGGTAGCTCAGTCGGTAGAGCAGCAGACTGAAAATCTGCGTGTCGGTGGTTCGATTCCGCCCCAAGGCACCATGTGTGCGGTAGTAGCTCAGTGGTAGAGTGCCACCTTGCCAAGGTGGATGTCGCGAGTTCGAATCTCGTCTACCGCTCCACACCCGGTGCCATAGCCAAGTGGTAAGGCGAAGGTCTGCAAAACCTTTATTCTCCGGTTCAAATCCGGATGGCACCTCCACCTTCATCCACCCTATGGTTGATGCAAAAAAGCCGTTGCGATTCGCAAGCGGCTTTTTTTGTATGCTGTTTTCAGGGCTTTTCCTCGTTTGTCTCCACACGCAGCATGCGATACCCCACGCCGATATGCGTCTGGATGTACTGCGTGCCGCCGTCCTTTTCCAGCTTTTTGCGCAGGGTGGCCATAAACACGCGCAGGGACGCGATATCGCTGTCCATGCTGTTGCCCCAGATCTTGCGGGTAATATAGGTGTGGGTGAGCACCTTGCCCACGTTCTGGGCCAGCAGGCACAGGAGCTTATACTCAATGGGCGTCAGGTGCAATTCCGCGCCCTGCAGATACACGCAGCCCGCCGCATAGTCGATGCGCAGGCCGCCGTTGACAAATACCGATGCGGCGGGAGCCGCCGTCTCGGCCATGGCCGCCAGCCGCCGCTGAGTGGCGCGCAGGCGGGCCAGCAGCTCCTCCACCGAGAAGGGCTTGGTCAGGTAGTCGTCCGCGCCGGCGTCCAAAGCGCTGATCTTGTCCGCGTCCTCGCTGCGCGCGCTGATAACGATGATGGGCGCGTTGGACCAGGCGCGAATCCGCGTGATCACCTCCACCCCATCCATGTCCGGCAGGCCCAGATCCAACAGGATGATATCCGGATTGTGGGAGGATGCCTCCATCAGCGCAGCTTCCCCCGTGGCGGCCTCCAGATGGCGGTAGCCGTGCGCCTTGAGCGTGGTGGCGATTAACGTGCGCACCGGCCGGTCATCCTCCACGGCCAAAATCAGCGGCTTATGGTTCATGCCATTGCACCTCCTCGGCGGGCAAAGTAAAGCGGAATATCGCGCCGTGCGGCTGATTCTGCGAAAGGGTGATCGTACCCCCATGCGCGGTGATGATGGAGCGGCACAGCGCCAGGCCCAGCCCCAGGCTGCGGCGGCTGTCGGCGGCGCGGTTGGCCCCGCTGAAGAACATGTCGAACACCCGCTCGCCCACCTCCGGGGGCACGCCCGGCCCGTCGTCGGCGATGGATATGGCCACCATGCCGTCCTCCCGTGCCGCCGTGATGTCGATATGCGAACCGGGCGGGGTATACTTGAGGGCGTTGTCCACGATGTTGACCACCACCTGCACGATCAGCCGCGCATCGGCACGGGCCATCAGCCACTCATCGGCGCAGCTGAAGGTGATGGTATGATCCGTGCGGCCGCGTCCCACGTGGTTGAGCGCCTCGGTCACGATTTCCTCCACCAGCTCGGCCGAGGGCCGAAGCGCCATGCGCCCGTCCTCGATTCGCGTGACGGACAGCAGGTTTTCCACCACGTTGATCAGCCAGAGCGAATCATCATAGATATCGGAATAGAGCTGACGGCGGGTATCCTCGTCAAAGTCCGCGCCGTTGGAAAGCAGGTTGCTGGCATTGCCCGATATGGCCGTAAGCGGCGTACGCAGGTCGTGCGAAATGGCGCGCAGCATGTTGGCGCGCAGCTGCTCGTTTTTGGCCAGGACGGCGGCGCGCTCCTTTTCAGCGGCGTTTTGCAGGTTTTCCAGCGCCAGCGCGCACTCGCCCAGAATCGAGAGAAGAATGCTGTGCTCGAAGGGGTCCAGCGGCGCGCCCTGCGCCGCCACGCCCACCGCCCCGTATACCCGCTCGCCCACGCGGATGGCCAGGTAGAGGCACTGGGCCTGAGAGAGCGTATCGGTGGTGGCGCCGGCGTGTTCGTTGTTTTTCATGGCCCATACGGCCACGGCGCGCTCATCCTCCGTCAGGAGGTCGGCGGTAGGTTCCTGCCCGGCGGGAAACACCTGCGGCTCGGCATCCGGCGCGGGATAGATGACCACGTCGCGTCCCAGCAGCTTGACCAGCTGTCCCGCCGTAGCGGCCACCACGGCCTGGCGGTCTCCTGCGCGGGCCAGCAGCTGGTCGGTATCAAAGAGCACCTTGGTGCGGTAGGCGGTCTGTGCCGATTCGCGGGCATGATTTTTCAGCCTCGCCGCCAGGTTGCCTGAAAGCGTGGCCGTGAGGAACATGATCAGAAACGTGACGGGATATTCCTTGCCATAGACGGCCAGCGTAAAGCGCGGCGCGATAAACAGCAGGTTAAACGCCACCACGCTGACCGCCGCCGCGGCCATGCTGTAGGCCATATGCGAGGTGACGACCGAGGTGACCAGCACGGCCAGCAGATAGGCCATGATGATGGTGGCCTCGCCAAACCCCAGGCGGTCAAAGACAAAGCCCAGCGCCGTGGCTCCCAGCAGCGCCAGGAGGCATTTGAGCCCGTCGGCCGCGGTGAGGGAGAAGCGCTTTTCCGGGGCGCCGTGCGGCGTATAGCGCGCCTGCGCCGCCCCGTCAGGAATGATGTGGATATCCAGCGAGGGCGCGTAGGCGATGAGCCGGTCGGTCAGCGAAAGGCGCCACGGAATGCGCCGGTGCCCCGCCGCGCTGCGCCCCAGCACAATGCGCGACACGCCCGAGAGGCGAGCAAACTCCGCGATCTGGTAGGCCACGTCGCCGCCGTAGACGGTTTCCAGATTGGCGCCCAGATGGCGGGCCAGGCGCATGTTGCGCCGGAGGCGCTCCTGATCCTGGGTGGACAGTTTTTCCGCGTGCGGCGTGCGCACATACAGCGCCGTAAAATCGCCATGGAACGCACCCGCCATGCGCGCCGCCGTGCGGATGATGCGCGCGTTGGAGGGCGCAGGCGAGAGGCAGGCCAGTATGTGCTCCTCCGCCAGCCCCGCGCCCGGCCCCACCGGCCGTGGTTCGGCCCGGTCCAGCCGGTCGGCGCAGCGGCGCAGCGCCATTTCGCGCAGGGCGGTAAGCTGTCCGATGCTCAGGCCATCCGGCGCCTCCCCCAGCCGGCGAATCAGCTCGGCCGGTTCCACGTCCAGAAACGTCACCTCGTCCGCTCCGTCAAAGACCGAGTCGGGAATCCTCTCCTGCACGGCGGTGCCGGTTACGGCGGCCACCGCGTCGCTCAGGCTTTCGATGTGCTGCACGTTGAGCGTGGCATACACATCCATCCCCGCTTTAAGCAGCTCTGCCGCATCCTGGCTTCGTCGGCTGTGACGGCTTCCCGCTGCGTTCCGATGCGCCAGATCGTCCACCAGCACCAGCTTTGGCGCGCGCGCCAGCGCCGCGTCCAGATCCATTTCTCCGTCCTTTGCCAGCGCGGGCCCGGCCAGGCGCTCCAGCGCGGACAGAAGACGCGCCGTACAGGCGTGCCCGTGCGGGTCCACCACACCGGCCGCCACGTCCACGCCCCGGCCCTTCTGCTGCAGTGCGTCCCGCAGCATGGCGCAGGTTTTGCCCGCGCCGGGCGCGTAACTCACAAACAGCTTGAGCCTGCCCCGCTTCTCTGCGGTGGTCCGCCCGGCGTCCGTCATGCGCCCTCACCTCCTGACGCACCATTATACCATCATCCGTCTGCCTTGCGCCAGCCTCCGAAGTCACGCGATGCGCCAAAAAAGCGTCTACCCGGTCCATTACCCGGTAGCCCGTATACGCCAGCGCCGCCAGGCACCCGATCAACAGCACATTTGACATACTCCGCCCTCCCCTTTCCGGGACACGGCCCTCCTACAGGTGGAAGCAGCGCTGGATGGCCTGGTTGCTGCCCAGCACCAGCACCGTTTCATCGCGCAGGAGCATCGTATCCGAGGTCACATTCGCGTTCAGCTTGCCCTGCCTTTTCACGCCCAGCACGTTCAGGCCGAACTTGCGCCGCACGTCCAGCTCGCCCACGGTGCGGCCGACCCAGCCGTCCGGCACCGCCACCTCCACGATGGCATGGTCGGCATTGAGCTCGATATAGTCGAAGATGTGATCCGAACTGTAGCGGATGGCGGTCCAGGCCGCCAGCTGCTTTTCGGGGTAGACCACCTCATCCGCGCCGTTGCGCAGGAGAAACTTGGCGTGCACGTCGCGCGCCGCGCGCGCTACCACAAAGCGCGCGCCCAGGTCCTTCAGCAGCGAGGTGGTTTCCAGCGAGCTTTGAAAATCGTCTCCGATGGCCACGATGCACACATCGAAATTGCGCACCCCCAGCGACGCCATGAACTCCTCGTTCTTGCTGTCGCCGATCTGCGCGCTGGTCACATAGGGCAAAGCCGCCTCCACGCACTCCTCGCGCCAGTCTACGGCCATGACCTGATGCCTGAGCTCATGCAGCTTGATGGCAATATGGCGTCCAAACCGTCCCAGACCGATCAGCAAAATGGATTTCATCTTTATCCTCTCCTTTTCCCTATCCCACGGTGATTTTTTCACGAGGCAACTTGGAGGCGCAGGGGCGCTTACCCGCCAGTGCTGCAAAGATCAGCGTCAGTCCTCCCACTCTTCCAAAGAACATCAGCGCGATCAAAATAGCGCGCGAGGGGCCGCCCAGTCCCGGCGTGAGGCCCAGCGTGAGGCCCACCGTACCAATGGCCGAAGCCGCCTCAAACAGGCAATCCACCACCGGCAGGTCCTCCATGGCGCTGATGGTCAGCCCGCCCAGCAGGAACATCGACAGATACAAAAGCAGGATGGCCGCCGCGTTGCGCAGGGCATCGCCCTCAATGCGCCGGCCGAAGCAGCGTGGTTCCTCTCGCCTGGAAAACACCGCCGCAGCCGAAAACAAAAGCACGGCCAGCGTGGTGGTTTTCATGCCACCTGCCGTGGAGCCCGGTGATCCGCCGATGAGCATGAGCATAACCAGCACCATCTGGCCCACCTCGCTTAGCGCGGTCAGATCAATGGTGTTGAAGCCTGCCGTGCGCGGCGTGATGGACTGGAACAGCGCACTGAGCACGCGCTCGCCCACAGGCAGCGCGTCGGAGAGCTCAAAAGCATAAAAATATGCCGCGGGCAGCACGATCAGTGCAAAGGTGACGCAGAGAATCACCTTGCTTTGCAGCCGGTAGGCGCGCAAATGCAGCCCGTTGGTGCGAATGTCTTCCCAGGTAAGAAAGCCGATGCCTCCCACCACGATCAGCCCCGCGATGGTCAGGCTGACCACCGGGTTACCCGCGTAAGCCACGAGGGATGAATAGGGCGCCCGTACGCCCATAAGATCAAACCCCGCATTGCAAAACGCGGAAATGGAATGGAACACCGAGTACCACACGCCCTGCCCCACGCCAAACTCCGGAACGAACACGATCGCCAGCAGCATGGCGCCCACCAGCTCGATCAGCAGGCTGCCCCGCACGATAAAGCCCGTCAGCCGCACCACGCCGCCCACATGATGCGCCGAAATGGCTTCCTGCATGGTGCTGCGCTGCATCAGGCTGATCTTTTTGCCCGAAATCATGGCAATGGCTACCGCCACCGTAACCACGCCCATGCCGCCGATTTGAATCAGTATCAAAATGACCGCCTGTCCGAACTCCGACCAGTACAATGCGGTATCTTGCACCACCAGACCGGTGACGCACACGGCGGAGGTAGCGGTGAACAGCGCGTCGGCAAAGTTGGCGCTGCCTGGCACGCGGCTCGCAAAGGGAAGCGTCAGCAGCGCCGCGCCCAGCAAAATCACCGTAGCAAAACCGGCGATAATGATCTGCGCGGAAGAAAAATGAACACGTTCCAGGACCTTCGTCATAACAATCCTCAACCTCTTCTACAGGGGAGTACGGCTTGATTATGACATGGCTCGCATAAAGACAGCATGAAAACTGCGGAGCCAGTATAAAGATCAGATTAAGGTTTCGACAAAAAAGCGCAAAAAAGACCGTCCTGCAGGGAGGCGGTTTCGCCCCGCAAAACAGTCTGTCACAAGCGTTCAGGCCTTCGTTTCCTCCTCCTGCGCGCGCAGATAGCGCAGGTATTGCGAAAGGTAGATCTTGTGCGCCACCGCAAATCCGGCCGAGCGCACCAGGCGCGTCTCCCGCGCATGCGTGCGGCTGGAATCGGGCCGAAGCGGCGCGCCGTTAAAGACGTGGGCCAGAATGCTCTCCAGCTCTGTGCAAAAATAGTCGTAGGCCACGGCCACCTTAAACGCCGTGCCCTGCTGCACCCGGATGAGCTGCTGGATGTCCCCGATGGCAATTACCTGCTTGGTCAGGCACACAAAGATCAGGTAGGCCGCGTGGTCGCGCCCGTAGCGCTTGCCCTCCGGCCGCGGGATGACGCCCTGGCGCGCATAGTTGCCCACCATGGTGGCAGTGATCCACTTCTCCCCGTCCGCGCCCATCAGGGGAGCCAGCGTCTTTTCCACCAGCGCGATCAGCTGGTCGATGTACAGGCGAAAATCCGGCAGCTCCGCATAGCGCGGCAGGCGAAAGGCCTCGATTTCCCTGCAAAAGGCGGATTCCTCGAACCGTTCCATGCGCTTCCCTCCTCCGTCTGCGTAGTGGCCCCATCATAGCATAAAAAAAGCCCCTTGACAAGCATTGCAAACGATGATATAAAGTTTTAGAAACTGTTTTTATCAGTTTTTTATACTGTTTTATAGGCTGGAGGAAATCCGCTATGGAATGGATCATCGTTACCGATTCGGGCTGCGACCTGCTTCCCGGCGACCTTGCGCCCAACGTGCGCCTGCGCCGCGTACCGCTGAGCATCCTGCTGGGCGAGGAGGAATGGGTGGACGGCCCGGAGATGGACCGCGCCCGCTTTCTGGCGGCCATGGAGGCGCACAAGGGCAAGAGCAGCTCGGCCTGCCCCTCGCCGGAAACCTGGGCGCGCGCCTTTTCCGAAGGGGACAACGTCATCGCCATCACCATCACGGGCGGATTGTCGGGCAGCTACAACTCCGCCGTGCTGGGGCGCGATATGCTCTGGGAAAAGCAGCCTCACAAGCCCATTTACGTGCTGGATTCCCGCTCCGCGGGCGCGGAAATCGCGCTGCTGGTCTTTCGCGCATGCGAGCTGATCGCGCAGGGGCTGCCCTTTGAGCAGGTGACGCAGCAGCTGTGGCTGTATCACCAGCATACGCATCTGCTGTTTTTGCTGGAGCATGTGGACAACTTCGTGAAAAACGGACGGCTCAACAAGCTGGTGGCCGCGACCATCGGCATGCTGGGCGTGCGCATCCTGGGCTGCGCCAGCGAGCACGGCACGTTGCAGCCGCTGATGAAGCCGCGCGGCGCGGCCCGCGGCCTGGAGCTGCTGGTGCGCGAGCTGGAGCGCGCGGGCTACGCGGGCGGGCCCTTGGCCATCACCCATGTGCAGAACGAGGAGGGCGCGTCCCGGCTGGTCGGGCTGATCCGCGAGGTCTGGCCGGAGGCGCCCTGCGAGCTTTTGCCCGCCAGCGGCCTGTGCTCCTACTACGGCGAAAAGCACGGTCTGATCGTGGGCTTTGAGGACGGGCAGGCACGGACGCCGCGCGGCAGCTGAGGTTCTTTTCACAGGCATACAAAATATGGTATACTGGACGGGGAAAACCGTACCGTTTCCATCATACCGGAGGGGGGCTTGGCCTGTGAGAAAAATCTCAGTCCTTCTGGGGCTGGCGCTTCTGCTTGCCACGTCCGCGGCGCTGGCTTCCGGCGTCAACAACTTTTATATCATTCCCGACAGCGACACGCGCCTGCTCACTGAGGAGGAGCTGTGGGGCTGGCAGTACGAGGCAGTGGGCTACATTTATAATGAAATCTTCGCGCGTCACGGCCGTCCCTTCCGCTCCGGCGAAAAGTACGACGTGTATTTTCGCAGCCAGGCATGGTATCAGGTCAACCCCCAGTACCGCTACGGCCTGCTCAACAGCGTGGAGCAGGCCAACGAACGCCTGGCGCATCAGGTGCTGGAGGACATGCGCGCCCAAAATACGCTCAATCCGCAGGGCCGTCCCCTGCCCCGAAGCAACGCGCAGGCCAATCCCCAGACCGTGCTGGACTTCCGTGCCTACGACCTCAAGCCCAACCAGAAGCTGGACGTCTACAGCGGTCCGGGCACGGGGTATTACCGGTCTGCCAACGGCAAGGCCAGCGTGTCCACCAACGGCTCGGTGTGGATTGCCGGGCGGGAAAACGGCTGGCTGGCCGTCGCCTATGAGACCAACGGCGGCAGCCGCCGCATCGGCTACATCGACATGAGCCGTCTCAAGGACAGTCTCAACCCGGTCAGCCTGAACCTGTCGTATACCGGCGCATCCATTTCCCGCGCCTGCAGCCTGACCGACGAGCCGGACGGGAGCTGCGTGGAAACGGCCCGGCTCGCGCAGGGTGCGCAGGTCACCTATCTGGGGCCCTATACCTCGCGCAACGGCGAGAGCTGGGCCTACATCGAGGTATCGGGAAGCCAGCCCATGCGCGGCTTCGTGCCCGCGGACTGCGTATCGGCCGGTGCATCCCAAAGCGATTACGACTGGGACGACGAGGCCGCCTACCGGGAGGAAAACGGCTGAAACAGCAAAGCAAGCGCCGGACGGAAAATTCCGTCCGGCGCTTCAGACCGTTGACAAAAGCGAGTCAACGGTCATTTTTCATAAGGAAAAACGAATAAGCATGTCGAATATATAAATGTACGAGCAGAAAGAGAAAAGAGCGGGAAACACAAAAGTAAAGAGACAGGGGAGAGCGGCATGCTGAACAAATTCCACGAAAAGCAGCAGGGGATGGAACTAATCATTCTGGAACAGCTGGTACCGCAGGAGCATCTGCTGCGGAAGATCGATCGCAGCATCGACTTCTCATTCATCCGCAGGCTGTGCGCACCGCTGTACAGTGCCAACCTGGGCCGTCCGGCGATTGAGCCGGAGGTGTTGTTCCGCATGCTGTTTGTGGGGTATCTCTACGGCATCCGTTCGGAGCGGCGGCTGGAGGAAGAGGTTAACTATAACATGGCGTATAAATGGTTCTGTGGGCTGAGTCTGACAGAGAAAGCGCCGGACGCCACAACCCTGAGCGTAAATCGGAAACGACGTTTCCGGGATAACGACATTCCCGAGCAGATCTTCAATGAGATTCTGCGCCAGGCCATGGAAAAGGGATTGGTGGGCGGAACAATTCTGTATACGGATTCGACCCACGTCAAGGCCAAAGCCAACAAACACAAAAAGACGACGGTCGTGGTGGAGCGGACGCCCAAAGCGTATCTGGAAGAGCTGGACGAGGCCATCGAGCGGGACCGCAAGGAGCTGGGCAAGAAGCCCTTTGAAAAGAAGGATGACGATGATCCGCCCCC
>DVIV01000022.1 GCA_018710985.1 Candidatus Limiplasma pullicola
AGAAGGGCGCCAACCTCTCCGGCGGCCAGTGCCAGCGGTTGGCGCTGGCCCGCGCGCTGCTGCATGACAGCCCTGTGTACATCTTCGACGAGGCGACCTCCAACATCGATGTGGAGAGCGAGAACGACATCATGCGCGAAATCCACCGCCTGGCACAGCGCAAGACGGTCATCCTGATCTCCCACAGGCTGGCCAACGTGGAGGCGGCGGATTCCATCTATGTGCTTTGCAACGGCCGTCTGTCCGAACACGGCAACCACAGCGCGCTGCTCAAGCAGGGAGGCTTTTACGCAAGGCTTTGGAACACGCAGCAAAGCCTTGAAAACTACAGGAAGGAGGACGATGCCCAATGAAAAGACGCAGTGGATGGGCTGTGATGGCGCGGCTGGTGGTTTTGGTCCGGCCGATGGTGGGCTATATGCTGCTGGCCATTGCCATGGGGCTGGCCGGTCACCTGTGCGCGTCGTTCATCACCATTCTGGGCGGCTATGCGGTGCTGGACGTTCTGGGGCAAGGCGCGTCGATTTCGCAGAATATACTGTTTGCCTGTGTGGTAGTGTTCGCGCTGATGCGGGCCTTCCTGCGCTATGGGGAGCAGGCCTGCAACCACTTCATCGCCTTTAAGCTGTTGGCGATTTTGCGCGACAGGGTGTTCCGCGCGCTGCGCAGGCTCGCACCCGCCAAGCTGGAGGGACGGGACAAGGGAAACCTGATCGCCGTGATCACCTCGGACATCGAGCTGCTGGAGGTCTTTTACGCGCATACCCTTTCCCCCCTGGCCATCGCGGCGCTGTTTACCGTGGTCATGTGCCTGTTCATCGGCTCCTTTCACGGGGTGCTGGGGCTGCTTGCCCTGGCCGCTTACGCCGTGGTGGGCGTTGTGATTCCGCTGGCGATATCCCGCAGCAGCGGTGACAGCGGGCTGGTTTTCCGCACCCAGTCGGGCGAGCTGAGCGCGTTTGTGCTGGACAGCCTGCGCGGCCTGAGCGAAACGCAGCAGTACGGCCAGGGCGCCAAACGCCTTGCGCAGATGAACGCGCGCACGGATGCACTCGCGCAGACGGAAGCGCGGATGAAGCGCATCGCCGGGCGGAACAACGCCATTACGGGCGCGGCGATTCTGGCTTTTGATCTGGCTATGCTCCTGGCCGGCACAGCCCTGTATCGGGCCGGGCAGGTCGGCTATGCGGGTGTGTTGATTCCCACCATCGCGCTGTTTTCCTCCTTTGGCCCGGTGGTCGCGCTGGCTGCGCTGGGCAGCACCCTGCAAAACACATTTGCGGCCGGAAACCGCGTGCTGGACATTCTGGATGAGCAACCCGTGGCCCCGGACATCGAACGGCAGGAGCCCATCAGCTTTGACGGCGCAGCGGCCAGGCATGTGCATTTCGCCTATGGAGAGGAGACGATCCTCGATAATGTATCGGTTGACATACCGAAAAACGCGGTGGTGGGCATTACCGGCAGGAGCGGCAGCGGCAAATCCACATTGCTCAAGCTGCTGATGCGCTTTTGGCGTGTGCAGAGCGGCGAAGTGAGTCTCTCGGGTCGGAACATCGAACGGGTCAACACCCGTGACCTGCGCGACATGGAGAGCTTCGTGACCCAGGAAACGCAGCTGTTCCACGACAGCATTCGCAACAATCTGCGCCTTGCGAAGCTGGACGCCACGGACGCGGAGATCGAAGCGGCCTGCCGGAAGGCGTCCGTGCACGATTTCATCATGACGCTTCCCCGCGGATACGATACGCCTGTCGGTGAATTGGGCGACACCCTCTCCGGCGGCGAGCGCCAACGCCTGGGCCTGGCCCGTGCGTTCCTGCACGATGCGCCCTTCATACTGCTGGACGAACCCACCAGCAATCTGGACAGCCTCAACGAAGCCGTCATTCTGAGGGCGCTGCACAAGGAGCGCATGGACAAGACCGTCGTGCTGGTCTCTCACCGGCAGTCCACCATGCGCATGGCCGATACGGTCTATTGCGTGGAGCACGGGAGGATGAGCTGATGGATACGCAGACCAAGCGCGAACGGGAAAAACGGATGGTCTCCCAGATGATTGCGCTGTATTGCCGCAAAAAGCACCATACCCGCGGCGACCTATGCCCGCAATGCGCGGCGCTTGACGCCTATGCAAAAATGCGCGCGGACAAGTGCCCGTTCATGGACACCAAGACGTTTTGTTCCAACTGCCGGATACATTGCTACAAACCGGATATGCGCGCAAAAATCCGCGAGGTGATGCGCTTTGCCGGCCCAAGGATGATCCTGCATCATCCCGTTGCAGCCATCCGGCATGTCGTAGAAACCAAGAAAGAGCAAAGGCGTTTGGGGAGGATCAAATGAAGTTGAAAAAAGCGATCTATGTGGTTGTGGGCTGCCTGGGCGTTGGCCTGGGCGCCGTCGGTGCGGTAGTCCCCATGCTGCCGGCGTTTCCGTTTCTGATGCTGGCGGCTTTCTGCTTTGCAAAAAGCTCCCGACGGCTGCATGCCTGGTTCACTCATACGAAGCTTTACCGGGAAAACTTGGCCGACTATGTATCCGGGCAGGGGATGACCTGGCCGGCCAAAAAACGCGTGATGCTCACAGTCACGCTGCTCATGGCCTTTGGCTTCATCCTGATGCTGCTCAAATCGCTCTATGTTCCCTGCCTCATCCTTGGTTTCGTCTGGGCGTTTCACATCCTGTATTTCGTATTTGGTGTCAAGACGAAAGAGGACGCGGAAACGACCGAGGCTTGCATTCCTTCCTGCGGACGCCCAGGTATGGACCCTGAGTGATGTCCCATCCCACTTGGCTGCCACCCACTCGCTCAGGCGGATGGAAGGGGCAGCCTTTTTCCTTTACGCTATTGACAGCCTGCTTGATAAGTGATAGAATAACACCGTTACATAGCAGTGTTATATGGAGGCATCCATGGAAGAGAAGTCGAGCGTTACATTGGAAAACATACAGAGGGCGGCCTTGGATGAGTTCCTGGATAAGGGGTTTCTGGGTGCCTCCTTGCGCCAGA
>DVIV01000023.1 GCA_018710985.1 Candidatus Limiplasma pullicola
AGCTTAAGAAATGTTTGCGCCCAGGGGCGCAAACTCCCCGCCCGCCCGGCAAAGCCGGGCGATACGAATTCACTTTGGAGGACCTGCGGGTCCTCCAAACCTCCCCAAATGGGTTATTTGACAGTCTGAGGGCTGCCTGAAAAAGGCGGCCCTGTTTTTGTTACCGGCGCTCCTCCAGCGCCCCTTCGCGGGCCTTGCCGGTGGACGAACGCACGATGAGCTGGGGGGTATATTCGATTTTGTTGACAAAGGGCCCCGGGAGGGCGGAGGGGGCCGGCCGGGAGAGAATCATGTCCACGGCGGCCTGGCAGCGGGTGCGCAGATGATGGTCGATGGTGGTGAGGCTGGGGGTGGTGATGGCCGAGGAAAAGATGTTGTCAAACCCGCACACCGATACGTCGCCGGGCACGTGGATGCCGCGCGCGGCCAGCTCGGCAAGGATGCCGAGGGCGGTCATGTCGTTCACCCCGATGAAGGCGGTGGCGCGGCTGTGGCGGCGGATGAGCTCGGCGGTGAGGGCGCGCCCCACGTTGTATTCGTAGGGCAGGCCGTCGGAGAGGGCATCGGCCTCGGCGCTGCGCTCGGCCGACAGCACCTCCAGCCCGTCGCGGATGCCGTGGGATTCCAGCTGCCGGCGAATGCCCTCCAACCGCTGGCTGCGCGCCAGGGAAAGCTGGTTGAAGGGCGTGGAGATAAACACCAGGCGGCGGTGGCCCAGCTGATAGAGGTGCTCGGCCAGCAGCGCGCCGGCGGCCACGTTTCTCAGCTCGATGGAGCACACGCTCAGCTCGTCCTGCTTTTCGCCGATGAGCACGGTGGGCAGGGTGTCGGCGATCTTCTCCACCATCCGGGGAAAGCTGGGCAAAAACGTGTAGATGATGCCGTCCACGTGCGCGTCCACGAAGGTGTTGAGATAGAACTTCTCCAGCTCGGGCTTGCGGAAGGTGTTGCACACGATGACGCGGTAATCCAGGCTGTCGGCGTACTGCTCAAGGGTCTGGATGATTTCGGAATAATACTGGTTGGTCAGCGTGGGCGTGAGCACCAGCAGCATGCGCGAGCCCGTCTGCGCGCTGGCCTTCTTGCGCGCGGGCAGCTGGTAGTTGAGCTGCCGGGCGGCGGCCAGCACGCGCTCGCGCGTTTCGCTGCTGAAGGTGATTTTGCTGCTGTTGTTGAGAATCAGGGATACTGTGGCCTGCGATACGCCCGCCAGCGCTGCCACATCCTGGGAGGTTGCCTTTTTCATCGTCTTTCGCTCCTCCAATTTCATCACTAATATTATATCGCAAAAATCGCGCCTGTCAACCGGAGAGCCGGCCGGGGAAAGCGGCATTTTTCCGAGCCGGATATATACGATTTTTCTTGACATTTCGGCGCTTGTCGGATATACTGATGACGCTGGATATTATTTATATTTAATCTTTATTACTAATAAACAATGTCGGGACAGGAAGAAAGTGGTGCGATCCTATATGGAAATGGAACGATCCAACGCCAGCCCGCTTACCCGGAAACCGATCCTGGCCCTTGGCGAGCTGCTCGTTGACCTGGTGCCCGAGCGCACCGGCATGCGCCTGGAGGACGCCGGCGCGGTGATCAAAACCGCCAGCGGATCTGCGGGTATCTTCGCGTGCGCGGCGGCGCTGCTGGGGGCACGCAGCGGCTTTATCGGCAAGGTGGGCCGGGACAGCCTCAGCCGCATGGTCACGCGCACGCTGGAGGAGCAGGGGGTGGACCTGAGCCGCGTAACCGTTTCGGACCAGGGGCAAATTGGCCTGGCCTTTCTGGAATACCTGCCCGGCGGCGGCAGAAATTATCAGTACTACCGCAGAAACTCGGTCGGCAGCCTGCTGGATGCCGGCGAGCTGGACGAGGCGGACATCGCGGACGCCTACGCGGTGCACTTTCCGGGCATGCTGCTGGAGCTGACCCCCCAGATGCGGGGCGCGTGCGAGCGGCTGGTGCGCATCGCCCGGTCAAGCGGCGTGCTGGTATCCTTTGACCCCAACATCCGCCAGGAGCTGGCCAGCGGTTCGGAGGCGCTTCGGCGCCTGCAATGGGCCGTGGAGCAGGCGGATGTGGTGGCGCCCACGCTCGCGGAGGGCCGCTTCCTCACCGGGGAAACCACCGTGGGCAACGTGCTGCGCGCGCTGCACCGCATGGGGCCGCGCGTGGTGGCGCTCACCCGCGACAAGGACGGGGCCGTGCTCAGCATGGACGGGCAGGTGGCGGTGGCCGAGGGCATCGACATGGAGGCCGTGGACCCCACCGGCGCGGGGGATACGCTGGCGGCGGCGCTGTGCGTGGGATTGCAGGAGGATATGCCGCTTGCGCGGCTGGCGGCGTTCTGCAACAGCGCGGGCACGCTGGTGATCACGCGGCGGGGAGCCATCGGCATGGCCCTGCCCCGGCGCGCGCAGGTGGAGGCGCTGGCCGCCTCGGACGCCTGCAGGGTGCGGCTGACGGCGCTTGACAGCGTTCCCTGACGGACCCTGGCAGCGAAAACAGCCATTTACGAAAGGAAGGACGACGGCATGACATCCCTCAAGCAACGGCTGCGCAACGGCGAGCAGGTGCTGGGCACCATGGTGGCCACCTTCGCCAGCCCCGACATCGGCAAAATCCTCAAAAGCTGCGGCTTTGACTTTTTCATCATCGACTGCGAGCACGGCTCCTTCACCACGCGCGAGGCGGCCAACATCATCGCCGTGGCGCGGGGCGCGGAGATTCCCGCGCTGGTGCGCATCCCCGAGATGCGGCGCGAGCACGCGCTCAAGTTCATGGAGATGGGCGCAAGCGGCCTGCTTTTGCCCAACACCGAAACCGCCGAGCAGGCGCGCATGCTGGTGGACTGCGCCAAGTACGCGCCGCTGGGGCATCGCGGGGTGTCGCTGTCGCGGCCGCACACGGACTTTTGCAAGGTCAGCGGCGCGCAGTACATGCCGCGCGCCAACGACGAAACGCTGCTGATGTGCCAGATCGAGTCCCGCCGCGGCGTGGAGAACATCGGGGAGATCCTGGCGGTCGAGGGCATCGACGTGGGCTTCATCGGCCCCAACGACATGACGCAGGACTACGGCATCCTGGGGCAGTTCGACCATCCCGACATCGTGGCCGCCTTCGAGCGGGTGATCGCGGCGGCCCGGGCCAACGGCAAGTGGTCCGGGGTGCATTTCGGCTCCGCGGGGCCGCTGGTTACGTGGCTGTCGCGCGGCATGCAGATCAACATGTGCGGCAGCGACAACGGCCTTCTGGCCCTGGGCGCGGCCGCGATGCGCGGGCAGCTGGAAGGAGGACGGGCATGAAAATCGTCGTGCTGGACGGATATACCGAAAACCCGGGGGATCTGAGCTGGGAGGGCCTTGAGGCGCTGGGCGACCTCACGGTGTATGACCGCACCCCCTTTGCGCAGGGCAATGACGAGATCCTGCGCCGCGCCAAAGGCGCGGAGGCGGTCATCGTGAACAAGACGCCGCTTTCCGCCGAAACCATCGGGGCGCTGCTGCCGCAGCTTCGCTACATCGGCGTGCTGGCCACGGGCTTCAACGTGGTGGACATCGCCGCCGCCAAGGCCGCGGGCATCCCCGTGTGCAACATCCCCACCTACGGCACCACGGCGGTGGCGCAGTTCGCCATGGCGCTGCTGCTGGAACTGTGCCATCACGTGGCCGACCACAGCCGCTCCGTCAAGGCGGGCGACTGGAGCCGCTGCCCGGATTTCTGCTACTGGAACGCGCCGCTCATCGAGCTGGCGGGCAAGACCTTCGGCGTCATCGGCTACGGGCGCATCGGGCAGGCCACGGCGAAGCTGGCCGCGGCCTTCGGCATGGAGGTGCTGGCCTGTGACGCCTATGCGAAGGCCTGCCCGCCCGCGCGCCTGACCACGCTGGAGGAGCTGCTGGAAAAGAGCGACGTGATCAGCCTGCACTGCCCCCTCACGCCCGAGACGCAGGGCATCATCAACCGCGACACCCTCGCGCGCATGAAGGACGGGGTGTTCCTGCTCAACACCTCGCGCGGGCCGCTGGTGGACGAGGCGGCGCTCGCCGAGGCCCTCGCGGGCGGCAAGGTCGCGGGCGCGGCGCTGGACGTGCTCGCCGTGGAGCCGCCGCTCGCGGACAACCCGCTCATGGCGCAGCCAAACTGCCTCATCACGCCGCACATCGCCTGGGCGCCCAAAGAGAGCCGCCAGCGGCTGATGGACGTGGCCGTGGCCAACCTCCGGGCATGGCTGGACGGCGCGCCGCAGAACGTGGTCAACCCGTAAGCGGATACGGAAAGGGGCCGCGCCCTCCCCCCCGAAAGACGGGGAGGGCGCGGCCCCTTTTTGCGCGCCGTCAGAGCGTCACCACGCGCCGCTGCTCATAGGCTTCCAGCGCGCCGGTGAGCAGGCGGTGGCTCATCTCCGCCTCGGCGGGCGTGAAGCAGCCGAAACCGCAGGGCAGGCCGCGCAGCTCGCTCACGTACGCGGCGAACATCTGCAGCAGCGAATCCGAGAACCCGAACTCGAAGATGCCCCCCGTGATGACGGGGTAGAGCGTCTTTTGCCCCACGACCAGCCGCGCCCACGCCTGCTCGCGGCCCACGGCCTGCGTGTAGCGCACGGCGTTGGGGTCGTCGGTGGTGAAGCGGGCGGACAGGTTCAGGCCGTAGATCTCGTATTCGACGGTGTTGGTGCAGCCGGGGGCCATGCGCTTCATCTCCATCTGCATGGGGAAGCGGTCGCCGGCGGCGTTCTCGGCCTCGCAGAGCAGAATCGCGTTGTCCCACGTCTCGCAGGGCACGGGCGCGCCGTCGGGGCCGGGGCGCTCGGGCACGAGGTTGGCCAGCTGGGCGCTCACCGTCAGCGGGCGGATGCCCAGATGGAAGGGCAGGTGCTGGGTGTGGATGCCCAGATCGCCCATGCAGCCGTAGTCGCCGTTGACAGCGCGCATGCGCTTCCAGTTGATGGGCTTGTTCAGGTCCATGTCCGAGGAATGGCGGATGGCGAAGCGCGCCTCGATGATGCGGCCGAAGGCCCCCTCGCGGTACCATTTCACCATCTGCTGCACGGCGGGATAGTAGGGAAACTCGCTGGTGCAGCGCACGAACACCTCCGGGTGTTCCGCCATGGCGGCCTTGATCCTGAGAAAGCCCGCCAGGTCCATGCCGAAGGGCTTTTCGCCCAGAAGGTGCTTGCCCGCGCGGATCACGTCAGCGTAGACCTGCGCGTGCAGGTTGTGGGGCACGGCGCAGTACACCGCCTCCACCTCGGGGTTTTCCAGAAGCTCATGGTAATCCTGATAAAAATACCGGGTTTCCGGCACGCGCTCAAACCACGCGAGCCGCTCGGGCGAGGAATCGCATGCCGCCACGATCACGGGGCGGGGCAGGTCGCCCGTCAGGTGCAGCCAGCGCATGGACACGCTGGCGAATTCCCGTCCCATCAGCCCGCAGCCGATGATGCCGAAGCGTACCTCCGCGCTCATGCCTCCGCCTCCTCTCCCTCCAGCGCCGCCTCAAACAGCGCCACCAGCCCGCGCGCCATGCCGGGTGTGGTGATCAGCGGCAGCTTGGTCAGCGCCGCGGGCGGGCAGTTGGGCTTGTAGGTCTGGGCGCTGATGTCCACGCAATACGTCTGGGTCATGCGGCGGCAGAACGCCGTGGCGTCCTCGACCCGGTGAAAGTGCAGCGCCGTCATGTGCGCGTCGCCCGCCGTGCCCACGCACAGGTCCGGGTGCCGCGCGGCGAGCCCTTGCATCTCCTCGTGGTACAGGCGGCCCGTATCGCGGATGTGCGGCCCGTTGGCCTCGATGAAGGTCATCGTAATCAGGTAGGCGAGGCTCGCCAGCTCCTCCTGCCCGTTGGTGACCAGCGCGCCGAACTGGCTCAGGTTGTCAAACGCGCCGCTGCTGAGCAGGCGGCTGGCGGGGTACACGCCGCCGGGGAAGCCCTTGCCCACGGACACGAAGTCCGGCGCAAGCCCGTACTGCCGAAACAGGAACAGCCCCTCGTACCACGCGCAGGACTGGATCTCGTCGCACAGGACCGGCGTGTCGCTCCCGCGGCAGAGGCGGTAGGCGGCCTGAAGATACGCTTCCTCCAGCCGGATGGCCCCGTAGTTCATCATGATGATCTCATGGCAGAAGCCCGCGGTCTTGTAGGGCGGGGTGTTCCACGTTTCGACGGCCTGCCGGAAGCCCTCCGCGTCGTTGATGGGCACGGAGACCACGCGGTAGATGCCCGCGTCCTCTATTTTCCGGGTCAGCTCGGGCCACAGGCCGCGCAGGGTCTGGGCCACGACGGTGGTGCCGTGGTAGTTGCCCGCCAGCCCGCCGGCCTGATCCGCCATGACCAGAAACACGGGGATGCGCCCCGCGTAGGGCGCGGGCGCGCCGTCGAGGCTGTAAAAGCGCGCCAGCATCATCTTCAGCGCCGCCTCCACCGCCAGCGACCCCGTCTCCAGGTTGATGACCCGGCTGAGCACGCCCGGCTCCCGGGAGGCGATCACGCCCTCCAGCGCCGGGTCGTCGGGGCGCAGGCCGTTGGCCGCGGCGATCAGGCGGCGCTCCAGCGTGCGGGTGATGAAGCCGCGGGTGTTGTTGTGCGTGGCGTTGGGAATGCCCAGCGCGCGGGCGCGGCCCACCAGCGCGTAGCCGGGGAAGTCATGGCCCAGCGGAATCTGATAGTGCTCGCTCTTGCCGGTGAAGTACAGGCGCCCGTCCTCGCCCACGCGGAAGGCCCCCAGCGCCGACAGCGGCGCGGCCCCGCTGTGCTGCGCCGCCCGGTAGGAATCCGTGGGCGCGCCCGCCTCGCCATTGGCAAAGCCGTCCGTCACGCGGCTGCCCACCTTTTCCATCAGCGCCTCCTGACGGCGGGCGAAGGCCTCGGGGTACCAGTCGATCTTCCCGTCGGCCAGGGCGCGCAGCGCCTCCGGGCTTTCGCCCGTGAGCAGCGCGCGCGCCTCGCACACCGCCCGCGTGTAGTCCGCGCCCAGCAGATCGGTCAGGGACAGGCGAAGGTTTTCCATCATTCAGCATGCCTCCTTTGCAGGTTACACCCGCACAAATTCGATGCCCGCCAGCCGGCACCACAGCCGGACGCGCTCCTGAGGCGCGCCCTCCACGATCACCTCATGATGCGTGCCGCCCTGCTCCAGCCACGACTTGACGCAGGCGCGCACGCCGCTCTGCGGCCGGAAGAACAGATACGGCATGTCGCAGCGCCGCAGGTCGGCCTTGTCCAGCACCTCGCCCGGCGCGTACACCAGGCGGAAGCGGTCGCCGCCCAGGTGCGCAAGGCTCATCACCGCCGCGGGCCCCGGCTGCTGGGCGAAGATCAGCGTCGGCGGGTTGTCCAGCCCGCCCTCGCCGAACACGCGGTCCATCAGGAAGGGCTTTCGGTCCGTGCGGGCCATGGCCCAGTTGCCCTCGCCCGCGTGGCACATCAGGATGGCCTCGCGCGCCAGGTCCATCATGTACATCTCGCTGAAGTTGGCGCGGCCGCACAGGCGGATCATCGCGGCCATGAGCATGGCGCAGGTGGCGTCGCCCTCGGCGGCGTAGCCGTAGCCCCCGGCCATGAGGTTGGACGCGGCCAGGAAGGGCAGGTGGATGAAGCGCCCGTCCGCGCCCAGCTCGTCAAAGTGGAGGGTGTAGCCCGCGTAGCCGCCCGCCTCCAGCCAGGCGCGGATGCCCAGGTACATGCGCACCGACTCGGCGTGCCGCTCCGGCGGCATGCGCGGGTCCACGTCGAAGCGCTCGCGGTCCAGCGCCACCAGCCGCGCGATCTCCCCTTCGTCCGCTTCGGCGCACAGCCGCCGCACCGTGCCGATGGAATCGTACACGAATTCCGGCCCCAGCGCGCGGTAGACCGCCATGTCGTCGGTCACCACGTCGCCCATGCCGGGCAGGCGGCCGATCACGCCGATGCGCATGCGCCGCATGGCCTCCAGCGCGCGCGCCGCCGCGCCGAAGTCCCGCACGAAGGCGGCGAGCTCGCCGTTTTTGCGGCTGCCCGCGAAGAAGGCGCAGGGGATGCCCGCGCGCAGGAGGCAGTTGGCGTTGTCCTGCGAGCCGTGGATGCCCTGGTTGACGGTGAGCTCCAGCTCCTCAAAATCGTCGCCCACGGTTTCGTCGGGCTGCACCAGCGCCAGCGCCAGCGGGAGCGCATTGCGCTGCATGGCGTGTACCAGGTACTGCCCCTGCGAATAGGTGAGCAGCAGCATCAGGATGCCGTCCAGCCCCTGCGCGTTGAACCCGGCCACGATGGCCTCGATGTCGGCGCGGCTCAGCGCCACACGGGGAAAGACGCACTCCGCCACCTCCGAAAGCGACGAAACGACCTCCTCCACATAGGCGTGCTGCCGGGCCGTGATGCCCGGAAACAGCGGCTCGTATCCCTCCAGCATCAGCGCCAGCACGCCGAGGCGGGGTTTGCTCTGAGCTTCCATTGCGATACCTCCTTCACTGCGATGTCTCGTCGGAAAACAGCGGTTTGAGCGCCGCGTACAATCGGCGGTAGCGGCGGTAGGCGGCCTCCGCCCGCGCGGCGAGGGCGGGGGTGGGCGCGTAGGCCGCCGCCTCGCGCGGCGGGGGGACCTCGCCGCGGGCGATCAGGCCGCTCCCCCAGCCCGCCAGCAGCGCCGCGCCCTGCGCGGCGGCCTCGGTGCAGGCGGGCACGCGGAAGGCGCGGCCGCAGATGTCGGCCTTCATTTGCAGCCAGACGGCGCTTCGCGCGCCGCCGCCCAGCGAGCGCACCTCCCGCGCCGGGCAGCCCAGCCGCTCCAGATCGGCAAGAAAGTCGCGGATCATGAACGCCGCCGACTCCATCACGCTGCGCGCCAGATGCGCCCGCGTGGTGGACAGCCGCGCGCCGTAGAACGCCCCGCGCGCGCCGGGGCATTCGTCCTGATCGGGCGCGCCCGCCAGGAAGGGCAGAAACGTCACGCCCTCGCAGCCCAGGGGCACGGCGGCGGCCTCGCGGTCCAGCGCGGCATAGCCCTCGCCCCCGGCGGGCAGGTCCGGGCAGCACACGTCCCGAAACCAGCGCAGCGCCATGCCCGCCGTGTTGCCGATGGGCAGGTACAGGTACCGGCCCGGCAGCGCGTGGCGGTACACCGTCACGCGGCCCTCCGGCGGGAAGGCCGGGGTTTCGGTGCAGGCGGCCATCACCAGCGCGGTGCCCGTGGTTTCCGTGACCACGCCCGGCTCCGCGGCCCCGGCGGCCAGCGCGGCGGCGGTCTGGTCCATGGCCCCCGCCGCCACGGGGATGCCCGCCGGCAGCCCCAGCAGCTGCGCCGCCTCGCGGACGAGCGGCCCCACGCTTTCCCCGCAGGGCACGCATTCCGGCAGCAGCCGCGCGGGAAGCCCGGCGGTTTCCAGCGCCTCGGGCCACCAGCGGTCCCGGCGGATGTCGTACCAGCCGGTGGAGGTCTGCACCGCGGGCTCGGTGACCGCGCGGCCCGTAAACCGGCCCAGCAGATAGTCCTCCAGCAGCAGCAGCCGGTCGGCCCGGCGCATGAGGTCCGGCTCGTTTTCCAGCAGCCACATCGCCTTGGCCAGCGGCGTGGCGCCGCTCAGCTGCGGCAGGCCCGTCGTCTCATAAAAGCGCTGGCCTCCCAGACGCGCCTCCAGCGCCGCGGCCTGCGCCCCTCCGCGGTCGTCCAGCCATACCAGAAAGGGCCGCAGCGCCTCGCCCCGCGCATCCGCGGGGACCATCGTCTCGCCCTGCGTGGTCAGGCCCAGCGCCCCGGGACGACAGCCGGGCGCGGCGGCCAGCGCGGCGCGCATGGCGTCCCGCGCCGCCGCAAGGTAGGTTTCCGGCCGCGCCTCCACCCGCCCGCCGCGCGTATCAAGCGCGTACTCCTGCACGCGGCAGGCGATCAGCTCCATTTCCGGCGTAAACACGCACGCCTTGACGGACGTGGTGCCCACGTCCAGCGCCGCGATGCAGGGCCGCACGGTCAGGCCCTCCCCTCGCTGCCGAAGATGCGGATGTGGTCCATCGTCTCCTGCTTGACGGCCTCGGTCACGAAGGGCATCAGCTCGAAGGCGCCCGTGCGCTCGGTGAAGTGGGCATGGGCGGCGCGGGCGGCGGCGAGGTTGTTGTGGGTGAAGATGTTGATTTTGGAGATGCCGCCCGCCACGCAGGCGCGGAACTGCTCCTGCGAAAGCCCGCTGCCCCCGTGCAGCACCAGCGGGCAGGGGCAGACGGCCGCGATGGCGCCAAGGCAGTCAAGATCCAGCTTTGGCGCGGCGGCATATACGCCGTGCGCCGTGCCGATGGCCACGGCCAGCGCGTCGCAGCCGCTTTCGGCAGCGAAGCGCAGGGCGTCCTCCGGCCGGGTGTAGACGGTGCGGGCGATGTCCTCCTCGGCCGAGCCGTTGGACCCCACGTGGCCGATCTCCGCCTCCAGCGAGCAGCCCGCGGCGTGGGCCTTCCTGGCCATCTCGCGGATGCGGCGCACGTTCTCCTCGAAGGGCAGCATGCTACAGTCGTACATCACGGAGGTGAAGCCCAGCGAGATGGCCTCCTCCACCAGCTCCGGGGTGAAGCCGTGGTCGAAGTGCACGGCCACCGGCACGCTGGCGCGGCGGGCGATGCCCAGCATCATGTCGGCGTAGTCCGGCAGGGACGCGCCGGGCAGCAGGCTTTCCCCCGGCCCGATGATGACCGGCGAGCGCAGTTCCTCCGCGGCGGCGATGATGCCGCGCGTCATCTCCAGGGTGACGCAGTTGAACAGGCCCACGGCATAGCCGCCCTCGCGGGTGCCGGAGAGAATGGTTTTGAGATTGACAAGCATGGTGCATCCTCCTCTTTCAGTAGTCGATGGGTATGAACCGGCCTTCCTGCGCGGCCTGACGGGCCGCGAGGCACACCGCCGCGCTTCTGAGGCCGTCGGTCAGGTCCGAGCGGGAGGGATGTCCCTCCATCACGCGCAGGAACTCCAGCGCCAGCCCCTCGTCGCCGCCGAAGTGGTTGCCGTTGGGAAAACGGAACTTACGCGTAACGGTCTGGGGGGTGAGATAGCGGTCCTCGCGGATCTGGGCCGTATAGAAGTCAAACTCGGCGCTGGCGTCGGTGCCGATGAGGCGCGCGCCGCGCCTGCCCGCGCCTTTCTTGACGGTGAAGTTGTGGCTGTAGGTGACGATCATGCCGCTTTCCATGGTCAGGATCATGGCCGCGCCGTCCTCGTTGCCGGTATCCCTGGCAAAGCAGCAGGCGTCGCCCTGCACGTCCTCCTTGAGGATGCGGCCGACCACATAGCTGCTTTCGCGGCAGGTGTGGTAGTCGGGGCAGTCCGGGCAGCGCAGGCCCGCGGGGCGGTCGCCGCGGTAGTAGAGCTTGGCGGTGACCGCGCTCACGGACACGGGTTTTTCCCCGGTCAGGAAGCACAGGTAGTCGATGTCGTGCGTGGCCTTCTGCAGAAACAGCCCGCCCGTCAGCGCCGGGTCGCGGTACCAGCTGTGGTAGTACACGCTGCCGTAGGGCACGTTGTTGACGGCCTGCGCCATGGTCAGCCGGCCCAGATTGCCGCTTTCCACGAGCTTTTTCATTTCAAGGGTGATGGTGGAAAACCTCAGCGGGAAGCTCACCACCACGCGCTTTTCCTGCCCCCTGCCCGCCTCGCGCAGCGCCTCGTACTGCTCCGGGCTGATGCACACGGGCTTTTCCAGAAACAGCGGCAACCCCGTTTTCAGCGCGCGGCAGGCCAGCGGCGTATGCAGCGGGCAGCGCGTGCCGATGAACACGCCGTCCAGGTCGTCGCGCAAAAGCAGGGCGTCCGCCTCCCCGTACCAGCGCGTGCCGGCAAAGTAGGGGTCGTCCTTTACGCCCGGCGCGATCTGCGCGTGCCGCGGATCGGCCACGGCGGCCACGCAGATATCCGCCTCCAGCGCGCGAAAGGCCCTGAGCATGGTTTCGGAGCGAAGGCCGTAGCCGATAAACCCGATTCGTTTCATGACGGAACCCACCTCTTTCAGCTGTGTTTCTTCCTCAATATAGGAGCGTTGACGGAACCAGACTAATAATTAAGTTTATTATTAGTAAAAAACCGGGAACGGCGCTTCTTGCGGACCCAACGGGAAAAACGTGATTTCGATCTTCTTTTTCGCTTGACACCAAAAGGTTTTGCTGGTATAGTATAGGCAACGGATGATTTGCAGAACTATTTTGCCACAAGTACCTAATAAAAGTCAAGTGGTTCGGGAAATCCATATTGGTGGCAATTTTATTAGCTAATAATTGCGAGCGTCAGGAGGGTGCGGCATGTCAGGACAGACAGGGGTCCCAAGGACCCGGTATTTTTCCAAAGAGCCACGGGAAAGTCTTTTGATCCGGTTCTCTTTGGCCGTAAGGAAGTACTGGTTCATCTATCTGCTGGCGATACCGGGCTTCCTGTTTCTGGCCGTGTTCAGCTATGCGCCCATGTATGGCGTGGTGCTGGCCTTCAAGGACTTCAAAATGAATCTGGGCGTGATGGGCAGCCCCTGGGTGGGCCTTACGCACTATCAGGAGCTGTTTGCCGACCCGGCGTTCATCCAGGCGTTCAAAAACACGGTCATCATCAACATCTATAACCTGATCTTCGGCTTTACCTTCAACGTCTTTCTCGCCCTGATGATCAACGAGCTGCAGATGAAGCGCTTGAAAAGCGTGGTGCAGACCTGCGTCTACCTGCCCTACTTCCTTTCGTGGGTCATCTTCGCCGGTCTGGTGCAGGTGTTTTTGCAGGCGCCGGTCCCCGGCGATGTGGGCGGCGTGGTCAACCAGGTCATCCAGTCCATGGGGGGCCAGCCCATCGACTTTATGAAACAGCCCGGCATGTTCCGCGGCATTCTGGTCATCACCAACATCATCAAGACCGCCGGGTATTCCACCATCATCTATCTGGCCGCGGTCGCCGGCGTGGACCCCGCGCTCTATGAGGCCGCCGCCATCGACGGCGCCAACCGCCGCGACATGCTCTTTCACATCACCATCCCCAGGATTCTGCCCAGCGTGGCGGTGATGTTCCTGCTGAGCATCTCCCAGCTGTTCCTGTCCAACTTCGACCAGGTCTACAACCTCTACAACAACTTCGTCCTCAATACCGGCGACGTGCTTTCCACCTACATCTACCGCATCAGCCTGGGCGGCGGGGGCGAGTTTGAGCTGTCCACCGCGGCCAACCTGCTGCTCAACGTCATGGGCCTGATCGCGCTGGTGGTTACCAACCGGTTCGTCAAAAAGCTCGATGTCATGGGCATCTTCTGAGGAGGCGAAAATCATGGTCAAGGATGCGTCCAATGTCAAACAGCCCAGAAAGACGATGCAACAGGCCGTCGGCTTCAACTTCTACGATGTGTTTGTGGTGGGCTTCTGCGTCATCTTCGCAGCCATCTGCTTCTATCCCATGTGGTACGTGCTGGTGGCCTCCGTCACGCCCTATGAGCAGTTCGTCAAGGGCGGAGCGCTCCTGTGGCCCAACGGCGGGGTGGATTTTCAGTACTACAAGATGATCTTTGAAAACTCCTCCTTCGTCACCAGCCTGTGGATCTCCGCCTCCAAGACGGTGCTGGGCACGCTTTTGAGCGTCCTGGTCACCTCCACCATGGCCTATGCCGTCAGCAAGGTCCACGTGCCGGGCATGAAGCTGCTAAACGTGCTCACGGTGTTTACCATGTTCTTTGCCGGCGGCCTCATTCCCACCTACCTGCTCTACATCGACCTCAAGCTCATCCGCACCTACTGGGTGATGGTGCTGCCCTACGGGCTGAGCATCACGTACTTCATCATCATGCGCAACTACTTCTCCTATTCCGTGCCCCGCGAATTGGAGGACGCCGCCCGCATCGACGGCTGCAACGACGTGCGCGTGTTCTTCCAGGTGATTCTGCCCCTGTCCAAGCCCATGCTGGCGGCGGTGGGCCTGTTCATCGCCGTGGGCTTCTGGAACGACTACTACAGCTACATGATGTACATCGCCACCAAGCCCACGCTGCAGCCCTTTGCCTGGGTGCTGCGCCGGGTGCTCACCGACTCGGCCATGATGTCGCAGATGCGCACCGGGGCCGTCGATATCGGCGCGCAGCTGCCGCCGCCCATGGCGCTTCGCATGGCGACCATCATCTGCGCCATGGTGCCCATCATGTGCGTATACCCCTTCCTGCAAAAGCACTTCGCCAAGGGCGTGCTCATCGGCGCCGTCAAGGAATAAGGATGTACGGGCCTGCTATGGCTTGACACACATATCCAATCAAAAAGGAGGAGCACAAACCATGACAACAACCCTGAAAAAAGCGCTGGCGCTGGCCATGTGCCTGAGCATGCTGGTCCTTGCGGTACCCGGCTTTGCATCCGGCGAGGCCACCGGCCCCGAGGCCAACGCCGCCCGTGAGACGGTGAACATTCGTTTTTCCCAGTATGCCAACAGCGTGGATGACCAGGAGGGCATGGCCAACGATCCCATCAAGAAGGCCATTGAACAGGCCGTGAACATCACCCTTGAGTACGACACCGGCATCGAGGGCTATGACGACAGGCTCTCCACCGAGCTGGCCGTGGGCATGGCGCCGGACCTCTTCCCCACCTGGGGCGAGGCCACCAAGATCCGCCAGTTCGCCGAGGAGGAGGCGGTATATGACATCGCCGCCATCATCAACGCCGAGCCGGAGCGCTACCCCATCCTTTACAAGATCATCAACACCGACGAATACAAGATGTACAACAAGATGTACACCGGCGACGAGAACAAGGCATATGCCATCTATTCGTTCTCTGCCCGCGCCTATCCCTCCTTTGCGGGCGTGCCGGCCTACAACACCGCCATCCTTGAGGAAGTCAACGACGGCAAGGTGCCTGCCACCGTGGACGAGTTCGTGGCGTTCACCCAGAAGGCCGTGGAGGCCGGCTACTCCGGCTGGTGGCCCTACAACGCCAAGCTGACCAACTGGGCCGAGATCGACGGCACCATCGCGCGGCCCCAGGGAACGAGCCTGCGTACCCCGGCCACCTATGACTGGATGTGGACCGGCTTTGTGCCCGACGACGAGAGCAAGATCGGCACCGAGGAGGAGCACTGGACGCTCATGACCGTCTCCGACGAGAGCAAGGAGGTCATGAAGACCCTGGCCGAGATGTATGCCAACGACGGCATCCACAACGGCGTGGGCACCCTGGTGGACGAGGATGACGGCTATGCCGCCTTCAACAACAAGACCCTCGCCTCCTACGGCTACAGCTACGGCTACTACACCCAGTTCAAGAAGCTCTACGATTCCTGGATGAAGGCCCATCCCGACGACGGCTCCCTGGCCGACCTCACGCTGGGCACCGCCCTCACGGACAGCGAAGGCAACTGGCCGCGCGTCTATGACGTGCCCTCCTACGTGGGCGCCCACTACTTCATCCCCACCAGCTGCGCCTATCCCGACCGCGTGCTGGACCTGGTGGAGTTCCTGGCCAGCAACGAGGGGCAGAACCTGCTCTTCCGCGGCATCGAGGGCCTGACCTACACCATGGACGGCGACACTGTGGTCTACAACCTCGACGAGTTCGTCAACATCAACAAGTCCTACGGCTATCCCAACCCGGACCGCTGCCGCTACATGTGGTTCTCCTACCTGTTCTGCGCCAGCGAGATGAAGCTGGATCTGGAAAACAACGACTGGTGGGACGCCGTGACCACCCCCTATGACAACACCCTGGACTGGGCCGAGGGCGAGGCGCGCGAGTGCTACCAGTACGCCATCGACACCGTGCAGGCCTTCGTGGACAACGTCTACGTGCAGCTGCCCTCCTACTACGGCCTGGCCGCGCTGGACGCCGAGTGGGGCAAGGTGCAGACCACCCTGTTTGAGATCACCAACCGCTATCTGTCCCAGATGCTGGGCGGCCAGCTCGATGTGGAAACCGGCTGGGAGCAGTACCGCGCCGAGTTTGAGGCGGCGGGCGGCCCCGCGCTGGAGGAGGCCGTCAACGAGGCCATCCGCGAGGCCCGGGAGAACTTCGGCTGATCCCCCCGGCCGCGCATGATTTGAGCGGCTGACTCACAACGCCGCCCCCTTGTCGCGCGCGGGGGCGGCGTTGTTCACGGAATTGCGGAAGGAGAAATGCCCCTATGTCCAGAATTGATCTTCTGCCGGCGTCCTGCGGCAGCTACAAGGCCAATCTGCACTGCCATACCACCCTGTCCGACGGACGCCTGACGCCGCAGCAGGTCAAGGCGCATTATCTGGAACACGGCTACAGCGTGGTGGCCTTCACGGACCACAACGTGCTGATCGACCACAGCGACCTCAACGACAGCCGTTTCCTGGCACTCACGGGCATCGAGGTGGATACCGACAGCTTCGTTTACGGCAAAAAGCATGAATTCAACCAGACCTGCCACCTCTGCGCCATCCTGCGCGATCCTGCCCGCCCCGTGCCCATCTACCGGGCCGAGCGGTACACGGGCGAGGCCATCCGCGCCAAGGTGGACGAGTTCCACCGCGGCGGCTACATCGTCAACTACAACCACCCCACCTGGTCGGCCGAGGGGCCGGACGAGTTCCTCACCTACGGCGACTTCGACGGCATGGAGATCTACAACCACAGCGCCGAGCTGGAAAACAACAACGGCATGAGCCAGAACGAGTTCATCCTCGCCCTGCGCATGCTGCGCCGTCCCATCCGCGTCATCGCCGCCGACGACAACCACGAGGGCCGCGGCTGCGAGGAGGACGCCTGCGGCGGCTGGGTGGTCTTCAAGGCCCCGGAGCTGAGCTATCCTGCCATCATCGAGGCGTATGACAAAATGGCGTTCTATGCCTCCACCGGGCCGGAGATCCATGGCTGCTTCATCGAGGACGGCGTGTTCCATCTGGACTGCTCGCCCGTGCGGCGCGTCCATGTGATGGGCCAGGGCATCAACCCCATCCACCGCGCCTTCTCGCCCGAAAACGCCCTGACCCACGTTGAGTTCCCCATGGACGCCGTGCCCGAAAACGCCCGCTTCCTCTGGGTGCAGCTCACCGACGGCGCGGGCCGCAAGGCGTGGATGAATCCCTGCTTCCTGCCCGGTGCAACCCCGTAACCGCCCCCGCGCAGCACAGGAAAAACGCGCATGAAGAAGCTCTATACACACCACAGTATCTACCTGCTCTTTCTTGTCTGCTGGGTGAGCTACTTTTCCGCTTACCTGGGCCGGCTCAACTTTACCGCCTGCATCGCCGCCATCAATGAAACCACCAGCCTGTCCAGGGTGGAGCTGGGCCGGGTATCCGGCGCCTTTTTCATCTGCTACGGCGGCGCGCAGCTTTTCAGCGGCCTGCTGGCAGACCGTCTGCGGCCGCGCCTGCTGGTGGCGGTGGGGCTGCTGGGCGGCGCGGCGGTCAACGCGGGCATGGCGCTGAGCAGCACGGCCGGGCAAATGGTGCTTTTGTGGGCGCTCAACGGCCTGTTGCAATCGCTGATCTGGACCCCCATGATCAAGGCCGTGGCGGATCTGACGCAGGATGCGCAGTGCGCGCGCACCTGCCTCAACCTTTCCACCACGACCCCCGCGGGCACGCTGGGCGCCTATCTGATGTGCGTTTTGTGCGTGGCGTCACCCGCCGGGTGGCGGCTGTCATTCTGGCTGGGGAGCGCGGCCATGGCCGCGGGCGGCGCCGTATGGATCTTCGGCATGCGCGCGCTGGAGCGCATCAGCGAGCGCAGCGGCATCCCGGCCGTCGCCGCCCGGGACGAAGGCGGCGCGCCCGAAAAGGCCGCGGGCGTGTGGCGGGTCCTCGTGTGCCTGGTGCCGGTCATCCTGGCCGCCATCCTGCACGGGCTGCTGCGCGACGGCATCATCACCTGGGCGCCGTCCTATCTTCAGGAGAGCTTCGGGTTTCCCGCCGCCACCTCCATCGCCCTGACCATGATTGTGCCGCCGGTCAACCTGGGGGGCGTGTACGCGTTCAACTGGCTGAAAAACCGCATGCGCTGGAGTGAGACGGCCACTGCGGCGGCGGCGTTCGCCATCTGCGGCGCGGGGCTTGCGCTGTGGACGGCCGTGGGCCGGGGCAGCGTACCGGTTACCGTCGTCATGCTCGTGGTCAGCACCACCTGCATGACGGGCGCAAGCACCATGCTGCTCAGCCTTCTGCCGCTGAGGTTTCATGCGCTGGGAATGATGGCCACGGTTACCGGGCTGCTCAACGCCTCGGCTTATGTGGGCAGCGCGCTGGCCAGCACGGGCTTTGGCGCGCTGAGCGAGCGCTGGGGATGGATGGCGGTGCTGGTGGCATGGTGCATTGCGTCGGCAGCCGGCACGGCGCTTTGCCTGCTGTCCCGCCGCGCAGGATGCGCAGGCCGCCCCTCTGCCGGCAGCCGCGCACATGAGAATTGCAAAGGAGCATCGCTATGAAGGCTGGCGTCATCATCATCCGGGGCGCATCCCCGTGGCAAATTTTCCAGCAGGGGCCGGACGGCTCCGCGCCCATCTGCCTGGAGGGCACCTGGCATCCGGTGCGCCTGTCGCAGGAGCTGCCGCTGACCTTTTCTCCGGTTTCGCCGGCAAGGGCCACGGTGCGCGCCCGCGTGGCGCTGGAGAGCACCGGCGAATCGGTCATCCCCTGGACCGACTGTGACAGCCTTCCCGACGGGACCTGGCGCGTCACCTTCCCGGCGGTGCCCGCGGGCGGCCTGTACCGCATTGAAACCACCATGACCTACGAGGGCTGGGACGGCCTGTCCTGCACGCGCGGGGACATGGTGCACCACATCGGCGTGGGCGACGTGTTCGTCATCGCCGGACAGAGCAACGCCGCCGGCCGGGCCAGGGACCCCGTGGCGGACGATCCCGAGCCGGGCGTGAGCGTGCTGCGCCCCAGCGGGCGCTGGGACCTGGCCTCGCACCCGCTGGGCGAGACCACGGACGCGGTGTACGTGGGCCACTATGAGAACCACAACCCCGGCCACAGCCCGTGGCTGCACTTCGCCAAGCGCCTGAGGCGCGAGCTGGGCTACCCCATCGGGCTGGTGCCCTGCGCCTACGGCGGCGCGCCCCTTCGCTGGTGGAACCCGGAGGAAAACGGCGCGCTCTTTCGCAACATGCTGGACATGCTAAGCGGGCTGGTGCCCAGGGCGGTGCTGTGGTACCAGGGCGAGGCCGAGGGGTACGAAAACAGCGCGGAGACCTACCTTGCGCGCTTCGGCGCCCTTGTGCGCAATACGCGCGAGGCGCTTGGAAACCCGGAGCTGCCCTTCCTCACCGTGCAGCTCAACGCCTGCGTGGAAGGCCCCTCCGAGGCGCTGGACCGGCAGTGGGGCATGGTGCGCCAGGCCCAGCGGCAGGCGCGGTATGCCCTGCCGGGCGTGGCGGTGGTGCCCGCCAACGACCTGGCCCTCTATGATTTCATCCACAACGCCGCCGCCTCCAACCTGGTGATCGGCGAGCGGTGCGCCCGCGCGGCGCTGGCCGTGTGCTACGGGCGGGCCGTCGACTGGGAGGCGCCGGAGCCGGAGGCGGCGCGGCTCATCGCGCCGGACACCGTTGTGCTCACCTTCCGCCGCATCCGTAACTGGCTCAACCCCTACGAGGTGCCGCCCGCCGAGCTGCCCTTCGACGCGGAGGATGAAGTAGGGCTGGTGCATCCCGGCGCGTATGTCACCGGTACGGACAGCCTGACGCTGACCTTTCCCCGCCCGCTCGTGGGCCGGGTGCGGCTGCACGGCGCGTGGCGCATGAACCCCGGCCTGGCCGTTCCCTGCGACTGCATGCGCCTGCCCATGCTGTCCTTCTACGGCCTTGAAGTTTTGCAACAGGAGGAACGCCCGTGAGCGATCCGTTTCGCTATATCTTTCGCTTCTGCTGCGATCCCGGCTTCAATGACCGATCCGAGCTGGAATCGCTGGAGCGCTATGTCCGGGAGGCGCGCATCGACGACGTGGCGGTGTTCGCCAACGTGCAGGAGCTCAATACCGGCCACATGACAAGGGAGGAGCAGGACGTTTACCTGCGCCTGATGGAACAGGTGCGCGACCTGCTGGCCGGCATGGGCCTGACCTTTTCGGTCAATCACTGGCACAGCGTGATGCACGCGGACCTGGGCAAGCGCATGGACCCGGCGATGGGGTTCCGCCCCATGGTGGACGTGGAGGGCAACGAGGCGGCGCTGTGCGTCTGCCCCCTGTGCGAAAGGTGGCAAAAGCACATTGCCGGCCTGTATGCGCGCTACGCCGCGCTGGAGCCCTCCATCCTGTGGGTGGAGGACGACTTTCGCCTGCACAACCACGCGCCGCTGGTCTGGGGCGGGTGCTTCTGCGAGGAGCACATGCGCCTTTACAGCGAGCGTGCGGGGAAAATGCTTACCCGTGAGGCATTTCTCAGGGGTGTGCTTCAACCCGGGCCGCCCCACCCCTACCGCAAAATCTGGCTGGACGTGAGCCGGGAAACGATGCTCTCCGCCGCGCGCGCCATCGGGCAGGCCGTGCGGCAGGTCTCGTCCACGGCGAAGGTGGGGCTGATGAGCTCCGTCCCGCACGTGCACGCCGCCGAGGGCCGCGACTGGCACGCGCTGCTGCGCGCGCTGGCGGCGGGGCTGCCGCCGGTGGACCGCATCCACCTGCCGGGCTATCAGGAGCAGGCGCCCGGCGCGTACATGCTGGGGTTCAACCGCGTGGCCATGCTCAACCGCGCCCTTCTGCCCGGAGATACGGAGGTATACCCGGAGCTGGAAAACTTCCCCTATTCGCTCTTTTCCAAGTCCCGGCGCTTTACGCGCTTCCAGCTGCTCAGCGCCATGCCGCTCAACCTCAGCGGCATCACCATCGACCTGTATGACCTCAACGGCAACGGGATCGTCTGGGAGGACGGCTATCAGGACATGCTGCGCAAGTTCAAGCCCTTCCTCAACCGCCTGACCGCCATGGGCGTCTTTGCGGGCGAGCGGCTGGGCGTGCGCGTGCTGTGCAGCCCGGACTCGGCCTATACGCTGCACACGGAGCGCGGCGCCTCCATGGAGGAGCTCTATCCCCACGAGACGTTCTTTGCCCAGCTGCTGCCCGCCATGGGCATTCCCGCCGCCTACTGCCTCGGCCCGGACCTCAGCGGGCAGGTGGTGGCCGCGTCGGGGCAGGTGCTGCGCAACTGGGATGCGGAAACCCTGGGCCGGCTGTTTGAAAACAACTTTGTCATCCTGGATGGCGACGCGCTGTGGACCCTTTTGGACATGGGCCTGGGCCGTCTGGCGGGGGTGGAGAGCGCGCGCTGGCTCAGGCAGGACAGCGGGGCCTGCGCCTACGAGCAGGCCGGGAAGGACCGCGTTTATGCCGGCCGTCCCGGCGCACGGGCCTCGGCCATGATTTTCTGCTCCGATGTGCTGGATGTGCGCTACCTGCCCCAGGCGCGCGTGGAGGAGTACACCGCGTTTTACGATTCCTTCCGCCGCCGCGCGGCCTGCGGGCAAACGGTGGTGGAGGGCCGGGTGATGATCTACCCCTTCGGCCACTTCGGCACGGGGGTGCCGCCCATGCTGCTTAACCGCGTGCGGCAGGAAATCATGCAGGAGGCGCTGGATGCCGCGGGCCTTGAAGCGCCCATGGTGCGGGGGCTTGCCTATGTGGAGCCATACTGCCTGCGCACGGGCGGCTCCGTGGCCCTGTACCTGATCAATGCCAGCTCCGACGCCGCAGAGCGCATCACCCTTTCCCGCCTGCCTGGCGCAGCTGCGCGCGCCCTGCGCTCGGAGGATGCGCGGGAACAGACCCTTGCGCCGCGTCCCACGGCGGGCGGCGTGGCGCTGGACCTGAGCGTGGGCAGCCTGGAGGCGGCCCTGATTCTGTTCGACAATGCACAAGGGAGCTGAAAGATGATGAAAGCGACGATTGTAGATCGCAAATGGGTGGTGGAATGGTTTGACGAGCGCCAGTGCTATCACATGCCCAGCCTGACGCTGGCCCCCAACGGCAACCTGCTGGCCGTATGGAACGGCGGCTTTCTGCAGTGGAACGGCGACCCCATGGGCCGCGACGCCAAGGACTGGGTCTCGGTGCTGGAGCCGGGCGCGAAGGCGTGGTCCAACCCCGACGCCGTGGGCTGCGATATCCGCTACTGCTGCCACGACCCCATCTTCATCCGCAACCGCAGGGGCGAGATCATTCTGCTTTACGCCAAGTTCCTCGACACCGAGGTCAACTTCACCACCTGGTGCAACGGCCGCGACGAGCTGTGGACGCGCAGGACCACCGACGGCGGCCGGACCTGGCTGCCCGCGCGCCCGGCGAACATCCAGAGCGGCCACGCCTCCAACGACAGCGTGCTCCTGCCGGACGGCACCATCGTCTTTGCCTCCACCTCCAGCGAGATCAGGGACCGTTACTTCGGCGCCGTGCGCATCTACCTGTCCCACGATGACGGCGAAACCTGGGAAAAGGGCGCGCTCCTCTCCGCCGCGGATGGAAACCTCATCCGCGAACCCGCGCTGTGCCTGCGGCCGGGCGGGGTCATCCGCATGTTCACGCGCACCTGCCCCGGCGCGACCGGCTGGGGCGACGGCGTGCGCTCGCTGGTTTCCTACACGGCGGAAAGCCGCGACGGAGGCGTCACCTGGTCCGATCCCGAACCCACCACCATCCTCAACAACGAATCCAAAATCGACGTGCTCAGCTGGGATGACGATACCATCCTCATGGCCTACAACAACACGCCCGTGGCCGACTGGCACGAGCGCAGCCCCCTGACCCTCGCCTGCTCCCATGACGAGGGCCGCACCTGGCAGAATCTTCTCGACCTGGCTCCCGCGCCGGGCAACAAGTGCCAGCCCGCCATGTGCAAAGGCCCCGACGGCCGGCTCAACGTCATCTACATGCACCGCCATACCGCCATCGAGCATCTGGTGGTGGAGCTGAAATAGCCCCGTCCTTCGTCCGCCGGCAGACGGGCTGCCCCGCGCCCCTGCGCCGAAGCGTCGGCACGATTGCCGCGGCCAGGACGTGACCGCCTCTCCCGCCGGCACGGGCGCGGCGCTGACGTGACGGTACACCGTTGCCGGCCGGCGCGCGAGCGCCGCCCGCACCGGCGACGGACGCCGTACCGGCCTGGGGCCTGCTGCTCGGCGGCCTGTGCGCCGCGGGCTTCGCAGCCCGCCGCCGCGCGACCCGCCGAGCCGAATTCACCCAACGAACACGCCCCCGCCCGTTTTTCGGGCGGGGGCGACTTGCTCCCTTTTTATTCCCTGTCCTCGTAGCCCAAGGTCCGCAAATCCTCCGGCCGGTTGCGCCAGTCCTGACGCACCTTCACCCACAGCTGCAAATTCACCCGCATGCCCAACAGGCCCTCGATGTCCTGCCGCGCCTCCTGCCCGATGCGCCGCAGCATCGCGCCCTGTTTGCCGATGATGATGCCCTTGTGCGCCGCGCGCTCGCAGTAGATCGTGGCGTGAATCTCCATCAGGTCGCCGTGGCGCTTCATGGCCAGCATCTCAACGCCGATGCCGTGGGGCACCTCGTCGCGCAGGTGCAGCAGCGCCTTTTCGCGGATCAATTCGGCGCAGATCAGCCGTTCGGGCTGATCGGTCACCGCGTCGGGCGGGAAGTACTGCGGGCCTTCGGGCAGATAGCTCACCAGCAGCGCCCGAAGCTGCGCAAGCCCGTCCCCCGTGCGCGCGCTCACCGGCACGATGTCGTCATACCCCGCGCCGGAGAAGCTCTCCATCAGCGCGAGCAGGCTTTCGCGGGGCATGAGGTCGATCTTGTTGAGCACCAGCGCCTTTTTCACCTTCTGGCCGCTCATCTCCTCCGCGATGGCGCGGTCCTGCCTGCCCACGGCGGTCGCGTCCACCATCACCAGCAGCGCGTCGATGCCGCTGAGCGCGTCGTGCGCGGCCTTGACCATGTACTCGCCCAGACGGCTGTGCGGGGTGTGCAGGCCCGGCGTGTCCAGAAACACAATCTGGCTGTGCTCGTCCGTGCATACGCCCATGATGCGGTTGCGCGTGGTCTGGGGGCGGCTGGAGACAATGGCGATCTTCTCGCCAATCATGGCGTTCATCAGCGTGCTTTTGCCCACGTTGGGCCGGCCCACGATGGCCACAAATCCCGAATGAAAGGCTGGCATGAATCCTCCTCCGTATCAGCGGCGGGCCGCGCGGCGGGGCGGGCGCCATGCCCGCTTCGTCTCTCCCGCGGCTCCGCTCCGTATCAGCCGGTCCCCGGGACCGAAGCCGTGGGGGCGCGGCATAGCGCCCGTATCAGTCCGGCAGGTCCTTCGGCCCGAAGCCGTGCGGTAGCAGCTGCGGCAGCGTGGTTTCGTCCACCTCGCCCTCGCCCCAGGTGACCAGCACGCGCAGGCCCGGCGCAAACTCGTTGAGCGCCTGGCGGCACGCGCCGCAGGGGTAGGGCGCGGAGCCGTTTGACGCGATGGCGATGGCGGTGAAGTCCCGCGCGCCCTCGCTCACGGCCTTGAACAGCGCGGTGCGCTCGGCGCAGTTGGTCAGCCCGAAGCTGGCGTTTTCGATGTTGCAGCCCTGAAACACCCGGCCGTCGGCGCTCAGCAGCGCCGCGCCCACGGCGTAGTGGCTGTAGGGGCAGTAGCTGTTTTCCATGGCCAGGCGGGCCAGGGCCAGCAGCTCCGCGTCCGTCACGGCCGCCGGGCCCTCTCCGCGCGCGATTCCTGCCATGCCAAGAGCCTTTTCTTCCATGGCGCGCATCTCCTTTTGCTCTTCGGTTTCCATATGGTCGTAGCCCATCAGGTGGAACAGCCCGTGGGCCAGCAGATAGCACAGCTCGCGGCGCACGCTGTGGCCGTACTCCGCGGCCTGCTCCACCGCCCGCGGATAGGAAATCACGATGTCGCCGAGCATGCACGCCCCAAGGTCCGGGTCGTACTCGGCCCGCAGGCGCTTTTCACAGCCGCGCGCGGTTTTGCCCGCCGGGTAGTTCACCGTGGGAAAGCTGAGCACGTCCGTGGCGCGGTCCACGCCGCGCGTGCGCGCGTTCAGCGCGCGGATCGCCGCGTCGTCCGTCACCACCACGTGCGCCGCCAGCGGCAGCGCCACGCCCTCCGCGGCCTGGCAGCACGCCGCCACCAGCGAAAGCGGCGCGCTCTCGCTCACGCGCACGCGCTGCTCCCATTCAATCTTCATTTTTCCGTCTCCTCCCCGGACTTGTCGGATGCGGGGGAGACCTCCCCGGCGGATGCGGGGGACTCCGCCGCGCTATCGCCCGTGGCCTCGCTCGCCGCGCCATCCGCCGCGCTATTGCCCGCGGCCTCGCTCGCCGCGTCATCCGCGCCGCTCTCCGTCGCGCCCTGCGCTTCGCCGTCCTCCGGCCGGATGCGGCGCAGCTCGCGCTCCTCCACGGGGCTTTCGACGGCCTCGGTCAGCCGGGCCTGGGCGGCCACGTGCGCCGCCGCCGCCGGGCTGATGGCCGGATACTCGATGCGCTCGTGGAACACGCCGTTGAGCACCGTGGCAAAGGCGTCGCAGATGCGCGTGATGTCGCGCAGGGTCAGGGGCGCGTTGTCCAGCTGGCCGTCGTCGAGCTTGCCGCGCACGAGCTTGGAGATGAACTCGCGGATCTTCTGGGGGGTGGGGTCGGGCATGCTGCGCACGGCGGCCTCCACGGTGTCGGCCAGCATGATGATGGCGCTTTCCTTGCTCTGGGGCCGGCGGCCGTCGTAGCGGAAGTCCGCGATGTCGACGGCCTGACCGTCGGCCTCCTGCAGCGCCTTGTGATAGAAGAACATGACCGGCGTGTCGCCGTGGTGCTCCACGATGATATCCTGAATCTCCTGGGGCAGGCGGTACTGCTGGGCCATGATGAGGCCGTCGCGGGTGTGCGCGGTGACGATGGCGGCGCTCACGTAGGGGTTGGTGTGCTCGTGGGGGTTGTCGCCGATCTGGTTTTCCTTGAAATACAGGGGCCGCTTGAGCTTGCCGATGTCGTGGAAATACGCGCCCGCGCGGGCCAGCAGGGGATTGCCGCCCACGGCCTCGGCGGCGGCCTCGGCCAGGTTGGCCACGATGATGCTGTGGTGGTACGTGCCCGACGCCTCAATCAGCAGGCGGCGCAGCAGGGGATGGTTGGGGTTGCTCAGCTCCAGCAGCTTTGCGGGGGTGGCCAGGTGGAAGAAGGTCTCCACCAGCGGGTCCAGCGCGATGCACAGCACCGAGGCCAGCAGCGCGCTTCCGGCGCTCCACAGGGCGTTGGTGAACACGTCGGCGATGGAGGTATTGGTCATGAAGCCGATGGTGAGGATGATGACGATGTTGGCGATGGCCGTCAGGATGCCGCACAGAAGCACCTGCTGGCGGTAGGGCCTGCGGCGGATGATGCCCACGGCGAGCAGCCCGCTGATGAAGGCGGTGAGCAGGAGGTTGACCATGGCGGCGCCGAAGGTGGTATCGCCTCCGGCGATGAGGGCGCTGACGAGGACGCTCACGCTCAGCGCGCCCGCGACGCCCGCCCTGGCGGAGAGCAGGCCCGTGAGCATCATGGCGCTGAGCAGCGCGGGGGAGAGGTAGGTGTGGATCAGCTGGCCGAGGATGCACAGCCCCAGCGTCACGCACTGGATGAGCATCAGGATGATGAGCCGGCGCGGGCTTTGCAGCGTCTCCCGGTCAAAGAGGTAGAGCGCCAAAAGCAGCACGGCGGTGCTCAGCGCCACCAGCAGGGCGGCGCCCACGTACATCATGATATCGACGTTGTCGTCGTCCAGCATGCCCAGGCTGCGCAGCATTTCCAGCTGGTTGGCGGTCACGCGCTCGCGGGCGAGGACGATGTTCTGCCCCTGCTTGTAGATGACCGGCTCCACGGCGGCGCGGGCCTCGTCGCGCAGCTTTTCGGTGGCCTCCTGGTCGATGACCATGTTGGGGCGGATCACCTTGCGCAAAATGGGGGTGACGACGTTCTGGAGCAGGTCGATGTCGGTCTTGTAGCCGATGATCTGCTGCAAATACTGGATGGACTCGTTCACATACCCCTCGCGGATGGTGGTGTTGAGGGTGTTTTCAACGGCGGAGGTGATGTTTTCGTTCAGGTCGGACATCTGCTGGTCGGTGGCGCGCAGCAGGGTGTTGAGCTGATAATCCGCCAGGGTGAGCAGCGTCAGCAGCGAGCGGGCGTAGTTCAGCTCGGCCTCGGCAAAGACATATTCGGCCTGCTTCTCCGGATCATCCGGCGCGTACTGCTCCAGCACGCGGCGGCCGTACTGCTGCACGGCGTTGACCTGCGCGAGCACGGTGGCCAGGTCCTGCATCACCTGCCCGGCCACATCCTCCTTGAAGATGTAGCTGGGCTCGACCTGATTGGCGGCCGTTTCGCGCTGGCGGGCGGTGCTGATCTCGTCCACCACGTCCTTGCTGGCGGTGATGGTGGTGTGGGAGATATCGCCCACCTTCAGATCATACCGCTGGGGCGTGATGGCGGCCATGAACAGGATGCACAGGACCACCGCCCCGGCCAGAATCACATAGGCGCACTGGGCCGTGCGCGAGCGCAGCGAATGGCCCACAGCCTCCCAGCTGAAGGGCTTTTTCTTGCGAATGGTATGCTTATTCGGCGTCATTGCCTCCACCCTTTCGCGTGCTTTCGTAGGTTTCATAGGCCCGCACCACGGTCTGCACCAGGTCGTGGCGCACCACGTCGGAGCGGTCCAGCGTCACAATGGCGATTTCGGGTATGCCGCGCAAAACCTCCAGCGCTTGCTTCAGGCCGCTCTGCTTGCCCGCGGGCAGGTCGGTCTGGGTGATGTCGCCGGTGACCACCACGCGGCTGCCCGCGCCGAAGCGGGTCAAAAACATCTTCATCTGCTCAGGCGTGGTGTTCTGCGCCTCGTCCAGGATGATGAAGCTGTCCGACAGCGTGCGGCCGCGCATGTAGGCCAGCGGGGCCACCTCCAGCACGCCGCGCTCCTGGAGGCGCTGGTAGCTCTCCGCGCCCATCATGTCATACAGCGCGTCGTAGAGGGGCCGCAGATAGGGGTCCACCTTCTGGCTCAAATCGCCGGGCAGAAAGCCCAGCTTCTCGCCCGCCTCCACCGCGGGGCGGGTGAGGACGATGCGCTCGATCTCCTTGTTGCGCAGCGCCACCACCGCCAGCGCCATGGCCAGGTACGTCTTGCCCGTGCCCGCCGGGCCGACCGCGAAGGTCAGCTCGTGCCCGCGGATGGCGCGCACGTATTCGTACTGGCCCAGGGTCTTGCAGCGCACGGGGCGGCCGCGGTGGGTGATGGCCACCACCTCAAAGGCGATGTCGTCCAGCCGGTCCAGCTGGTCCTGGCGCGCCAGCTTGGCGGCGTAGCGCAGCGTGGTGCGGTCGATCTGCGCGCCGCGGGCGCTCAGGTCCGTCAGCTTGTCCACCACCCGCGCGGCCAGCGCCGCGTCCTCCTCGCCGCCGCCGATTTCCAGGTCGGACCCCCGCACGGCGAGCGTCACGCCCAGCTCGCCCTCCAGGAGCGAAAGGTTGCGGCCATTGGCCCCGAAGATGGAAAGATAGGCGTCCATGCCCGCAAGCGGCACGCGGATGGTAGGGGTGGTTGTCAAAAGCGAATGCCTCCGTTCATGCCGGCGCGGGGCCGGCAACTGACTGTCAAAGAACCCGTTTGGGAGGTTCGGAGGGCGAAGTCCTCCGAGCTGTATTCCGAATCCAGCGACATGTGCGGTGGATTCGGAAGCCTTGCGTAGCAAGGTTTCCCTGCGCGTTTCCCCGGCCGCGCCGCAGGCGCAGGGGAAACGTGTTCTGTCGGAAAAGATCGCCAAAGGCGAGCTTTTTCGACAGGCGTTCATGCCGGCGCGGGGCCGGCAATGTCCATCAGCCATTCCGCGGTGGCGGTTGCGGCCAATGTATCATCTTCTATCATACAATAATCTACCCATTTGTCAATGATCTCATAGCCATAGAGCAGGGTTTTGAGGCGCCCCAGCGCGGCGTCGCCCGCCTCGGCGCGCACCTCGGCCTCCGGGCGGCGGGCGTATTCGAGGCTCACCTCGCGCAGCACCGTGGTTTTGCGCCACACGGGGAAGAAGCAGCCCACCACCGGCGTCTGCGTGATGTAGGCGTTGCTGGCGAGAAAATCGGGCGTTTCGGGCGCGGCAGGCAGCGAAAACCACGGCGTTTCGATCTGCTGCACCGCCGCCTCGCGGCCGGTTTCCTCGCTGTGGATCTCCAGCATGGACATCTCGACCGTGTGCTCAAGCCAGCAGCGGGCGATCACCGCGCCCCGCGCGGCCACGGGCACCACGGCCCCGTCCGCGCCGCGCTCCTCCCCGCGGATGAGCACCTGCCCCGCGCGCACCGCGTCGCCCGCCTCCACCGCCGCCGTGCCCGCGTACACCCGCACGGAATCGACGATGCCATCCCGCAGGGCGACCACGTCGCCGGGCCGGGCGGAGGGCAAATCAGGCATGGGCACGCCGAGCGTCACGTCCACCACGAGCGTCACGTTGCTCACGTAGACGTGGAACCACGCCACCTCCGGGTAGCGCAGCGTGAGGCTGCGCTCCAGCGCCGTGGCGTCCAGCGCGTCGCGCCGCGCGCCGGGTACATAGCCCGCCTCCGTGAGGTAGGCGGCGATGTCCGCGCGGTACGGCCCCGCGCCGTTGATCTCCACCCGCCACACCAGCTGCGACAGCCACAGCGCCGCCGCCAGCGCCAGCGCGGCCCCGACCAGCGCGCCGGGCCGCCGCCGCAGCGCCAGAAAAAACGCCGCCAGCTGCGCGGGGCGCTCGCGCGTGACGCGCCAGCCCTTTTCCGCGGCCAGCCGCCTGACGCGCGGCAGGTCGCGCAGGTAGCAGGCGCATTCCAGCGTGCGCCTGTCCGCGCGCCGGGCGCCAAGCAGCGGCACGCCCTCCTTTTTCAGCGTGTTCAGGAAGCGTTCCAGGTTCAGCCCCGTCAGCGTGAAGCGGCAGGTGACAAAGGGCAATCGGGGCATGTTCACGGCGCGGTCATCCTTTCGGGCGGTAGCAGAGCTTTTCGATCTTGCCGAACACGATCACCCCGTCGCGGTCGTAGCGCGCGAGGGACAGCCTTTCGCCGCTGATGACCAAGAGGCCGCACAGGGTCCTGAGCGCGACCTCGGTTTCGGTGCAGGCGAAGATGCCCTGATGCTGCTCGACGATGAGCTTTTCGTCGCCCAGCAGCACCGAGCGCGGCCAGCCCAGCACCAGCTCCTGCGGAATGTCCGCGCGTTTGAGCTTCTCCAGCACGCCGCCGCCCCCTTTCCAAAACACGGTTTGGGGAAGGATATGCGGATGGATGGGCGGGCATGAAAAAAAACCGCCCGCCCCGGAGGGGGCAGGCGGCAGGGCACGCGATATCCGATTACGCGAACGGATTCTCCGTGGGATAGGGCAGCGACGCGGGGCGGTTGTAGGCGATATCCTGTACGCCCAGGAACTTGAACACCTCAAACAGCGCCGCGCCCACATGATGGAAGGCGACCGCGCCGTGGTGCGGGTAGCGCTTGCCCACCAGCACGTGGCGGTAGAAGCGGCCCATTTCGGGGATGGCGAACACGCCGATGCCGCCGAAGCTGCGGGTGGCCACGTCGAGCACCTCGCCCTGAGCCACGTAGGCGCGCAGCACGCCCTCGCTGTCGCACTGGAGGCGGTAGAAGGTGATGTCGCTGGCGGCGATGTCGCCCTCCAGGGTGCCGCGGGTGAAGTCCGGCTCGCTGCCCTCCGGCTCCAGCAGGCGGTGCTGGATGAGCTGGTACTTGACGGCGCGGCTCTGGCAGAGCTTGCATTCGGGGGTGTTGCCGCAGTGGAAGCCCATGAAGGTGTCGCTGAGCTTGTAGTCGTACTTGCCCTTGATGTCCTCGTCGTAGATGTAGGCGGGCACGGTGTTGTTGATGTCGAGCAAGGTCACGGCGTCGCCCGTCACGCACAGGCCGATGTACTCGCTCAGCGCGCCGTAGATGTCCACCTCGCAGGCCACGGGGATGCCGCGCCCGGCCAGGCGGGAGTTGACGTAGCAGGGCTCAAAGCCGAACTGGCTGGGGAAGGCGGGCCAGCACTTGTTGGCGAAGGCCACGTACTGGCGGGCGCCCCTGTGGTTTTCGGCCCAGTCCAGCAGCGTCAGCTCGAACTGCGCCATGCGGCGGTTGAGGTCCTCGTAGTAGGCGCCCTCGCCCATCTGCGCGGCCATGTCGCGGCACACCTCGTCGATGCGGGGGTCGTTCTCATGCTCCTTGAAGCTGACCAGCAGGTCCAGCTCGCTGTTCTCCTCGATTTCCACGCCCAGCTCGTAGAGGCCCCTGATGGGGGCGTTGCAGGCGAAGAAGTCCTGCGGCCGGGGGCCGAAGGTGATGATCTTGAGGTTCTTCACGCCGATGATGGCGCGGGCGACGGGCAAAAAGCCACGGATGCGCTGGGCGATCTCGTCGGCCGTGCCCACGGGGGCTTCGGGAATGTAGGCGCTGAGGTGGCGCATGCCCAGGTTGTAGGAGCAGTTGAGCAGGCCGCAGTAGGCGTCGCCGCGGCCGTTGATCATGTCGCCGTCGCCCTCGGCGGCGGCCACGTACATGCACGGGCCTTCAAAGCGCTGGGCGATCAGGGTTTCGGGGGTTTCGGGGCCGAAGTTGCCCAAAAACACCACCAGGGCGTTGCAGCCGGCGGCGCGCACGTCCTCGACGGCCTTGAGGGCGTCCTTTTCGTTTTCCACGGTGACGGGGCACTCGTAGAGGCCCTCGCCATAGGCCTTGACGATGGCGGCGCGGCGCGCCTGGCTCAGCGCGATGGGGAAGCAGTCCCGGCTGACGGCGATGATGCCGGGCTTGACCACAGGGATGTTTTGAAGCATGGTGTCCACTCTCCTTTGCAGTTTTGAAGGGCGATCAGAGGTCGCCCGAGATGTCGGTGTTTTCGCCCGAAAGGCCGATCGCCGCGCCCTGCGCGGCCTCGTCGCTGTCCGGATGGGCGAGAAGCCACTTGTTGCGCGCCCAGAGCTGGCGGTCCAGGGGGTCCGGCAGGCCGGCGAGGCGGAAATCGGTGTTGGTGCCCGCGGGCAGCGCCACCATCACGCGGAAGCCCTTTTCGGGGTCAGCGTGGCAGGGGGCGTAGTGCAGCGTGGTGGCGTAGACCTCGATCAGCACGCCCGCCGGCACGCGGAAGGCGCGCACCTTCGCGGTGTCCAGCACGCCGCCCTCCATCTCGTCCTGTTTGGCCAGGAGCAAAATGAAGTCCCCGACGCCCAGGTTGAACTCGCTGTCGCGGTGGTATTCCAGGCAGTTGAGGCGCGTGTTGTGGCCGTTGCACCAGCCCAGCTGGAACGGCATGCCGCCAAAGAGCGCCTCGCCGATGGCCTCCGCGCCCTCGGCGGCGTGCAGCTTGTCCTCGCGGGGGGTGTAGACCACGGCGTCAGGCAGGGGCGTGGTTTTCAGGGCCTCCATCAGCCCGCCCACGGGATAGCCCTCCACCACGCGGCCGTAGGGCCTAAAGGCGGGGTCAAACACGGAAAGAATCTCCATGGGGTATCGCTCTCCTTTCGTCCGCTCACAGGGCGGCCAGCCGCCCGCAGGCGGGTTTCAATGCGGGGTAGAGGCTTTCGTAGAGCCGGTAGAAGGGCTCGTAGGCGGCGGAGCGCTCCGCGTCGGGCAGCAGCGGCTCGCCGGGCCTGACCAGCGCGGCGCATGCCGAGGGCACGTCCGAGTACACGCCCGCGGCCACGCCCGCCAGAATCGCCGCGCCCAGCGCCGGGCTTTCGGGCACCTGCACGGTCTGAACCGGCAGGCCGAACACGTCGGCCATCATCTGCCGCCAGAAGGGGCTGCGCGCGCCGCCGCCGCAGGCCAGCATGCTGGAGGGCCTGACGCCCATGCCGCGCAGGATGTCGAGGTTCTGCCGCTGGGAGTAGATCACGCCCTCCATCACCGCGCGCAGCAGGTCGCGCCGGGTGTGGATGGCGCTCAGCCCGATGAACGCGCCGCGCGCGTTTGCGTCCAAAAGCGGGCTGCGCTCGCCCATCAGGTAGGGCAGAAACAGCAGCCGGTTCGCACCGATGGGGCTTTGCGCGGCCTCGCGGTTCATCAGCTCGTAGGGATCGACGCCCATCTGGGCCGCGGCCTCGCGCTCGGCCTGGCAGAACTGGTCGCGGTACCATTTCAGCGACAGGCCCGCCGCCAGCGTGCAGCTCATGTTCGTGTACGCGCCGGGCACCGCGGCGCAGAAGGTGTGCACCCGGCCCTCGGGGTCGATGCTCACGGCGTCGGAGTGGGCGAACACCACGCCGCTGGTGCCGATGGTGGTGAACGCCTTGCCGCTCTCCGCGACGCCCGTTCCGATGGCGGCGGCCATGTTGTCGCCCGCGCCGCCGGCCACGACCGTGCCCGCGCGAAGCCCCGTCAGCGCCGCCGCTTCCGGTGTGATCGTGCCCGCCGCCTCGCAGCTTTCCACCAGCGGGGGCAAAAGGTCCATGTCAAGCCCCAATTTGTCCATGATTTCAGCCGACCAGCGCCGCGCCGGCACGTCCAGCAGGTTGGTGCCGCTGGCGTCGCTGATCTCCTGGGCGATGACGCCGGTGAGGCGGTAGCGCACGTAGTCCTTGGGCAACAGCGCGTGCCGCGCGCGTGCGAACAGCTCCGGCTGATGCCGGCGCACCCAGAGGATCTTGCCCGCGGTAAAGCCCGTCAGCGCCGGGTTGGCCGCGATCTCGATGAGGCGCTTCGCCCCCACGGCCTGCGTGATTTCGTCGCATTCCCGCTGGGTGCGGCCGTCGCACCACAGGAGGGACCGGCCCAAAGGCTCGCCCCTTTCGTCCAGCAGCACCAGCCCGTGCATCTGCCCGCTGATGCCCAGGCCCCTGACCTCGCCGGGGGCGACGCCGCTTGCTTCCAGCACGCCCCGGATGGTGCCGACCGCGGCGTTCCACCAGTCCAGCGGGTCCTGCTCGGCCCAGCCGTTTTGCGGCTGGTAGAGCGGATACTCCACGCTCCGGCTGGCCACTTCGCGGCCCTCCGCGTCAAAGAGCACCGTCTTGGTGCCTGAGGTTCCCAAATCCACGCCAAGCAGATAGGTCAACTTCCCTCATTCCTTTCGGGACGCCCGCAAAGGGACGCTTCTTTGCCGTGTGTGCACGAGCACATTTTCATCTGCACAAAGCATACCCCAATTTCTGGCGCTTGTCAATCCTGAAATGGGGCGTCCCGGAGGGAGGGGGAGAGGTTTTCCAGGAGCTTGATCTGGTTTTCCATGATGATGCGGCGGTCGTCGGTCATCTCGCCCGACAGCACCATGTCAAAGGCGGCGCGCAGCGAGCGGTAGCCCTGCTCGAAGGGCTGCTGGCACACCACCGCCCGCACGATGCCCAGCCGCATCATCTCGCGGGTGGCGGGCACGTCGTCGTAGCCCACTACGCGGATGTCCCGGGCGCGGCCCGCGTCGATGATGGCGCGGCACACCCCCTCGCACCCCGCCGTGACCACAAAGACGGCGTCGATTTCGGGATGGGTACGCAGCATGTCGTGCGTGACGGCATAGGCGCGTTCGGGCTCGTCCAGGCTGTTTTCCACGGCCACCACGGGCAGGTCCGGGCAGCGCGCCAGCCGCTTGCGAAAGCCGCGCAGCCGCGCCACATGGCCCAGCAGCGTGGGCACGCCCGCCACCACGCCCACGCGGCCGCGCGCCTGGGTGATCAGCTCCATCAGGGCGGCGGCGGTGGCGCCCCCGCTCTCATAATCGCTGCCCACATAGCAGCAGCGGCTGCTGGCGGGCAGGTCGGTATTGACGGTGACGGTGGGCACGCCGCGGGCCCTGAGCTGCTGAACGCGCGCCTCCACGCGGGGGTCGTTGACGGGCTGGAGCACCAGGGCGCTGAGGGAGGGGGCCAGCTCGTCGATCAGGGCCAGCTGGCGGTCCACGTCGTAGCCGCGCATGGCGCGCCGCTCCACCGTAACGCCGTAGGGCAGCAGCTCCTGCTCCGCGCGGGCCAGCCCCGCATACACGTCGTCAAAAAAGGGGTTGCCCTCGCTGCACAGCACCACCCCGATCACGGGCCGGCTGCGCTTGACGCTCAGGGCGCGGCCCAGCATGCTCTTGGTGTAGCCCATGCGCTCCACCGCCTGCAGCACCATGCGCTCGGTTTCGGGGCGCACCTTGCCCCGGCGGTTGATGACGCGGTCCACCGTGCCGCGGCTGACGCCGCAGATTTGCGCGATCTCCTTGATGGTGGCCATGGGCCGCCCTCCTTTCCAAGCGGGATCAGGCCCAGTATACCACGCCGGGCGGGACGCATCAAGGCGGGCGGCGGAAAAGCCCGGCGTCCGCCGGGCTTTTGCCATACAAAAAGCCCCGCGCGGCAAGCCGTGCGGGGCAGGGCCTTGCGGCCCGGGGGGGGGACTTATTCAGCGAAAGCCTGGATCAGCGCGGTGGCGATGGCCTGGCAGTCGACGGTGGCGCCGGCGATGACGTCCACTTCGGTGCTCTGGCTGTCGATCACGGAGTTCACATACTCGGCCAGCTGCTCGTCGGTGATGATCATCTCGGAGCGGCCCTCGCCGATGGTGATGGCGGTCAGCTTGCCGCCCTCAACGGTCATCTTGACCTCGATCTTGTCGTGGAGGCCGTCCACAACCGCGGTGTACTCGCCGTCAGCGGCGTCAGCCCACGCGGGACCGGTCTTTTCTTCCTTCACGACTTCCTCGAACTGGCTCTCGCCGCCGAAAGCGGTCTGGGCCGCGGTGCGGCCGGAGAGCATGGCCTCGGAGAGGAACACGCCGTTCTGGTACAGGTTGGACACGTAGCTGCCCAGCTCGCCCGCCTCATACAGGCCGGGGATGGGGTTCTCGTTCCAGTCCAGCACGCGGCCGTCGGTATCGCGCTTGGCGCCGCCGGTGGTGGCCACGAGGGTGGGGGTCAGAGACACGGCGTAGAAGGGCGCCTTCTCGATGGGAGCCATGGTGGCGGGATCGCGGCCGAAGTCCTCGTCCACGCCCTTTTCGCACATCTCGTTGTAGCGGTCGATGGTGGCCTGCAGCTCGACGGGGTCGCGGCCGATCTTCTCAGCCAGCTCCTCGATGGTGTCGGCCTTGATGATCCAGCCCTTTTCGATTTCGGCCAGGTTGTCGTTGGACCAGGTGTAGCCCTCGGTGGTGGTGGGCCAGCTGAGCCACTGGCTGGCGATGGAGCCGGCCTCGCGGGTGGACTCGTCGAAGATCAGGTGCACGGGCAGGGCGCGCTCGTGAGGCAGGTCAACATAGCGGCCGTACTCCATGTACTTCATGTGCTGGCGGTGATAGCCGTAGGACTCGTTGTAGAAGCGGGTGTTGTCGGAGGCAATCTCGATCCAGGAGTTGCCGGGCATGTCGAAGTTGCGCATGAAGGTGGATTCGTACTCGGGAACCTTGATGCCCAGCCAGAAGCCGCCGGACTGGGTCTGGTTCTTCATGTGCCAGATCTTGGCGCCGGCTTCCATGAGCATCTTGATGCCGTCGCCGGTGTTGCCGGGGGTGCCGGCGGTGTAGACCTCGTCCATGCCGTGGAAGTCACGCTGCATTTCGAGGTTGTTCTCGTAGCCGCCGCAGGCCAGGAGCACGCCCTTGGCGCTCTTGATGGTGTATTCGTTGCCCTCGGCGTCGGTGGCGACCACGCCGCTGACCTCACGGGTCACGGGGTCCTGCACCAGGGCGATGGCGGGGTTCTCATAGCGCACTTCGATGCCGCGGACCTTGGCGGCCTCGGCGAAGCAGCGCCACACGCCGCCGTTTTCAAACGCGCCGGAGTTCTTCTTGCGCAGGTGAGCGCTGGTGCCCTCAAACACGCTGCCGGGGAAGGTGTCGAACTCGACCACCAGGCTGCCCCACTGCAGGTCGCCGCCGCCCACGTAACCGGCCTCATAGCCGGCGCTCTCGGCAACGCTCTCGATCCAGGGCAGCTGCTCGGCAAAGCCGTTGACCAGCCAGTCCAGGTACTCGTCGGGAATGGGGTTGGGCTCGTTGCAGGCCTCCAGGTACTTGCGGAACTCGGGCACGCCGTTTTCGGAAGGCACGATGAAGGTCTGGCCGGAGGCGATGGAGTTGCCGCCCGCCAGGGTTTCGGGCATCTTCTCCAGCACGACCACCTTGGCTTCGGGGTCGATGTCGTGGGCTTCCACGGCCGCGGCGGCGCCCGCCAGGCCGAAGCCGACGATTACGAAATCAGCTTCCTCATCCCAGGTTTCCACGGTCTGAACGGGACGCACCCACTCAGCCGACGCAGTGACGGCCACGCTCATCAGCAGCGCTACCGTCATAAGCAGTGCCAACAGTTTCCTCATGATGAATTACCCCCCAGATGGATGTATTTATGACGCGCGCGCAACTTTGCGCGATGTCATCCCTCCGTACTTCCCCGCAGCGAATTGATACAAATTTCACAACCGTGGGCCAAAAAAAGCGCCATCCGCCCTCCGGCGGGCTTGTCTTTTTCCCCTGCATCGTGTACACTTACAGTATAAAGGCTCAAGCGGCTTGACTGTCAAGGGGGTTCTTCCTGCAAGCCGCCACGATTTTTTCAGGGGGAAAAGGATGAAGATTTCCATAGGAACGCTGTCCAGGGCGTTTGGCCTGAGCGACGAGGCGCTGCGCTTCTACGAAAAGAAGGGGCTTTTGCATCCGCGGCGCGAAAACGGCAACGGGTACCGTGTCTTTGAGCTGGCGGACATCCAGCGCATCTCCAACATTCAGCGGCTCAAGAGCCAGGGCTTCACCCTGGAGGAGATCCAGCGCGTCTATTCGGCGGGCGGGGAGCGGGAGCTTGCGGGGCTGTACGGGCGCAAGATCGGGGAGATGGAGCGCAAGATCGCCTACGACCGGCACGTGCTGGCCCGCATGCGCACGACCGCCCGCACGCTCAAGACGGCGCAGAAGCAGCTGATGCAGCCGCAGCGCGTGTCGCTGGGGCGGGTGTACCTGCTGGAGTACCCGTCCGTGCCGGACATGTGGGCGCGGGTGGAGAAGGAACCGCTGCTCAAGCGGCTTTTCGGGGCGCTGCCGCTGACGGCGTACACGACGCTCATCGGCCGGGAGGCGATGACGGGCGCGCGTAGCCGGATGACCAAGGGCGTGCTGTTTTATGAAAACGACGCGGAGGTGCTGGACCTGACGCCGGAGGGATTCCGCTTAATCGACGCGACCAGCGCGGTGGGGTGCCTGTTCCGGCTGGAGAACGGCGGCTTTGACGCCGCGGAGATGCTGGAGCGGCTCTCCGCCTACATGAGCGCGCGCCGCCTGACCGCCTCGGACGACCTGTTCACGCAGCAGCTGGTGAGCTATGTGGACGACGGCGGCAACGCCATTCACTACGCCCGCATGATCGTGCCCATCGAGGCGGCGCAGCCCGCCGACTGACGGGAGGCAGGGAGCGTGGGTGGCCCCCGCCTGACGCGCGGCACACGCCGCCCGCCCGCTCCCCAAGGCGCGCGGCCCCCGCGGCACACGCCGCCCGCCCGCTTCCCAAGGCGCGCGGCCCCCGCGGCACACGCCGCCCGCCCGCTCCAAGGTGCGCGGCCCCCGCGGCACAAAAGGAGGTCGAAGGATGGCCCTCATCGCTGTGTGGTATCTGGCGGTCAATGCCGCCGCCTTTGCCCTGTGCGCGCTGCGCAAGCCCGCCGGGGCACCCGGGGCGCTTCTGCGGCTCATGGTCGTTATCGGGGGCGCGCCCGGCATGCTGCTCTCCCGCGCGCTTTTCAGGCGCGGCCCCCGCGAAACCGGCCCGCTGGCCCTGGCCTATCCGCTGATCTGGCTGGCGCTGCACCTGGCCGTGCTCGCGGCCCTCATCGACCGCGCGGGCGGCGGCGCGGGCGGCTGGCTGGCCGCGCTGGGCCGCGTGCCGGGCCTTGGCCTGTACCTGGCCTGCATCAACGCCGCCGCGTTTTTCGCCTTTGCCGCCGACAAGGCCAGGGCGGCGCTGGGCCGCTGGCGCGTGCGCGAGGCGGCGCTTCTGGCGCTGGCGCTGGCGGGCGGCGCGGCGGGCGCCCTGGCGGCCATGGACCTGTGCCGCCACAAGATCCGCACCCCTCGCTTCGCGTGGGGCGTGCCCGCCCTGCTGGCGGCGCAGTGCGCGCTGCTGGCCTGGGCGAGCGCGATGGGATGGGCGTGAGCCGGATGCCGAAAAAGCGAAGGGGTGGCCCCGAAAGTCCACCCGCACAGGAAATCGGCCCCCGAAGGAAGCCAGACCGCTTCTTTCGGGGGCCGGTTCGTTTTGCCGGTTGCCTGCGCGAGCCGCCGCATCCGGCGGCCCGCGCCGTGTCCGCCGGCGTCACTCGGTCACGATCTGCCAGGTGGTGTCAAACCCGTGGGATACGGGGTCGTCCGGGGTCACGGTGCCCATGTGGGCCACGTACTCGCCCAGCTGCGTGGGCACCGGCGCGCGGTCCGCGCCCAGGTACTGGCTGGCGGTCCAGCAGCAGTCGGCCTCGGTCAGGCCCGTGGCCTCCAGGAAGCCGTAGCCGCCGGAGAGGCGGTAGCTGTTGAGCGTCACGCGGATGACGCCGTCCATCTCCAGCAGGTCCGTGCCGTCGATGGAGGCGGCGGTCACGCGCTCGCCCAGGGGCCTGGTCAGGTCGAAGGTGTAGTCGATGCCATAGAAGCTGTCCACGCCGTAGATGGACACGTCCGGCCCCAGCGCAGGCTGGCCGTCCTCGCCAATCACCAGCATGTCGGCCACGGCGCTCATCCAGTTGTAGAGCTGCTGCGGGGTCATGTCGATGGCGCACAGGAGGTTGTTGGAATAGCGGTAGAGCTTGCTCAGCTCCAGGGTGGAAATGGTGTCGCCGTCCTTGGGCACGAAGGAGAGGGTGTTGTCCGCGCCCTTGCCGAACACCGGCGAGGCGATGGACACCGTCGCGCCCTCGATGCCCTCGCTCTCAAAGGACTGCCACGAGCACCAGATCTGGCCCTTGTGCACGAAGTCAAGCAGATGCGTCTGGCTGAGGACCATGTCGTCGTTGGTCTTGCCCTCGGCCTCGGCGGTCAGGTCGGTCCAGCCGTTGTCGAAGGTGCCCAGCGGCTCGCTGGCCCAGGCGTAGGTGTCGTCATACCAGGGCTGGAGGGCCGCGGCGAGCGTCTCGTCGCCCGCGACGGCGCTCAGGGCCAGGTTGACGTTCTGCCGGATGGTAAAGCCCTCGAAGGCCCCGTCCTCGTCAAACGTGAGGTCAAACACGCTCTTGGTCACATGGGTGCCGCCGCCGTTGACGATGGGCACGGCCTTGCCGTCCGCGTCGGTGAGGGTTTCGATGTTGGCGGTGTGGTCATGGCCGTAGATGACCAGATCGACCCCGCTGGAGCCCTGCACGCCGCTGACCACCTGGGATTCGAGCAGGAAGCCGTCGGTTTCCACGCCGTCGTCGGTGCCCTTGCCGCTGTGCACGCTGACGATCACGATGTCGGCCAGGTCGTTGTCGCGGATCTCGGCCGCCCACTTGTTGATCTCAAAGGCCAGCAGGCCGTCGGGGTTGTCCAGGCTTGAGAACTGCATGTTGGGGTAGTTGGTGGCCAGGTCCCAGGTGTGGTTGGCCGCGTTGCTCAGGCCGATGACGGCCACGCGCACGGTCCGGCCCTCGCCGAAGTCGTAGGTCTTGATCACGTAGGGATCGTAGAACGGATCGCCCGCGGCCTTCTCCTCGCCGCGGAAGTCGGTGCCGTCCTCCACCAGCACGATGTTGCCGCTGATGACCGCGATGCCGGCCTCATCGGCCTTTCGCGTCTGGGCGTCGCGCCGCTCGGGGGTGAAGTTGAACTCATGGTTGCCCATGACCCATGCGTCATAGCCGATGTAGTCCAGGGCCGTGATCATGGGGTTCTCCTCGTCGGGCCTGAGGTTGATGGCGTACTGCGCCACCAGCGTGCCCTGGATGGTGTCGCCGTTGTCCACCAGCAGCACCTTGTCGCCGAAGGCCTCGCGCTCCTGCAGCACCGCGGAGGCGACGCGCTCCATGGAGGCGGCGTCCTCGGTCTGGGTGGCCACGTCCTGGAGCGTGGCGCGGCCGTGCATGTCGGTGGTGGAGAGCACGGCCAGCTGAAGCGTGCCCAGGTCCTCAAGCGACCAGTCGGAGGAGATCTCCGGGTCGATGGTGCCGGCCAGGGTGATGTAGTTGGCCAGGAGGTTGCGGGCCTGGCCCATGTCCTCGCCCTGCATCATGTCGTACTGGGTGGAGTAGATGATGCGCTCGGGGTCGTTGGGGGTGAAGGCGCAGCCGTGCGCGTTGAGGTAGGCGATGTAGTTGCCGCCGCCGTTGTAGCGGTAGTTGTTGACCACGACGGTGAAGGTATCCTCATCGGCGACCTCCGCGCCCTCGTAGGTCATGGAGGCCACGCGGCTGCCGGGCGCGGCGCTGTAATCCAGCACGTAGGAGAAGCCGTCGCCGTAGATCACGTCGTAATAGGTCAGGTCCTCGGCGCTCACGAACGGGCCGTTTTCGTCCACCTGGATCTTGGTGGCGGCGAACTCCAGCCACGCGCGCAGCTCCTTGCCGCTCATGGTGATCTGGTAGAACCAGTTTTCGTAGCGGTAGAGGCCGAACATGTCGCCCAGGACGATCTCGCCCTCAGGAATCAGGTTTTCCTTGTCGCCGGAGGTCAGCGGGGCCGAGATGGACAGCTGCGCCGGCGTGTCGTCCGTGGGATCGTCGGGGGTGTTTTCGCCGGTGTTGTCATACGCGCCCCAGATCTGCACGCGGTTGATCAGGTCCATGAAGGCCGAGGGCGCGGTGCCCAGGTTCGCCGCCGGGAAGTCGCCCGTGGCGGTGCCGATGGGCTGGAGCATGTACTCGTCCCAGGCGGCCTCCTCGTAGGGCTTGAGGGCGGCCTCGAGCGCCTCGTCCACGGCGTAGCCCTCCATGTCCACGGTCTCGGCCTCGATGGTGAAGTCCCCGTCCGCCTTGTCGTAGGTCACCAGCGCCTGGCCGATCATGGCGCACTTGGTATCGGGCGAGACCACGGGCACCACGTCGCCCGCCGCGTCGGTGATCTCGGTCACGGCGTTGAGGTGCTCATGCCCGGCGAACACCAGGTCGATGGTGTCCGTCTGCTCGACCAGCCGGCGGATGAAGTCGGACTCCGCGTCCGTGTCGATGCCGCTGTGGCTGTAGAGCACGATCAGGTCGGAGGCCTCGTCCATCTCCTCCTCGTAGTGCAGGTAGGTGTCGATCACGTTCGCGAAGTAGATGCCCTCCCAGTTGGCGGGCACGTCCCACTTGGGGATGTTGGGGTTGCCGATGCCCATGACGGCCACCTTCACCCCGTCATAGTCAAAGACGCGGTAGGGGTCGTAGCCGTTCCAGGTGGCCCAGTCCTTCGATTCGTCGGAGTTGGTGGCGGCGTCCAGGTAATCGGCCATGGAGACCCACACCTCGTCCTCGCCCCCGGCGGCGGGCGCGGTCAGGTCGCCCAGCTGGCGGTTGAGGATGTCCAGGCCGTAGTTGTATTCGTGGTTGCCGGTCACGAACAGGTCATAGTCCATCATGCGCAGCGCCTTCATGGCCGGGTCCTGCGCGTCGGGCTGATAGAAGGCGTAGTAGTACGTCAGCGGCGTGCCCTGCACCAGGTCGCCGCAGTCGCCCAGGAACACGTTTTCGTACTGTGCGCGCTGCTCCTTCACATAGGTGGCCACGCGCGTCAGGCCCTGTCCGTACTGGCCCGATTGCGTCACGTCCGCCGTGTAGTCGGTCGCATAGAGCTGTCCATGAACGTCCGAGGTGCCCAGGAAGAGGATCTCGACCGTATCCCCCGCCGCCTCGCCGAAGGCCCATACCGGCATGAGCAGGCACAGAACCAACAGGAGCGACAGCACAGTTGCGCTTCGATGCTTCATTTTCACGACTCCTTTTTTCATGTGTGGTTGTACGTACGGTTCAAACACTGTACTTTGATTATATCATAACAAAGAAGGAAAGAGAATACATTCTGCATAAATTGCGAACGCCATTTTCGGCATATATAACAAAATAATGAATGCTTCCATCAAAATATCTGATGGTTTCCGAAAGGAAGCCCGCGCGGCGCCGTACATCATTTTCATGTGCAGGAAAAAGGAGGCAGGCTTTTCGCCCGCCCCGTTCGTTGTATGCATGGCGGGTTTCCGCACAAACGGGAAAACAAAGGAGGATTTGAAAACATGAAACGAAGCATCTGCGCGCTTTTGGCGGCGCTGCTGCTCTTTGGGGCGGCGTCGGCGGCGGCCCTGCCGGAGACGTATCTGGCCGCGTGCCGGGTGGAGGGGGAGACCACCGGGGGCGTGACGTTTGCCGTGACGCAGGCGGCGTATGACGGGGCGGTTCTCACCCTTGAGGTGCTTCTGACGCCCAACGACGAGGACACGGCCCTCATGGACAACCAGGTGGAGCTGCCGCCGGAGGACAGCTGGTTCCTCCAGGAAAAGGAGACGGCGGCCGCGCTGGGCGACAGGGTGCTGGGCGTGGTGTGCGACATCTGCGGCCTCACGGACGAAAAGGGCGGCAATCTCGCCATGGAGTACCGCTGCACGACCGCGCGCAGGGGCCGGAGCATGACCTACACCTTCGAGGTGCCCGTCGATAGCGCGTTCGGGGAGGCGCAGGTGGAACTGTATTTCGGCGTCAACGAGGACCTGGGCTTCCGCTTCGAGCAGGACGCGTGCCTGCTGCTGCGCGTGCCCCTCCTCGCCCTCGTTCCCCTGACGGCGGACTGACGCAAAAAACCCCCGCCTCCGCGCAGAACGCGCGGGAGACGGGGGCCTTTTTTGCGTTTACCGCTGCCCGTAATAGGCGTTGGGGCCGTGCTTGCGCTGGAAGTGCTTCTCCAGCACATGCGCGGGGGCGGGGGCGGCCTGGGGGTCCACCTGCACGGTGTAGAGGGCCATGCGGGCGACCTCTTCCAGCACGACGGCGTGGTACACGGCCTGCGCCGCGTCCTTGCCCCAGGCGAAGGGGCCGTGGTTGCGGCAGATCACGCCGGGCACGTGGACGGGGTTGATGTTTCGGGTCTGGAAGGTCTCCACGATGACCACGCCGGTGTTGTGCTCGTAGCCCGCGTCGACCTCCTCAGGGGTCAGGCTGCGGGCGCAGGGCACGGGGCCGTAAAAGTAGTCGGCGTGGGTGGTGCCGTAGCAGGGGATGTCGCGGCCGGCCTGCGCCCAGCCCACCGCATGGGGGCTGTGGGTGTGCACGATGCCGCCCAGCTCGGGAAACGCCCTGTAGAGCACCAGATGGGTCTTGGTGTCGGAGGAGGGGTTGAGGGTGCCCTCAACGACCTCGCCGTCCAGGGAGAGCACGACCAGCTTGTCGGGGGTCAGGTCCTCGTAGGATACGCCGGAGGGCTTGATGACCACCAGCCCTTTCTCCCGGTCGATGCCGGATACGTTGCCCCAGGTGTAGGTGACAAGGCCCCGGCGGGGCAGTTCCATGTTGGCCTCATAGACGGCCTGTTTCAGGGATTCTAGCATAAAAGCCTCCTGCGATGTTGTCCGGACGCGCCGCCGGGGGAAGGGCCCGGCGGGCGCGTCCGGACAGGTAAAAAAGTGGGGCTGGAACCGTTATTTCAGCTTCCACGCGAGGTCGGAGAGGAACAGGTCATGCTCCAGCCCCTCCACGGTGGTGTCCTTGGTGATGTGCACAAACTCGATGTCCATCATGCGGGCCCAGTCGCGCATCTGCTCGGCGGTCACGTCGTAGCTCAGTACCGTGTGGTGCGCGCCGCCGGCGGTGATCCAGCAGGTCAGGCCGGTGGTGAGGTCGGGCATGGCGCGCCACATGACGCGGGCCACGGGCAGGTTGGGCATGTCCATGATGGGCTTGACGCATTCGATGTCCTGGCAGATCAGGCGCAGGCGGCCGCCCATGTCGATGAGGCTGACCACGATGGCCTTGCCCGCGTGCCCCTCAAAGACCAGACGGGCGGGCGGCTCGCGGTCGCCGATGCCCAGGGGATGCACCTCGATGCGGGGCTTCTCGGCCGCCACGGAGGGGCACACCTCCAGCATGTGCGCGCCCAGGCTGTACTCCTGGCCCTCGACCAGGTGGTAGGTGTAGTCCTCCATGAAGGCGGTGCCGCCGGTCTGGCCCTCGCTCATGGCCTTGAGGATGGCGGTCATGGCGGCTACCTTCCAGTCGCCCTCGCCGCCGTAGCCGTAGCCCAGCGCCATCAGGTGCTGGCTGGCCAGGCCCGGCAGCTGCTTCATGCCGTAGAGGTCCTGGAAGGTGTTGGAGAAGGCCATGCAGCCCTCCTTGTCCAGCATCTTCTTCATGGCGATCTCCTCGCGCGCCTGGTAGCGCACGGTTTCCAGGTCGTCGGTGGCAAAGTCGTAGCTGGCGCGGTAGAGGTTCATCAGTTCGTCGATCTCCACGTCGGTGACGGCGTTCATCGTCTCCACCAGCGTGCCCACGGGCCAGGTGTTCACCTGCCAGCCCAGCTTGGCCTGCACCTCGACCTTGTCGCCCTCGGTCACGGCCACCTCGCGCATGTTGTCGCCGAAGCGCATCACCTTGAGCTGCCTGGAGAACGCCACGCCCACCGCGGCGCGCATCCAGTCGCCCAGCTGACGAAGGACCTTCTCATCCTGCCAGTAGCCCGCGATCACCTTGCGCGGCATGCGCAGGCGGGCGGCGATGAACCCGTGCTCGCGGTCGCCGTGGGCGGCCTGGTTGAGGTTCATGAAGTCCATGTCGATCTCCTCGTTGGGGATCTCGCGGTTGTACTGGGTGGCGAAGTGGCAGTAGGGCTTTTGCAGGTCCACAAAGCCGTTGATCCACATCTTGGAGGGGCTGAAGGTGTGGCACCAGGTAATGATGCCCGCGCACACGGGCTGATAGTTGGCCTCGCGCACCACGTCGGCGATCTCCTGCTGGGTCTTGGCGGTCACCTTGTAGACGACCTTGCAGGGGAGCTTGCCGGACTGGTTCATCCAGTCGGCCATCTCGGCGGCGCGGCGGGCGACGGTTTCCAGCACTTCGGGTCCGTAGAGGAACTGGCTGCCGACGACAAACCAGAATTCGTACTGCTTCATGCTCATGGGGATGTTCTTCCTTTCCGTATGCAGGGAACGCGGCCCCGCTTATTTCAGATGGGATACGGCGGCGCGCTCGGCCTCCAGCGCCTGCGTGAAGCGCCGCGTGTAGGCCTCAAAGCCCTCGTGATCCGCGGGATCGGGATCGAGGGTGGAGCCGCTCGCGCCCGCAAAGACCTTGTTTTGGAGATACGCTTCCAGCGTCTCGCCGGCCTCGCGGCGCACGCGGTAGGCCGCCAGCAGCGCCATGCCCCAGGGGCCGCCCTCGCCCGCGGTGGCCATCACCGACACGGGCACGTTCAGCGCCCCGGCCAGGAGCTTCTGCGCGGTGCCCGGCGTCTTGAAGAAGCCGCCGTGGCCCAGTAGCGCGTCCATGCGCACGTGCTCGGCCGCGAGGATGTCCATGCCGATCTTGAGCGTCACGATGGCGCCGTACACCAGCGAACGCGCGAGGTTGGCAAAGGTGAGGGCGGTGTCCGGCAGGCGCACCAGCATGGGCCGCCCCTCCTCCAGCCCCGTCACCGGCTCGCCGGAGAGGTAGCCCACGTCGATCAGGCCGCCGCAGTCCTTCTCGCCCTGCATGGCGGTGTTAAACAGCGTGGTGTACACGTCGCCCTTGCCCAGCGAAACCCCCGCCGCCTTGGCAAAGCCGTGCAGCGCCTCGGCCCAGGCGTTGATGTCGCTGGTGCAGTTGTTGCAGTGCACCATGGCCACGGGCCGCCCGGTGGGGGTGGTGACCATGTCGATTTCCGGATAGACCTTGCTCAGCGGCTTTTCCAGCACCACCATGGCAAACACCGACGTGCCCGCCGATACGTTGCCCGTGCGCTCGGCCACGCTGTTGGTGGCGGCCATGCCGGTGCCCGCGTCGCCTTCCGGCGGGCACAGCGGCGCGCCCGCCTGCAGCGCGCCCGTGGGGTCCAAAAGCCGCGCGCCCGCATCGGTCAGGCACCCCGCGTCCTCGCCCGCGCCCAGCACGGCGGGCAGAATCTCGCGCAGCTTCCACGGGTAGCCCTTTGCCGCGATCTTTTCGTCAAAGGCCGCGAGCATCCCCGCGTCGTAGTCGCCGGTTTCGCTGTCGATGGGGAACATGCCCGACGCGTCGCCCACGCCCAGCGCCTTCACGCCCGTGAGCTTCCAGTGCACATAGCCCGCCAGCGTGGTCAGGAAGGCGATGTCCTTGACGTGCGCCTCTCCATTCAAAATCGCCTGATACAGGTGCGCGATGCTCCAGCGCTGCGGGATGTTGAAGGAAAACAGCGCCGTCAGCTCCTCCGCGGCCCTGGCGGTCATGGTGTTGCGCCAGGTGCGGAAGGGCGCGAGCTGGTTGCCCGCCGCGTCAAAGGGCAGATAGCCGTGCATCATGGCCGAGACGCCCACGGCCTCCAGCCGGGTGAGGGGCTCGCCGCAGGTTTCCAGCGTATTGCGGGCCAGATCCGCATACGCGTCCTGAATGCCCGCCCATACGTCGTCCAGATGATAGGTCCACACCCCGTCCTCCAGACGGTTTTCCCAGTCGTGCGCGCCCATGGCCACGGGCGCGTGATCCGGTCCGATCAGCACCGCCTTGATGCGCGTGGAGCCCAGCTCGATGCCCAGCGCGCAGCGTCCCTCGCGGACCCACGCGGCCTGCTCCTGGTTTTGCATATTCTGTTCCCTCCTTGAAAGATGGTTATCCCATATAGTATTCGATGGATACCCCCGCCGCTCCTCTTTCACAGACAGATCCCCTGCGGGATCTGCCCGCAGGGGCATGAGGGGACCTGGGAATCAGCTGCGGCGCGCCTTGACCTTGGCGAAGATCGCCTGCAGCACGATGAAGAAGCACAGAAGGAGCGCGGTGACCACGTTGGGCCAGGAGGAGCTGAGCTTGCCGTTGGTCTTGACCAGCGAGGAGATGGTGCCGTTGATGAGCACCCCGAAGAAGGAGCCAAACACGTTGCCCACGCCGCCGGTGAGGAGCGTGCCGCCGATGACGGCGGAGGAGATGGCGTCCATCTCCAGGCCCAGGGCCTGGCGGGTGGTGCCGCACATGGTATTGAGCACGTAGCAGATGGCGCCGATGGAGGTGAGCACCGAGCAGAAGATGTGGGCGCTGAAGCGGGTGCGGCGCACATCCAGGCCCATGAGGGCGGCGCTCTGCTGGTTGCCGCCCACGGCGTAGAGGCTGCGGCCGAAGCGGGTGTAGCGCAGGATGAGGAAGGTGGCGATCAGCACCAGGATGGCGATGATCACGTAGATGCTGACGTTGGGCACCATGAGCTTGCCCTTTTTGTTGAGGTACGCGCCGATTTCAAAGGGCATGTTGAACTTCATGGTGGAAAGCTGGGTCATCAGGGGGCTGGAGGTGATGGACACCTGCTGGGTGGAGATCACGGCCGTCATGCCGCGGGCGAAGAACATGCCCGCCATGGTCACGATGAAGGGCTGGATGCCAAGGTACCCCACGCAATAGCCCTGAATGATGCCGAACACCACGCCGATGACCAGCATCAGCGGGATGAGCAGCTGGGCGGGCAGGCCCCAGGACTCCACGCCCACGGCCAGGAACATGCACTCCATGGCGATCACCGCGCCCACGGAGATGTCGATGCCGCCGGTGATCATCACGGCCGTCATGCCGCAGGTCACGCAGATGAGGCCGGCGTTGTTCTTGAGGATGTCCAGGAAGGTTTGCAGCTTGGAAAATCCCTTGTCCGCGTAGGCGATGCAGCCGGCGGCGTACATCACCACAAACAGGCCGATGGTGAGCAGCAGCAGAATGGTGTTACTGTTCATGCTCTTTTTTTCTTTCACAGCGGGCTTGGCGTGAATCATGCCTGCGCCTCCCTTCCGGCGGTCATCATGGCGTTTTTGACGGCGGCGCGCTTGGCGAAGTAGGCCTTGACCGCCGGGGACTGGATGGTCACGATCAGGATGACGATGACGGCCTTGAACACCGGGGCCTGCGCCGAGGATACGCCCAGCGCGTAGAGCGTGGTGGTGATGGCCTGGATGGTGTAGGCGCCGATGATGGAGCCGGAGAGGCGGAACTTGCCGCCGCCGAGGCTGTTGCCGCCCAGGGCCACGGCCAGGATGGCGTCCATCTCAAGGTTGAGGCCGATGTTGTTGGTATCGGCGGAGTAGATGCGGCTGGTGGCCGTGATGCCCGCGATGCCCGCGAACAGGCCGCACACCACGTAGCAGATGAAGATGATCGCGGCCGACTTGTAGCCGGAGATGCGGGCGGCTTCCTTGTTGATGCCCACGGCCTGCACGTAGGTGCCCAGGGCCGTGAACTTGAGGACCAGCGCCGTCACGGCGATGCACAGCACCGTGATCAGGATGGGCGTGGGGAAGATCCAGCAGTAGCCGCCGAAGAACTTGAAGCTTTCGACGTTGACGTAGACGATGTTGCTGTTGCAAAGCAGCAGGCCGATGGCGCGGCCGGCGGAGAAGAGGATCAGCGTTGCCACCATGGGCTGAATCTTCAGCCCGGCCACCAGGAAGCCGTTGAACGCGCCGCACAGGCAGGCCACCAGGATGCCGGCCAGCACGCCCAGCCACAGGGGGATGGCGTACTCGTTGACGTTGACGTTGCCAAACCCGGCCAACAGCACGCAGCACACGCCGCCCGCCAGCGACATGACCGAGCCGACCGAGATGTCCGTGCCGGCGGAGGCGGAGACGACCAGCGTCATGCCCAGGGCGAGGATGGCGGCCTCGCTGCCGCGGTTCAAAATGTCGATCAGGCGGCCGTAGAGGATGCCGTTGTTGATGGAGATGGTAAAGAAGTTAAAGATCGCGTTGCCGTTGGCCACGTCGTAGATGATGTTGACCAGCATGACCAGCACCATGGAAAACAGGGGCAGGAAGAGCTGGTTCTTGGTTACCTTTTTCACAAATGTCATCGTAGCCTCACCCCTCCGCTATGGTTTTCATGACCTTCTCCTGGGTCATGTCGCCGCTGAGCTCGCCCACCTTGGCGCCGTCGCGCAGAACCGCCAGGCGGTTGCAGGTGCGCAGCATTTCCTCGATCTCCGAGGAGATGAACAAAACGCCCTTGCCCTCCTGCGCCAGCTGGATGACCAGCTTCTGGATCTCGGTCTTGGTGCCGATGTCGATGCCGCGCGTGGGTTCGTCCAGAATCAGGAAATCGGGATCGGTGGCCAGCCACCGGGCGATGATCACCTTCTGCTGGTTGCCGCCGGAGAGCTGCTTGACCGGGGTTTCGCGGCTGGCGCACTTGATCTGCAGCAGGTCGATGAATTTATCCGCGATCTCCTCCTGCTCCTTCATGGGAATCAGGTCCACGATGCCGCGCTTGGCCTGCATGGCCAGGATGATGTTCTCGCGCACGCTCAAATCCCCGATGATGCCCTCGGCCTTGCGGTCGTCGGGCAGCATGCCCATGCCCAGGTGCATGGCGTCGATGGGGTGGCGGATCTTGGCCTCCTGGCCCTTGACCTTGAGGGTGCCGGTCTGGGCGCGGTCGGCGCCGTAGATGGCGCGGGCCAGCTCGCTGCGGCCGGAGCCGAGCAGGCCGGTGAGGCCGATGACCTCGCCGCGGCGGAGCTTTAAGTCAAAGGGCTTGATCTTGCCGGCGTGGCTGAGGCCCTCGGCGTCGATCAGCTCCTCCTTGGACACGTTCAGCCCGCCCTCGGGCTTGATGGAGGCCAGGTCGTCGAAGTCCTTGCCCATCATGGCGGCGATCAGCTTGACGCGGGGCAGGTCCGCGATGGGGTACTCGCCCACGAGGGTGCCGTTGCGCAGCACCGTGATGCGGTCGCACACGGCGTAGACCTGCTCCAGGAAGTGCGTCACGAAGATGATGCCCACGCCCTTGTCGCGCAGGCTGCGCATCAGGGTAAAGAGCTTTTCCACCTCCACATCGTCCAGGGAGGAGGTCGGCTCGTCGAGGATGAGCACCTTGCAGTCCATGTCCACCGCGCGCGCGATGGCGATCATCTGCTGCATGGCCAGGGAGTACTCCTCCAGGTCGCGCGTCACGTCCACGGGCAGGTGGAGCTGCTCCATGAGCTGGCGCGCGCGGGTGATCATGGCCTTGCGGTTGATGGTGTGCAGCTTCGACATCGGCTCGCGGCCGATGAAGAGGTTCTCCGCCACCGAGAGGTTGGGGCAGAGGTTGACCTCCTGATACACGGTGGAAATGCCGCGCTTTTGCGCCTCCAGCGTGGAGTGGTTGCGCACGGGCCCTTCAATGCCCTCCACGCGGATCTCGCCCGCCTCAAAATCGTTTACGCCTGTCAGACATTTGATCAGCGTGGACTTGCCAGCGCCGTTTTCGCCCATCAGCGCGTGGATCTCGCCCTTGCGCAGGGTAAAATCCACATGGTCCAGCGCCTTGACCCCCGGGAAGGTCATGGTGATGCCGCGCATGGTCAGGACGACGTTGTTTTCCATAGGGCCCCACGTCCTTTCATAAGAATAATGGAATTGATCAGATGCATCAAATCGCTCGCAGGCCGTCATGCCGGCCTGAAAACGTCGAGAGGGGGAGAGGCCATGCGGCCGCTCCCCGCAGCGTACGGGCACATCCCTTTTCGGGAGGTTTGGAGGGCCGCAGCCCTCCAATAAAATCCGAATCCAGCGACATGCGCGGTGGATTCGGAAGCCTTGCGCAGGCAAGGCTTCCTTGCGGAAAACCCTGGCCGAGAGCGAAGCGAACAAGGGTTTTCCGTTTCGGCGGAAAAGACCGCGAAGCGGGCTTTTTCGACGGACTAGGGGGGAGAGGCCATGCGGCCTCTCCCCGTTTTTTCAGGTCAGACCCCTGATGCCTTGCTGCGGGCGCTTCTTAGTAGGCGCGGCCGTCCAGCACTTCCTGGGTCATGGTGATGCCCAGCTCGGACTCGGTGCCGCCCGCGACGAACACGGAGTCAGGCACGTAGGTGATGGCGGGGACTTCCTCGCCGGCTTCCAGCTTGGCGATCAGGTCGGCCACGCCCTCAGCCTGCAGGGGGTTGCACTCGACGTTGCAGTTGATCTCGCCCTCGAGGGTGAGGGTCAGGCCCTGCTTGGTGGCGTCGAAGGAGATCAGGATCACGTCGCCGCCCACGCCGTAGGTGACGCCGGCAGCCTTCATGGCGTCGATGGCGCCGTAGGCTTCGTTATCGTTCTGGCACACGACCACGTTGAACTGGTCGGGGTAGGACTTGAGGTAGCTCTCCATGACCTGCTGGCCGCCGGCCTGGGTGAAGTCGCCGGACTGGCTGTCGAGGATCTTCCACTCGGGATGCTCGGCGGCAACCTGGTTGAAGCCCTCGGTGCGGCCGATGGCGGCGGAGGCGCCCACGGAGCCTTCGATCACCAGGATGTTGGCCTCGGCGCCGTCGAGCTGCTCAGCCAGCCACTCGCCGGCCTGCACGCCCTCAGCCTTGCTGTCGGTGCCGATGAAGCAGGAGTACAGGGAAGGATCGGCGCTCACGGTGCGGTCAGCGATGATGACGGGGATGCCCGCGTCCTGGGCCTCCTGCAGCACCACGTCCCAGCCGGCTTCCTGCACGGGGCAGATCACGATGTAGTCCACTTCCTGCTGGATGAAGTTGCGCACGGCCTCCATCTGGGCGGTGTGGTCGTTGTCGGCGTCCACGAAGAGCAGCTCGTAGCCGTTCTCGGCGGTGAAGGTGTTCTGATAGTCGAGGGTGTTGGCGGCGCGCCAGTCGCTCTCATGGCCGACCTGGGCGAAACCGATGGTGATGACGTCCTCGGCGGCGGCGATGGAAACCATGCCCAGCGCAAGGATCAGAGCAAGGGAGATCGCAAGGAGCTTCTTCATGATATAACCTCCATTTATTCGATTGGGCTCTCGCCTCTGTGGTTAAAATTACACCATTTTGCACAGGATGAGAATAAAGCGAATTTCCGATTTGGTTGGAAATCGTTCTTTTCTGCTATCCAAAATCCGCCAAAAGGTTGAATATCGTTTTACTTCGGTTGATTTTCGTTTTCCCTGCGGTACTCGCTGGGGGTCATGCCGACGGTTTTTTTGAACAGATAGCTGAAATAATGGGGGTCGTTGTACCCCACGGCGAAGGCCACCTGGGAGGAGCGCATCCCGCCCAGGCGCAGAAGCTCCTTGGCCTTGCCGATGCGAAGGGCGGTGAGGTACTCGGTGAAGGTGTAGCCCGTCTCCTGGGCAAAGACGGTCGAGAGGCGGCTGTTGGACATGCAGGCGGCGCGGGCCACGTCCTGAAGCATGAGGTTGGGCTCGGCGAAGTGCTGGGAGAGGTAGGCGCGGGCCTTGGCCACGGAGGACCCGCTTCTGGGGCTGTGCTGGTCGCGGTAGCACAGGGCGGTGCGCAGCATTTCGTAGGCGGCGTCCTCGCCCGCGCCGTCGGACCATTCGGCCTTGAGCTCCTGGGCGGGGTCGCCGCCCGCCTCGCGGATGATGCGGCTGGCGGTCATCAGCGCCTCCACATGCAGGTAGTCGGCGGCCACGGCGCTGTGCAGGTCCGCCGCGCCCAAAGAGGCCACGTATTCGCCAAAGACCTGGTCCAGCTCGTCGGCGGCGGCGTACTGCAGCCGCTCGTTGAGGGGGCGCAGGTCCAGGTCCTTGAGGGCGTCGGGGGTGTCGGCGGCCTCGCGCACGCCCACGATGCGCATGGCCGCGTCCGGGCGCGCGGCCATCAGGTGCCGGGTGTGGCGGGCCGAGCGCATGGAGAGGCGGATATCGGCAAAGCGGCTGACGATTTCGCCGATGGCCAGCAAAATGCCGGTGCAGCCGGAGCGCTCCAGCTCGTTGAGGGCGGAGCTGGCGAAGGAATAGGCGCGCTCCTCGGTGTCGTCCTCGCTGTCGCCCAGCACCAGGGCGCGCGCGCCCAGCCTGGCGGCGCACACCTGCACGATGCCGCCGCTGCTTTCGGCCAGGGCGTAGAGCGCGGCGCGCGGCACCGAGAGGGAGCCGCCGGGGCTGGAAAACGCCATGTCGATGACCGCGTAGCACTTGGCGGCCAGGTTGATGCCCAGCGTTCGCATCTGCTCGATCATGGCGGCGGCCTCGCCCTCCTCCATGGGCTCGTCGGTAAAGAGGGAGGACAGCAGCTTTTCCCGGACGAACTGGCTGCCGGAGCGCAACCGCCTGCGCATGCTGGCCATGTCCTCGCGGGCGCGGCGCTCCTCGGCGAGGCGGGCGGAGATGCGGTCGAGCACGTCCTTGAGCTCCTGGGCGGTGATGGGCTTGAGCAGGTACTCCTTTACGCCCAGGGAGATGGCCTGGCGGGCGTAGTCGAAGTCGTCGTAGCCGGAGAGGATGACCACGCCCAGCCACGGCATCTGGCGCTTGACCTCGCGGCACAGCTGCATGCCGTCCATGAAGGGCATGCGGATGTCGGTGATGAGGATGTCGGGGTTGGCGTCGCGGATCATGGGCAGGGCGATTTCGCCGTCGGGGGCCTCGCCCACGAGCGTGTAGCCGCTTTCCTCCCAGGGAAAGGAATTGCGGATGCCCTCGCGGATCACGATTTCGTCGTCCACCAGAAAGACCTTAACCATCCACAATCTCCTCTCGTGTTTTTCGCGGCACGCGGAAGCTCACCCGCGTGCCCTCCGGCCCGCTTTCGATGCTCAGCCCGTCCTCCTGGTCGTAGTAGAGGCGGATGCGCCGGTCCACGTTGTTCAGGCCAAAGCCCGTGCCCGCGTTGGCGTAGGGCGCGTAGGCGGGGGGCAGCTCGCCGCGCATGCGGGCGCACACGTCGCGCAGCTGCTCGGGGGTCATGCCCCGGCCCGTGTCCTGGACGCAGAAGCACAGAAAGCCGTTTTCCTCGCGGCCCGTCACGGTGATGAGGCCGCCGCCGCGCCTGTCCTTGATGCCGTGATAGATGGCGTTTTCCACCAGCGGCTGCAACAGGAGCTTGAGCACATACACCTCGCCCAGTTCCTGAGGCACGTCGATGCGGTAACTCAGGATGTCGCGGTAGCGGGCCTTCTGGATGGAGAGGTAGCCGGAGAGGTGCCTCAGCTCCTGAGCCAGGGGAATCCAGTCCGCGCCGGAGGACAGGGAGATGCGGAAGAAGTCGCTCAGCGCCCGGGTGATATGGATGACCTCGGCGCTGTGCCCGGCCTCGGCCTGCCAGACGATGGCGTCGAGCGTGTTGTAGAGAAAGTGCGGGTTGATCTGGGCCTGCAAGGTGCGCAGCTCGGATTTTCGCAGGTTTTCCTGCTCCCTGAGGCTCTGCTCCATGAGCGATTCGAGCCGGTCGGCCATGACGTTGATGCCCTCGGTGAGGTTCTTCAGCTCGCTCAGGTCCGTGGGCGGCACGCGGGCGGAGAGGTTGCCGCCGGCCATCATGCCGGCGAAGTGCTCCAGGCGCTCGATGGGGCTGCGGATGAGGCGCGCCATGCGCCGGCCCATGCGCGCGGAGAGGAGGAGCGCGCCCAGCAGAATCAGCGCCTCCAGCGCGGCGGAGAAGAGCACCACGCGGGTCATCTGGCGGTTGCTCTGGGCCGAGAGGCTGATCTGGGCGGAGATGTAGTCCTCCAGCATCGAATCCACCAGCGCGGCCACGTCGCGCACCTCCTCCAGCACGCGCTCGCTCTCCACCACGGGCACGTTGCCGCTCAGGTTTTCCTCGATCTGGCGCACATACTGGGTCAGGGTTTCCATGGTGCGGCGGGCCACGGTCAATTCCAGGCGCGCGCCGGCCCCGTCCTTGGCGGTCATGGCGTCCAGGGCCTGGTTGACCTGCTCGATGGCCTCGTAGACGCCGCAGGTTTCAAACGTGGCGCGGCCCGAAACGGTGACCCAGACCATTTCCGGGATATCCGTGGAGACGATGGGCTTGAGCGCGGCCACCTCCTCCATGCGCGAAACCGATGCCTGGTACCACGCCGCGTTGACCAGCATCAGCGCCAGGCTGATGACCGCCGGCAGCACCAGAATCGCCGTGAGCGTGCGGGAGGCCATGTTGACCTGGCCGGTGATGCTCTGTCCGCTTCTGAGGCGCTTCACGGTCAGTACCCCCGCGGCGCCAGGTCGCTCAGGTCGTCGAACTCGGTGAATACCTCTTCGTCGGGATGGCTCGTTTTGGGCACGCTTTCGCCCGCGGCGAGCTTCTTGGCCAGCTCCATGACCGCGTCGCCCAGGTTGGGGGTGCACTCGACCACGCAGTTGATTTCCCCGGCCTTGAGCAGGTCGATGGCGGCCTGCTCGCCGTCCACGGTGATGATGATGATGTCGCTGCCCGGCGCAAGCCCGTATTCGCGGATGGCGTCGATGGCGCCCAGGGTCATGCCGTCGTTGTGGGAGTAGAGCACGTCGATGTCCTCGCCGTACTTGTCCAGGAGGTAACGCATGCACTCCTCGCCCTTGGACACGAGGAAATCGCCGGAGATGCTCTCCAGCACCGTGAAGCGCTCGTCGCCCTCGATGGTCTCATGAAAGCCCTGATGGCGCTGGCGCTGGGGCGTGGAGTCCTCGGTGCCGGTGATCTCGACGATGTTGAGGTGGCTGGCGCCCATGGCGTCGGCCTTTTTGAGGAGGAACTCGCCCGCGCTGCGGCCCTCCTTGATGAAGTCCGCGCCCACGAAGCAGGCGTAGAGCGATTCGTCCTGCGTGGTGATGAGCCGGTCCACCAGAATGACGGGGATGCCGGCGGTTTTGGCCTCGGTGAGCACGGTGTCCCAGCCGTCCTCCACGATGGGCGCGAAGGAAATCACGTCCACCCGGTAGGAGATGAAGGAGCGGATGGCGTCGATCTGCTTTTCCTGCTTCTGGTAGGCGTTGAGCATCATCAGGCTGACGCCGTGGCGCTCGGCGGCCTCCTCGATGCTGCGCGTGCTGCCCACGCGCCAGGCGCTTTCCGACCCCAGCTGGGAAAAGCCCAGCAGCACGGGCGCGGCGGTGGGCGCGGCGGCCTCGGGCGCGCCGTCCGTGGGACCGCATGCGCAAAGCAGCGCCCCCAGAAGGCACACGGTCAACACGGCTTTCATGCGTTTCATGGCGATCAGCTCCCGGCAGCGCGCAAATATCTTTTCAAAAAGTATAGCATTTTTTTGTCAGCTTGTCTATTGAGAGACTGCGGAAAGACAAAACGCCGGGGACGGCTTGCGCCGTCCCCGCAGCGTGTCGAAAAAGCTCGCCTGCGGCGATCTTTTCCGCCAGGACACGTTTCCCCTGCGCCTGCGGCGCGGCCGGGGAAACGTGCAAGGAAACCTTGCTGCGCAAGGCTTCCGAATCCACCGCACATGTCGCTGGATTCGGATTCCATTCGGAGGGCTGCGGCCCTCCGAGCCTCCCCAAAGGGTTTTTTGACAGTCTGCGGGGACGGCTTGCGCCGTCCCCGCAAGGACGCCTTAGTTGCGGCTGAATTTTTTGACGAGAGTGTTGATCTGCCGGGCCAGGCGGCTCTGCTGCCTGGCGCCGCGGCCCTGCATGCGGCGGATGAGCGCGGCGAGCTTCTCGCCCGCCAGCACCAGCTGGCCGTAGGCGGTGGAGGCGTCGGGCTTTGCGGCGGCATGCGCGGGCGCTTTGCGGCCGGGCAGCGCGTCCAGCGCGGCGGCCTCGCGCGAGGGCCTGCGCAGGCGCTCGCGGTTGCCCCCGGCCAGGCAGGTCAGGGACAGCAGGTCCCAGCTTTCGCCGTTGTAGGGGGCGTTGGCCTCCAGCCCCAGCTCGCTTTGCAGGCGGCTGGCGAAGGCGGCGGCGGCCTCGTCCTCGCCGTGCACCACGAAGACGTGGCGGGGCTTTTCCTCAAAGGCGGAGATCCAGCGCATCAGCCCCGCGTCGTCGGCGTGGCCGCTGATGCCCGGCAGCGTTTCGATGCGCGCGTGAACGGCCACGGTTTCGCCGAAGAGCCGGACCTCCTTCGCGCCGTCCACGAGGCTGCGGCCCAGCGTGCCCACGCTCTGGTAGCCCGCGAAGAGCACCGTGCACTCGGGCCGCCAGAGGTTGTGCTTGAGGTGGTGGCGCACACGGCCCGCGTCGCACATGCCGCTGGAGGAGAGGATCACCTTGGGGATGGGGTCGTTGTTGATGCGCTTGCTCTCCTCGGCGCTGCGGGCGACGCGCAGGCCGTCGAAGGCCAGCGGGTTGATCCCGGCCCTGAGCAGGGCGAGGGTCTCCTCGTCGGCGCACTCGCGGGTGTTTTCATTAAAAATGGTGGTGGCCTCGATGCCCAGCGGGCTGTCCACGTAGACGGGGAAGCCGTCATGCCCGTGCACGCGGCCCTCCTGTTTGATCTGGCGGATGAAGTAGAGCAGCTCCTGCGTGCGGCCCACCGCGAAGCTTGGGATGACCACGTTGCCGCCCCGGTCGAAGGTCTCCTGCAGGACGCGGGCCAAAGCGCCGATGGTGTCGGGCGCGGGGCCGTGGGAGCGGCCCGCGTAGGTGGATTCCATCACGACCAGGTCGGCGGCGGTGAGGTACTGCGGGTCGCGCAGAAGGGGCTGGTGCAGGTTTCCGATGTCGCCGGAAAAGACGATTACGCGCGTCTGCGTCCCTTCGGTCACGGTCACTTCAATGGAGGCCGAGCCCAGCAGGTGGCCCACGTCCACCATGCGGAGGCTCACGCCGGGGCACACCTCCACGCGCTGGCCGTAATGGCAGGGGCGAATGAGCCCGTGCGCGCCCAGCGCGTCCTCCTGGGTGTAGAGCGGCTCCACGGGCGGCCTGCCCTGGCGCTGGGCCTTGCGGGTTTGCCACTCGGCGTCGCTTTCCTGAATGTGGGCCGAATCCAGCAGCATGATGCGGCACAGGTCGGCGGTGGCGTCGGTGGCGAAGATGGCGCCCCGGAAGCCGTTTTTGTAAAGCAGCGGCAGGTAGCCGCTGTGGTCGATGTGCGCGTGCGTGAGAAACACATAGTCGATCCGGCTTTCGGGCACGGGCAGCGGCGCGTTTTCGTACAGGTCCGTGCCCTGCTCCATGCCGTAGTCCACCATGATGTTCTTGCCCGCGGCCTCAAGCAGAAACCGGCTGCCCGTCACCTCGCGGGCCGCGCCCAGAAAGGTGAGCTTCATGCGTTGATCCCTCCCTTGCGGTTCAGTGCGGATGCGGCGCCCGCCGGGCGCCGGGGGTTTTCAGGGGGCTTCGTGCCCGTGGCCGCTGTCCGGGCAGAGCGCGGCCAGCAGCGCGGGCAGCTGCCGCGCGATGTCGCGCGCGGCGCGCTCGTAGGCGGCGGCGTCCCCGCCGTAGGGGTCGCTCACGGGCGGGTCGTCAAAGGCGCGAAGGGGCGTGCTCAGCCCCGAAAAGCGCGCGCGCAGGGCGGCGAGGTGGCTCTGCCCCATGCAAACAACCAGGTCGGCCCCCTCCAGCATTTCGCGCGTCACGGTGCGCGCCCGGTGCCCCTCCAGCCTTAGCCCGCGCCGCCGCATGGCAAAAAGCGCCCCCTCGGACGCGGGCGCGCCGTCGGGAGCGCACAGCCCAGCCGAGGCGGCGCGCACCTGCGCGCCCTGCGAGAAGGCCAACGCATGAAACAGGCATTCGGCCATGGGGCTGCGGCAGGTGTTGCCGGTGCAGACGAACAGGACGGTTTTCATGGCGTTTCTTTCCTCCCGGGACTGGCTCGAACGAGACACTTCAATCACTTATCATTTTATCATACTTCCCCGCAGAAAGGGACAGGGAATTTGAACAAAAAAACCGGACCGCCCGATCGGGCGGCCCGGCGGGACGGGGCTATTGCAGCGGAAGCCAGACGTCCATCTCGTCTGCACCGCGGTTGTTCCAGGCAAAATAGGGAATGGCACGCAGGCTGCAGGCCTGAGTTTCCCCGGCGTGGGACGAGTAGAGGCGGTCCGCTGCAGGGCGGCGTGCGCCGGGGCCTGTCAGGAGAACCTCGCCGGCGAGAACGCCGTCCCCCGGGACGGGCTGAAAGAGCGCATCCCGACAATAGCGCAGCCCCGACAGGCTTCCGCCGTGGTCCCTGCCCTCCAGACAGTAGACCAGCGGGCCCCTTGTCAGTGCCACACGGCCTTCCACATCCCATACGCGGGGATCGGCCTGAATGTACTGCGCGGGCATGTCCATTTGCAGCTGCACAACATCTCCGGCCGACCAGAGGCGTTCCAGAATCAGGTAGCCTTTTTCCAGCGTTGCGGCAAAGGGGACGTTGTTGACCGACAGCGCATAGGAATCGCACCAGTCCGGCTTGCGCAGGGCGATGCGCAAGCGGCCGGATACGCCGCCGGAGAGCGTCATGCGGACCAGGCCGTCATAGGGGTAGTCGGTTTTGACGCTCAGCGTCCATAGCTGCGCGTCGTGCCGGAAGCATACGCTGCCCTGGGCATAGCCGTCCACATAGAGCGTGTCATCCTTGGCGCCGTAAAGGTAGGTGTCCAGACGGCAGACGACGCGCAGCAGGTTGGAGGGACAGCACGCGCATTCGAACCAGGGCTGGCGCTCCAGCGCAATATGCCTGTTGTCTTCACGGTATCCGGTAACGGAGGGCTTGCAATGGAGAACATTCACGTAGAAATAACGGTTGCCCTCCAGGGACCATCCGGCCAGCATGCCGTTGTAGAGCGCGCGCTCCATCACATCGGCAAAGCCTGCGTCGCGATCCAGCGTCAGCATGCGCCTGGCCCAGAAGCACAGCCCCACGGAGGCGCATGTCTCGGCATAGCTCCTGTCAGGGGGAAGGTCATCGTCAACCGTAAAGCGCTCGGCATAGCCCTGAGAGCCGATTGCCCCGGTTAGGTACATCCGGTGCCGTGCCATATCCTCCCATACGCTTCGGCAGGCGTTGAGCAGCGTCCCGTCGGCATCCTCGCAAAGCGCCGCCAGCTCGGCCACGGCGCTGTAAAGATAGGTGACCTTTACCGCGTGCCCGTCGGCCTTGCGCTGGAGGCGCACAGGCATGTGGGCCTGATGGTGATCGGGGCCGAACCATTTGTCGTTGGCGCCTTCGTCGTTGTCGCCCAGAAGCGCTTCGGTGAGGAAAAAGCAGGGCTGCTTTCCGCGTTCGTCCACGAAATAGCGGGCCAGATCCAGGTAGCGCCGGCAGCCTGTGGCTTCATAGAGCCGAAGCAGCCCCAGCTCGATTTCGGCATGGCCGTCATAGACGTGCTGCTGATGGGGAAGGGGGCCGATGCGCTGGCACAGCAGGTCGGCCGCCCGGCACATGGCCTCCAGAAAAGGCCGCTTTCCCGTGGCATGATAATAGGCCACGGAGGCTTCCATCAGGTGCCCCATGTTATAAAGCTCGCAGCTGAAGGCATAGTGCTTGAGGCGGTCCTGAGGACGCAGAACCTGAAAATAGGTATTGAGATAGCCGTCGGGCATCTGCGCCCTGATCATGAGCTCAACCAGCGCGTCGATTTCCCTTTCCAGCGCCGGGTCCTCAAAGCGCTCCAGGCTGTAGGACGCGGCCTCAATCCACTTTCCCAGTTCACTGTCGCTGTAAACGCGGCCCTGGTAAGGCCCGTCGGAAATTCCCGCGGCAATGCGGAAGTTTTCCACGACCGGGCTTGGATGCGCAAGCTCCGGCCGCTCTCCCTTGAGAATCGCCAGTTGCTCCCAGAGTACGCGGCTGGCGGCATTTTTCATCCGGCCATACCAGAATCCGCCCGTGATGCGGGTACGCTCAATGTTCATGGCCCTCATCCTTTCATGCCGGTCAGGTTGATGCCTTCCACGATGTAGCGCTGGCCCAGTGCAAAAAGGAGAACGCAGGGCGCAACGGACACGACCGCGGCGGCCATGAGCTGGTTCCAGGAGGTCTGATACGCCGTCATAAAGAGCTGAAGGCCGATGGAGAGCGTGTAGGAATCCTGGGTGTTGAGATAGATGATGGGATTGAGAAAGTCGTTCCAGGACTGCATGAAGGCAAAGAGCATCACCACAATCATGACCGGCTTGGAAAGCGGAAGAATGATTCGGGCATAGATCCTCAAAAAGCCGGCGCCGTCTATGAGCGCGGATTCATCCAGCGCTTTGGGAATCGTGCGGAAGAACTGGCGCAGCAGGAAGATGTTCATTGCGCCGCCGCCGAACCAATAGGGCACGATGAGGGGCACGTAGGTGTCGGAAAAGCCCAGCGCGCTCCATCCCAGGAACGTCGGGATCAGCGTTACGGCGGAGGGAAGAAGCATGCTGGAGAGGACGATGGTGAAAACCGTCTCGCGCCCTTTCCAGGCGATGCGGGAGAAACCGAAGGCGCACAGGGAACTGGTGAGAACCGCGCCAATGGTCGAAAGGATGGTGATAAACAGGGAGTTGAAAAGATAGCGCAACAGGGGAAAGACGGTGAAAGCAGCCGTGTAGGGCTCCAGCTGAATTTCGCGCGGGAAGTAGACAATCGGAATTTCAAAGATGTCATCCAGGGGCATCACCGAGGTGCGCAGCATCCAATAGAAGGGGAACAGAAACAGAAGGGAAATCAGCACCATGAACAGATAGCGCACGGCCGTGCCCGGGTGTCTTATTTTCAGGCTGTGTCTCATCGCTTACTCACCACCATAATAGACCCATTTGCCGCAGATGCGGGAGAGGATCTGAGTCAAAACGAGCAAAACCACAAACATGACCCATGCGATGGCACAGGCGCCGCCCATGTTGCGGAAGGAGAAGGCCTCCCGGTACATGTAAAAGATATAAAACAGGGTGCTGTTGTTGGGGCCGCCGTTGGTGATGGAATAGGCCGGAACAAAGCACTGAATGGCGGTGACGAAGCTGACGATGCCACAGAACATTGTAGAGGGGCTGATCATCGGCAGGGTGATGAAAGCCAGCTTGTGAAGGCTGTTGCCCCCATCCACGTCCATGGCTTCATAGAGCTCCTGCGGCACATCCTGCAGGCCGGCCAGGAAAACGATCATCGTCGTTCCGCAGCCCCACATCCACATCAGCACCATCGTGGGCAGCGAGGATTCCACGCTGTAAAACCATTTGGTCTGCGGGACGATCCCCATGGCCTTAAGCGTATTGTTAATGACCCCCAGAGACGGGTCACACAGCCATTTCCAGATCAGGCAGCTGGCAATCATGGGAATAACCGCGGGAAGAAAGACGGAGAAGCGGAAAAAGCCCCGGCCGCGCTTCATGGAGTGAATCAGCAGCGCCATGGCAAGGGAAAACAGAAGGTAAACCGGGGTTCCCAGCAGCGCATACTTGGCTGTGGCGGCGACGGCTTTGGGGAAGAAGATATCGGAACCGTCAAAGAGACGGCGATAGTTGGCCAGACCGACGAAGACGGGCTGGGTGATGCCGTCAAAGCTGGTAAAGCTGTAGTAGAGGCTGATGAGCATGGGCCCGACTGTAAAAAGCAGAAAGCCGAGCGTGGCCGGCGCCGTGAACAGCCAGCCGGCCAGGGGATACTCCCTTGCGGCGCTAATCTTGCCTTCAGGCTGACGATGGGTTTTCATAGTGGTCCACTTCCTTCATCGACCAGGATGGGGGAATGGGCAACGGGAGAATGCCCGTTGCCCATTCCGCGCAGGAGACGAAAATCGGATCATTTGAAGGTGATGAAGCCCTTCACCAGCGCATTGACCGGTGTGGCGATCTCCGTCAGGGCATCCTCAGCGGTCGCCTCGCCCAGCCATACGGAGTCGAGAGCGCTTTCGATGATGGCGTCGAGCTTGGCCCAGTCAACCACGCAGCTTTCGGGCGCCAGACGGTAGTTGTAGGCGGTGTAGTTCACGGCGGAGTCGTGGAAGCCTGCCGTATGCGAGGTGGTTTCGGGATCGGCCCACTTGGCCAGCAGCTCGGCGTCATCATACCACGCCTGCATGATGGGCATCCACAGGCCGGAGGAGTAGAGATCTAGCGCGTTGGCGGGATCGCACAGGTACATCATGAAATCCCAGGCCTCCTGAGGATGCTCGGTCGAGTTGAAGATGACGCAGGCGGAGGCGGTGGTTTCAAAGCAGTGCTCGCTGCCCATGTCCGGCAGGCAGGCTACGTCATAGTTGATGTCGATGGAGGAAAGGTCCAGGTTGGTCCAGGTGCCGTCGCAGATGACGGCCACCTGCTTGGACTGAAGCGCCGCCGTGACGCTCATGTTGCTGGTGGAAGAGGTCAGGGGATCGGGGGTAACGTGATAGACGTTGATAAGATCGCTGAGCTTCTGGATGGCGTCCACCGTTTTGGGATCGGTCATGTTGTAGGCGCTGCCGTCCTCGGTGAGGATGCTGCCGCCGTTCTGATAGACGAAGGAGCCCCAGGTCATGTTGTTCTTGGCGAAATCAAAGCCGTAGGTCACGATCTGATTGGGGTCGAAATCCTCGCTGAGCGCATTGTTGCCATTGGCGTCTACGGTCAGGCGGCAGAGCACATCGACGAACTCATCCCATGTCAGCGCTTCATCGGGATTGGCGGGCAGGGGATCAACGCCCAGCTCGTTAAACAGGTCCACATTGTAGTAGAGCTGAATCAGCTCATTTGCAATGCTGCGGCCGCCGGCCACGCCGTCGGCGGTTTCAAAGAAGCAGTTGGGAATGAAGTCGTCCACGGAATAGCGCTCGTCGTTTTCCAGCATCTCATAGAGGTTGACAAACCGTCCCTGCTCAGCCCAGCCGATGAAGTCGCTGGGGAAAAGGTTGGCAATGTCGGGCTCATCGCCGGAAGCGATCATGGCCGTCATCTTCGTGGTGTAGTCGGAATTGGGAATGTAGATGCATTCAATATCAATATTGGGGTTTTCTTCTTCATACTTGGCGGCAATGCTCTGCATGGCCTCGTTTTCATAGGTGGAGCCCCAGTAGGCGTAGCGGAGGGTGATCTTTTCCTCCTCCGCCACAGCCGATGCAAGGCCGGTGAAGAGACAAAGCACCAGCAGGAAAGAAAGCATACGGGTAAACTTCATGTGGAACCTACCTCCTTCAATTTTCACCACCGCGCTCTCATACGCGGTTGTTCTGAACTTATTTAAGCATGGAAACAGAAGCCTGCATACTGAGAAAACGCCTGAATCACCGGACGATTTTTCGCTCTCTCCCCCGCGGACGGAAGCACAAAAAGACAAAAGGAGGAGAATTTTCGCAAAAGGGGGTCCGATTTTTCGAACTTGCGCCGGCGGCGGTGGAAATCCGGCACGCATGGAGAATTGATTTATTGACAAAGCTTCCACCGTGACGGTAAACTGAACAAAGTTTCGCTTGAATCGACCGGCGGGAAAGGAACGGAAGATGATACGAATTGCCATCATTGACGACGAACCTCGTCAGCGCCGCGGAATGGAACAGCTGATCGCCGTCCTGCAGCCCGAGGCGGAGGTGCTGGCGTTCCGAAACGCGAAGGAGGCGCTGGATGTCCTTGGCGTTCAGCCGCCGCAGATCATTTTTTCGGACATCCGCATGCCGCACATGACCGGTCTGGACCTGGCCCGGCACGTCCATGAGCGGATGCCCAATACGCTGGTAATTCTTATCAGCGCCTATTCGGAATTCGAGTATGCTCACAAGGCCATCGAGCTGGGCGTGTTTTCCTATCTGCTCAAGCCCATTCAGCCCGAGGCGGTGCGGGAGGTGCTGGACAAGGCGCTGGAGCGTCTGGAGCAGCGCAGGCGTGAGGAAGCCATCATCCGCATGCGGGACGCCTGCCTGTCGGAGCGTCAGCAGCGCCTGTTCCAGGTCTGGCTTTCGGGCGAACTGAGCGCGCAGCAGCGTCTGGAAATGGACGGGCATCTTCTTCAGGGCGAGGGGGGACGCCTGATTCGCGTGATTCTGCCCGACCCGGCGGATACACGCCGTCAGTACTCTGCCGCCGAGTGCGATGAAATCCACGAGACGCTGACGCAGTGGCTGCTCGATACGCTTGAGCCCGCCCACATCACGGCCGCCATCACCGCGCTCAAACCCTATACGCTCACGGCTGCCGTGTTTTCCGGGGAAGATCCTGAGCGGAAGCTGGAGGAATACCAGAGGCTGTGCAGGGATGACTACGGGTTTGCGCCGGACCTGCTGCTTGGCGGATACTGGGAGCATTTGGATGAACAGGTCCGCCAGGCCTGCGAGCAACTGACGCTTCTGGAGGAATACCGGTTTTATTTCGGGCCGGGCGCGCTCATTCGCGGGGAACGGCTGCCGCCGATGCCGGACGAGGTCCCGCCCTTTGATGAGCGGAGCCTGGAAGAAACCAAACAGGCGATGCTGGCCGGAAACGAAGAGAGCGTGACGACCATGCTGTCGGCGCTTGTGAGGCACTGCGCCCGGACCCGGCCGCTGCCCAGGGCGCTCAAGGATCAAACGATTCTGATTCTTCTGCACCTGCGTCAGAGCGTGCGGGATGTTCATGCGCCGCAGGGGGCGGAAACCTTCGACAACGAGCTCCTGGCGCTCAGAGATGTCAAAACGTGCCGGGAGCTGATTGAGCAGGCGTGCAGGCTTGCCGTGCGCCTGTGCGCGCTCTGCCGGGAGGCGTGGAAGCAGTCCTCGCCCCTGCCGGGCGTGCTGCGCTATCTGGAAACGCACTATATGGAGGAGATCAGCCTGGCCCAGATGGCGCAGAGCTGCCATTACAGCACCAGCTATTTCAGCACGCTGTTCAAGGCGCAGACGGGCGAGACCTTTGTTTCCTATCTCAACCGCCTGCGCCTGGAAAAGGCGTGCGAGCTGCTTTTGACGACCAATGGGAAAAACGCGGACATTGCACAGCAGGTGGGCTTCAGCGACCCGAAGTACTTTAACCGGCTGTTTGTCCGGCAGTACGGCATGCCCGCCCACGCCTATCGAAAGAGCGCACGAAAGGGGGAGGAGCGATGATTGCGGCCGTGCGCGCGCAGCTTGCGCGACTGTCATTGCGCAGCAAGCTGGTCGGGCTATACCTGCTTTTCGGCATCCTGCCGGTCATGCTGCTGGCGGGCGCGTTTTATCAGCTGTCGCTCAACATCCTTCTGGAAAAGGCCACCGAGAATCTGCAGGCCATCACGGCCAAAAACAATGAGCTGGTGGAAAGCCAGCTCAAGCGCATTGACGAGGCCGCGCTGATGCTCACCGTGGACCAGGAGCTCCACAGCCTGATGAACCCTGCGCAGCCCCCCGGCGACCTGGGGATTCTGCACGGCAGCCGTGAGATCAAGCGAATCCTGGACCGGTATTTTATGGGCATCAGCGGGATCTTTGCCTGCCACATGTATACGGATTGCTATATGATGGCCGGAAATATCGCTGACCCGGCCATTCCCAACTCCGTTCCCAGCATGTACGTGCCCTATGAGGAATTTGCGCAGTCGGACCTGTACCGTGCGGCCAGGGAGGCCGGGGGCAAGCTGGTATGGCATCCCACCTATGAATATGAAAGCATGTATGGCCTGGAGGAATATCGGAATATTGACTACAATTATCCCTATCTGTTTTCGGCGGTGAAGCAGATCAACTGCCTGGACGATTCCAGCCGGGAGGAACCGATTCTGATCGTCAGTTTTCTGCCGGATTTTTTCGACGGGATCGTGCGGGATGAGGCCCTCGAAGCGGATGGAGCCTCCTGCTTCATCGTCTCCCAGGATCAGGGAATGATCTATGCGCAGGGGGACAGGGAGCTGGGCGGCGCGCTGCTTTCAGCGCTTGCGGACCAGAATTCCGAGAGCGGAAATGCCCGCATGCGGCTCAACGACCAGGAGTATCTGGTCGTTTATGATACCCTGACCTATACGGGCTGGAAGCAGCTGGTGGCCGTTCCAAACCACGCCTATACGGGCTCGCTGTCGGCGCTGCCCGGCATGGCCCTGGCGGCTTCGGCGCTGCTGGCCGCCATATTGACGGTGCTGGTATGCGTCACCACCAGCAACATCATCCGCAACCTGAAAATGGTCATCGCCGGCATGGCCCGCCTGGGTGACGGTGAATTCATGATTCACCTTCCGGAAGCGAAGAATGACGAATTTGGTTTTCTGGCGCGCCGCTTCAACGAGATGGATGAGCGGATTCATGCCCTGATCGTGGAAAACTATGAAATCAAGCTGCGGGAGAAGGAGGCGCAGATTATGGCGCTCAACCTTCAGCTCAATCCGCATTTCCTCTATAATACGCTCAGCACCATCAGCTGGATGGCGGTTGACGCGGGACAGGACGACATCGTTGAGGCGATCAGCCATTTGTCCAACATGCTCCAGCAGAGCTTCCGGAACAAATGCGACACCTGTACCGTGGAGGAAGATCTCAACTGGCTCAGGGACTATCTCTACATCATGAACCTGCGCTTTGAAAACCGCTTTGCTGTGGATATCCGAATGGACCCCCGGCTCATCCACACGCGCATCCCGCGCTCCATGTTTCAGCCGGTGCTGGAAAACACGATTGTGCACGGATTTGAGGACATGGATGCCGGGGGAAAGATCCTCCTGGAAGGACGGGTCGAGGACGACGGCTTCCGGGTCTTCCGCATCAAGGACAACGGGAGCGGGTTTGAGCCCGGACGCGTGGAGGCGGTCCTCAACGTAGAGGCGGATGGCGTGGGGCTTTCCAACCTCAACCACCGCCTGCAGATTCTCTATAAAGACCGCTATACCCTCAAGATTTATACCGCGATCGGCCGGGGGACGGAGGTCATCATTCGCCTGCCCCCGCAATAGAAGCGTCCCCGTGGGCGGCCTCCTCGTCGGCGTCGCGCACGCGGAAGGCGGCGGCGCGGCTCAGGCGGTTCATGATGGCCAGGCCGATGCCCTCGGCGGGCAGCACCTCGCAGGTGAGGGCCTCCACGCCCTCCTCGTCCATCTGCCGAAGCACGTGAAAGAGCCGGTGCGCCACGGTTTCGGGCCTTTCGAGGCTGCCGATGGACAGCGCCTGCGCGCCCGCGTAGTCCGAAAGGTGCTCCTCGAAGGCCAGGATGCGCGCGGACCTGCCCGCGGCCACGGCCTCGCGGTACATGGCCAGGCACAGCGTCCGCACGTTTTCCCGCGAGCCCTTCACCAGCGTCAGCTGGCCGCCGGGCGCGTAGTGGCGGTAGCGCATGCCGGGGGAGAGGGCGCGCTCGCCCTCGCGCAGGGGGCGCATCACGCTGTCGGCCACGCGCACCTCGGGCAGCACGGTGAGCAGCATCTCCGGCGTGACCCCGCCGGGGCGCAGCACCGTGGGGATGTCGCCGGTCATGTCCACCACCGTGCTCTCCAGCCCCACCTGACACTCGCCCCCGTCCAGAATGAGGGGCAGCTTGCCCTTGAGGTCATGGTAGACGTGCAGGGCCGTGGTGGGGCTGGGCTTGCCGGAGGTGTTGGCGCTGGGCGCGGCCACGGGCGCCCCGCAGGCGCGCAGCACGCGCTGGGCCACCGGGTGCGAGGGGATGCGCACCGCCACGCTGGGCAGGCCCGCGTTGACGACATCCGGCACGCAGGGCTTCTTGGGCATGAGGAGCGTGAGCGGGCCGGGGCAGAAGCGCTCCATGAGCGCGCGCGCGGCGTCGCTGATGTGGCACAGGGGCGCGGCCGACGCGGAATCGGGCACATGCACGATGAGCGGGTTGTCCGCCGGGCGGCCCTTGGCGGCGAAGATGGCGCGCACCGCGGCCTCATCCAGCGCGTTGGCCCCCAGGCCGTAGACGGTTTCGGTGGGCAGGCCCACCAGCCCGCCTTCGCCAAGGATGCGCGCGGCCAGGGCGACGGCCTCCTCCGTGGGGGCGAGAATCCGTGTTTCCATGATGAAAGACTCCTTGCTTCCTGCGCTTCGCGGCGGGTCAGCCCTCCGTAAGCGCCTTGAGCTTTTCGGCCTGCTCGGCCAACAGCAGCGCGTCGATGATCTCGTCCAGATCGCCGTCCATCACATCGTCGATCTTGTAGAGCGTCAGCCCGATGCGGTGGTCGGTCACGCGGCCCTGGGGAAAGTTGTAGGTGCGGATGCGCTCGCTCCGGTCGCCGGTGCCGATCTGGCCGCGGCGGTTCTGCGCGTACTGGCTGTCCCGCTCCTCGCGCAGCTTGTCGTAGAGGCGGCTCTTGAGCACGCGCATGGCCTTGTCGCGGTTCTTGATCTGGCTTTTCTCGTCCTGGCAGGTCACCACCAGCCCGGTGGGCAGGTGGGTGATGCGCACGGCGCTGTCGGTGGTGTTGACGCACTGGCCGCCGTGGCCGG
>DVIV01000024.1 GCA_018710985.1 Candidatus Limiplasma pullicola
CGAGGACAGTCTCATGGAGCACATCACCTATATCGGCCACCAGAGCTATCTGTTCAAGGGGACCGTCCGCGACAATCTGCTGATGGGCGATCCCGCCGCGTCGGACGACAGGCTCTGGGCGGTGCTCGATGAGGTCAGGCTGACGCCGTTCCTTCGAAGCGAAAACGGGCTTAATACCCGGATTGCGGAGAAGGGCGCCAACCTCTCCGGCGGCCAGTGCCAGCGGTTGGCGCTGGCCCGCGCGCTGCTGCATGACAGCTCCGTATACATCTTCGACGAGGCGACCTCTAATATTGATGTGGAGAGCGAAAGCGACATCATGCGCGAAATCCACCGCCTGGCGCAGCGCAAGACGGTCATCCTGATCTCCCACAGGCTGGCTAACGTGGAGGCGGCGGATTCCATCTATGTGCTTTGCAACGGCCGTCTGGCCGAACACGGCAACCACAGCGCGCTGTTCAAGCAGGGAGGCGTTTACGCCAGGCTTTGGAACACGCAACAAAACCTTGAAAACTACGGGAAGGAGGGCGATGCCCGATGAAAAGACGCAGTGGATGGAACGTGATGGCGCGGCTGGTGGTTTTGGTCCGGCCGATGGTGGGCTATATGCTCCTGGCCATTGCCATGGGGCTGGCCGGGCACCTGTGTGCGTCGTTCATCACCATTCTGGGCGGCTATGGGGTGCTGGATGTTCTGGGGCAAGGCGCCCCGATAACCCTTCCCATGCTGTTTGCCTGTGTGGTGGTGTTCGCGCTGATGCGGGCCCTGCTGCGCTATGGGGAGCAGGCCTGCAACCACTTCATCGCCTTTAAGCTGTTGGCGATTTTGCGAGACAGGGTGTTCCGCGCGCTGCGCAGGCTCGCACCCGCCAAGCTGGAGGGCCGGGACAAGGGAAACCTGATCGCCGTGATCACCTCGGACATCGAGCTGCTGGAGGTCTTTTACGCGCATACCCTTTCCCCGCTGGCCATCGCGGCGCTGTTTACCGTGGTCATGTGCCTGTTCATCGGCTCCTTTCACGGGGCGCTGGGGCTGCTTGCCCTGGCTGCTTACGCCGTGGTGGGCGTTGTGATTCCGCTAGCGGTATCCCGCAGCAGCGGCGACAGCGGGCTGGTTTTCCGCAACCAGTCGGGCGAGCTGAGCGCGTTTGTGCTGGACAGCCTGCGCGGCCTGAGCGAAACGCAGCAGTACGGCCAGGGCGCCAAACGCCTTGCGCAGATGAACGAGCGCACGGATGCACTCGCGCAGACAGAAGCGCGGATGAAGCGCATCGCCGGGCGGAACAACGCTGTTACGAGCGCGGCGATTCTGGTTTTTGATCTGGCCATGCTCCTGGCCAGCACAGCTCTGTACCGGGCCGGGCAGGTCGGCTATGCGGGTGTGTTGATTCCCACCATCGCGCTGTTTTCCTCCTTTGGCCCGGTGGTCGCGCTGGCCGCGCTGGGCAGCACCCTGCAAAACACATTTGCGGCCGGAAACCGCGTGCTGGACATTCTTGATGAGCAGCCCGTGACCCGGGACATCGAACGGCAGGCGCCCATCGGCTTTGACGGGGCGGCGGCCAGGCATGTGCGTTTCGCCTATGGAGAGGAGACGATCCTCGATGACGTGTCTGTTGACATACCAAAGAACGCAGTGGTGGGCATTACCGGCAGGAGCGGCAGCGGCAAATCCACATTGCTCAAACTGCTGATGCGCTTTTGGCGCGTGCAGAGCGGCGAAGTGACCCTTTCGGGCCGGAACATCGAACGGGTCAACACCCGCGACCTGCGCTGCATGGAGAGCTTTGTGACGCAGGAAACGCAGCTGTTTCACGACAGCATCCGCAACAATCTGCGCATTGCGAAGCTGGATGCCACGGACGCGCAGATCGAAGCGGCGTGCAGGAAGGCGTCCGTACACGACTTCATCATGACGCTTCCCCGCGGCTACGATACGCCCGTCGGTGAACTGGGCGACACCCTCTCCGGCGGCGAGCGCCAGCGCCTGGGACTGGCCCGCGCGTTCCTGCACGATGCGCCCTTCATGCTGCTGGACGAACCCACCAGCAATCTGGACAGCCTCAACGAAGCTGTCATTCTCAGGGCGCTGCAAAAGGAGCGCAAGGACAAGACCGTCGTGCTGGTCTCCCACAGGCAGTCCACCATGCGCATGGCCGATACGGTCTATTGCGTGGAGCACGGGAGGATGAGCTGATGGATACGCAGACCAAGCGCGAACGGGAAAAGCGGATGGTTGCCCAGATGATTGCGCTGTATTGCCGCAAAAAGCACCATACCCACGGCGGCCTGTGCGCGCAATGCGCGGCACTTGACGCCTATGCAAAAATGCGCGCGGACAAGTGCCCGTTCATGGAAACCAAGACGTTCTGTTCCAACTGCCGGGTACATTGCTACAGCCCGGATATGCGCGCAAAGATCCGCGAGGTGATGCGCTTTGCCGGCCCAAGGATGATCCTGCATCATCCCGTTGCGGCCATCCGGCATGTCGTTGAAACCAAAAAAGAGCAAAGGCGGAGGATCAAATGAAGTTGAAGAAAGCGATTTATGTGGTTGTGGGCTGCCTAGGCGTTGGCCTGGGCGCCGTGGGCGCGGTGGTGCCGATGCTTCCGGCGTTTCCGTTTCTGATGCTGGCGGCTTTCTGCTTTGCAAAAAGCTCCCGGCGGCTGCATGCCTGGTTCACCCACACAAAGCTCTACCGGGAGAATCTGGCCGACTATGTATCCGGGCAGGGGATGACCTGGCCGGCCAAAAAGCGCGTGATGCTCACGATCACGCTGCTCATGGCCTTTGGCTTCACCCTGATGATGCTCAAATCGCTCTATGTTCCCTGCCTCATCCTCGGCTTGGTCTGGGCGTTTCACATCCTGTACTTCGTATTTGGAGTCAAGACGAAAGAGGACGCGGAAACGGCCGAGGCTTGCATTCCTTCCTGCGGACGCCCAGGCACGGACCCTGAGTGATGTCCCATCCCACTTGGTTGCCACCCACCCGCTCAGGCGGATGGAAGGGGCAGCCTTTTTCCTTTACGCCATTGACAGCCTGCTTGATAAGTGATAGAATAGCACCGTTACATAGCAGTGTTATATGGAGGCATCCATGGAAGAGAAGTCGAGCGTTACATTGGAAAACATACAGAGGGCGGCCTTGGATGAGTTCCTGGATAAGGGGTTTCTGGGTGCCTCCTTGCGCCAGA
>DVIV01000025.1 GCA_018710985.1 Candidatus Limiplasma pullicola
GCAAAGCGACCCGAAGGTGGGGAGCGAAACGAGCGGTGGGCGCGGTCAGCGCCCTCCGCGAAGATTGAGCGACCGGGAAAAGCCGGGCGATACGAATTCACTTTGGAGGGGACGGAGGGAAGCGTCAGCCCAGTGGGCTGTTGCCACCGAAGGTGGCAAAGCGACCCGAAGGAGTCAACCGAAACGAGCGGCGGACACGGCCAGCGGCCGTCGCGACGATTGAGGTTGCGGACCTGCGGGTCCTCCAAACCTCCCCAAATGGGTTATTTGACAGTCTGAGGCGCGGCCATGGGCCGCGCCTTTCCGGCTTTTCAACAAAAAGGATAACAAAAAGGAGGCGGCTGTACACCGCCTCCTCACGGCCCCCTTGCGGGCCGGAAACCTTACGCCTCTTCCTGATAGGAGATTTCCAGATGGTAGTTTTCCCGGGCTGCGTCCTCAAATACGCGCAGCAGCTTGGGCAGATAATCCACCATCTTTCCGCGCGGCAATTTGGGATAGTGTACGGCGATGCGCAGAGGCTCGCGTTCGCTGGCCAGCTCGTCGTGCAGGGCGTCCAGATTCGCGCCATAATAGAAGGGAAAGTCCAGCGCCTCCTTGAGGTAACGGTGCAGAGAAATCTTTTCCTCAAAGGGGGTCAGGTCCAAAGTCACGTCGCGCATAAGTACCTCCTGTTGCATTTGACTCGTGCCGGGATAAAACCCGGCAGGGGAAGCGGGGGACAGGTATTTGCGGCGCTGCCGCGTTCAGGGCTTGAGCACAATGGGGTTGGACCAGGCGCTGCGGCCCTGCGCGTCAATCAGCTGGATGCGCACGTAGCGCTCGCCGCGGTTCACGGTCAGGTCATAGCTGGCAAAGACCAGATCCCTGCCGGTCTGGCAGCGGTTGCCCGTCCAGATCAGGTTGCTGTAGAAGATGATGGTATCCACGGGTGAGCAGGTCACGTCGATGCGGCCGTCCTCTACCGAGATCTGCTCAAAGCGCGGCCCCTGCGAGCAGTAGAACCGGCCCTGGTCCAACGCGTCGAAAAGGCTTTCCTGACTCAGCTCCTCGGCCTGCACCATGGTGAAGGAACGGCCTGCCTCGCCCTGATAACGGTGCGAATCATCCGAGGCGACGAAGCGGTACAGCGCGCCATGCGCCGCCGCCACATCCAGCACGTTGGAGGAATCGGCGCGGTCTCCATTCCACGGATAGGTGGATACGCTGTTGTAGATCTCCGCAGCGGTCACGTCCCGCAGGGCCGTGAGCGTGGCCACGGTGTTGAGCGACCATGCGGGATGCGCCACGATGGCACGCCCGCCGCAGCGGCGGTACAGGTTGATGCACCGCTGCGGACCGCCGGAGAGATCGTAGTCCGCCAGGCGCTCATCCATGCCCACGCCAATCAGGTGCAGCACCTCGCCGGGAAGGGTATAGTCCATCTCCATGCCGCTGAGCAGCAGCATGCATCCCTCCAGATGGGTGGGCGCGGACAGACGGCGGTGATCGGTCAGAGCCAGGAAATCGTAGCCCAGATCGCGGTAGAGCGCCACGACTTCGTCAGGGCTTAGCTTTCCGTCGCTCACCGTGGTGTGACAATGCAGATTTCCCTTGAAAAAAGGCAGCTTCGGATCAAAAAGGTCCATTTCTGCGCACGCCTCCTTTCCCTCAAAAAAAGCGTTTGTTAGAATTATAGCCTGTACCGCGTGGAAATGCAAGCGCCGCCTTGCAAACCTGTGCGCTGTGTGATACCATGTGGAACGTAACAAGCGCGAAGGGGGCTTTTTCTCATGAAGGCATTGTTTATCGGCGGTACGGGCACCATCAGCTCGGCCATTTCATCGCTTTGTGTACGCCGGGGATGGGATTTGACGCTGCTCAACCGCGGCAACGCGGATACGCGCGTGCCCCAGGGCGCACACGTCATTCATGCGGACATTCATGACGAGGCGTCCGCGCAGGCGGCGCTGAAGGGGCAGACGTTCGATGTGGTGGCGGATTTCATCGCCTATACGCCCGACGACGTGGCACGTGACATCCGCCTGTTTTCCGGCCGGACGGCACAGTACTTTTTTATCAGTTCGGCATCGGCCTATCAAAAGCCGCTGTCCTCGCCGTGGATCACCGAAGGCACGCCGCTGTGCAACCCCTACTGGGAGTACAGCCGCCAAAAGGCCGCCTGCGAGGACGTGCTGATCCGCGCCTACCGCGAGCACGGCTTTCCCATCACCATCATCCGGCCCAGCCATACTTACTGCCAGCGCAGCGTCCCCGTGGCGCTGCATGGCCCCAACGGCAGCTTTCAGGTGCTGGAGCGGATGCGCCAGGGGCGTCCCGTCATCGTGCCGGGCGATGGCCTGACGCTTTGGACCCTGACCCACAGCGACGACTTTGCCGTAGCGTTCGTGGGGCTGATGGGCAACGTGCACGCCCTGGGCGAGGTGTTCCACATCACGGGCGACGAGAGCCTGACCTGGAATCAGGTGTACGGGAGCATCGGGGCGGCGCTGGGGGTGAAGCCGCGCCTGGTGCACATCGCCAGCGAAACGCTGGGCGCGCTGTGCCAAAGCTACGTCGGCTCGCTCCTGGGGGACAAGAGCAACACCGTGATCTTCGACAATGCCAAAATCAAGCGCGCCGTGCCGGAGTTTGTAGCGGTGAAGCGTTTTGATCAGGGCGTGCGCGAGGCGGTCGACTACATCTACAGCCACCCGGAATGCCAGCGGCTGGACCCTGCCTTTGACGCCTGGTGCGACCAGGTGATCGAGGGCTATGAGCGCCTCACGGCCGAACTGCCCAAATTCGACATGTAAGGAGCTTTCTGTGAGCCAGTACATCGAGCCGGTCAAATCGGCGCTGGTGCTGTTTCCCTTTGTGGCGCTGGGGCTGACGCTGCCCTACATGCTGTTTCAATACCGCAGGTATGGGGCGGTGCTGCTCCTTCGCACGGCGATCGTGTATTCGTTTGTGCTGTACCTGATGTGCGCCTACTTCCTGGTGATTCTGCCCCTGCCGGACGTGGAAACGGTCAGCCGTCTGACCTCCGCGCGCGTGCAGCTGATCCCCTTTCGGGAGATCGCCGATCTGCTGCGCAACGCCGACGTGGACCCGGCCAGTCCCGCCACATGGTACCGCCTGATATGGAATCGGGATTTTTTTCAGATCGTGGCCAATGTGGCCATGTTTACGCCGCTGGGAATCTACCTGCGGTATTATTTCAGGTGCAGCCTGAAAAAGACCCTGCTGTTTTCCTTCCTGCTCAGCCTGTTCTTTGAGCTGACGCAGCTTACGGGCCTCTACGGGTATTATCCCAGGCCGTACCGCCTGGCGGATGTGGACGATCTGATGACCAATACCTGCGGCGGACTGCTGGGCTACACGCTGGCCCCGCTGGCAATGCGCCTGCTTCCCTCGCGCGAGCAGATGGACGCGCGGGCCTACCGCAAGGGCGAGCAGGTGAGCGTGACCCGAAGATGCTTTGCGGCGCTGATGGACTTCGCGGTGATGCTGGCGGCGCTGACGGCGCTGATCTGGCGGCTGCCTCTGATGATCCCGTCAGGGGAGGGCGCTGCGGCCATGGCGGCCTGGCTGTTCGGCTGCTACGCCATGGGGATTGTCGGGTACTTTGTGCTGGGCACATGGCTGGCCGGGGGGCGCACGGTTGGCAAGGCGCTTTTGCACCTGCGGCTTACGGACCTGCGCAGCGGAGAACGCCCGAAGCTGTGGCAATGCGCGGTGCGCTACGGGGTGCTGTACCTGGTGGTAATGCCCACCCCGGCGTTTTTGCTGCTGGCCATCACGTTGGGCGTGGAGAATGGTGAGATCAGCGTATGGCTGGTGCTGGCCTGCGTCGCGCTTTTGATGGTGTACATCCTGTTCTGGCTGCTGCTGGCGGTACATGTGGTTACGCACGACAACCAGCTCCTGCACGGCAAGCTGAGCATGACGCATAATGTCAGCACCCTTCGCCACCGCTATTTTGCCCGGTGGCACGGCGTGCGGCATGCGCGTGATTCCGCCTCGTGACATAAGGAAAGCGCCGTGGGATGCAAGGTCCCACGGCGTTTCTCCATAGCGTTTTACGCCTGCGCGTCAGGCAGGGGCAGGCGGGCTACGCCGCTGCGCACGGCGGCCTCCGCCACGGCGCGGGCCACGGCGGGTCCCACGCGCCGGTCAAAGGCTTCGGGCAGAATGTAACGCGGGCTGAGCTCCTCATCGGACACCAGCGAGGCGATGGCGCGGGAAGCCGCCATTTTCATGTCGTCGTTGATGTCGCGGGCACGCACGTCCAGCGCGCCGCGGAAGATGCCCGGGAAGGCCAGCACGTTGTTGATCTGGTTGTCGTAATCGCTGCGGCCGGTGCCCACCACCGCCGCGCCGCCGCGTACAGCCTCCTCCGGCATGATTTCGGGCACGGGGTTGGCCATGGGAAACACGATGGGGTCGGGCGCCATCAGGCCGATCATGTCGGCGGTGACGATGCCGGGCACGCTAACGCCGATGAACACATCCGCACCCGCGAGCGCCTCCGTGAGGCCGCCGTGCAGGCGGCGGCGATTGGTCATGTGGCTCAATTCCTCCTGCGCGGGGCTCAGCTTGTCGCGGCCCTCCACCACAATGCCGTGACGGCCCAGCAAAATCAGATCCCCCACGCCGAAATGCAGAAGATGGTGCGCAATGGCCACCCCCGCCGAGCCCGCGCCGTTGATCACGCAGGTTACGTCCTCCATGCGCTTGCCCACAAGCTTCAGCGCGTTGATCAGCGCCGCGGCCACCACCACGGCGGTGCCGTGCTGATCATCATGGAATACGGGAATATCGCACAGCTCCTTGAGCCGGCGCTCAATCTCAAAGCAGCGCGGCGCGCCGATGTCCTCCAGGTTGATGCCGCCAAAGCTGCCCGAGAGCAGGTAGACCGTGCGCACGATCTCGTCCACGTCCTTGCTCTTGATGCACAGGGGGAAGGCATCCACCCCCGCAAACTCCTTGAAAAGTACGCATTTGCCCTCCATCACGGGCATGCCGGCCTCCGGGCCGATGTCGCCCAGCCCCAGAACGGCGGTACCGTCGGTGACCACGGCCACCAGGTTGTGGCGGCGGGTGAGCTGAAAGGACTTTTCCGGATCGTCGCGAATGGCCAGGCAGGGCTGGGCCACCCCCGGCGTGTAGGCCAGCGACAGGGCCTTTCGATCCTTCACATGCGCCCGCGGCGCAATTTCCAGCTTACCGGCCCATTCGTAATGCTTTTCCAGCGCTTCCTGCCAGATATCCATCGTTGACCGCTCCTTGTTTTCGTGATCTTCCGGCTTATTGTAGCATGTTTCGCGCCGCGTGACAACGCGGGATTTTTGTTGACTTCGCTTCTGCGGCGGGGTATGATCTAGCAGGTTGTATATGAACACAAACGGAACCGCGTTATGTTGGAGGGAAAACCGGATGAAAAAATTCTTTGAGGAATTCCGGCGCTTCTGCATCAGGGGCAATGTTATGGAACTGGCCACCGGCGTGATGATCGGCGGGGCGTTTTCCAGCATTGTCAGTTCGCTTGTCAACGATATCCTCATGCCCTTGATCGGCCTGATGACGGGCGGCGCTGATTTGAACGGCCTGTTTGTGGCGCTGGACTTTCAAAGCTACCCCTCCATCGAGGCGGCGCAGGCGGCGGGCGTGGGCACGCTGAATTATGGAGCGTTTCTGCAGGCGACAATCAACTTTCTCATCATTGCGCTGTGCGTGTTTCTGGCGGTGAGGGCCATGAACCGCCTGATGCCCAAACGCCAGCAGCAAAGAAGGAAGAACGCCTGTGCCCCTATTGCTGTGAGCCCGTCCATGAGAAGGCTGTCAAATGCCGTTGGTGCGGCAGCAGCCTTGAAGAAAACGTGAAGGTGGGAGGCAGTGCAACTGTCGCTTGACAGATTGCAAGCCTCAGTTGCTTGCGCCGCAACCGCTCCTAACGTTATGCTTGATGCCACGGTAGCAGCGAATGCTGCCGCGAAACAAGCAGGGAGGAACAGCATATGGGCTTTTCGGAAAAAGTAACCTCGCTTCGCAAACAGGCCGGATGGTCGCAGGAGGAACTGGCGCAGCGGCTGGATGTAAGCCGTCAGGCGGTGTCAAAATGGGAAAGTGGGCAGGCGATGCCGGACCTTGACCGCGTGGTGCGCATGTCGGAGCTGTTTGGCGTAAGCACGGACAGCCTGCTCAGGGATATCCCCGAGCCGGACAGGTCCGTGCAGGAGGCTGCGCGCGCCGTAACCATGGAGGAAGCCCAAGCCTTCCTTTCTTTAAAGGAGACGATGGCGGACCGCATTGCCTGGGCGGTGTTTGCCTGCGTGCTGGCGCCCATTCCTCTGCTTATGCTCAGTGCTCTGGCCGAGGCAGGCGGGCTCTCTGAAAATGTGGCAGGCGCGGTGGGAATCGCGGTGCTGCTTGTGCTGGCGGCGGGTGCGGTGGCGGTGTTTTTGTCCTGCGGGATCGCCTCCGAACGCTACGAGTATCTGGAAAAGGAACCGATTCAGGCCGCACGCACCGTGATCCAGATGGCCCGCGAACAGCAGGAAAGCAGCCGGGAGCGCTATGGGCGGTGGAACGTTGCAGGCGTGAGCCTGTGCATTCTGGCCGCCTTGCCGCTGCTCATAGCCGCCATGCTAAGCGAAAGCGCCGTGGCGGTGATCGCCGCCCTGTGCGTGACGCTGGCACTCGCAGGGTTTGGAACTACGTTTCTGATTCGTGCGGGCATCCGCTGGGAAAGCCTGCAAAAGCTGCTGGAGGAAGGCGATTACAGCCGGGAAGCCAAGCGCAGGCGGCACGGCCATGGCGGCATAAGCGCCGCTTTCTGGCTTGTCACGGTGTCCATCTATCTGGCCTACAGCTTTATCACCGGCGACTGGCGGCGAAGTTGGATTGTGTGGCCTGTGGCGGGTGTGCTCTATGCCGCGCTGGCCGCGGCGCTGTCCGCCAGGCGCGGGCGCTGAAGCGGCGTTTCCGCGCCCGCGTGGCGGGGATAGCTGCGGGTCAGCCGTTTTGGGCCGGGCTTGACGGGCGCTGGAGCAGCGCCTGCGCCGCCTGCGCCGCCGCACGCATGGCCGTGGGCAGGGGCAGCGCATCCAGCTCTTCCCGCGTGACCATGCGGCCGCCGCAGGCGTCCAGCACGGCAGGGGAGGGGTCCTCGTCCAGGACAAAGTGCCACAGCTGCATCTCCCATACCCGATGGGTGAATACATGACGGGCCTGCCCCACCTCCTCCATGAACCGGCAGGGCAGCCCGGCCTCGCGCAGCAGGGCTTCGGCCCGCTCCGGGTGCGTTTCATCCTCCAGCAGCCAGAACACGTACAGGCCGCCCAGCATCCGCTCTCCCCGGCGCGTAACCAGCACGCGGCGGTTTCGCGCCAGCAGGCACACCGCTACGTCCACCCGCCTGGGCGGACGCTTTTTTTCATGTACGGGCAAAAGCGCCGCATCCCCCTCGCGCGCCGCGCTGCACAGGTCGCGCCACGGGCAGGCGTCGCAGTCCGGCTCACCGGGATGGCAAAGGGTCGCGCCCAGCTCCATCAGGGCCTGGTTGTAGTCTCCTGGACGGTCCGCAGGAAGATCAGCCGTCACCAGCTCGCGGATATGCCGCTGCACGTCCGGCCGGCCTACATCCTCCCGCACCCCGTAGAAGCGCGAGGCAACCCGGTATACGTTGCCGTCCACCGCCGGAACACGCAGCCCAAAGGCGATACTGCCGATCGCTCCTGCCGTGTAGGGCCCCACCCCCGGCAGGGCCAGCAGCCCCTCATAGCTTGCGGGAAAGGCGCCGCCATGCGCGCTCACAATCACCTGCGCGGCCTTCTGCAGGTTGCGCGCCCGGCTGTAGTAGCCCAGTCCCTCCCATGCCTTGAGCACCTGCTCCTGAGGCGCGCGGGCCAGGTCCGCCACGGTGGGAAAGAGCGTCAGGAACCGCTGATAATAGGCTTTTACGGTTTCCGTTCGGGTCTGCTGAAGCATGATCTCCGACAGCCAGATGCGATAGGGATCATGGGTATGGCGCCAGGGCAGATCGCGCCGGACGGCGTCGTACCAGGCAAGCAGCGGCTCATGGGCGGGCACAAAATCCTCTCCTTTCGGTTGCTTTGCTATTGTACCACAGGGCGATCCTTCCGCACGATTCAAATAGAATAGAAATATTAAGAAAACAAGAGATATTCAAAAATAATTCAAGAATTAATAACTCCGTATAATAATCAAAATCATTTTTTCGTTCGCAACGCCGAAAAACGGACGAACAGCGGCTTGCTACTTGGCAGGAAATAACGTATAGTAAGGACTGTTGTTAGCACTCGTTTAGCATGAGTGCTAACAAAGACCGGAACCACAATCGAACGGACAGGGAGGATACAGCGATGAACGTTAAGCCTTTGGGCGACCGTGTGGTCATCAAGAACGTTGAGATGGAAGAAACCACCAAGAGCGGCATTTTGCTCACCGGCACCGCCAAGGAAAAGCCCCAGATGGCAGAGGTGCTTGCCGTGGGCCCCGGCGGCATGGTGGATGGCAAGGAAGTTGTGATGAACGTCAAGCCCGGTGACAAGGTGATCTACTCCAAGTATGCCGGCACCGAGGTCAAGATCGACGGCCAGGAGATCATCATCGTGCGCCAGAGCGACATTCTGGCCACCGTGGAGTGAGCCGGTTTTTTTAAGCGACGCAGAATCAGAGGAGGAACATCATTATGGCAAAGCAGATCAAATACGGCGAGGAAGCCCGCCGCGCGCTGGAAAAGGGCGTCAACGCCCTGGCGGATACCGTCAAGATCACTCTGGGCCCCAAGGGCCGCAACGTCGTGCTGGACAAGAAGTTCGGCGCGCCCCTCATCACCAATGACGGCGTGACCATCGCCAAGGAGATCGAGCTGGAAGATCCCTTTGAGAACATGGGCGCGCAGCTGGTGAAGGAAGTTTCCACCAAGACCAACGACGTGGCCGGCGACGGCACCACCACCGCCACTTTGCTGGCTCAGGCCATCATCCGCGAGGGCCTGCGCAACCTGGCCGCGGGCGCCAATCCCATGGTGCTCAAGCGCGGCATCGAGGCCGGCGTGAACGCCGCCGTGGATGCCCTGGCCAAGCTCAGCCAGCCCATCACGGGCAAGCAGTCCATCGCGCAGGTCGCCAGCATCTCCGCCAGCGACGAGACCATCGGCAAGCTCATCTCCGAGGCCATGGAGACGGTCGGCAACGACGGCGTTATCACCGTCGAGGAAAGCAAGACCATGCGCACCGAGATGACCACCGTGGAAGGCATGCAGTTTGACCGCGGCTACGCCAGCGCCTACATGGTCACCGACACCGAGAAGATGGAAGCGGTTCTCGACAACCCCTACATCCTCATCACCGACAAGAAGATTTCCAACATTCAGGAGATCCTGCCCGTGCTGGAGCAGGTCGTGCAGTCCGGCAAGAAGCTGCTCATCATCGCCGAGGACGTGGAGGGCGAAGCGCTGGCTACGCTGGTTGTCAACAAGCTGCGCGGCACCTTCACCTGTGTCGCGGTCAAGGCCCCCGGCTTTGGCGACCGCCGCAAGGAAATGCTGCGTGATATCGCTGTGCTGACCGGCGGCCAGGTCATCAGCGACGAGCTGGGCATGGAGCTCAAGGAAGCCACCCTCGACATGCTGGGCAGCGCCCGTCAGGTGAAGGTGGACAAGGAGAACACCACCATCGTCGAAGGTGCCGGCAGCAAGGAAGACATCGCCGCGCGCGTTGCCTCCATCCGCAGCCAGATCGAAGACACCACCAGCGATTACGACAAGGAGAAGCTCCAGGAGCGCTTGGCCAAGCTGGCCGGCGGCGTGGCCGTCATCCAGGTCGGTGCCGCGACCGAGGTGGAGATGAAGGAGCGCAAGCTGCGCATCGAGGACGCGCTGGCCGCGACCCGCGCCGCTGTGGAAGAGGGCATCGTGCCCGGCGGCGGCATCGCCCTGCTCAACGTCCTGCCCGCCGTGCAGGCCGAGCTGGCCAACTATGCCGGCGACGCCAAGACCGGCGTGGAAATCGTCGTGCGCGCGCTGGAGGAGCCCCTGCGCCAGATCAGCAAGAACGCCGGCATCGACGGCAGCGTGATCGTCGAGAACGTCAAGAGCAGCCACAAGAACGGCTATGGCTATGACGCGCTCAAGGGCGAGTACGTTGACATGATCGAGCGCGGCATCATCGACCCCACCAAGGTGACCCGCTGCGCGCTGCAGAATGCCGCGAGCGTGGCCGCGATGGTGCTGACCACCGAGAGCCTCGTCGCCGATATCCCCGCTCCCGAACCCGCTGCTCCCGCCGGCGGCCCCGCTGGCATGGGCGGCATGTACTAAGCCAAAAATCAAACCATAATTCAGCCCGCACGGCAAACGCCGTGCGGGCTGTTTTTGCATTCACTTTATTGGATAATTGCAATGGACGAACGCTCCCGGATGCGGCATGGCAGGCTGAGGGACATGCCACAGGACGCTTTGCTCCACAGCGTCGCGTTTAGTATTCCTTCTTCTCACATACCCGCACGGACACGGCGGCCGATCCCATCAGCAGCACAAGCGCCGCCAGGGGAAGCCAGCCGGTGCCGACGGGCTGGGTAGTGGTAAACACATCGGGAAACAGGACCGTCAAGGCGACAGGCAGCAGCACCACCACGATCATCACCATGCGTCCCTTCTGTACGCCAAAACGGAACAGAAGCGGCAGCAAGACGGAAATCATGCACAGCCCTGCGGCAAGCAGCAGCCCGATCGTGGAAAGCACCTCGTCCGGCGCGGCACCCATCATCAGCGTGCAGACTGCCGACAGCAGGGCCATCGCCCCTGCGCCCACCAGCGCCAGCAAATACTTGCTCAAGGCCAGATCGCGCCGCGTTACGGGCATGGTCAGGGCGTAGGCATCCCATTTGCAGTTTTCATCATAGGCCAGTGCGTTGACCGGGAGCAGCAGCACCATTACCGTCAGCATGCTGGTGATATAAATCGGGCTTCGCTGGGCAAAGCCGATCACGATGAACAGGACCAGCAGCAGGGCCCATACGCGTATGGTCTGCCTGAGGTTGAGCAGGTCCTTCATCAGAAGTCCTTTCATCTCAATGTCCCTCCTTGATATGGTAGAGCATGATGTCCTCCAGGGTCGCCGCCTGATGCGCCATGCCGGCGGGCAGCGCGCTGCGCAGAATGAGCGCCTCGGCTCCAAAGCGTCCGGCGCGCAGGCCTATGACGGCAGCAGGGTCCAGGCGGCGCAGCTCCTGCTCGGGGGCCTTTGCCAGCACGTAGCGGTCCAGCAGCTCATCCTTGGGCTCGGACAACAGCAGCCGGCCCTGGTGCAGGAAAGTCACATAATCGCATACCTTTTCCAGATCGCTGATGATGTGTGAGGACAGCAGCACCGACCGGTGTTCGTCCTGAATAAAATCGCGCAGCACATCCAGCATTTCGTCGCGCACGACAGGGTCCAGACCGCTGGTGGCCTCGTCCAGCAGGAGCAGCCGGCTGTCGTGCGAGAGCGCCGCCGCGATGGACAGCTTCATCCGCATGCCACGAGAAAAGGCCTTTACCGGCTTTTTGCGCGGCAGTTCAAAGCGGTCGGCCCAGCCCTGAAAGCGCAGCGTGTCCCAGGTGCGGTAGCAGCGGCTCAAAATCGCGTCCACGTCATGAAGCGTCAGGTTTTCGGGAAAGCCGCAGTCGTCCATCACCACCCCCAGATGCTCCTTGGTTTCGCGGTCCACTGCGGCGCGGCCCAGCAGGCGCGCGCCTCCCTCGTCGGGATGTACCAGACCCAACATCAGCTTGAGCGCGGTGGTCTTGCCCGCGCCGTTTTCCCCGATCAGGCCCATGATGCAGCCTTCGGGCAGAGAAAAGGAAAGGTGGTCCAGCGTAAAGCCGGGGTAATGCTTGGTCAGCCCCGTAAGCTCCAGGGCGTTGTTCATAGGTCCTCCTCCTTGTAGAGCATGCTTAGAATGCCGGTGAGGCCGTCCAGATCCAGATTGCACAGATGCGACAGGGCCACCGCCTCGCGCAGATGGTCCTCCAGCAGGCGCAGGTGCTCCTCGCGGATAAGCTCGGTATTTGCCCCCGCCACAAAGCTGCCCTTTCCGGTGAGGCTTACGATAAAGCCCTCCCGCTCCAGCTCCTCGTAGGCGCGCTTGGTGGTGATGACGCTGATGCGCAGGTCCCTGGCCAATGTGCGAAGGGAAGGCAGCGCGTCGCCTTCCTTGAGCTTGCCGGAGAGAATCTGCGCCTTGATCTGCGATACGATCTGGTCGTAGATGGGCTGGCCGCCCGCATTGGTGAGAATGATATCCATGGTGTGCCTCCACTTAAGTGTGCATATACATTATATACAGTATGAACGGTTTGTCAACAGGAAAAAAGCGGCCGGAGCCGCTTTTGGTGGTTCAGGGGCGAAAGCCCTGATAGATCCGCCGGATTTCTTCCAATACTTCGGGGTGGTTAAAATCGTCCTGATAGACCACGTTGATTTCGCGCACCATGCGCATGCCCTCCACCGGCAGCGCCACCAGGCGACCGTCGGCGGCCTCTTCGCGGCAGGCGCTGTGGGCGATGATGGTCACGCCCAGATTGGCGGCCACCAGCTCCTTGATGGCGTTGATGTTGTCCATTTCCAGGCGTACATCGAAGTTGCGGATGTTTTCCATGTGACCGGTCAGGCTGCTTTCAAACAGGCGGCGGGTGCCCGCGTCCTCACGCCGGAGAATGAGGCTTTCGGCCTTGAGCTCCTCCAGCGTGATGGCGGTGCGCCGCGCGAGGGGATGCTTGGGCGACATCACCACACACAGGTAATCCAGATCCAAAAGCTCGGTGTGGCAGTGCTTGAGCGATACGGAGCCGTCCACGATGGCAAAGTCCAGCTCATAGCTGCCCAGGCGGTCGCACAGCTGGTCCATGGTATCGGTGACGATGCTGATGTTGGTGTGAGGATGCGCGCCGCAATAGCTGCTGAACACCCGGCCGATGAGCGCCTCGCCGCAGCTGGGCGTGATGCCTACCGTGAAATGACGCAGCTGCTGCTTGACGTCCGACAGGGCGCGGCGCGCGCTGTCGCTGATGGCTTCCAGCCGGCGGGCGAACTTGATGAGCACCTCGCCCTCCGGTGTCAGCGTCAATTTTTTTTGATTCCGATAAAAGATTTTTATTCCAAGCTCATCCTCCAGCTGGCGCACGTGATAGCTGACCGCCGGCTGGGACAAGGCCAGCACATCGGCGGCTTTGGTATAGGATCCTTCCTTTATCACGCATAAGAGCGTTTTCAGCTTCGGATCAATCATCCCTCACCCCTCCTCCGTATGATAGCGAACAGAGAAATATTATCAAAATAATTGATGATGATATTCATTTTCATCATTTGATTTTATCACGTTTCGCTGTTACAATCAACCCCATCATCCGGCGGATGATGGACAATATGGTGGGAAGGGTGACGGACCATGAGGGATGTATTTCTGACGATCAGCCCCGCGGCCAGGATTCTGGTGGCGGTGACGATTCTGTGGCTGGCAGGTTTTCTGATGTCGCGTGTGACAAAGGTGCTTAAGCTCCCCAATGTCACAGGATACATCCTTGCAGGCGTAGCCATCGGTCCGTATGCGCTGGATCTGATTCCCGCTGATATCACGAGCGGCATGGATTTCGTCACCGACATTGCCCTGGCCTTCATCGCCTTTGGCGTGGGGCGTTATCTGCGCCTGGACCGGCTCAAGCAGCAGGGCACAAAGGTGATCGTGCTCACGCTGATGGAGGCGCTGGTCACCGCAGCGGTGGTCACGACCTTCATGCTGGTCGTCTTTCATCTGCCCCTGGCGTTCTCACTGCTGCTGGGCGCCATCGGGTCCGCTACGGCGCCCGCTTCCAGCCTGATGACCATCCGTCAGTACCGGGCCAAGGGTCCGTTTGTCAACACGCTGGTGCAGGTGGTGGCCATGGATGACGCGGTGGCCCTGCTGGCCTTCAGCGTGTGCGCGGCCATCGCCTCCGGCACGGAAACCCCTGTGGTGGACTGGCAGAGTGTGCTCACTCCGCTGGCGGTGAATGCGGGGGTGCTGCTGGCCTCGTATCTGCTGGGCAGGCTTCTGTGCGTGCTGCTCAACGGCCGCTCCTCGGATCACCGGCTGGTGCTGACGTGCGCGTTTGTGTTCTTTATCGCGGCGGGCTGTGCCGCGCTGGACGTATCGCCCCTGCTGGGCTGCATGCTGCTGGGCGCCACATATGTCAACGTGCGCGGCGACAAGACGCTCTTCAAGCAGGTCAGCCGGGTGACCCCTCCCATCAACGTCATGTTTTTCGTCCTGAGCGGCATGCGCCTGGACCTGAATTCCCTGACGACCGTAGGCATCATCGGGGCGGCGTATTTTGCGATCCGCATCGTGGGCAAGTTCCTTGGCTCCTGGCTGGGCGCCCGCATGACGGGCATGCCGGTCGGGGTGCGGCGGTACTTGGGCCTGGCGCTGATTCCGCAGGCAGGCGTGAGCATCGGCCTGGCCGTGCTGGCGCAGCGCATCTTGCCGGAAGCCTCCGGCGCGCTGCTGAGCACGATCATCCTTTCCTCCTCCGTGCTCTATGAGATGATCGGACCGGTGTGTGCCCGCAAGGCGCTGTTCCTCTCCGGCGCGGTGCCGGGGGTGCAGGGTACCTCCCTGGCGGAGAAGCCGGCGGAAAAGGCGGTCAAGGCCGATAAGGCAGCTGAAAAGCCCGTTAAGGCCGACAAGCTCCAGAAGTCCGACAAGGCGATGAAGTCCGACAAGGCCGCCAAGCCGGAAAAGTCCGTCAAAGCGCAGCGGGACGGCAAGGAAAGCGATAAGTCCGCTGCCAAGAAAAACAAAAAGACCGTCCTGGACGGACGGCCCCTGCCCCTGCCGGAGACCCAGCCGAAAATCCGCTGGGCCGGGGCAAGCGAGCGGATGTGGGCCATGCGGCGGGAGCAGGGCAGCTTCCACAGGGGATAAAAAACACGGCGCGGCTTCCGGGAGGAAACCGCGCCTGCGTTTACCGGTAGACGATGCGTGCGCCAAACGGTGACAGCGACAGCCGTGCCAGCTTGAAACACTGCATGCCGAAGGGAATTCCCACCACCGTCAGGCATAGCATCAGCCCGTTAACGGCGGCGGCCAGGGCCAGCCACAGACCGCTCACCAGCAGCCAGATGACATTCATCAGAAAGGAAGGCACGCCGCCGCCGGGCTCCACGTCGCGCCCGAAAGGGCACAGCCACAGCGCGGCCAGTTTGAAGCACTGGCGTCCCACCGGGATGCCCACGATGGTCACGCTCCACAACAGCCCCGCGACCAGCCAGCCGATGCCCTGCCACAGGCCCGCAAACAGAAACCAGATCACATTGCCCAGAAAGGTCATTCATCTTCACCCCGCATCAGTATAGCACCGCATAAGGGCAAAAAAAAGCGGTCTTTCCTTTTCTAATGAAAACCTCATGATGCTCCAATTCTGGACAAAAAGAGCGCGGGGCATTCGCTTTCCCCGCGCTTTTCCGGGCTGAATCACAGGCTTTCCAGCGTCTGGGCGATGGCGTCCAAAAACGCGTCGCTGTTCAGGCCCGTGGCCTCGCCCTCGTAGAGCGCCACGAGGTCCTTGGTCATGCGGCCGCCCTCGATGGTGGCCAGGGTGGCCTTTTCCAGGCGGTCCGCAAAGGCCTGCAAATCCGCAAGGCCGTCCAGCTCGCCGCGCTTGCGCAGCGCGCCCGTCCAGGCAAAGATGGTGGCCACGGGATTGGTGCTGGTTTCCTCGCCCTTGAGGTAGCGGTAGTAGTGGCGGGTGACGGTGCCGTGCGCGGCCTCGTACTCGAACTGCCCGCCGGGGGAGACGAGCACGCTGGTCATCATGGCCAGGCTGCCGAAAGCCGTGGCGATCATGTCGCTCATCACGTCGCCGTCGTAGTTTTTCAGCGCCCAGATGAAGCCGCCGCGGCTGCGGATGACGCGGGCCACCGCGTCGTCGATCAGCGTATAGAAGTATTCGATGCCCGCGGCCTCAAAGGCGGGCTTGAACTCGGTTTCGTATAGCTCGGCAAAGATGTCCTTGAAGCGGTGGTCGTAGATTTTGGAAATGGTGTCCTTGGTGGAGAACCACAGATCCTGTTTGACCGACAGGGCGTAGTTAAAGCAGCTGCGGGCAAAGGAAGCGATGCTGCGGTCGGTGTTGTGCTGGCCCTGGATGATGCCGGGCCCCTCAAACTGCATGATGGTCTGCCGGGTTTCGGCGCCGTCCTCGCCGGTGAAGCACAGTTCGGCCTTTCCGGGGCCGGGTACGCGGAATTCGGTATTCTTGTATACGTCGCCGTAGGCGTGGCGGGCGATGGTGATGGGCTTTTCCCAGTTGCGCACACAGGGGGAGACGCCTTTCACAACTACCGGCGCGCGGAACACCGTGCCATCCAGAATGGCGCGAATGGTGCCGTTGGGACTTTTCCACATCTGCTTGAGGCCGTATTCCTCCACGCGCTGGGCATTGGGGGTGATGGTGGCGCACTTGACGGCTACGCCGTACTTGAGGGTGGCCTCGGCGCTTTCCACGGTGACGCGGTCATCGGTCTCATCGCGGTGCTTGAGGCCCAGATCGTAATATTCGGTTTTGAGGTCCACATAGGGCAAGATCAGCTTGTCCTTGATCTTCTGCCACAGGATGCGGGTCATCTCGTCGCCGTCCATCTCCACCAGCGGCGTTTTCATCAGAATCTTGTCCAAAACAATCCCATCCCTTTTGCAACTGTATTCGACCGCACGGAGGCGTCCAAGGCTATTGTATCGGGTTTGCGCAGGCTTGGCAATATGCGGTACAGCAAAAGAACAGCGCGCTTGTGCGCCCCTGGGGTTTGTGCTATCATCAGATTGACGCGCTGCCGGAGCGTCGGGAAAGGAGATGCCCCATGACCCGTGAACAACGCCTCAACCGTACTGCACTTTTGATGTCGCCTGCGCAGATGGAGCGGCTTTCGCATGCGCATGTGATGCTGCTGGGCCTGGGCGGCGTGGGTGGCCACGCGGCGGAGGCGCTGGCGCGCGGCGGCGTTGGCAGGATGACCATCGTGGACCATGACACGGTCGCCCCCTCCAACCTCAACCGTCAGCTCGCGGCGCTGGAAAGCACCATCGGCCTGCCAAAGACGCAGGTGATGTACCATCGCCTCAAGGACGCGGCCCCGGATCTGGAGCTTAGCGCCATCGACGCCTTCTACCTGCCGGACAGCCCGGTGCCGATTCCGGAGGATGTCACCGTGGTGGTGGACGCGATTGACACGGTGTCGGCCAAGCTGTACCTGGCGCAGGCGTGCCGGGAGCGCGGCGTGCCGCTGATCAGCTGCATGGGTATGGGCAACCGGCTGGACCCCATGCAAATTCGGATCGGCGATATCTTTGAAACCACCGGCTGCCCCCTGTGCCGCATGATGCGGCAGGGCCTGCGCAAGCTGGGCGTTCCGTCGCTGCGCTGCGTGTATTCCCTGGAGCCGGCGCTCCATCCGCAGGTGGGGGAGGGAGCCGAAGAAAAGGGCGGTCGTCCCGCGCCCGGCTCGGTCAGCTATGTGCCTTCGGTAGCGGGAATCTATCTGGCGGCGGAGGCCATCCGTCTGATTGCCGGAGAACGGTGAAAAGTTGCTGACAGGTGTGGCGTTTTTTCGCATTCCATGGTAAAATAGCACACAGATGGCGCAAAGAGCGCCGCAACGCTTGGAGGGTTCATATTGAAAAAGGACATCATCATTATCGGTGGAGGCGTGGTGGGCTGTGCCGTAGCGAGACTGCTGTCGCGCTATGAGGCGGACATCGCTCTGCTGGAGGGCGCCAGCGACGTAGCCGAGGGCGCCAGCAAGGCCAACAGCGGCATCGTGCACGCAGGTTTCGATGCCAAACCGGGAACGCTCAAGGCAAAGCTCAATGTAGAGGGCGCGCGGATGTACCCTGCGCTGTGCGCCGAGGTAGACGCGCCCTACGGTCAGCCCGGCGCGATGGTGCTGGCCTTTACGGAGGAGGAGCGCGGCACGATCCGGACGCTGTATGAGCAGGGTGTGGCCAACGGCGTCGAGGGCCTGCGCGTGATTGAGCGCGAGGAGGTCCTCTCGCTGGAACCCAATGTCAATCCCGGTGTGGTGTGTGCCCTGCTGGCCCCCACCAGCGGCATCACCAGCCCCTATGAGCTGACCTGTGCCCTGGCGGACCACGCAGCGGTCAACGGGGTGGACTTCCTGCTGGACACCTTTGTGCAGTCGGTGCGCCCGGGAAGCGAAGGCTACCTGCTGGAAACGACCCGCGGCCCCATGGAGGCCCGCATCGTGATCAACTGCGCGGGCGTGGACTCGGCGCGGCTGCATAACCAGCTCTGCCCCGAAAAGCCGCTGACCATTATCCCCCGCAAGGGTGAGTATTACCTGCTGGATCACACCAAGCCCCTGGCTTTCTCCATGACCCTGTTCCAGACGCCCACCAAGATGGGCAAGGGCGTGCTGGTCAGCCCCACGGTGCATGGAAACCTGCTGCTGGGCCCCTCCGCCATCGACGTGGAGGACGGCACCGCTGTGGAGACCACCGCCGAGGCGCTGAAGCTGGTGGCGGACGCGGCCCGCAAGACGTGGCCTGGCGAGAGCCTGCGCGGGGTCATCACCACCTTTGCGGGCATCCGCGCGCATGAAGCAAACGGCGACTTCGTCATCGGCGCGGTGGAAGGCGCGCCCGGCGCCTACGAGACCGTGGGCATCGAAAGCCCCGGCCTGACCTCGGCTCCGGCTATCGCGGAGATGCTGGTGGAGCAGATCGCAAGGGAAAACAGCCTATCGGAAAAGGCGGAATGGAAGCCCGCGCCCAGGCGCGAGAAGCCCTTCTATGCCATGACGCTGGAGGAGCGCGTGGCCATCGTGCAAAAGGACCCCGGCTATGGCACGCTGGTGTGCCGCTGCGAGGAGGTCACCGAGGCCGAGATCCGCGCGGCGATTCGCCGTCCGGTAGGCGCGCGTACCATCGATGCGGTCAAGCGCCGCACCCGTGCGGGCATGGGCCGCTGCCAGGGCGGCTTCTGCAGCCCGCGCGTTCTGGAGATTCTCTCCGAGGAACTGGGCATCGACCCGACCGAGGTCACCAAGTGCGGCGGCAACAGCCGCCTGCTGGTGGGTACCATCGCCGAAGCGGCGCGAAAGGAGGACGCCTGATATGTTGAGCCAGGAGCTTCGCAGCCAGGTGCAATATGTGGACGTGCTGGTGATTGGCGCCGGCCCGGCGGGCATGGCGGCCGCCATCGCCGCGCGGGAAGCGGGCGTGGAAAACCTGCTGGTTTTGGAACGTGAAAACGATATGGGTGGCATTTTGCGCCAGTGCATCCATAACGGCTTTGGCCTGCACCGCTTCAAGGAAGAGCTGACCGGCCCCGAATATGCCCAGCGCGACATCGACCGGGTGAAGGAGCTGGGCATTGAGGTGCGCTGCGGCACCACCGTGCTCAGCGTGGACGGCGAGCGCTTTGTGACCGCCGTCAGCCGCGAAAAGGGCGTGCAGCTCTTTGAGGCCGGCGCCATCGTGCTGGCCATGGGCTGCCGCGAGCGTCCCCGCGGCGCGCTGGCCACACCCGGCACGCGCTGCGCGGGCGTGTTCTCCGCCGGTACGGCGCAGAAATTCGTCAACCTGGAGGGCTATATGCCCGGCAAGCGCGTGGTCATCCTCGGCAGCGGCGACATCGGCCTCATCATGGCGCGCCGCATGACGCTGCAGGGGGCCAAGGTGCTGGCCTGCGTGGAGCTGATGCCCTATTCCAGCGGGCTCAACCGAAACATCGTGCAGTGCCTGCAGGACTACGACATCCCCCTCATGCTCAGCCATACGGTGATCGACATTCAGGGCCGCGAGCGCCTCAGCGGCGTCACGGTGGCGCAGGTGGACCAGAACCGCCAGCCCATTCCCGGCACGGAAAAACACTTTGATTGCGATACGCTGCTTCTTTCCGTGGGCCTGATTCCCGAAAACGAGCTCAGCCAGCAGGCGGGCGTGGAGATGAGCCCGCTGACCCAGGGCGCGGTGGTGGACGACAGCCTGCAAACCAGCAGGGAAGGCATCTTCGCCTGCGGAAACGTGCTGCATGTGCATGATCTGGTGGACTTCGTCAGCGCCGAAAGCTTCAAGGCCGGCAAGGCCGCCGCGGACTATGTGCAGGGCAAGGCCCGCAAGGGCGCCTATATCGCCCTCAAGGACGGCGAAGGCGTGCGCGGCGTGGTGCCGCAGCGCCTGCTCAAGCCCGAAGGCGAAGCGCAGGGCGTGCAGGTCATGTTCCGCCCGGCGGGCGTGTACGAGAACGCCACCCTGTGCGTGATGGACGGCGATCGCGAGATTCTCAGGCAGCGCAAGCGCATTCTCACCCCCGGCGAAATGGCGGAACTGACCCTCAAGCCGGAGCACATCGCATCCCTCAGCGGCGCGGATGTGACCGTGTGCGTAAAACAGTAAGGAGGCGGCCGGTATGGAACAACAGATCACATGCATCAACTGCCCCGTGGGCTGCCGCCTGCAGGTGGTGGTGGAGGACGGCGAGGTCAAGAGCGTGACCGGCAACAGCTGCAACCGCGGCATTACCTACGCCAAACAGGAATGCGTTGCGCCCCAGCGCATGGTGACCGCCGTGGTGCCCGTGTCAGGGCGCAAGTGCCCCGTGAGCGTGAAAACCCGCACGCCGATTCCCAAGGAGAAGATCAGCGCGTGCATGCGGCAGCTGGCCGGTCTGGACGTGCGGCCTCCCGTGCATATGGGCGAGGTGGTATGTCCCGACGTGTGCGGCACCGGGGTGGATATCATCGCTACCAAAACCGTAGAGTAATTTTTCAAACAGAATCATGAATCGAGCGCCCGGCCGGTCGGCCGGGCGCTTTGACAGGTATACGCCTTATACCGTTTGGCCATCCTACCCCCTAGAAAAAGGGGGCGATGTGGCATGAACGGTCTGATGACGGAACGGGAATGGCGCAGGCAGGCAGCGCGCGCCAGGCCGCACCGGCCTGGCTGCTGGGGCGCGCAGTGTGTGCTGCCCGCGAAAAGACGCAAAAAACTGCGGGAGGACCGGTCCTTTTCTGTATTTCTGCTGCTGCTGTCGCTGTCGGCGGCGCTGGCGATGCCCGTGCTGACCCCGCGGACCTTGCGGCAGCAGTATCCAGAGGCTACCACGGCAGAAAGCCCGGAGGGTGTGCAGGCCCGCGCGGTCAGCTCCGTGAGCTATGAGCTGCCCGAAGGGCTGGTGACGAAATCCGTTACCTATTCCTATGAACGGTTGCTGCTGGGAGGGCTGATGCTGCTGGATGAGGAGCATCCGCTTCCCGATGGAGCGCCTGCGCCCAATACCATGAGCGTCGCCACCTATGGCAAGGGCATGGTGCCGGTGAACGGCTTAAGCGTCAAAAGCGGGCGGGACACCATCCAGGCGTTGGCGGAGCTGTTTGCGAGCCTGCGCTCGGAGGGCGTCAGCGGCCTGTGTGTATGGAGCGGTACACTGACCCGGACGGAGCAGGCCGCCTCGCAGGCCCAGGCAGCGCTCCGGTATGCAGCCCAAATGTCTCTGGAGGATGCGGTGCGAAAGACGCTGGCGCAGGATACGCCCGTATCCGCCGCTGAGCAGCGGCGGGACGATACCGTGGAAATCCGGCTGATCGCGGGCAGCTCGGAGGACCCCGACCCTCGCCCCTTGGATGATACGCAGCAGGGCCGCGCACTGCTCAGGCTGGCGTGGCGATCGGGATTCATCCGCCGGGAACCGGAAGGTGAAGGTGCGTCCGCCTTCCGCTTCCGGTACGTGGGCAAGGCGCACGCCACAGCCATGACCTACCTGGACCTGACGCTGGAGGAATACCTCGAGTGGCTTCATGAAAAGGGGGTGCTGGCCGTGCAGGAGGACGGACGGCTGAAATACCTGATCCTGTGCAAGCCCCTCAGCGGCACGCATGTCGCCTTTGACCTGCCGCAGGAAGCCGCCGTTGAGGCCAGCTTCGATAACGACGGCTATGCCATTGTGGCCTGTACCTTTGAAGAAAGCTGAAAAGAAGACAGGGAAAGCGGCGCTCTCCGGGGCCGGATGGCCGGCGGAAAGCGCCGCTTTATCAG
>DVIV01000026.1 GCA_018710985.1 Candidatus Limiplasma pullicola
GGCAGCGCCATCGCGCCGGTCAAGTCCACGCTGGTGGGCGCCTTCACCAGCGTAAAAAACATGATCGTGCCCGAAGAGGACCCCATCAAGAGCTTCAGCGCCGCGGCGGCGGACAGCGCCGCGCCCACGCAGGTGATCTTCGCCGTGCAGACCTCCAAGTCCGTCATGGGCCTGCGCATCGTGGATGACCTGGGCAACACCGTCTACGACGGCGATTACTCCACCGACAAGGAAGCCAGCGGCGAGGTGATCTCCAACAGCAACGTGCTGCTGTGGAAGCCCTCCTGCACCATTGAGGACGCCTACAGCGGCGGCTTCACGGTCTATGCCCGCAAGCAGGACGGCGTGGAGAGCGAAGGCTTCCCCGTGTCCGCCCCGGTGACCATCGCGGCGCCCCGCGTGGTGGCGGAGCCCATGCAGGGCTTCACCTGCGACACGTCCATCTCCGGTGTGCCGGCCCACCTGACCTTTACGCTCACCACCTCCACCGACGTGACCGCCGTGCGCGTGGTGGACAGCTACAACACCCCCGTCGTCAGCATGTACCTGACCGACCCGCAGAGCGAGGACGCCAGCGTGACCGAAAGCGGCGACCAGCGCCTGTGGACGCTGGGGGCGGAAGTTACCACCGCCTATTCCGGCGAGTACGATGCGCAGTATCAGCGGGATGGAGAACTCAACTTCACCCCCTCCGGCATGAGCGTGGACGTGCAGCTGGGCAGCGAGCCCATCGAGGAAGAGGAAGAGCCGGCTGAGCCGACGCCCAGCCCGACGCCCTCTCCCACGCCCAGCCCCAGCCCCACGCCCAGTCCGACGCCCTCTCCCACACCGGTGCCCACCACCTCGCCCCTGCCCGATCTGAGCGCAGAGGCGGTTGCGGCGACTTTGCCTGAGGAACTGACCCTCAAGACCACGCTGTACAGCGGCACCAAGACCATCGACACCTTCACCCGCGAGCGGACCATCAACATGCTCAACGCCTTTACCACCACCGTGGGCGGCAGCGATTACGCGGGCTGGCGGCAGGCGGGCGTGCTCACCTTCCGCAGCGGTCCGCTGCGTCAGAACGCGTCCTACGGCACGGTGGACGTGCAGTCCGCCAAGCTCAGCGAGGTGTGGAGCCAGCCCGTCGGCTCCATGAAGACCAACGAAAGCACCGTTTATGGCGTAACCGCGCCGGGCCAGCCCGTGATCGTCAAGTGGCCCACCGAGCTGCGCCAGCGCATGGGCATCAAGGATGAAATGAAGGAAGTGACCGCCCTCAAGGAGGTCATCGTGGCCGGGCAGGACGGGTTTGTCTACTTCTACAACCTGCTCACCGGCGAGGCCACCCGCGATCCCATCGAGCTGGGCGCGCCCAGCCGCGGCGGCCTGTCCGTGGCCACCAACGGCACCCCCATCCTGGGCGTGGGCCAGTTCAACAGCCGCCTGGCCAACAAGACGGTCAAGAACGGCTACCACATCCTCAACCTCGTCACCAACGAAAAGGAACGCCTCATCGCCGGCGACGGCAAGGACAAGAGCAGCAACTACACCGGCTTCCTCGGCGCGGCGCTCTTTGACAGCGCCACCGGCACCATGATCGTCGGCGGCCAGAACGGCGTGCTCTACACCGCCGAGTTTGGCGCGGTGAAGGACACCTACAACTACCAGAGCAACGAGATCACCCTCTCCGAGACCATCCAGGGCTACAAGACCCAGGCCAAGGGCCAGGACCGCACCGATACCAACATCAACGCCAGCGTGGCCGTATACAATAATTACGTCTACTACGGCGACATCGGCGGCATCCTGCAGTGCGTGGACCTCAACACCCTCACCCCCGTCTGGGCCGTGGATACCGGCGACAGCGTCGAATCCACGCCCGCGCTGGACGTGGAGGACGGCTCGGTGGTGGCGCTCTATACCGGCAACGCCATCGTCAACGGCGGTAAGAACGGCGTGTGCACCATCCGTCGCCTCAACGCCCTCACCGGCGCCGAGGAATGGTCCTACGAGGTGCCCGACCTGGTCTATGCCAGCAAGCGCGACATCGGCGTATACGCCAGCCCCGTCGTGGGACAGGGCGCCATCCGCGACCTGGTCATCTTCACCGCCACCAACGACGAGGCGGGCGCCAAGGTGATCGCCCTGAACAAGGCCGACGGCAAGGTGGCCTGGCAGACCGCGCTGGAAAGCGCCACCCTCTCCAGCCCTGTGGCCATCTACAACGAGGATGGCGACGCCTGGCTGATTCAGGCCGAGAGCAACGGCAAGATCCACCTCATGGACGCCACCGACGGCTCCATCCTGGACACGCTGACCCTCACCGGCGGCGAGGGCGAGGAGAGCACGCTGGCCATCGAGGGGTCGCCCGCCGTGTACGGCAACCTGATGATCATCGGCACCACGGGCAAGGACGCCGGCGGCGTATACTGCATCAAGATCGAGTAACGCAAGAGGAGCGTATCCGCAATGAAGATTTATTTGGACGCGATGGGCGGCGACAACGCGCCCAAGGCCCCCGCCGAGGGAGCCAGGGAGGCGCTGGAGCGCTTTGAAGGGCTGGAAATCGAGCTGGCCGGGCCCATTGATCAGGTGCGGGCGGCGGTGGACGCCGCCTTCCAGGGCGCGGACCCCGCGCTGCGCGCCCGCCTCGTCCTGACCGACTGCCCCGAGGTGATCACCAACTGCGAAGCGCCGGTCATGGCTGTGCGCAGGAAAAAGCAGAGCGCCATCGTGGACGGCATGCTCAAGCTCCGCGACGGCCAGGTGGACGCCTTCGTATCCGCGGGTTCCACGGGCGCGGTCCTCTCCGGCGGCATGTTCCGCCTGGGCCGCCTGCGCGGCATCGACCGCCCGGCGCTCGCGCCGCTCCTGCCCAACGGCAAGGGCTACTTCCTGCTCATCGACTGCGGCGCCAACGTGGACTGCCGTCCCGAATACCTGCACCAGTTCGCCATGATGGGCAGCGCCTACATGCAGGGCATGCGCGGCCTCAAGAGCCCGCGCATCGGCCTGGTCAACAACGGTGCGGAGGCCGAAAAGGGCTGCGCCCTGACCAAGGAGGCCTACGCGCTGCTGGAGGCCGATCAGCGCCTCAACTTCGTGGGCAACGTGGAGGCGCGCGAGATCACCCACGACCAGGCCGACGTAATCGTGTGCGACGGCTTTGTGGGCAACGTGATTCTCAAGTTCATGGAGGGCGTGGCCGGAACTTTGATGGGCATCATCAAAAAGGAGCTGCTCAGCGATACCCGCAGCAAGTTGGGCGCGCTCCTGGCCAAGCCCGCCTTTGGCCGCGTGAAAAAGGCCATGGATTACAGCGAGGTGGGCGGCGCGCCGCTTCTGGGCGTGCGCGGCAGCGTGGTCAAGGCGCACGGCTCCTCCAACGGGCACGCGCTGGCCTGCGCCATCGGGCAGGCGGTGCAGATGATCCGCGGCGGCGTGGTGGGGAAGATCGAAGCGCTGCTGCCCCAAGGCGGAGAGCAGCCCGCCGATTAACGTTCTGCGCGGGAGCGCCGCTCCCGAACCAGATAAGGCGTATCCCGCCATGATTTTGATTGGATGAACAGGAGGAAACAACCATGGTTTTTGAAAAGGTGCGCGACATGATCGCTTCTCAGCTGCAGGTGGACGCGTCCACCATCACCCCCGAAAGCCGTCTGGTGGAGGACCTCAAGGCCGACAGCGCCAACGTGATGGTGATGATTCTGGAGCTGGAAAGCGAATTCGGCATCGAGGTGGAGGACGAAGTGATCCTCACCCTCAAAACCGTCGGCGACGTGGTGGATTACATCGAAAAGCACCAGTAACGCCCCCGCATTCAGGCGCCCCCAGCGGCACACCCGTTGGGGGCGCAGCCATCCCGAAAAAAAGGAGTATCGTCGTATGCAGCGTTTGCAGCAAGCCCTGGGCTACGCTTTCCGGGACCCGTCCCACCTGCGCCTGGCGCTGACGCATCCCTCCACAAAGCTGCCGGACAATCAGCGCCTGGAGTTTCTGGGCGACGCGGTGCTGGAGTTTTGCGTCAGCGACATGCTGTATCAGAAATATCCCAGCCTGCATGAGGGCGAGCTGACCGCCCGCCGCGCCGCGCTGGTGTGCGAGCGCACGCTCAGCGCCATCGCCCGGTCGCTGGACCTGGGCCGTTACCTGCTCATGGGCCACGGGGAGGAGCAGACCGGCGGGCGTGAAAAGCCCAGCATTCTGGCCGACGCCATGGAGGCCGTGCTGGCGGCCGTCTATGTGGACGGGGGCTACGAGGCGGTCCGCGGGGTCATCCGCGCGCTGTTTCAGGACGATGAGCGCCTGACCGCCTGGCGCGGCCAGGACGACAAAAGCGCCCTGCAGGAATACACCCAGGCCCATGGCCTGGACCTGCCCGCCTATGAAATCGTGGCGCAGAGCGGCCCGGACCATGACCGGCGCTTCACCGCGCGGGTCAGCGTGCAGGGACGGCCCGTGGCCACGGGCGAGGGCAACAGCAAGAAGGCCGCCGAGCAGGCCGCCGCCAAGGCGGCGCTCAAAGCCTACCGGGGAGATGCGTGATGCGCCTTACCAGACTGGAGATCTACGGATTCAAATCCTTCGCCAAGCGCACGGAGATCGTCTTTCCGCAGAACGTGACGGGCATCGTGGGCCCCAACGGCAGCGGCAAGAGCAACATCGGCGACGCGGTGCGCTGGGTCCTGGGCGAGCAGAGCGCCAAGATGCTGCGCGGCAACAGCATGGCCGACGTCATCTTCAACGGCACCGAAAAGCGCAAGCCCCTCAACTACTGCGAAGTGACCCTCGTCTTTGACAACGCCGACCATCAGCTCAAGGCCCCCTTCGACGAGGTGAGCATCACCCGCCGCGTCTACCGCAGCGGCGACAGCGAATACCTCATGAACGGCTCCAACTGCCGCCTGAAGGACATTGTGGACCTGTTCCGCGATACCGGCGTGGGCAAGGAAGGCTATTCCATCATCGGCCAGGGCCGCATCGACGATATCCTGAGCCAGCGCAGCGAGGACCGCCGCGCCATCTTCGAGGAGGCGGCAGGCATCAGCCGCTTCCGCTCGCGCAAGGAGGAGGCCGAGGGCCGCCTCAAGCGCGCGGAGGAGAACCTGGTCCGCGTGGTGGACGTGCTGGAGGAGCTGGAGAGCCACCTCACCCCGCTCAAAAAGCAGGCCGATACGGCCCGCGAATACCTGGCCCTGACCGACGCGCTCAAGGAGCTGGACGTGCGCCTGTTTTTGCTGCGCCACGGGCGGCTGACCGGGAAGGAAAGCGCGGCGGAGCAGGCGCTTTTGCAGGTGAGCGACTCGGTGAAGGAGGCTGAGCGGGCGCTTGCGGAGCTGACGGAAAAGCGCGAGGCGGGCGAGCGGCGGCAGGAGGAATTGCAGCGCGGCCTGAGCCGGGCGCACGAAGCGCTGTTGGGGCAGAACGAAGCGCTGCACCAGGCGAGGGAAGCGCTGACCGCCGTGCTAAACCGCCTCAGAAGCGGGGAAGAGGCGCTGGAGCGCCTTTCCGGCGAGGAGGAGAGCCTGCGCGCGCGCCTTCGGCTCATCGAGGCTACCATGACCCAGAGCGACGGGGGGCTGAGCGAGGCCGAGAAGCTGCTTTCGCAGGCGCGCGAGGCGCTGGACGCGCGCAAGGCGGCCCATGCCGCCGCGACCGAAAGCGCCCAGAAGCTGGAGGACGAGCTGAGCGCGCACAAGGCGCGGATCATGGAGCGACTGAGCCGCATGCAGAACGTGCGCACCTCCCAGGCACGCCAGAGCGCCATGCAGCAGCAGATGAACACCCGCCGCGCCGAGATCACCGCCCAGCTGGCCGAGGAGGAGCAAAAGGAGCAGGAGCTCTCCGCCGCGCTTGAGCAGGCCGGGGCGAACCTCAAGGGGGAACAGGACCGGCTCACGGGCCTTAGGGAAGGGCTGGAGACCTTCGAGCAGAGCACAAAGCAGCTGCTGGCCGATATTCTGGCAAAGCAGAAGCAGGCGCAGGAGGACCTGCAGAGCGTGCGCGCCATGGACACGCGCCTCAAGACGCTCAAGGAATTGCAGGACGGCTACGAGGGATACCAGTACGCCGTGCGAAACGCGCTGACCTATGCGCGGCGCAGCGGCCTGAAGGGCGTGCACGACGTGGTGGCGATGCTCTTGCAGGTGCCGCGCGAATACGAAACCGCCATGGACATGGCCCTGGGCGGCGCGATGCAGAACATCGTGACCGAAACCGAGGAGGACGCCAAGGTCCTTATCGACTACCTGCGCAAAAACCGGTTGGGCCGCGCCACGTTTTTGCCGCTGAGCACCGTGCGGGGCCGCACCCTCACCGCGCGCGAGCGCGAGGTGCTGTCCATGCCCGGCTGCATCGGCGTGGCCAGCGAGCTGTGCGGCTATGACCCCATCTACCGCGGCGTGGTGGAAAGCCTGCTGGGCCGCACCGTGGTGGCCAAAGACCTGGACAGCGGCATCGCCATCATGCGGGCGGGCGGGCACGCGTTCCGGCTGGTGACGCTGGAGGGCGACGTGATGCACTCCGGCGGCAGCATGACCGGCGGCAGCATCCAGCAGAAGGCGCAAAACCTGCTGGGCCGCGAGCGCGAGATGAAGGAGCTGGCTGCGCAGCTGGAGGAAGTGAGCGCGCGGGCGCAGGCTGCCCAGGAGCAGGTGGCCCAGATGGAAAGTCGCCGCGCGGGCGAGAAGGAGCGCCGCGAGCGCGCCCAGTACGAGCTGCACCAGCAGGAGATCGCCGTGGCGCGCGACACCGAGCGCCTCAAGGCGGCCCAGGCGGATTATGATGCGCACGCCATGCGCCTGGACACCATGCGCGCGGCCATTGATCAGCTGGACGAGAGCCTTAGGCAGATTGCGCGGGAGCTTGAGCGCATCGAGGAGCAGGGCGCGCAGGAGGAGGGCGACACCGACGAGATGAACGCCCGCACCGAGACGCTCTCCGCCGCGCTGGACAAGGCCCGGCGCGAGCGCGAGGCCGCGCAGGAGGCCCTGACCGACGCCATGCTCACCCTGCAGAACGCCGAGCATGACGTGGACCGCATCCGCCGCGACCAGAAGCGCCTGGCCGGGGACGGCGAAAGCTGCCGCGGAGAGCTGGACGCGATCGCCCGCAGGCGCGAGCGCACCAGAGAGGAGATGGACGCTGCCCGGCGGGACGAGACGGCGGCGCAGGACGCCATCGCCGCTTGCGAGCGGGACGTGGAAGCCGCGCGGGCGCACGTGGCCGAGATGGAGCAGCGCCGCGACGCGCAGCAGCGCGACCTGCGGGAGCTGCAGGGGGATATCGACGCGGCGCAGCAGCTGTCCGCGCACGAGACCGAGCGCATGCACCGTCAGGAGCTGGCGCTCAGCCGCATCCGCGCGGACCTGAGCCAGCTCAGCGACCGGCTGTGGAACACCTACGAGCTCAGCTACGCCGGGGCGGAGGAGGCGCTCAGGGACTATGACGCGCGCAAGGCAGGGGAAAGCGCCCCGGACGGCGAACCCTTACCCGCGCCCTTTGATGAAAACGCCGCCGACGAGGAGGCGCGCCGCATCCGCGACCGCGTGCGCCAGATGGGCTCGGTCAACGTGGGCGCCATCGAGGAATACGCGCAGATGTACGAGCGCTTCACCGAGCTCAGCGCTCAGCGCACGGACCTTGAGCGCGCCAGGAAGGATCTGGGCACGCTGATCGCCCAGCTGCTGGAGCAGATGGAAACGGTGTTCGTCAGGCAGTTTTCCACGCTGCAAACGTACTTTTCCGAAACCTTTACCCGCCTGTTCGGCGGCGGCCGGGGCGAGATCTGCATGAGCGACCCCTCCGACCCGCTGGGCTGCGGCATCGACATCATCGTGCAGCCGCCGGGCAAGAAGCGCCAGCTGCTCAGCCTGTTTTCGGGCGGAGAGCGCGCGCTGACGGCCATCGCCCTGCTCTTTGCCATGCTCAAGCTCAAGCCCACGCCGTTTTGCATCCTCGACGAGATCGAGGCCGCGCTGGACGACGCCAACATCGGCTACTTTGCCGACTACCTCAAGGAATTCAGCCAGGACACGCAGTTCATCGTCGTCACCCACCGCAAGGGCACCATGGAGCGCTGCGACACCCTTTTCGGCGTGGCCATGGAGGAACGCGGCGTGAGCAGCATGGTCAGCGTGAATCTGACCGACTACGAATAAGCAAGGGAGGCGCTTTGCCATGACCGAGAAAAAAGGCCTGTTTTCCCGCCTGAGGGAAGGGCTGTTCAAAAGCCGCGAGCATATGTCCGTGGCGATGGAGGCCGCCGTTCAGGACGACCGCCCCATTGACGAGGATTTCTACGACGATCTGCTGGACGCGCTGATCCTCAGCGATATGGGCGCGCCCTGCGCCACCGAGGCCATCGACCGCCTGCGCGAGCGCGTCAAGGCGGAGCACCTGCGCTACGCGCCGCAGGCCAAGGAGGCGCTCAAGGGCATTCTGGTGGAGATGCTGGAGGTGGAAAAGCCCGCCCTGCACTGGCCCATGGTGACGCTCATGGTGGGTGTCAACGGCGTGGGCAAGACCACCACCATCGGCAAGCTCGCCCTGCGCTTTCAGGGCCTTGGCCGCACGATTATCCTCTGCGCGGCCGATACCTTCCGCGCCGCCGCCGCCGAGCAGCTGCAGGTGTGGGCCGACCGCGCGCGCTGCCCCATCGTGCGCCACAAGGAGGGCGCGGACCCCGCAGGCGTGGTGTTTGACGGCATAAAGGCCGCCAAGGCCCGCAATGCCGACCTGCTCATCGTCGATACGGCGGGCCGCCTGCACAACAAAAAGAACCTCATGGACGAGATGGAAAAGATGCGCCGCGTCATCGACCGCGAATACCCCGAGGCCACGGTGCGCTGCCTGCTGGTGGTGGACGCCACCACCGGCCAGAACGGCCTGGCGCAGGCGCGCGCCTTCCGCGAGGCCGCGGGCATCAACGGCATCGTGCTGACCAAGCTGGACGGCACGGCCAAGGGTGGCATCGCCTTCTCCATCGTAAGGGAGCTGGGCGTGCCCGTGATGTACGTGGGCGTGGGCGAGGGCATCGAGGATCTGCAGTCCTTCAATGCCAGGGAATTTGTGGACGCCCTGTTCGAATGACCAAGGGAGGGTTGGCGCATGGTTCTGGGCTCGTTCTTCTTTAAGCAGGAGGCGCGTAGGGCGCTGCGCGGCAACTGGCAGCCCGCGCTGGTGGTCACGTTCTTTTCCGGCGTGTTCCTCACGCTTTCCAGCGTGCTGCAGGCCCTGTGGGTGCCGGACCCCGTGGTGTATGCCAGCTATGGCCTGCTTGACCGCTTCTGGCAGGAGCTGGCCGCCGTGTCCCAGGCCGAATGGGCGGGGCTGATCGTGGTCAATCTCCTGGCGCTGCTTCTCTCCCCCGCGCTGATGCTGGGGTGCAACCGCTATTTCCTCAGCCTCCTCGGCGGCAGGGACAGCGGCGTGCGCGAGGGCCTGCTGGGCCGCATGCGCATATGGCCCAAGGCTCTGTGGCTGTATGTGCAGATGGGCGTGCGCATCTTCCTGTGGTCGCTGCTGCTGGTGGTGCCGGGCGTGCTGGCGGCGATCCGCTACAGCATGGCGCCCTATTTTATGGCGCAGGACCCCTCCATCAGCGCGTCCGAGGCCATTGAAAAGAGCAAGCACGCGATGAAGGAGATGAAGCTGGCGTACTTTTCGCTCATCATCAGCTTCATCGGCTGGTCGCTGCTGGCCAACGTGGCGCAGATGCTGCTAATGAGCTTCGGCGTGGTGATCGCGCTGGTGGCCGCGCAGTTCATGCAGGTGGCCATCTCCGCCTATATGAACGCCGCGTGCGCCTCCTTTTTCCTGACCGTTTCCAGCGAGGACGGCATGAACAGCGCCCGGCGGCAGATGCGGGACCGGCTCAGGCAGATGGGCATGGATGACAGCGCCATCGACCGCGCGGGCTTTGGCGAAAGGCCGGCGGACGGGGAGGAAAGCTCCGGCGGCGGGGAGGGAGACGGGCCATGAGGCTGTTCGGAAAGCGGAAAATCAGCCTGAACGCCGCGCCGCCGCTGCTTCAGACGCTCCGGCTGGTGCTGCGCGGCTTTGACCCCAGCGACGCGGTGGATGTGCTCGCCCGCGCCCGGGGCGAGGGGGCGGGCGCGATGGCTTCCGCTCCGCCGTGCCAGTCGCACGAGGAAAGCCGCCGCACGGTGGAGGACTTCATCCGCGGCGGCAGCACCTGGGCCGTTGTGGAAAAGCGCAGCGGCCATGTGATCGGCGCGGTGGCGCTGGGACCGGACCCGGGCCGCGCGGTGGAAGGCGCGTTGGAGCTGGGCTACACGCTGGGCGAGCAGTACCGCGACCAGGGCTACGCCGTGGAGGCGTGCGCGGCCGTGCTGGCCTATGCCTTCGACGAGCTGGACAGCCCGGTGGTGGGCGCGGGGCACGAGCTGACCAACCAGCGCAGCCGCCGCGTGTTCAAAAAGCTGGGCTTTACCTGCGAGGGTACCATGCGCCGCGCGCGCACGCTGCCTGGCGGCGGGTATGCCGATGAGATCCGCTACAGCCTGCTGCGGGAGGAATACCGGCCCGCGCCCAAATGAAGAAGGGAGACGCTCCCATGCCTCCGCTGAAACCCTACGATTCCGATTTGCCCTACAGCTATGCGCCGGGCGTGTTCCCCGCGCTGGAGCTGATGAAGAGCGCGCCTGAGCGCGCCCGCCGCCTGCTGCTCAGCGAGCGCGCCCAGGGTGAGGGCGTCGAAAAGCTGCGCCGCCTGTGCCGGGAGCACGGCGTGCGCGAGGAAACCGCCGACAGGGCGCTTTCGCGCATCAGCGGCAAGCAGAACTGTTTCGCCGCCGTGGTGTTTGACAAGTGGCAGAGCGACCTGGAAGCGCAGGCGCCGCATGTGGTGCTGCATCATCCCATGGACGAGGGCAACCTGGGCACCATTCAGCGCACGCTGCTGGGGCTGGGCATCCTGGACCTGGCAGTGATCCGTCCGGCGGCGGACCCGTTTGACCCCCGCGTGGTGAGGGCCACCATGGGCGCGATCTTCTCCCTGCGGGTCAAGCAGTATGACAGCTTTGAGGCCTACCGGGCCGAGCATCCCTCGCATGCGCTGTATCCGTTCATGCTGGACGGGTCGAAGCTGCTGGACGAGGCATGTCGTGACGTTCGCACGCCCTACGCCCTGGTCTTTGGCAACGAGGGCAGCGGCCTGCCGCCGGAATTTGCCGGCCTGGGGCAGGCGGTGCGCATCCCCCACAGCGACCGCATCGACTCGCTCAACCTGTCGGTGGCGGTCGCAATCGGCGCGTATGCCTTTACCCGGCCCCATGTGGGCCTGAATCACGACTGATGAAAGGAGCTGATCCGATGAACGAGGCGTACAGGGAAGCGGCGGCCCAGCTGGAGAGGGCCATCCGCTATCTGGCGGAGGCGGCGGGGCTGAAACCCGGCGCAGCTGTGGTGCTGGGCTGCTCCACCAGCGAGGTGGCGGGCGGCCACATCGGGAAAAACAGCGTGCCGGAGCTGGGCGACGCCCTCGCCGAGACGATGATCGCCGTATGCGGCGAACTGGGGCTGTGCCCCGTGTTTCAGTGCTGCGAGCACTTAAACCGCGCGCTGGTGATGGAGCAGGCCCTGCTGGACCGCCTGCGCCTGACGCAGGTCAACGTGATGCCGGTGCCCAAGGCGGGCGGCAGCACGGGCGCGGCGGCCTACCAGCGCTTTGAGCATCCCGCCGTGGCGCAGTTCATTCAGGCGGACGCGGCCATTGATGTGGGCGATACGCTGGTGGGCATGCATGTACGCCCGGTGGCGGTGCCCGTGCGCATGGAGGGCAGCGAGGTGGGCCAGGCCCATGTCACGATGGCGTATTCGCGCCTGCCCTATATCGGCGGCAGCCGGGCGCAGTATCCCAACGGCTGATGCGTCAAAGGACCATAACAAAATCGGGGGCGGACAGGCATCGCTTGTCCGCCCCCCCGGTTTGTGTGCGGCATGCGCCGCGCGTCCCGCGCTATTCAGGCCGGCTGCGCGCGGCGGCGCGGGCCTTTGCGCCTCCGCGCAGCTGGGTGACAATCGTGACCGCCGCGCCGATGATCAGGAACAAATAATAGGTCATAAACCGCCACACCAGCAGCGCCAGGCCCGCCGTGCCCTGGGTGAACAGCCCCCGGTAATAGAGCAGAAAGCCGCCCTCCTGCGCGCCGCTGGCGCCGGGCAGGGGCGTGTAGCTGGCGCTGAGGAACAGCAGAAACGAGATGGTCAGCAGATGATGCCAGGGCGTGCCCGACTCGCCGAAGGCGCGGTACACAAACAGCACGACCGACATCAGCCCCAGCACGCTCAAAGCGGAAAGCCCCAGCTGGATGGCAATCTGCCGGGGATGGCGGCTCAGGCGCAGGACGCTGGCATGGTAGCTGTCCAGCATGGTGTTGACCCGAAGGGCGGCGACCTGCGCATCCTTCACCAGGCGCAGGCGGTGCCCCAGCCGGATGAAGAAGGCGGCGATCCGCTGCACCAGCGGGCGGTGAAAGGCCACCAGCAGAATCAGCGGCACGGCGGCAAAGTTGATCAGCCAGCCGATGACCACCACCCAGCGCGCCCCGGCGAGCTGCCGGTCCACAAAGGACGCATTCCACAGCCACAGGGCGGAGGCCATCAGCACGGTCATCAGCTGGTTGGCGATGAACTTCATGGAAATGCCGGAGGTGCCAATGCCGATGGGCACGCCCTTTTTGTTCATGTAATAGATCTGCATGGGCTGTCCGCCGCTGGCGCCGGGGGTGATGTTGCTATAGTAGAAGCCCATCAGGGAAATATAGAGCGCAAAGGACAGTTTGACCCCATACCCCTGCTTGCGCAGAAAATAGTGGTAACCCAGCGCGTCAAAGAACAGATAGGCAAACCAGCACCCCGCCGCGCCCAGCAGCCACCAGGGATCCAGCGTGAAGAGGGCCTCCCAGGCGTTTTCCAGGTCGCTGTTGCCAAAGGCGAGGATACACACCAGCGCGATGGTCACGCCGATGAAGAGAAAGTTGATAAGCTTGCGGATACCGGGCTTCATGCGGGGCTCCTTTCAGCGTGCCGCGCGATCAGGCGCCGGTAACGCTCCAATACCTGTTCCATCAGCAAGGCCCATGGGATGGGAATGGTGTCGCGGGCGCGCGCGCCTGCGCGGGCCGCGCGGGGGAGCGCCTCCATGATTCCCGAAGCGATGCTGGCGGGATCAGCCTCGCACAGAAAGCCGTTGTCCCCATGCGTCACGCCCTCGGCCGAGCAGCTGCCGCGCACCAGCAGGGCGGGCGTACCCATGGCCGCGGCCTCGCGCACCACCATGGGCGCGTTGTCATATACCGAGGGAAAGACCAGCAGGTCCGCCCGGCGGCACAGCGAAAGGACGGCCTCGCGCTCGCCCACAAAGCCGGTAAAGAGCACGCGGTCCTCCAGATTCAGGGAGGCGGCCAGGCCCTTGAGGCGCGCGAGGTCCTGCCCCGCGCCCGTCATGACGAGCTGAAACGCCTGCCCCTGATCGCGCAGCAGCGCGCACGCGCGCAAAACCAGGTGCGGGTTTTTCTTCATATCCATCTGCCCCACGAACAGAAGCGTGGGCACGCCCTCGCGCAGGGGCCAGCGCGCCAGCGTGCGCCGGTAGGCTTCCTCGCTGACGGACTGCGGGTCGGTGCCGTTGGGCATGGTGACGATCGGCCCCTGATAGCCGTACTGGCGCAGCACGTCCGCGGTCTTGTCGTTCACGGCCCAGACCTCGTCGCAGGTGCGATAGAACGACACCACGTATCTGATCGCCCAGCGGGACAGCCTGCGGGAATGGGTGGCGCGGTAAAAGTCATCATAATACTTGCTGTGAAAGGTCGCAACCAGCGGGATGCCCCGCCTGCGCGCGATGCGCCGGGCGGCACGGCCGGCCAGGAAGGGCGTGTGGGCATGCACCACGTCGAAGGGCACCGTGCGCGCCGCCTGCCGGAAGGCGCGTCCCAGGGCGGGAACGCCCACGCGGTAGGGTTCGCCCGGAATGGGCATGCTGGGATAGAGCAGCGCCTCCAGGCCCGGCACCGATGTGGCGGCGGCGTCTCGGGGGGCGATATACAGGCAGCGGTGCCCCATGCGGGACAGCGTCTGGCAGTAGGCCAGCATCACCCGGCCCACGCCGTCCAGCGCGGGGGGATAGGTTTCGCAGAATTGGCCGATGATCACAGGGGCCTCCTAAAATCGCTTGGAGTAAGCCGCAAAAAGGGCGACCGCCAGCATTATAGCAGAAGCCCGCAGCGCGCGCAAGGCGGGACGGGTTGCGCCGGAGCCGCCGCCGGGATATACTGTGAGGGTGCACAATGCCGAAGGAGGACAGGAAAGGATATGTCAAACATCCAGGATCATGCCTTGTCGGCAGGTGGTCTGACGCTGGCGGAGCGCCCCTTCGACGCGCTGGACAGCCTGATTCTGACGCAGCTGGTCTATATGCCCATGGAGGGGCTCATGGACAGGGGCGAGCGGCCCACGGTGGCGCAGGCCTGGGCGTATATCCGCGAGCATGTGGACTACGAGCGCCTGGACGTGTTCCAGAAGAAACGCTACCGCCTCTTTGAATGCTGCGCGGGCCTGAAGCGCTACCGCGACCTGGTCCTGCACGATTATGTGAACATCATCGACGGCGCCATGGAGATGCAGTTCTGCGCCTGCACGTGGGACCTGTCCGCCGCGGAGCGCTATATCGCCTTCCGCGGCACGGATCTGACCATCGCCGGCTGGAAGGAGGACCTGAACATGTCCTTCATGACCGTCCCGTCGCAGAAGGAGGCGGCGGCCTATACCGAGCGGATGGCCCGGCAGGGCGCGGCCCTGCGGCTGGGCGGGCACAGCAAGGGCGGCAACCTGGCGGTCTACGCCGGGGCGCGCGTGGCGCCCGCCGTGCAGGAGCGCATCCTGAGGGTCTACAGCTTCGACGGGCCGGGGATGGACGGGGAGACGCTGGGCAGCCAGGGCTACGAGCGCATCAGCGCCCGCATCGAAAGCTACATCCCCCAGAGCAGCGTGGTGGGCATGCTGTTGCACTACCATCCCCGCTACACGGTGGTGCGCTCCGCGTCGCTGGGCATCCTGCAGCACGACGCCATGACCTGGCAGGTGGAAAACGGCGATTTCGTGCGCATGGACGGTCTGGACATGAGCGGCAAAATCACCGACGAGGCCATCCACACCTGGCTGCAGGGCATGGACATGGACCAGCGGCGCGAGCTGGTGGATACGCTCTACCGCGTGGTGGACGCATCCCATGCCGAGCTGGTGACCGACCTGATCGAGGATTGGCGCGACAGTGCCGTCAAGGCGCTGGAAGCCATCCGCGGGCTGGACCCGCAGGCCAAGGGCAACGTGCGCCGCATGCTGCGTTCACTGTTCTCCTCCGGCGCGGGCGGGGTGGTGCGCACGCTGCTTTCGCACCTGGCCGGGCCGGGGAAGGATGGAGGGCAAGAGCAGTAGGGGCCTGCGGGCGGAATGCACGGAGGGAATGTTTCTAAACAGCCTGGCGGCGGCCCCGATTGGGGACCGCCGCGTTTTACGCCGGACGAAATCCCTTGCCAGCGGGCAATTTATTTGAGGAAAATCATTGACTTTTTTGTTGACACCGTGCTATTATGGTATGGTTGTCCGCAATATGCGTTTTTCGCATGCCCTTTTTGCGCGATAAAGGCGCAGAAACCAGGCGGCCAAAGGCGCATGGCCGCGGACCGGACTTACGCAGCTTTGTACGCAGAAGGAGGCGTGGCTCAAATGGAAGCGCTGCTCAAGCAGGCCGGCAGGCGCGTGGTGGGCACCAAGCAGGTGCTGCGCGCGGTTGAGGAGGACCGGGCCGCGCATGTCTTTCTGGGCAAGGACGCGGACGGCTTTATCTACCACAGGCTCAATGCCCTGTGCGAGGAGAGGCACGTGCCGGTCACCGTGGTGGACAGCATGCAGGAGCTGGGAAAGCTCTGCCAGGTGGACGTGAAAGCGGCGTCCGCCGCCGTGCTCAAGTAAGGCGCGGCATTCCCCATTCAACTATAAAGACGCCAGGGTTGCGGCGGTTTTTATAGCACATCAATTCGGAGGTGTTTCCATGCCCACGATCAATCAGTTGATCCGCAAGGGACGGAAAAAGGTCGAAAACAGGTCTACGGCTCCTATCCTGCAGGGCTGCCCGCAGAAGCGCGGCGTGTGCCTGAGCGTTAAGACCACGACCCCCAAAAAGCCCAATTCCGCCCTGCGTAAGATCGCCCGTATCCGTCTGACCAATCAGATCGAAGGTACGTGCTACATCCCGGGTATTGGCCATAACCTGCAGGAGCACAGCGTGGTGCTGATCCGCGGCGGTCGTGTGCGCGACCTGCCCGGCGTGCGCTACCACATCATCCGCGGCGCTCTGGATACCGCCGGCGTGGCCAAGCGGATGCAGGCGCGCTCCCTGTACGGCGCCAAGCGGCCCAAGAAGTAAGACGTTTTCCTGCGCTGCGTTTGCAGCCCATTTCGGAGTGGGCGCAGGCGTTCGCTTTCCCCGTCCGTGAGAATCGAAGCGTGGCGGAGGGCGGGCACACCGCGTGACTTTCCCGTAGTTCGGGAGCGGTCGATGCTGAAGGCCGTCAGAAACCTGTATGCAGGCGCGCTTTGAAAACGCATTCCCAGGCCACCCCAAATCTTACGCTGTGCCACAGGCACATTGCGGCGATGCAATCGCCACAACGAAGGAGGAAATCACATGCCCCGTCGTGGATTTATCCCCAAGCGCGAGGTGCTGCCCGATCCCGTTTACGGGACCACCGTGGTCACCAAGCTCATCAACCAGATCATGCTGGACGGCAAGCGCGGCACCGCGCAGCGCATCTGCTACTCCGCGTTTGACACCATCAAGGAAAAGACCGGCAAGGACGCCGCTGAGGTCTTCAACGCCGCCCTGGGCAACGTTTCGCCCCAGCTGGAGGTCAAGGCCCGCCGCGTGGGCGGCGCCACCTACCAGGTGCCTATCGAGATTCGCCCGGAGCGCCGCCAGACGCTGGCCCTGCGCTGGCTGGTCGAATTCAGCCGCAAGCGCGGTGAAAAGACCATGGCCGAGCGCCTTGCCGCCGAAGTGATGGACGCCGCCAACAACACCGGCGCCGCCGTCAAGCGCAAGGAAGAAATGCACCGCATGGCCGAGGCCAACAAGGCCTTCGCGCACTACCGCTGGTAATGCGCAGGGGCGCGGGCGGGGCGCCCGCGCCTGGAAGAAGAATGAGAGAAAGCCGAATTTGAAAGGAGACCCTCTGTTATGCCAAGAAGTCACCCGTTGGAAAAGGTGCGCAATATCGGCATCATGGCCCACATCGACGCCGGTAAGACCACCACGACCGAGCGCATCCTGTTCTATACCGGGCGCGTTCACCGTCTGGGTGAGACACACGAGGGCGCGGCCACCATGGACTGGATGGCGCAGGAGCAGGAGCGTGGCATCACCATCACCTCCGCCGCGACCACCTGCCATTGGAAAGGCCACCGCATCAACATTATCGACACCCCCGGCCACGTTGACTTCACCGTGGAGGTGGAGCGCAGCCTGCGCGTGCTGGACGGCGCCGTGAGCGTGTTCTGCGCCAAGGGCGGCGTGGAGCCGCAGAGCGAAACCGTGTGGCGCCAGGCCAACAAGTATCATGTGCCCCGCATGGCCTATGTCAACAAGATGGATATCATGGGCGCGGACTTCTTCCGCGTGGTGGACATGATGAAGGACCGGCTGGGTGCCAACGCCGTGCCCATCCAGCTTCCCATCGGCAAAGAGGGCGATTTCAAGGGTATCATCGACCTGGTGCGCATGCGTGCGGAAGTGTATTATGATGACGAAGGCAAGGACGTGCGCGATGAGGATATCCCCGCCGAGCTGCTTGCGCAGGCCGAGGAATATCACCAGAAGCTCATCGAAAGCGTGGCCGAGAGCGACGAAACCCTGATGGAGAAATTCTTCGAGGGCGAGGAGATCACCGTGGAGGAGATCAACGCCGCCATCCGCAAGGCCACCATCGACTGCACCATGAACCCCGTGCTCTGTGGCACATCCTACCGCAACAAGGGCGTGCAGCCGCTGCTGGACGCGGTGGTGGAGTACATGCCCTCCCCGCTGGACATCCCCGCCATCAAGGGCGTCGATCCCGACGATCCCGAAAAGGAGATGGAGCGCCATCCCTCCGATGACGAGCCCTTCTCCGCGCTGGCTTTCAAGATCATGACCGACCCGTTCGTGGGCAAGCTGGCTTTCTGCCGCGTCTACTCCGGCATGCTGGAAAGCGGCAGCTACGCCTTCAACTCCACCAAGCGCAAGCGCGAGCGCGTGGGCCGTCTGGTGATGATGCACGCCAACCACCGCGAGGAGGTCGAGACCGTCTACACCGGCGACATCTGCGGCATCGTGGGCCTCAAGGACACCACCACCGCCGATACCCTGTGCGACGAGAAGCACCCCATCATCCTGGAGTCCATGGAGTTCCCCGACCCGGTCATCCAGGTCGCCATTGAGCCCAAGACCAAGGCCGGTCAGGACAAGATGACCATGGCGCTGGTCAAGCTGGCCGAGGAGGACCCCACCTTCAAGACCTACACCGATCAGCAGACCGGCCAGACGATCATCGCCGGCATGGGCGAATTGCATCTGGAGATCATCGTCGACCGCCTGATGCGCGAGTTCAAGGTCGAGGCCACCGTGGGCAAGCCCCAGGTCGCCTACCGCGAGACCATCCGCAAGGCCGCCAAGGCCGAGGGACGCTACGTGCGCCAGACCGGCGGCCACGGCCAGTTCGGTCACTGCTGGATCGAGATTGAGCCCGTCAAGCCCGGCGAGGGGTACTCGTTTGAGAACAAGATCGTCGGCGGCGTGATTCCCAAGGAGTTCATCGCCCCCATCGACGCCGGTATCCGCGAGGCCGCGCAGAGCGGCATCCTGGGCGGCTTCGAGGTGGTGGACTTCAAGGCCACCGTCTACGACGGCAGCTATCACGAGGTTGACTCCTCCGAGATGGCCTTCAAGATCGCCGGCTCCATGGCCTTCAAGGAGGCGCTCACCAAGGCGGACCCCTGCCTGCTGGAGCCGATGATGAAGGTCGAGGTCATCATCCCCGAGCAGTACATGGGCGACGTCATCGGCGACATCTCCAGCCGCCGCGGCCGCATCGAGGGCATGGACGCCCGCATGGGCGAGCAGACCGTGCACGCCTATGTGCCGCTGAGCGAGATGTTCGGCTACGCGACCGACCTGCGCAGCCGCACCCAGGGCCGCGGACTGTTCACCATGCAGTTCGATCACTACGAGGAAGTGCCCAAGTCGATCGCCGAAAAGGTGACCGGCACGCGCAAGGGCGAATAACCCGAACCAAAGCACCCATTGCTTGAAAGCATATCCCCAACAACCGTTTTCCGGATAGTGTAAGGAGGAAACAACTCATGGCCAAGGCGAAATTTGAACGCACCAAGCCGCACGTAAACATCGGCACGATCGGACACGTAGACCACGGCAAGACGACGCTGACGGCGGCGATCACGATGACGCTGGCGCAGCTGGGCGACGCGCAGGCGATGAAGTACGAGGACATCGACAAGGCGCCTGAGGAGAAGGCGCGCGGAATCACCATCAACACGGCGCACGTGGAGTACGAGACGGACAAGCGTCACTACGCGCACGTGGACTGCCCCGGCC
>DVIV01000027.1 GCA_018710985.1 Candidatus Limiplasma pullicola
GATGCTTAAGAAATGTTTGCGCCAAGGGCGCAAACTCCCCGCCCGCCCGGCAAAGCCGGGCGATACGAATTCACTTTGGAGGGCCTGCGGGCCCTCCAAGCCTCCCGAAAGGTTTTTTTGACAGTCTGAAGCAGTCCTCCAAGGGCTGCTTTTTCTTATGCAGATGAAGGAGGAAACTCATGAAACGGTTGATTATAGCGGAAAAACCCAGCGTTGCCCAGGCCATTACCGCGGTGCTGAACATCCGGGAGAAGAAGCCCGGCTATCTGGAGGGGGCGGACGTCCTGGTGAGCTGGTGCGCCGGGCATCTGGTGGAACTGGCCGCGCCGGAGGGTTACGATGCGCGCTACGCCAGATGGCGGCAGGAGGACCTGCCCATCGTCCCAGGGCCCTGGAAGTACGAGGTCATTGAAAAGAGCGCCCGGCAGTTTGAAACGCTCAAACGCCTCATGCGCCGCGCTGACGTTTCCGAGGTCGTCAACGCCTGCGACGCGGGGCGCGAGGGCGAGCTCATCTTCCGCCTCGTCTATGATCTGGCGGGCTGCGATAAGCCCGTCCTGCGGCTCTGGACCTCCTCCATGGAGGAAGACGCCATCCGCGAGGGGCTGCGGCAGATGAAGCCGGCCGCGCACTATGATGCGCTGGGGCAGGCCGCCCTGTGCCGGGCGCAGGCGGACTGGCTGGTAGGCATCAACGCCACCCGCCACTTTTCCCTGCTCTATGGGCGGACGCTCAACGTCGGGCGCGTGATGACCCCCACGCTGGCCATGCTGGTGGAGCGCGAGGCGGATATCGCCGCGTTTCGGCCATCCGCCTATTATCATGTGCGGCTGGACTGCGGCGCCTTCCCGGCCGAAAGCGAGCGCACGGAGGATCGCGCGGAGGCGGAGCGCATCGCCGCCCTGTGCGGCGGCAAGGAAGCAAGGGTCGTATCGGTGGAAACCAGCGAACGCAGGGAACAGCCGCCCAGGCTCTACGACCTGACCGCGCTCCAGCGCGACGCCAACCGTCTGCTCGGCTACACCGCGCAGCAGACGCTGGACTACGCGCAATCCCTGTATGAAAAGCAGCTGCTGACCTACCCGCGAACGGACAGCCGGTATCTGCCGCAGGGCATGACGGAGAAAGCGCGTGAGTTGGTTGCTTATGCGGCGGCGGCGCTTCCATTTGCCGCGGGGCTTTCCCTGCCCTGTCATCCCCGGCAGCTTGCCGGAAAGGTCAGCGACCACCACGCCCTGCTTCCCACGGCGGCTCTCCGGGACCACCCGCTGGACGCCCTGCCCGCCGGCGAAAGGAGCGTGCTGACGCTGGTGGCGGCGCGACTGCTCTGTGCCGCCGGGGAGGCGTGCGTGATGCTGGAGACAACCGCCCGGCTGGAATGTGAGGGGGTCTCCTTTACCGCCAGGGGAAGAAGGACGGTGCATCCGGGATGGAGGGCGCTGGACGCCGCTTTCCGCGCCACGCTCAGAAGCCGGGAACGCGAGGAGGCGGCGGACGGCCTGCCGCCCCTGAACGAGCGCATGACCTTCCTCCCCGTGACGGCTTCCGTCAGGGAAGGGAAGACCACGCCGCCCGAACGGTATTCGGAAGATACCCTTTTGTCGGCCATGGAAAACGCGGGCAATGAGAAGCCCTCAAAGGATGCGGAACGCCGCGGCCTGGGCACCCCGGCCACCCGCGCCGCCATCATTGAAAAACTGCTCAAATCCGGTCTTGCGGAGCGAAGGGCGTTCCGCAGACGCATCTGCCTCGTCCCGACGGACAAGGGGATTTCCCTGATTACCGTGCTGCCGGAGGCGATTCAGTCCCCGGCACTGACCGCCGCGTGGGAACAGAAGCTGCGGGAGGTGGAGCAGGGCGCGCTGGGCGGGGAGGCGTTCCTCAAAGACATCACGGACATGGTACGGGAACTCGCCTCCTCCGAACATCCCGTTCGGGACGTACACATGCTGTTTGCCGACAACCGCCGGGCCGTGGGCGTATGCCCGCGCTGCGGCGCTTCGGTCGTGGAAAACGCAAAGGGTTTCGTCTGCACCGCGCGATGCGGCTTCGCGCTGTGGAAGAAGGACCGCTTTTTCGCCGCCATGCGCAAGGAGCTGACAGCCTCCGTCGCGGCCGCGCTGCTCAAGGAGGGGCGGGTCAGCCTGAAAGGGCTGTTTTCCCCCAGAACGGGGCGCACCTATGAGGCGGACGTCGTGCTTGAGGACACGGGGACGCCGTTTGTAAAGTATCGTCTGGAATTTGCGGAAGGGAGGAAACAAAAGTGAGTCAGGAAAAGACCATTCGCTTTATTGACACCAATTACCGGACGCTGTTTACCCTTCCCGACGGAGGGAACCTCCGGATGACCTTCCCGGACGGCAGAAGCAAGGTAAGCCGGTGCCGGTATGTGGACGAGTACCACACGGAGGTGGCCGGGCGTGTGTACCACATCTGCGAGTTTGCCGGGCATATGGAGCGGGGCGGCATCGCCTGTGCGCCGGAGGAGCCCCTGCCCAGGCAGACGGACAAGCAGGCGTTCCAGGAGCGCCGTTTTCTCCGGGCTCCCTTCGGCGCATATGCCATCTACCAGCTCACACGCGAGGAGGCGACCCATAATCTGCGCTTTGAACCGCTTGAGCATCTGCGGGCAGCGGGGCTGGCGGTGGACCGTGCCAACTACGATCTCGTCTACACCGGCGCCCTGCCGTCACGTCCCGATTTGTCGCGGGAAGCGTTGCTCGAATCGCTGTACGAGCGGTTCAACCTCGACCCTCCACGCGATTTCACCGGCCATAGCCTGTCCGTCAGCGATGTGGTCGGCCTCAAGGGAAAGAGCGGCGTCAGCTTTCATTATGTGGACAGCTTCGGCTTTGCGGAGCTTCCGGCCTTCCTGCCTGCCCCTGACAGGGCCATGGAGGAGGCAAGCCGTGCGGCGGAGCTGGCGGAGCAGCCCTTTGAGCTGGTCTCCTTTCGGGGAAAGCCCGCGCTGCTGGCGGACTGGCGCGTGGACAGGAGCCTGCTGCCCCAGGAAATTTATGCGTATGACCTGCGGTATGGGGAGGAGTGGGGCGTGCCTGTCACGCTGGAAAATCAGGCGCGCGTCAATTTTTGCGGCACGCTTCTTTTCAATGAACCTCTGACCCTTTCGCCCGACGGGCGCATCACGCTGGACAGGGATGCAATCGATCATCTGGATGGAAAAGCGATCTCCCTTTCGGAATTTCAAAAGCAGCAGGCGCTTCAGCGCCGGCCGCCGTTGCTGAAGCGGCTCAGGGAGCCGCGCCCCGCGCAGACAGAACGCAAACCGGCAAAAGCAGAACAGGAGCGATGACATGTTCAATACGACGGAAATGAATCTCATGATCCTCTACAACCCCGGCACCCGCCTGGGACTGATGGAGGAGCTGGGCAACATGCTGGGGTATCTGTCCGGGGAGGAAACCGGGCTGCGCCGCACGACGGTAGGCGTCATCCGCAAGCTCCAGACCATGACCGACGAGGACTTTGACCGGCTCGACCTCGATCCGTCCGGTCTCTGCCTGAAAGGAAGGTGAACGCATGCCCGACAGCAGGACGGACAGCCTTGTGCAGCTTGCGCAGGATACGGCCCGGCGCATTACCGGCAGCCATACGGCGTGGATGGCGTATCTTCAAACCGCCGCCCGCCTGTACAAATACCCCTATCACGAACAGCTTCTCATCTTTGCCCAGCGTCCGCAGGCTACGGCCTGCGCGGGTTATGAGGTCTGGACAAACACCATGCGCCGCTATGTGCGCAGGGGCGCGAAGGGCATTGCGCTGCTGGATACCTCCGGGGACGCGCCCCGGCTGCGCTACGTCTTTGACGTGGCGGACACCGGCGAGCTTTCGCAGTCGCGCAGCCTGAACCTCTGGAAACTTTCGGAGGAAAACGCGCAGGCGGTTTCGCTTTCGCTGGAAAACGGCTACGACGTGCCCGCCCGCGAGGGGTTGGAGCGGCAGCTGCGCGCCATCTCTTCACAGCTTGCGGGAGCTTGCTGGGTGGACCGCAAGCAGGAGATCTTCGACATCGTTGACGGTTCGTTTCTGGAGGGGTACGATGAAGGTGCGATAGGAGCTTCCTTCCGCAGAGCCGCATCCGTCAGCCTGGAATACGCGCTGCGTTCCCGGTGCGGACTGGCAAACGAGGGACGCTTCATCCGCGAGGACTTCATCCCCGTGATGGAATGGAACACCCCGGAGGCAGCCGCCGCGCTGGGCACGGCGGTCAGCGAGATGAGCGGGGAGGTCCTGCGGACCATTGAAATCAGCATCCGAAACCATGAAAGGAGCCTTAGCCATGATTACCTACCGGCAGAGCGGAGAGACCCTGATTCCCGACCTGAAGCTCAGCGAAACCGAGAACCGGCCCCTGGGCAAGTACGGACGGATGCGCAGGACGTACCTGCAAACGCATCGGACGATGCTGTGGAACAGCCTGCTGCTAAGCGGGACATTGCAGGAGCACCTGCTGGAGACAGACGCGGCGGCACAGAGCCGTCTGGAGCTGCTGATGCCGGAGCTGATGAAGGACGCGGGCGCGACGGAGGCATTGAAAGCCAGCGACCCGATGCGATGGGTCGGCCTGATGAACGCCTGCAAGGCGCAGGCCGAGGAAATCATCCTCAGGGAGCTGGTGTACAGCTAAGTTTTCTGGAGGGCCTTGCGGCCCAACCCGGTACGGAAAGAGCGGAGAGCGATATGCCCTCCGCTCTTTCCATTCCCCAGGAAGTGGTGGACGAGGTGCTCCGGATGGGCGGGAACACGGCCCATCACCGGGAACGGATCGTCGCTGCCTTTGAGAAGCAGAAACCTGATACCCCGGATTTCCTGAGAAGCCTCCTACATGGAGGAAACGGTATCGTCACCGATGCAGGAACCTTTGCCGCATGGTACGACGAGACCGGCATTCGTATCTCACGCGGGCGCTCCGCCCGGCATGCTCCTTCCGCGAGGCTCGTTTCATGGCAGGAAGCCGCAAGCCGCATCGGACAGCTTCTGGAGGAGGGACGCTTCGCCGCCAATGTGGAGCTGGCCGGGGCCGAAGGATATGAACGCTTCCGGCTTGCCGAAAAGCTGTGGTACCTGCGGCAGGATTTCAGCGGAAAAGCCATAGACGCCGGGTATCTGCCCAGCCTCGCCAAAGACGGGGGACGCGATTTTTCGGAGGATACAGAATGGCTTGCTGAAAAGCTGACGGACCCTGCGTTTCGCGCACGGCTTAATAGCGAGTACCGGCAGTTCCTGTCGGATCAGCAGCAAAGCGGCGATCTGCTTCGGTTTCACTTTCACCGGCTGGATGAAATACAGGAAGCCCTTGAAGACCTTGACCTTCCCCGCAGGCGTTTTTCTTCTGAAATGGCGGAAATTCCGCCTGTCCGGCAGTTCATCACCGAAGATGAAATCGACGCAAATCTGGCGGAAGGCGGCCTCATGTCCGGCAGCAAGGGACGCATCTTTGCCTTTTTTCAGCAGCCCTACTCCGACAGGGAACGAGTGGATTTTCTCAAGCAGGAGTACGGTACGGGCGGACGTTCGCACGCGCTGTCCAATGCGGATGGAAGCGACGAATCGCATAGCGGAAAGGGGATACGGTATCAAAAAAGGGGTTGCCCTGAGGTGCGTCTTACCTGGCAGAAAGTCGCCGGACGAATCGCCGGACTGATCCGGCAGGGCCTTTATCTGACCAGGCTGGAGCAGGCAGAGTATGACCGAATCCAGGCGGAAAAGGTCCAGGCTGAAAAAGATGCCCCACAAGCCCCGCAGCCGGACCCCACTGTATGGGAATACAACGGCGTCAAGGAACGCCACCCGGATGATCTGGTCCTGTATCAGATGGGCGACTTCTTTGAGCTGTATGGCGAGGATGCCAGAGAAGCCGCGCCGGAGCTGGGATTGCAGCTGGTCTCCCGCGCCATCCCTGGGGGTGGGCGCGTGGAGATGTGCGGGTTTCCGGCAAACCGGCTGAATCAGTACCTGGAACAGCTCCGGGCCAGGCATGATGTGACGGTTTCCGCCGCTTCGGAGGGCAGCGCCCAGCGCCGGGAGTATTCGGTTCTTTCTACCGGCCATGAAGCGCAACAGGAGCCGTATGAGCAATACAAGTCCATTGTGCGGGAGGCCGTCACCCAAGACACCGCATACCGCAATGCCTGCGGCCACAGCGACTACGAGAACGCTGTGATCGAGGGCCATGCCGCTATCCACCGTGCTGTCCTGGGGGCCGGCAATATGGGGTTGCTCCGCGCCTATTCCGATATGCCGGAGTTCCGTCAGCACCTGCAGCGCGAGATTATCAGCGAGACCTATCCCAAGCTCCATGAGCTGCTGCATCCGCTCTCGCAGGATGACATTGATGATGCTATCAGGACATGGAACGGCGATATTCAAAGCAAACAGGCCGTTGTCCGTTACATGGAGGCTCATGCGCGGGAAAAAGACACCGCTGCGTGGCTGGCCCATGAATATAGCGGCAGAGACAGCAAGAGTCTGTTTGTGATTCGAGCTGGAAGTCCTGAAGGAATTGAACTGCCCTGGCCGAAGGTACAGCGCCTGATTGCCCAGCTTATCAAGGAGGACCGCTTTCTGACCGAGCAGGATCGGCAGTCTGAACCGCAAAGCCAAGAGAAGCGCCCCTATCAAGTGGTGGTCTATCACCATTTTGAAAACGGCTTTGATGAAAAGAAAGAATACCCGACGCTGGAAGAAGCGGAAAAAGCGGCGAAAAGCTATGTGGACGGCACAATGGAGCCGGACGGCTTTGCCTATGACGGCGCGGCGGTCTATGATCTGGAAGCCAGACAATATCTGCGTATCTATGGGGATTACCCGGATGAAAAAGCCCATGAACAGATCAATGAGTTAGCTCACCCCCATGACCTTGATGCAGAGGTGGAAGCATGGGAAGCTGAACAGGCCGCCCAAAAACAGACGGTAATTGACACGCTCTCCGAACAGGAACAGCTTACCGTCCGAGCTATGGAAACTGCTGGCTTTATTTTCAATCCGCAGGCTGCGAAACCTGGCTTAAAAGAAAACCTGGTCTTTACGGCTGGGGAATATGGTTATCCCATTACTTTTGAAAATTGGGAACAGGCTTACTTGTGGATTGATGGAGCGGAGCTGCGGGATACTCCCGGTCTGCGTGAACAAGTACAGCACATTCTCCATCCAGAACCCCAGAATAGCGTCCTCACCAACGAGGACTACGCTGCGGTCCGTGGCACACTCCGGGAGCGGACTTCTTACAATCCGGCGGTGCCTCCCTACCATGTAGGGGATATTGTCTATCTGGATGACCTCGCTCACCAGATCACGGGGCTGCGGGATGACACGGTGCAGCTACTGCCCACCGGCATGAGCTACCCCATCTACCGGGCCGAGAGTCGGGAACGGTTTGTGCAGCTTCTGCGGGAAGATAACCGCAACGACTTCTATACCGAGTTCCTGCCTGCAAACCTGGATACGGTGAACCAGGACCTGCGGGATGTGCTGTCGCATGGTCTGATCGGTGAGGCGGATAAGGCGGAGGTATCCGAGCTGCTGCACAGCGGTAAGAGCAACCGGGAGGTAGCCCTATGGTTGAGCCGTGCCTATTCCAACATTGTGGAAACGATGGAGCTGGAGACCGGCGACACCGCTGACTACCGCACTACTCCTGAAGGCATTGAGCTGGAAGTGCTGGACGCAGACGAAAAGCGGCTGGCCATGCTGTTCTTTCGCTGGGACGAGGTTGCGCCTCTGCTGCGCGGGCTGTACGCCCGTCAGCTGGACGGTTTTGGACAGGAGCGCCCGGAACCGACTGCTGAAACCCCGGCTTTCCACGCCGAGACCGTGGCTGTCTATCCGGGTGACAAGAACCATCTGCCCTATGATGTGGTGGTTCAGACCCTGCGGACCAATGAGCCGGAGCTGCCAGCACCTGCCGCCGAGACGGAAAAGACCCAGGATGAAGTGCTGAACGAACACTCTGCATCCGTTCGGGTCAATGGCGAGTGGCAGACCTTCTCCAATGCCAGGGCTGCCGAGGAAGCTGCCTTTGGAGAATACAAGGAGAACCTGCGCCGCAACGCCGAGAATTTCCACATCATAGACGATCATCTGGGCGAAGGCGGCCCCAAGGCCAAGTTCCAGGCCAATATTGAAGCAATCAAGCTGCTGAAATACCTGGAGGAAACCACCGGGCAGGCAACGCCAGAGCAGCAGGAAACCCTCTCCCGCTATGTGGGTTGGGGCGGCATCCCGCAGGCGTTTGACGCGCAGAACGAGGACTGGCGCAGGGAGTACGCGGAGCTCAAGGCACTGTTGTCCGAGACGGAGTATGCATCTGCCCGCGCTTCCACCCTCAACGCTCATTACACCAGTCCTACGGTGATCCGCGCCATTTATGACGCTGTGGAACAGATGGGCTTTCGCACCGGGAACATTCTGGAACCGGCCATGGGTGTGGGCAACTTCTTCGGCCTGCTGCCGGAGAGCATGGCGGGCAGCCGTCTGTACGGCGTGGAGCTGGACAGCATCACCGGCCGCATCGCCCGGCAGCTCTACCCGGAAGCGGACATCACCGTGGCGGGGTTTGAAACCACCGACCGGCGCGACTTCTTCGACTTGGCCGTGGGCAACGTACCCTTCGGGAATTACCAGGTCAACGACAAAGCCTACAACAAGCTGGGCTTTTCCATCCATAACTACTTCTTCGCCAAAGCCATCGACCAGGTGCGTCCCGGCGGCGTGGTGGCCTTTGTCACCAGCCGTTACACGATGGACGCCAAGGATTCCACCGTGCGCCGGTATCTGGCCCAGCGTGCCGAGCTGCTGGGGGCTATCCGGCTGCCTGACAATGCGTTCAAGGCCAATGCGGGGACCGAGGTTGTTTCCGATATCATTTTCCTGCAAAAACGGGACCGTCCGCTGGACATCGTTCCGGAGTGGACGCAGACCGGCCAGACCGGAAACGGCTTCACCATGAACCAATATTTTATAGACCACCCGGAAATGGTGCTGGGGCGACCCACCGCTGAAAGCACCCAATACGGCAAGCAGGATTACACCGTGGCTCCCATCGAGGGGCTGGAGCTGGCCGATCAGCTGCATGATGCCGTGAAGTACATTCGCGGCACCTACCTGGAAGCCGAGCCGCCGGAGCTGGGCGAGGGCGAAGCCATCCGCGCCGCCATTCCCGCCGACCCGAATGTAAAAAACTACACCTATACCGTGGTGGACGGGCAGGTGTATTACCGGGAAAACAGCCTCATGGTGCGGCCCGACCTCAGCGCCGTCGCCGAAGCCCGCGTCAGGGGCATGGTGTCCCTGCGGGACTGCGTGCGGGAACTCATCGCCCTACAGATGGACCCCGCCACGCCGGACAGCGCCATTCGGGACCAGCAGGCCGAGCTGAACCGGCGCTATGACGCCTACACCGCAAAGTACGGCCTGCTCAACAGCCGGGGAAACGCGCAGGCGTTTTCGGACGATTCCTCCTACTACCTGCTGTGCTCGCTGGAAATTCTCGACGAGGACGGAAACCTCCGGCGCAAGGCCGATATGTTCACCCGGCGCACCATCCGCCCCGCGCAGGCCGTGGACCATGTGGACAGCGCAAGCGAAGCGCTGGCCCTGTCCATCGCGGAAAAGGCGGGCGTGGACATGGCGTATATGGAGCAGCTTACCGGCCAAACGCGGGACGAGCTGGCGTCCCAGCTTCAGGGGGCGATCTACCGCCTGCCGGAATCCGCGGGAGACGAGCCATGCTATGTCACCGCGGACGAATACCTCTCCGGCAATATCCGCTCCAAGCTCGCCTCTGCCAGAGTGGCCGTCGAAAAAGACGAAGCCTTCCAGATCAACGTATCCGCGCTGGAAAAGGCCATGCCCAGGGACCTGGACGCCTCCGAGATCGAGGTCCGGCTGGGGGCGACCTGGATTCCACCGCGCTACATTCAGCAGTTCATGCTTGAACTGCTTCAGCCACCCATACAGGCGCGCTACCGGCTCCGGGTCGCCTATTCCTCCGCGACCGCCGAATGGCAAATCGAGAACAAGAGCAGCGTCCCCGCGCACAACGTGGCGGCCTATACCACCTACGGCACCGGCCGCGCCAGCGCATACAAGATTCTGGAGGATTCGCTCAACCTGCGCGACGTGCGCATCTACGACACCGTGCAGGATGCGGACGGCAAGGAAAAGCGCGTCCTCAATTCAAAGGAAACCACCCTCGCCCAGCAGAAGCAGCAGGCTGTCAAGGATGCTTTCCGCGATTGGCTCTGGCAGGACCCGACCCGGCGACAGGAGTTGTGCGCCCGCTACAACGAGCTGTTCAACGCCACCCGACCCCGTGAGTACGACGGGTCCCATATCCGTTTCAGCGGCATGAACCCGGAGATCACCCTGCGCAGGCACCAGCGGGACGCCATCGCCCACATCCTCTACGGCGGCAACTGTCTGCTGGCCCACGAGGTGGGGGCCGGGAAGACGTTCGAGATGGTGGCCGCCTGCATGGAATCCAAACGGCTGGGCCTTTGCAGCAAGGCCCTGTTCGCCGTGCCCAACCACCTGACCGAGCAATGGGCCTCGGAGTTCCTGCGCCTCTATCCCTCGGCCAACCTGCTGGTCGCCTCCAAAAAGGACTTTGAAACCAAAAACCGCAAGAAGTTCTGTGCCCGCATCGCCACCGGCGACTATGACGCCATTATTATCGGTCACTCGCAGTTTGAGAAGATCCCCATCAGCCAGGAGCGTCAGGAGCGTCTGCTTCAGGAGCAGATCGACGAGATCGAAGCGGGCGTTAAGGAGCTCAGAGCCTCCCATGCCGAGCGGTTCACCATCAAGCAGCTGGAGCGCATGAAAAAGCAGCTGGAAACCAAGCTGCAAAAGCTCACTTCCGCCACGCGCAAGGACGATGTGGTCACCTTCGAACAGCTCGGCGTGGACCGGCTGTATGTGGACGAGGCGCATAACTACAAGAATCTTTTTCTGTACACGAAGATGCGCAACGTGGCGGGTCTCTCCACCACGGACGCGCAGAAGTCCAGCGACATGTATCTCAAGTGCCGCTATATGGACGAGCTGACCGGCGGCCGCGGCATCGTGTTTGCCACGGGTACTCCCGTGTCCAACTCCATGACGGAGCTGTATACCATGATGCGCTATCTCCAGCACGACCTGCTCGCCTCCAGAGGCTTTTCCCACTTCGATTGCTGGGCCTCCACCTTCGGGGAAACGGTCACGGCCATTGAGCTGGCCCCGGAGGGGACGGGCTACCGCGCACGCACGCGGTTTGCCAGGTTCTTCAACCTTCCGGAGCTAATGGCCATGTTCAGGGAGGCGGCGGACATCAAGACCGCCGACCAGCTGCACCTGCCCACCCCGGAGGCGGTGTATCACAACGTGGTGGCCAAGCCCACGGAAATGCAGAAGGATATGGTTGAGGCGCTGTCCAAACGGGCGGCGGAAGTGCATGCCGGGGTGGTCAACCCCAAGGAGGACAACATGCTCAAGATCACCTCGGACGGCCGGAAGCTGGGGCTGGACCAGCGCATCCTCAATCCGCTCCTGCCAGACGACGAGCGCAGCAAGGTCAACCAGTGCGTGGAAAACATCCTGCGCATCTGGCGGGAGGGCGAAAGCGGCAAGCTGACCCAGCTCGTCTTTTCGGACCTCTCCACGCCAGGAGGCGAGGGCTTTACCGTTTATGAGGACATCCGCCGGAAGCTGATCGCGGCAGGCGTACCCGAAGGGGAGATCGCCTTCATCCACGACGCAAACACCGAGGTCAAAAAGAAGGAGCTGTTCGCCAAAGTGCGTGCCGGTCAGGTACGGGTGCTGATGGGCAGCACCCAGAAGATGGGGGCCGGAACCAACGTGCAGGACCGGCTGGCCGCGCTTCACGACCTGGACTGCCCCTGGCGGCCCGGCGATCTGGAGCAGCGCAAGGGCCGCATCGTGCGCCAGGGCAACCGAAACGACACGGTACACATCTACCGCTATGTGACGGAAAATACCTTCGACGCCTACCTGTGGCAGACCATTGAGAACAAGCAGAAGTTTATCAGCCAGATTATGACCAGCAAAAGTCCTGTACGCTCCTGCGAGGATGTGGATGAGACGGCGCTGTCCTACGCGGAGATCAAGGCGCTGTGTGCGGGCAATCCGCTGATAAAAGAGAAGATGGACCTGGATATCGAGGTGGCCCGGCTCCGGCTGCTCAAGGCCAACCACCAGAGTCAGCGGTTTCAGATGGAGGACCGGCTGCTGAAATACTTCCCTGTCGAGCTGGAAAAGTGCCGGGCGCAGGTTGGAGGGTTTGAAGCTGATCTGGAAACGCGAAACAGTCATCCCCTGCCCTCGGAGGGATTTGTGGGCATGGAGGTGCTGGGACACACATTTTCAGACAAGGAAGATGCGGGCAAGGCGATTCTGGAAGCGGTCAAGACCGTGGTGGATATGAAAAGCGTGCGGATCGGACATTACCGGGGATTTGAAATGAGTCTGGAACTAAGCGCTTTCGGACGGGAGTACATCCTGACGCTCCGGGGCCGCATGGCGCATTTCACGACGCTGGGCAGCGACCCGCGCGGGAATATCCAGCGCATCGACAACACGCTCGGCTCCATGGAAAGCCGGCTGAAAACGGTCCAGGACCAGATCGCCACGCTGCAAAAGGAGCAGGAGGCGGCCAAAGAGGAGATCGCAAAGCCCTTTGCGCAGGAGGACGAACTGCGGGAGAAAAGCGCGCGGCTGATCGAGCTGGACACGCTGCTGGACATTGGCAAGGGCAGCCCGGAGGTCATGCCGGAGGGCGCCGAGCCGGAAGCGACGGAGGCGGCGGTGCCGGACGCAGCGCAAGGCACACGGGAGCCGGAGAGAAAGGAGCGAAGCCGTGAGGAGGTCCGATAGCCCAGGAAACGCGAGCGAAGTGAGGCGCATCAACCTCATGTTCTGGGTCACGCCCCATGAAAACGAGCTGATCCGGCGCAGAATGGCGCAGGCGGGCACGGCGAATCTGAGCGCCTACCTGCGCAAGATGGCCATTGACGGCCTGATTGTCCATCTGGAGCTGCCGGAGCTGAAAGAGATGATCTCGCTGCTTCGCCGCTGCGCGGGCAGCCTTAACCAGATGGCTAAGCGCATGAACGAAACCGGGCGCGTCTATGAGGTGGACCTGCGGGAAGTGATGGAACAGCAGGAGCGGTTATGGACCATGGCCAACGCGCTTCTGACCAGGCTGGCGGGGATTCGGTAGGGGCGGCCTGCGGGCCGCCTCTTTTTTGCGTGAGTGAAAAAAGGACGAAAAACGCCCCGAAACCCTGCAAAAAGAGAAAAAGCCCATCGGACGACCCACCATCCATCCATCTTTCCCAAGGGGCCTGCAAACGAAAAAAATCCGCCAAAATCATCCCGAAACCATACAGAAAAAAAGGAGGAACGCGATGCCGAGAATGAGCAGGAAGCGGCGGGAGGAATGGGATTTCTTCCTCAACCGCCGAAACCGGATCACCTACAACGACCTGTGCCGCAACTGCCGGCATGACTGCAAGCAGAGCTTCCGGGCGCAGATCGTGGCCTGCCGGAAGTACCGGAGCAAGCGGAGCGAAACATGGCGGTAACGCGCATCATAGCCATGCACCTGAACAAGGGCCGCACGATTGCCCAATGCCTGAAAGACCGAACGGACTATGCCAAAAACCCCGGCAAGACAATGGGCGGCGAGCTGATCTCCGCCTTTGGCTGCGATCCCAGGACCGCCGACGCGGAGTTTCTCTTTGCCAAGCGGCAGTACCGGCAATTTACGGGCCGGGAACCGAAAAACGACGTGATCGCCTACCAGATCCGGCAGTCCTTCAAGCCCGGCGAAGTGACGCCGGAGGAAGCCAACCGCATCGGGTACGAGCTGGCGAAGCGTTTTCTCAAGGAACGCCACGCCTTTTTCGTGGCCACCCATTGCGATACGGCTCATACTCACAACCACATCATCTTCAACTCCACCTCGATGGACTGCCGGGGAAAATTCCGGGATTTCCTCGGCTCCGGTAAGGCGGTTGCGCGGCTGAGCGACCTGATCTGTCTGGAACACGGGCTTTCCGTCATCGAAAATCCCAAACGCGGAGGCACCAGCTACAAGAGCTGGTTGGGAGACCGTGCCCGGCCCTCCCGGCGCGACCTGCTGCGCGCGGCCATTGACGCGGCGCTGGAAGAAAAGCCCGCGGACTTTGATGCGCTGCTATCGCTCGTATCCGGCGCAGGCTATACCGTCGGACAGGGCCGGCAGATCACTTTCCGCGGTGCGGGACAGAAGCAGAGTATCCGGCTGGAGTCGCTGGGCGAAGGGTATTCGGAGGCCGAACTGCGCGCTGTGATCGCGGGAGAAAAGGTGCATGTACCTCGGAAGGGACGCGCCGCGAACCGTCCCCGAAACCAGCTGCTCATCGACATTCAGGCCAGGCTCCGCTCCGGCAGGGGTGAGGGCTACCGCCGCTGGGCGACGACCTTCAACCTCAAGCAGATGGCGCGGACCGTCGCTTATTTGCAGGAGCATCATCTGATGGACGCTTCGGTCCTGTCGGCCCGCGCGGACGAAGCGGCGGCACACTGCCATGCCCTATCCGGGCAGCTTCAGGCAGCTCAAAAGCATCTGGCCGAAACCGCCGTGCTGAAACGGCACATCGTCAACTACGCCAGAACGCGCGAGGTCTACGCGGCCTACCGCAAGTCCGGTTACTCGGCGAAATACCGCCTGGAGCATGAGGACGAGATCGCGCTGCACCGGGCTGCCAAACAAGCCTTTGACGCGCTGGGCGTTCAGAAGCTGCCCTCCGTCAAGAGTCTTAATGCGCAGTACGCGCGGCTGCTTGGCGAGAAAAAGGCGGCGTATGCGGAGTACCGCGCGGCTAGGGAGGAGATGCGGGAATTGATGGTGCATCGGAAGAACCTTGCGCTGATTTTGCAGGGGGATGAGAAGGAAGGAAAGGGGAAGGAGGCGGAGCGGGAAGGCAGGTGAGCGTGGAAGGGTCAACGGCGCTATGCTGCGAACTTGATGCTCTTTGTCTATGGGGAACCTGCTGCCGGTAGACAATGAGTCATGACATCAGATAGTCAGCGTTGCATTTTCCCCGTTGCTGGCAGTCACGATGATCGTGCAGGGATCATCCGTCCTGCGCAGGATGATCTGAGCGCGCCCTTTGTAAGTTTCCGTTATTCCTGAAGGATACGTTCCGGCTCTGGGATTTGCGCTGCCGATAGCAAGAAGCTCTGCGCCGCCTTTTTTGGTTATTGTGAGCACCCGATCTTCCGCGTCGTTCCAGCGGCCTTCCGAATCGATGAGCATCACGTCTATCCAGACAAGGGGACCGGACGGAGTATCTGATTCTGCCAACAGGCGTACCGCTGCGACAGGTCCGGCGGTCCGTACGGCGTCCTCCCCGCAAATGTGTTCCCTGCAGCGGGCTACGGCCCGCAGCATCCCCGGACGGTAGATCGTTTCAAAACGGGCAATGCATTCTCTGGGCTGACAAACGCCGAGGCTTTTCCCATCCAGAAACAGTTCAACCGTTTCGGCATTCGAGTAAACCTCTATTACGGCGGGCTTTCCTTCGCATCCCGGCCATGTCCAGCTGTGCGTCGCGTCACTGATGACCCACGGCGTCTTGATCAGCGGCTGCCCATAGTGATGTGGATTTTGTACCGCGATATACGGCGCGGACCGCAATCCTGCTGCGATCTGCCGGAAATAGGAAGCGGGACGGCGAAAACCGGTAATATCAAAATCCCCCACATAGGCCAGCTGGCAGGGGAACTTTGCACCAAAGCCTCCCTCTCCGGCATGATAGGCCGGAATCCCTACGCCGGCTTCACCGATGTAGTCCCAGGCCGCCCAGTTGAAATCTCCGACAACCTGAGGCAGCTTTTGAATCTCTTCCCAGTTTGCCGCAAACTCAGGCGGATACGTCTCGCTGCCCAGCATCACCCGGTTGGGGCAGCGCTGCGCGTCCATGCGATAGCGGGCGGCCATGTAATTATACCCGGCTACATCCAGAAATGCACAGGCTCTGTCCAAGCGCTCCGTTACAGCGGGATGAACAACCATCTCGTTGAGATGCTGCTCCATGATGGTCATGAAAACATTCACATTGCCCTCTTTCTGGCCGGCATCTTTTCCCGGAAGAATATCTCCCAGAATCTGGTCCATCGCGTCCCCAGATATAAAGATGCCATTGATCCCCGCTGTAATGGGCCGGGTCGCATCCATGGCTCGAATGGTCGCCGTCAGCTCTGCGCTCAGGCGTACACCGGCGCTGGTGGCACACTCGGGTATCTCATTGCCGATGGAGTAGAGAATCACACAGGGATGACTGCGAGCCACGCGAACCATCGCCTCAAGGTCCAAAAGCGCCCTGTCCGTAAAGTGAGCGCTGTAATCAAGCGACGTCTTGGCGCGCGTCCACAGGTCAAACGCTTCATTCATGACGTACATCCCCGTGCGGTCACAGGCCCGCAGCAGCGCAGGGGAGGCGGGGTGGTGGGATATGCGCACCGCATTGAAGCCAGCCTCCTTCAGGCGGCGTATCCGCCGCTCCTCCGCCTGTTCGTAACCGGCAGCGCCCAGCAGACCGTGATCGTGGTGTATGCAGCCGCCCAGCAGCTTAACCGACTTGCCATTGATGCGCAGCCCATGGCGCGCATCGACGGAAAGAGAGCGGATGCCAAAGGGCGTCTCCGCCGTGTCGCATTCTCCCTCCGCGTTCGCAAGGCGGCTTTGGCAGGTATAAAGCGCCGGGATCTCAGCGGACCATGGCGACGGATGACTCACGGTGAATCGCTGGGGAACGCTTACACGCCCGTTCGCTGCCAGACTCAATGGAACCTGCGCGCAGGCAATCTGTCGTCCCTCCGGGTCGATCAGCGCGGTTTCCAGCGTGCAATCATACGTCAGATGTGAACGGTTGACTACTTCAGTTTCAACTCGCAGCACGGCGTATTCCTGATCGAGGCTCTCCGTTACAGTCCATACACCATCCTGTGCAATATGTGTAAGTGGTCCGGTCAGCAGATACACATCCCGATACAACCCGCCGCCGGAATACCAGCGGCTGCTTGAAGCCGCATCACGAACAAATACCCGCAGTTCGTTTTCATGGCCATACTGCAAAAAACCATTCAGGGAAACGGTAAATCCGGTGTAACCATTGGGGTGATCTGCCGCAAGCTGGCCATTGAGATAAACGAAGGTATTGCAATAGCTGCCCTCAAACCGGAGAAGAATGGTTTTCTCCCGCCATTCCACGGGAACATGGAACCGTTTGCAATAGACATAGACACCGCCATCCCGATATCCGGTGTTTCCCCCATTGGGGCTTTCGGCATGAGCAGGGTGTTGCAGCATGGCGTCATGCGGCAGCGTTACCGGTTTCGCCCCGGCGGGGATATTCCATACCATGGAAAAGGCATCGGTTTCCTGCCATGTCAGCCACCCTTGGTTGAAAAGCGTCTGTTTCACAGATTCTTGCTCCTTTCTTTGCAGGCATGGATAAACAAAATCCGCTCGATGCAGATTTTTTCCACGCGGGCCGGTGCCGCGTTTGCGTTGGGTCTGCGGCATAAAAGTCTGCCATCTACTGGCGTGTGCCAGACATGGCGCACAGGTGGAATGACGGGAGAATGCGCATCCGGCAGAAAATATGCCCCAACAAGCAATGGGATCGCAGCAGACGGGCTGCCGCGATCCCATAAGGGAGTATGTGAGAATTACGCCACCGGAACCCAGGCGTTGGGATCAACCAGTTCCCACATCAGAGGCGCGTCAGCCTCAAAGTAACCGACGCTGTCATAGGTGACATCAGCCACACGGTCGTTGATCAGAAGCCCCTCGACCATGATGTTTTCACCCCAGCCAAAGAAGGTATACAGCACCTTGCTATGGTCCGCGTTGGTATACACGTTTACGGTGGTTTCTCCAGTGGGGAACCAGTCAACCAGAATATCCTGGGTCAGCACATATTCCACAGGAATCTCACCCTCGTAATTGACTTCGGCAAGGCCCATGACCTTCTGCATGTATAGATCCGCAGTGGGAATCCAGGACATGGAACTGGTGCCGGCGTTTCCCGCGCCGAAGCCATGCCCGTTCTGCGCGTAGATGTGCAGTTCGGGGTTTACGTTGGGAATCTCGCGCATCTGCAGGAACATGTCGATGCACTTATCGTAGCCGTTCATCTCGCCGATGTTATCGTCTGCGCCAACCGCGGTGAAGATGTGGGGGATGTTGGGGTTGTCGGTCTCAAGAGGACGGCCGCTGTAGATCGGGATAGCAATATCCAGATCGCTGTTTACGGCGTCAATTTCGTCACAGACATAGTCGGTGTCGAACTGGTCAGGGGTAATGTCGCCGTAGAATTTCTCCATCAGGGTGCAAAGGTTTCCGGCACCGCCGGAGAAGCCCGTCGCACCCAACAGCGTGTTCTCAAGGTCGATTCCCCATTCGGGAGCGTGATACTTGATGTAGCGCACAGAGCGCTGCAGGTCCATCACGATGTCTTCATTGTTGTAGGGCTCCACGCGCCGTTGCAGCACAAAACAGTTGTAGCCCAGATCCAGGAAAGCAGGAGCAACGCGATAGGCTTCGTTGGGGTTGCTTCGGGTGGTGTTGCCGCCGCCGGAGAGAACGATCAGCGTGCCCTTGGCCTGGCTCTGGTCGCTCACCAGATAGGGCACCAGGAAGGGACGGAAGTCGGCATTATCATAGGAATCCACGGTAAAACCGGCCTCGACATTCTCCGTGGTCACGGGCATATCGTCGCCCCAGATATACAGCACCTCGCCGTCGATGCCCTCAAAGGGCTTCAGCTGCGCCTTAGCCAGGGCCGCCACAGCGTCGCGCGCTGCCGCGATCGTCGCTTTCTCCTCGTCGGTGAGGTTGGCAGGGTCCATGGTCAGCAGCAGATTGCCGGAGGTCTGCGCCAGATCCCAGGCTTCCTCTTCAAAAAGCGTGGGATAATTGCGAACCATTTTATAGTTATAGATTTCCGCTTCCAGCAATTGTGCATAGTAGTCGGGGTCTGACTCTTCCAGATCCACCGTCTTGAAAGGCAGGTCGTTATAGGCTGTCTCAGCCACCGCAGAAAACGCCACCATGTTCATACAGAGAACCAGCGCCAAAACGAGCATGACAAACTTTTTCATGATTTATCCTCCTGTCCTTTTTTGATTGCCTGCCGGCTTGTTTTGCAAGATTCCCTCCTTTCGCAGCGCGCACCTGACAGGCCAACTCCTTTATGACTTATATTGTAGTGACCGGAATTCAGGAAAAATAGCAGAATAGAGACCAGAAAAATCAGGATAATGACATTTATCCAAATTCAAGATATTTGTATCAAAAAGGAGGGGGAGGCATAGCGCCGCCTCCCCCTTTTGGTTTTCTGTGCTGCTTTGATGCGGAATGTTACCGCTGGACCCAGGCGTCCGGATTGATCTGATTCAGGAAGTTCTGGGCATCTCCCGCCATGAAACCAGAACGGTCAAACGTGACGATGGGCTCTCCCTCTTCAATGACGCCTTCCAGAATCTGCAGATCATCAAAGGCCGTGAAGTAAAGGTAGAATGCGTCCTCCGCTTCATTCATGGCGCAGGTGATATGTACGTCGCCAAAGGGCATGGTATAATCGAATTCCTGCATTTTAGTATACTGCTCTGGTACCTCCACGTCCAGCACCACTTCCTGCTTCTCAATGCCGCCGGTAGCCATCAGCATGAAACGCGCCGCCATATCGATCCAGTATTCGGTGTTGTTTGAAGTGGAACCGACGCCAAAGCCGTGCCCAACATTAGCAAAAGTGTGCTCTTCTACTGTAGTCTTATCACGGAAGTACTCGGCCATGAACTGATTTCCTGAACCCACCAGAGTATCGTCTTCACCAATAGCAAAGAACATAGCCGGCAGATTTGGATTCTCACAGGCGAAATCCTCTGGACCTTCAGCCGTTACACCGATTGCTCCGCCGGGAGTAGCACCGTACATGATCAGCGCAACGTCCAGATCCGCACTGACCGCATCTACAGCGTCAGGCTGGTAGTCAGCGTCATAAATCGTCGGCTGCAAGTCGCCATACAAGTGGTAGATCTGCCCACAAATTGTCATACCGCCGCCCGAGAATCCCACAGCCGCCAGGCAATCCATTCCACCCAGGCCGTAGTCTTCCGCATGATACCGGATATAGCGAATCGCACGCTGCAAGTCCATCCAGATGTCTTCAGGAGCGTAGGGCGCCACACGGCGCTGGAGCACATAGCAGTTGAATCCCAGCTCGCCAAAGCGCTGGGCGATCGGCCAACCTTCGCCTGAGTTGTTGCGCTCGGAGTAGCCGCCGCCTGCGATGATGATCAGATTGCCCTTGGCTTCCTCCTGGTTATCCAGCAGATAGGGCGTCAGGAAAGGTACAAAGTCCGCGTTGTCGTAAGAGTCCACGGTAAATTCCAGAGAAGAGGGGGTTTCCTCAATGGTTGCGATATCCTCGCCCCAAATATACCAGATGGACTCCTCCAGCGGCTGCGACTGTACCAGCGCTTCACGCGCTGCGACGGCGTCGTCCACCATTTTCTTCTGTACATCCGCCAAATTCTCCGCGTCCAGGTCCATCAGCCCATTGGCCAGCGAGCAATAGGCTTCCCATGTGTCCTGCGTAAAGGTTGTGGGCAGATTGCGAACAAGCTTATAATTGTAGATTTCTGTTTCAATCGCTTCCTGGTAATAGTTGTCTGCCCCTGCCTCAGCTGCAATTTGCTGCAGCGGGACGTCGTTGGGAACGTTTTCGGCCATAGCGGATGCACTGAGAAGCATCAGGCCTGCCAAAAAACCGGACGCCACTTTTCGAAGAGAACGCAACATGAAAGGACCTCCTTTTTTTCTAAAGTGCTTTGGCACTTGACATATTTATATTCTAATCGTCCTTTTTAAAGGGAAATAGTTAAATCATGACCATTTGATTGTACGATCCTGACCTTTCGGGAATCCAGCTATGGACTGTGTTTTCAGAGCATGGTATGCTAAAATCCTTCGGGGTCACTGGGGCTGTGCCCACGGAACGGGGCCTGTCCCAGCAGCTTTTTTACAGCAGCCTCAATCACGATATCACTGTTGCTATAAGCGTTGATATAGGTTCCAATCATGGGTACGTCCAATAAATGATAGGGATTGCCCAAACTGAGGAACACTGTGGGCACCTCGTGCACAAACCAGGGGATATTGTTTCCCAGGCCAAAGAAGGTGTACCAGTTGATGCGGTTTGTGGTGCGATTGCTGACGTTTTCGATGTTTCCAACGTACAGTACGGCATCATACTTCGCCTTGAACTGTTCCACCGTATCCACCATTAAAGAACCATCCTGAGCAATGCCCTCACGCACATAGGGAATCACGTGGAATCCCTGCTCGGACAGCAGCTGTGTGATCGTCTTTTCCACGCGCGCGTTGCTGGGAAAGTCCCCGAGAACCTCCAGCAGAAGGCGATTGTGCCTCTGCGGGTGCAGCGGAAGAAGGCTGTCCGTATCCTTGACCAGCGTTACCGATGCATCTGCGCAGTCGCGAGCCAGCCGCATATGTACCGGGCAGCCTATGACCCGCTGCGCCTCACCGGACGGAATCAGTGCATGTCTTTCCTGCTTTTCGTGCAGGCCAAGCGCCGCTTTCAATCCCAGAATCCGAATGACCGCTTCCTCCAGACGGGCTTCTGTGAGCACGCCCCGTTCCAGGCCCCGTTTCATGTATACGATGTCTTCCTGCAAATCCTTGTTGAAGAGGAACATGTCGCAGCCCGCCATGATACAGGACGGTACCGCGTCCTCACGCTTCATGGCGGAGCAAAAGCCTACCATGGGGGTGGCATCGGAGATGACCAGGCCCTGGAAGCCAAGTTTCTCACGAAGCAGCTGCGATATAAGCACAGGGGAAAGCGTGGCGGGCAGAGCGGCCTCCTGTGCCGTCGCGCCCAACGCCCTGGCATAGGCGGGAAGGGCGATATGCCCGGCCATGATGCTCAGCGTGCCCTCTTCAATCATGCCGGCATAAACCTTTCCAAAGGTCGCATCCCAGTCCTGTACTGAGAGAGTGTTTATGCTGGTCAGCAAATGCTGATCGCGCTCATCCACACCGTCGCCGGGGAAATGCTTTGCCGCAGTAGCGCATCCGGCACTTTGTGCGCCGCGGATATAGGCTCTCCCGCAGGCTTCCACCCGTTGGGGGTCGCTGCCAAAGGTACGCACGTTGGTAATGGGGTTATGGGCATTCATGTCGATATCCACATCAGGGGCAAAGGAAAAATTGCACCCAACAGCCGCCGCCTCCTTACAGGCTATCTCACCCAGATGCTCCGCGTTGCGGATGGGATCGTCCGTTGCAGCCACCTGCATATTGCAGCCGTAAGGCGTGCCTTCCAGCACCAGCCCGTTTCCGCCGCTTTCCAGATTTGCAGCCAGCAGCAACGGCACGCGGGTGTGTTCCTGCAGGTACGTGTGAGCTTCGCGGATCTCTTTTGCAGGACCGGCACGGAACAGAATTCCACCCACATGCGCCTCCAGAAGGCGGTCCAGATCCTCGGGCTGAGGTGAGTAAGCAATGGGGAAAAAGAGCTGGCCTATTTTTTCATCCGTTGTCATCGCATCCAGGGTGCGCCGGACCCATGTGATATCCTGGTAATCCAGATAGAAGGGCGCCTTTTGCAATTGTTCTATGGTCATGGGGGATAACCACCTCTTCATAGGGTTGCTTGGTTAAAACCGGTTTTTTCGTGCTGAGAATGTGACACTTAAAGGCGTGAACGTAACGGAGAACGCCACGCAGCCTGCATGTACCTCAAGAATAAGAATTATGAGAAGCAAAAGCACTCGCAGGCAATGCGCACGCCGCTTGCGACCGTAAAGTACAGCGCATGTACGCCGCTCACCGGCGGGAAGTTGGCTTTACAGTCGGTCCATGCTTCACTGTCAACTGAAATCCGCGTCACTTCTTCGCCTGCCGGATGATCCAGCCGCATGGTCAGGATGCCCTTCCCCCGAAGACGCATGGTAAGTTGCGTGCAATGCGGCGAAAAGTCCAGGTATCTATATCCAAACACCGCCCCTGGAAGAAGGTTTTCGATCCAGGTGCCATAGCCGTCGGTGGCTTGTTCGTCTTTCATTCCCGTGTGGTAAGGAAGGGTGCTCTCGCCATCGGGAAGGGGCTTTAGCGGCAGCTTTTGCGTAGCATCCGGCCCCACCAGACAACAGGCGATGGTTGCCCGATACGTATTGTTGGCGGGCAACGGCCCTTGATTTAGCCCGCAGCTGGTGATTTCGGCCTGCTCAAAAGTGCCATCCTCCCGCATTTTCAGCTCGTCTGCGCAGCCTTGTCGTGAAAACTGCCCGCCATGCGTGTGCCGGTGCCAGAATATATAATATTTCTCTCCTATTTTTGCGATGCTGCCATGGTTATTACCAATGTGATTCTGAGGTTCCTCACATCCGGCCCTGCCCAGGTCGGCGTTGGACACCAGCACACCCCGATAGGCAAATGGACCTTCCGGGGAGCGGCTCATACCATAGCAAAGCTCATGCTCCTGCAAACTGGAATAAATATGATAGTACCAGTCTCCATAGTGACGTATGCTGGATGCTTCAAAGAATGGATGCGTTTCATAGGAGGTTCCTTTGCAGGTTTCAATCCCGTTGGCGCACAAAAAGGGCTCGCCGGTCAGCGTGTGCATATCGTCCGCCAGCCGTATGCCCATGCCTCCCGGCAGGGGAGCATCCCCCATTTCAGGGAAGTGCACGGCTGGAGCGGAACCCATATAGAGGTATACGCCGCATTCGTCGCAGAGTACGGCAGGATCAAACCAGCGTATATCCGGGGGTAATGTGCCATCGGACCGCTTCACATGATCCAGAAATGAAAACGGCCCTTCCGGGCGGTCGGCGACCGCTACGGAAATAACGTTGGAAAAATCCATGGAATAGTATAGATAATATCGGCTGTCCTTGCCCTGGACGACATCCGGAGCAAACAGGAGATGGGGCAGGCCGGCGGCAACCCGATCGGGAATGCCGGGTATCGACGCATCTTTCTGCAGCGGCTCCTGTTCCTTGCGGTAAATTACCCCCTCGTAGCGCCAGTTTCCCAAGTCGTCCACCGGTGCGCTCCAGCATACATAATCCAGCAGGCAGAATTCATCTCCTCCATCCTCGTCATGACTGCCGTAAATATAGACGCGATCGCCAAATACGCGCGGTTCTCCATCGGGTATATGCTCCCACTCCGGCAGATAGGGATTAAAGGCCAGCTTTTTCATCGTTGTTCCTCCTTAAGTAGGTTCTGCCTGCTTATCCCTTCACAGCGCCAACGGCAATGCCTCTGACGAAGTATTCCTGGAAGAAGGGGTAGATGCAGACGATGGGCAGAATGCCAATGACCGCAATGGCCATGCGAATGGTGCTGGTGGGAAGGTCTGAAATCTTGACGCCGGAGGTGCTGTTGCTTGCTAGGAAGGAAATGTTTTCGTTGATGCGGTTAAGAATGTTCTGAATGCTGTAGAGGGAGGTGTCGTTGAGGTAATACAGACCGTTTTGCCAATCGTTCCAGTAGGCAATTCCCATCAGCAGCCCCACGGTTGCAAGAATCGGCTTGGATAAAGGAAGGGCGATGCGATAGAAAATGTAAAATTCACTGGCTCCGTCGATCCTTGCCGCTTCGTAGAGCACGGTGGGGACGCCTGTGGCAAAATAGTTGCGGATAAGGATTACGTTGAATCCATTCATCAGCAAATTGGGGACGATCAGGGCCGCCAGCGTGTCCTTGATGTGAAAAACGTTGGTGTAGATCAGGTAAGTGGGTACCAGTCCGCCGTTAAAAAGCATGGTCAGGGTGACAAAGAAGGTCATAAAGTTGCGTCCGGGCAAATCGCTGTTGGCAAGCGAGTAGGCCAGCATGACCGAGATCAGCAGCCCCAGCGTCGTACCGATCAGCGTGACTACGATGGTGATCCCGTATGCCCGCAGCATGGTATCCTTTTCGTTGACAATATATTGATAGGCATCCGTGGACCACTTGGAAGGAAAGAAAGAGAAACCCTCGGTGATGGCTACGTTGTTGTCCGTAAAAGAAGCGATAATCAGCAGAACAAACGGCACGATGGCCGCAAGCGTAAGAAGAATGAGCACCGCATGGGCGGATCTTGTCATGGCATGGTGATGATTCATGCGTGCTACCTCCTTTCAAAACAGCGATGATTCGGGACTCACTTTGCGGATGACACCGTTGGCCGCAAGGATAAACAGAAAGCCCACCACGGACTGGATAAAACCGGCCGCAGACGACATGCCGATGTTCGGCGTCTGCAGCAATGCGCGATAAACAAAAGTGTCAATGGTATCCGTCACTTCGTACAGCGCGCCTTGATTCATGGGCACCTGATAAAACAGGCCAAAATCCGATCGGAAGACCTGACCGAGCTGCAATATCATCAGCGTAATCATGGTTGGTTTCAGCAGGGGAATGGTGATGTTGCGGATCTGCTGCCATTTCGTCGCGCCATCCAGCTCGGCGGCCTCATAATAATCCTGGCTGAAGCTGATAATGGATGAATAGTACAGGATCATATTGAAGCCCAGGTTCTTCCACAGCTGAATAAACACCAGCAAAAAGGGCCAATATTTTGGCTCGCTGTACCAGTTGACGCCGCTGCTACCTAGACGGCGGAGGAGGCCGTTGACAACACCTGTGTTAGGACTCAGAAACACATAAGCCAGGTAAGATACGATGACCATGGACATCAGATACGGAAGCAGGATGCCGGTCTGGTAAACTTTAAGGGCCCGTTTCTGCCGGATCTCATTTAGAAAAATAGCCACTGTAACACCAACCACAATGCCGGCAAAAATAAACGCAAGGTTATACAGCAATGTGTTGCGAATGATCCGCCACGCGTTGTTGGATGTAAAAAGAAACTCAAAATTCTGCAGGCCGTTCCAGGGACTGTCCCAGATTCCCTTTCCATAGTTGAAACGTTTGAAAGCCACCTGAAGGCCTGCCAGAGGCAGATAATTGTTGATGATCAGATAGACAATGCCCGGCAGGGCCATGATGTAGAATGGCCAATATTTGACGACGCTGCGCAATACTTTCCTCCGCCTGGCAGCGGTATTTACCGTTGTTTGCATGCTTCTTTCCTCCATTTAGTAAGAGAGGGACATCTTTCGATGCCCCTCTTTCCCACAAGTCCCAGGGATTACTGATTCGCCATCCATTCATTCAACTGGCGCTGATTCTCTTCGATGATTCGGGAGAGTCCGGCCTTTTCCAGCTCCTCGTTCAGCGTGGCAATCGCTGCATCCACATCGTCCACCATGCCGCACTCCAGCGCGGGCAGATACTGGGTGATAACGGTCGTTACGGCGGCGACTTCCGTAGCCACATTCTCACTGTTGAAAGAGTAGCCCAGCGTAAGGGAGTTCATGGCATTTTCGTTGAAAGCAGCCAGTTCCTCATAGATTTCGGGGGTAGCGGGCTCCCACTGATATACTTTCATCTGGTCGCCGAAGCGGCTGAAGATGCGCGCATAGCCGGGGGCGGCAGGGTCCACACCGTCCGCGTAGGTCACGATGCCTTCGCCACTGAACTGATAGTTGAGCCCCTCGATACCATTGGAGAGCAGGTTGGCCACATCCGCATTGGCAAACATCAGGTTCAGGAAGGCCATGGCTTTTTCGGGATTTTCGCAGGTGACGGGGATGCCCCACATACGCTCCTGCAATCCGCTGGTCGAATTCACGGGTTTGGTAATTTCCGCCATGCCAATGGGGAACGTGTAATTGGCCTGCTGAGTGGGGGCTTCCAGAGGCGAATAATTCGTGGTCATGCCAAACACGGTGCCGGAGGCAATATATTCGTTGGCCAGAATGCCGCTGGTCATGGAGTCGTTGGGAACATAACCCTTATCCACCCAATCCTTGTGACGCAGGGCATATTCGCGGAATTGTTCAGTGGCGAAGAGATTTACGATATCGGTGTTCTCATACTGGTTCAGCGTAACGCCATAGGCGTACATGGCGCTGCCGTAGTTTTCCAGGTTGTAGTCGTAGAGCACATTGGAGGTTTCGCCGTTTCCGAAGCAGGTACCGTAGATCTGAGGCTTCTGTGCCTGAATGTCCGCAAAGATTTCCGCCAGCTGATCTACCGTTACGGGATTCGGCACGGTGATACCCAGCTCATCCGCCATCTGTTTATTGTAGATAAATCCGCCGGACTGTGCAGGATAGGCATCCGCAGGGATGGCATAAAGCGTGCCATTGACCTTGCCGGCCCCCAGCTTGTCACCCAGAAGGGCCTGGATGTCAGCGCCCTGGCTGGCCAGCAGCTCATCCAGAGGGAGAAGCATGCCGTCCACCGCCATGTTTACCATGGGCATTGTCAGGCCGGCCATTACCAGGTCGATTTTTTCTCCACCGGCAATCATCATGCTGATCTTCTGCGCGTGCTCCGGAATACCCACGTTGAGGATTTTGACGCTTACATTGATAGCGGGAACCGTGATGGCGTTGATGGCTTCCTCAATGGCCGGAATATCGGCATATTCGGCACCAAAGGTCACGGTCTCAATCACCACTTCATAAGGTTCCTCCGCGTAGGAAAAAGAAACGAGTCCAAAAATCAGGGAGAGGGCAAGTAGCAAAGACGCGAGTTTTTTCATGGCTGCCATCCTTTCTTGGGATTGTTGATGGCCTTATTATAGTGAAGCGCACTTTGAAGATATAGAAGAATAATGACCACAAATTTACGGTTCATGACATCTTTTTTGCATCCCGTTTGCTGCGTGCCCTGGGCAAAAAGATATCCACCTGCGCGCCTCCCTTGGGAGCATTGCAGAAGGTAAGCCCGGCATTGTGTCCGTAGAGCAGTTCCAGGCGCTCGATGGTATTCTGGATGCCCAGCCCCAGTCCTTCCTGGCGCACCCTGGTCTGCTGGAACAGCCTGATTTTTTCCAGCACATCATCCGGATAGCCTGTTCCCGTGTCATGAATGCTGATATGAAGCTGTTCCTTGGCCATCTCAATGCGTACTTCCACGTGGTTCACCATACCGATAACCAGCGAATGCTTGATCGCATTTTCCGCAAAGGTCTGGATGACAATGGGTGGAATCAGCATTTCCAGCAGTTCCTCCGGGCACTGGATGTCATAGGTGAAATTGTCCGGATAGCGAATCTGCTGCAACTGGAAATAATTTTTCACATGCTCCAGCTCCGCCTCCATGGGCACCAGCGGTTCACTGATGTGCGCGACATAGCGGAAATAACGTGACAGGCACAAGAGCGTTTTTATCATCAATGGATATTGATCCGGCTCCATGGAGTACACTAAATTTAATGTGTTCAGAACGAAATGAGGCTGCATCTGCTGGGTTAAATACCGGATGCGGATTCGCTCGCTTTCCAGCTGCGAGGCATAGGCTTTGGATTCTGCGTTGGCCACGGCCTCGATGGATCTGTTGAACTGGCGGTTTAGTTGGTCAAATTCATAGGAGGTGGCCTTTGCTGGAATGCGGTATTTCGTATTTCCCCTGTCGATTTCCTCAATAGCGGTGGTCAGCTCCCTGAGAGGAGAAAAAATGAGACGCCGCAGCGCAAGCCAGCTCAGCGGGATGATCAGAAGCGTAAGATAGGCAAGCAGCTGCAAAAGCTGAACCGTCTGGGGCAGCGCCACGGCCTGATCAGCCAGCGTCTGCCTTATGATATAGCCTGTGTCTTCAATGGGTACGTCGATAACGTGTCCCCAGGCAGGCATTTCAGCTCCTGCAGGGAGAATATCAAAAGTCCTCATATCGCTTTCGTTGAGTCCCAGCTCGGTCCATAGCGCATCCACCTGTACCCAGGCTCCATAGCACAGATCTCGCCGGACAACGTTAAATAGAAGAAGCTGTCCCATGGGACTTTCTAGAAACTGCCAACCCTTTATCTGCGTAAAGGGTTCCGCAGTGCTTTTGAGCTGCTCTTTGAACCAGGTACTGCTTTGATAGTTTTGGCTCCGAATGCCGAAAATGAAAACATCGGCCGTCTGTCCATAGACGTAATACCCAGTAACTGCCGGATACTGAAACTGCCAGTTTTTCATGGCGGTGCTGATTTCGTTCTGACATCTGACGGCCTCATATTGCCGCTCATCTTGCAAAGCTTCGACGCTGGTGCCCATATCCACCAAATAGGAGCTTCCCAGAATGGTGATTCTCTCCTGCGCCTGGGCAAGCTGCCGCGTTATCTCATCTGCATACATCACCTGAACCTGCCTGTATTCCCTGAGAATGCTGTTTAGCGTGAAATCTTTCAAATAGTTGGTTATGTAAAGCGTTATGACGCTGACCAGCATAAATCCCAATACGATAGTAGAAAACAGACGCAATGTGAGTGAGGGTACATGGGATTCTCTGGGCATATGAATCGCTCCCGTCAGCTTTTTGATTTTTATCATAATCCCTTTTTTCGGGGTTGCCAAGATCCCATGTCATGATCTTATGAAAAGAGGTCATTTTTGTGCGATTCCGGCAAAACAGGGTCTGTGCTATAATGAAACAAGGAGGATGGCCATGAAAGTTTTAATTGTGGATGATGAAGCCTACGCCGTAAATGCTTTAACGAATCGGATTGACTGGAACGGCTTCGGCTTTGGAACGCCGCTTTCCGCCCGATCCATGGCGCAGGCCCAAAGCGTTTTTCTTAATGAAAAAATCGATCTGCTTTTGTGCGACATTGAAATGCCGCAAGGGTCGGGACTGGATCTTTTTGAGTGGGTTAAGGCATATTATCCCAGGACGGAATGCATTTTCGTTACCTGCCACGACGAATACTCTTATCTCAGGGCGGCCATGCAGCTGGGAAGCTGCGATTATATTCTCAAACCGGTGGATTACAACCAGCTGAAGGAAACGCTTAAAGAGATCGTCCAGCGAATTGCCCGACGAGAGCAGGCTGCTTCCCGGCAGCGTAACGATGATCCCATGCCTTTTCACGCGCCTGGCGCATCATCCAACAACCCGTATATCGCCAGCATTATTGCCTACATTTCAGTTCATCTGACCGAACCGATTGCGATTGCGGATCTGGCGGAGGTCCTGCATTTGAATCCTCAATATGTAATGCGGCTGTTCAAAAAAGAGATGGGATGTCCAATCCTGCAGTATATTACGGCCCAAAGAATTGCGCTGTCCGTTCGCTATCTGGAAGAAACCAACATTTCCGTAACTGACGTTGCCGTCTTGTGCGGTTTTGACAATTATTCATACTTTACGCGAATCTTCAAACGTTTCACGAACGAAACCCCCTTGAATTACCGTAAAAGCGCTCGCGGCAAGAGGTAAATTGCTGCCTTGCAATGCATCTGGTCATGATTCTATCAATTTTGGTCATCATTTTACTTTTTGTTTCCGGTACGAATGTTTTATGATAAAGGAAAGAGACGGAAACGCGGCATGCGGAAGATGGCCATTACCTGTGTATGCGGATCTGCTCTACGATTTTCATGAAGGAGATTTGAAAGATGAAAAAGATCAGCATGCTTTCCTTTATCCTGGTCTTTGCCCTGCTGCTGGCTGCATGCGGCTGCGCAATTGCGGAAAACGCGCCGCTGAACGATGTTCCCTGTCAGACGGTCACCCTGGCGGAAGATGATCCCGACTATTTTAAAGAACTGTGGGCGGCGGAACTATATAACTACAAGATGATTCGAAATTTCACCACCATGTATGAAGAAGCCGGCTGGGATGCTTACCGCGACAAGTGCGTCAATCTGGACCGCATGGACCCAGAGGCTTTGACCGAGGAGGATCAGCAGGTTATCCTCAACGCCAAGGCGGCCCGCGAGGCGCTGGTGCAGCTGATTCCCTACGACGAGGAAGTTCTGCTGATCTGGGGCGAAGACATGCCCGTTCTCACGGAGGACGTGGAGAGCCAGTTTACCGCGGAGTCTCAGGACAATGCGGATTTCCGCCCCTTCCTCATCCCGTATCTGATGGATGATCCCAGTCAGGCCAAGGGCAATCTGATTCTCATCTCCGGCGGCGGCAATTATCTCCGCGGCACGGAGGCTCAGGATGTGGCCCCCGTATTTGTGGAACTGGGGTATAACTGCTTTTTGCTTCATCGCCGCGTGGCGCCCTATGGCCCCGATGAAATCGCCATGGACCTGCAGCGAGCCATTCGTTATGTAAAATACCATGGGGAGGCCTGGGGTCTTGGCGGACTGGATGTGGTCGGTGCTGCGGGTTTCTCCGGCGGCGGCGGAAATGTCTGTACCGTCATTGAAAAGTATTATGGCGATATTACGCCTGACCAGTTTGATCCCGATTATGTATGCGATGAAATTGACGCCGTAAACAGTGATATGCAGATTGCCATGCCGATCTACAGCGCGCGTGCGCTGGAGACGGAAAACCCCAATATTCCGCATCTGTTTATCGCGGTTGGCGAAGCGGACAACTTTGAGGGCAGCATCGCCATGTTCCAGTGGGCGCAGGGGCTTGGCCTGCATCCGGAGCTGCATATCTTCGGAAACGTCGTGCATGGATTCGGCCCCGGAACCGTTGGCACCAGCTCCACTACCTGGACCGAAGCTGCTGACCTGTACATCCAGCACAACCTGCTCAAGATGGAAAAGTATGAAACCATCCCCGAAGAATACACCTTAAAGCAAACCGTTCTGGTGACTTGGTTCCCCAAGGATGTAGGCGATGTTCCCGTAGATGTCTATGTCAACAGCGACCATAGCAAGTTCTTCCTTTCCTTCTACAGCTGGGGTGACGATATTCAGGTGGAAGGAATTCTGGTTGGCGACAATGTGGCGGGCGTGACCTTTGACAGCGTGGGATTCTTTACTGAGGATGCACCTAAAATGTGGGCGCTGACTGACCCCAACGCGTGGACGCCTGTCAAATAACTGAGCAATACAGTTGCTGCGGCAAGAGACATCTTTGATTTTCATTGGTTACAAGGCTCGTAATTCTTATGAATTATGGGCCTTGTCTTATGAAATGGCTCGTTTTATATGCCATGAATACATGTGTGTATATGTCGCCGTCTTCAAATGGCTGGAATTAACTATGATTTTTCGTCGCAAGTGGGGTTCACTGGCAGAGCTGCAGAAAAGATGGAAAGTATGAATCAACATATATATAGAAGGCATTTTGTATGTGCGTCAGGCCGCGTCACGCAAGGCGGGCGGGCAGGGAATCCGCTATGTGTGCGAGGTGGAGGGCAGCATCGCCGTGCTGTTCCACGACGAGCCGTACTGGTTTATAGAACGGGAAGAGAGCGTGTCGAAAGCCTGACAAAAAGCGATAACAAGCGCGTAGCAGGCACAATGTGCCTATCTGGGGGTTGGGGATGCCCCAATCAGCAATCAGCCGGTTTTGCGTCAGGCAGAACCGGCTGATTTTTGCAGTTCCTTATAAGGACTGCCCTGCTTGCTACGATTGTATTAAGCATTGCGCCCCTTAGCTTTTTGAAAAACAGCGACCAATCGTGACATGGCGCATACACCTGATGCAACGCAAAATGCTTGAAGATATTCGTTTTTTCCCCAAAGCGCAATAGCCATTAGACATATCCCTTGAACCAGCACCGCTCCTCTCGAGCGTTTGCAAAGGATATCGTGTTTTGCCTGCAGGTATTCTTTATTCTTATGGAGTACAAGCGGGTATTTTATCATAAACATCAGTCCGACAGTCCCCAGAATACAGCATATCCATTGGTTGAATGGCAGCAGAAACGTTGCAAGGCAGCCCAGCAGTCCCAATACCATTGTTATAAAACAATTCAAATGGGTAGAGGCATGAAAGCCGCCGCCAAGCGTTTGATTGACATAGAATAGCGAGATGATTATCAGCGTTTCAATTCCTTGCGCCAGCACACAGCCTATCAATACCAACCCTGCTGTACTCAGAAACGTGTATAGGGCAGCATCGAACCCATAAACATACACTTCATGATCTGCGGCAGGTATGATCGTTCTTTTCTCCAATGCCCTAACGATCATTTCTGCAAATTGATGCATTGCGCATCCCCCTCTCGAAGCGGATAAGGCAGCGTGATCGTAGCAACAAAGGTGTCACCCGGTGTTTCAAAAGTGCAAAATCCATCCGCATTTTTAGCGATCATTTCAATGCTGCGGATGCCAAACCCGTGAACGGCGGCGTCATGCTGTTTCGAGGTTATGAACTTCGTAGAATGACGCCTGATGGTTTCTTTCGCCATTGAGTTTTCACATCGAATGATAAACGTGTCCCACATCCGACAGAATTTCAAATGGATCTGCCGTGGCTGACTTGGATCAGAGATTCGGTGAATCCCTTCAATCGCGTTGTCAAGCAAATTTCCGACAATGGTGCAAAAATCAACATCGTTGATTGGCAAATCGCTTAGCGGATACTGTTCCAAGAAAAGCTCGATATGGTTTTGTTTGCAAGCCAGCAGCTTCGCTGTCAACAATGCGTCTACGGCAACGGAACCCGTCACATAAACCTCCGATCCTTCTATCTTATTCTCATATTCCGCTAAATACTTTTTGGCAGTTTCGGAATTTCCCTGCGCAACCAATTGCTCGATCGCCTGGAGCTGATGCTTCAGATCATGTTGGCGCGCGATGGTATCCTGATAGATGTCAGTGAGCGTCTGTTGATGCTGGCGGGTCATCTGCGCATGCTTGAGTGCGATCTGACTTTGATTTTCTCTTTGAACAACGTCCGTCATCGTATGGTATAAAAGGACGGATAGAACGGAGCATGATATCATAGCGCCGTAGGCGGCGAATATATGCCAATCCGTATTCCACAATGCGGAAACCTGCATTGAAAACAGCATTTCGATCGAAAAGAAAACCGCGATATTCGTGCCAAGGAAATAGAGCAACGCCGGAACCGCCAGGGGATAATCCGCCTTTCTCATTATGCGAGAAAATACAAAGAAAACAAGGAAAAGGACCAGATTGGTGGAGAGGACAAAGATCACGCGAAGAGCGCCTGCTTCCATGAGCATCTCGTGGGTCGCAGAGGTCAACGCTTGACATGCCGCCATCATAAGTCCCACGGTTGTGACAACGATTACCTCTTTCACCATGACCCATAGCGCCAGGACATACCAGCGCTTGTCCGATACGCAACGCAAATAAACAAAGAAAATAATGGCGTTTATGCTGTCTGTAACAGCGATGTCAAAGAATAAATATAACGTTAGAAACGCGGTGCAAGCCGCCACACAAAGGCAGTCTGCGATCTTAACGGTATTTTCAACAGGAACGCATCTCTTAAGAAAATACACACAGATAATAGATTGATATAGGTTGATGGAGATCTCAAAGAGCATCCATCCAATTGTCACGATGCATTCCTCCCTTGCGCTCAGGCATTACCCCTTGTTGCCCATATAGTACCAATCATACTTTTTCTTAAATGCCGCGGCAAAGGTTTGGGAAATAGGGACTGTATCGCGATTGGACAGCGTTAAGCTGTCTCGTGTGTATCGGCGGATGTGGTCCAAATTGACAATATAGCTTCGGTGACATTGACAGAAAAGCTGCTGAGGCAGTTGCGCAGCAAAGTCGCGCAGTCTGGCGCGTACTTCCGGTTTTTCCCCGGAGTGCTGAAGCGTCAGATATAAATAATGGGATCGTATCTCAACATAAATGATGTCCGAGAAAGGCAGAACCAACCGCCGGTCCCTGCAAAGAACAGAGATTTTATCTTTAGACAGCAACGAAAAATGGCGATACGCTATCTCCATACAGTCGAAAATGTCTTCTCTCAAGACAGGCTTCTTTAGATAGCGCAGCGCACTCACGACGTATCCTTCATATACATAATCCGCGTAATTCGTTACGAATACAATGGAAACGGTTTGGTCATGCTGCCGGATTTTCTTTGCAAGCGCCATTCCGCTCAATTCACCTGGAATTTGGATATCCAAAAAAAGCAGTTCCGCTGATAAACCACCCTCCCAGCTCGTCAAAAGTTCTTCCGACGAATCAAAGCAGATACAAGAAACGTCCTGATGATTTGTGGCTTCTTTCCATTCCTCTATAGCATTGCAAATGGCTTCCTGAAAGCAGCGCTCGTCCTCGCAAATGATAACACGCATCAGCACAGCCTCCTTGCAATATATTTGCAATCCCGGCTATACCATATTACACGATAATCATATTGTCAACGTTATGAAAGGCATGATAGCCAAATCGAAAAAGCGAAAACCCCTGAATCTATTCGGAAAGTTTTGAGGCATTGATATACGCTTGAAATATTGCTACGATTTTAATTCTTTCAGGTTCGGGCAGGTCATCTAAGACCAGCGCATTATTGTATGTGTTGCAAAGCAGATAATCAGCGTTGACCATAAACAATTCGCAAAGCTGGATAATATTAGCCGCCGAAGGTGTAGTATCCCCAATCTCCCAGTGATAAACCGTTTTTGGATCGACTTTCAGATGCTTGGCAAGAGATTCTTGATTCAATCTTCGGGATTCGCGCAGCTCCTTAATTCGTGCACAAATTGCATTATTCATATCTTTCACTTAATTCACCCCATATTATCCTACTTCCTTCCCGATCGGAATATCTTCCTGTGTGTTACGGAAGTATTTACCGGTTTCGTTACCAAAAATCCCGTTCTGCGCCAAATAAGACCCATTTCGCGCCACAAACGGTTAGGGCGGTTTTAAGATGATATAATTCAGTTAACACAAAGGAAAAGGAGGGAAACATAATGGAAGCATTGCTGACGCTCATTGCCAATTTCATCTATCAGTATGGTATAACTTGCGCGGGAGCTCCGAGTTTTCATGGTTCGTATGAAGCACCCGTTCCCAGTCAGCTTCGTAAGCAGGATTAAATGAAGCTCTGGGAGCATTCGTGAATCGCTGAAAAGGGATGGTTCCCTTGGGGGTAGATATTTCATGTTGTCCCAGCGTCAATTCATAACCCTTATTCTTGAAAAGAGAAAGAGGGCTTTACGCATGAAGAAACTGGTTGCGGTTGTTTTGGCTCTCGTTCTGGTTCTCTCGGTGACCAGTGCAGCAATGGCTGTTCCGTTCCATATCGTTACCGACAGTACTAGCATCTTCAAGGTTGGCACTGCTAAATTTGCAAGGAAGAGCAACACTTGGTACGTCTCTTATGATTTGTCTGCCAGCAACGTCGCGCCCGACCATCGTGCTGTCGCACGCGTTCATAAAGGCGTAGATGCCGCCAGCGCTACTTGGGTGTATGATGGTGTCAGTTCTTCCCCACACCCGTACTATTCTAACGCTGTGATAAACCAAGCAACTCTTGATTTCCGAGGGCGCCTTGACAATACGGCATCAGGTTTGCTGGAGTTCCACGGCAATTTCCAGAACTAAATGCATGTAGTATATAAAGAATACGAAGGCAACCAATTCCTAATTAGGTAGCCGTGTAATTTGCCAGAATAGACAGCACAGGCTGTTTATCTTGGCAAATTATGCATTTGTCTCTATAACAAGAATACGGGAGTGTGAATAAAGTGTTTAAGAAACTGGTCAGTTTGCTCATTGGAATATGCCTGCTGCTGGGAACAACCGCCATGGCGGCGAAAGAGGAACAACCTATTCCTGAACGATTTGCATCTGTAATGGAAGTGTGCAACGCAACTACCGCTGCAGAAATGCACCAGCATTTGATTGACTATATCAACGCAACATGGGCCGACTATTATACAACATCAAATTTACCGTTTCCTGTCCGTTTTGGCGGAACGACAGAAGACCTGATTGCTGATAAGCGAAATTGGGCAATGGCAGTCGTGTCCACGAAGGATGTGGATATACAGAAGCTGCTGGACAGCAACATGATCAAGCATTGGAGCTTTTCGTCGTCAGACCCTTCCGTTTTGTCCTTATGGTTGATCCCACCCGCCCTGAGACCGTATCGACCCAGGGATTTGACACAATCGTATGACATTTTCTATTTTGATTACGATGCCCAGACAGACGATGCGACCGTTCTGATTTTTAATGAAAACTATCCCATAACAGAAACATTATTTGCCAGAGCACTACTGGATATGCGCTCAACGGAGCAGAAGCGGGCCATGGAAGGCATTGCCCGCGTAAATGGCTGGACGGTCGAGGAGCTCATTGCAAAGCCGAAGGATTGGGATGTCGCCGAGGTATTGGTTCCTTATCCTGATGGTTTGGAACCGCTTGACCAAGCCGGAATGTTGCTTGATTTATCCCAAAGCGATTACTTTGCTTCTCGCGAATCTTTTGAACATATATCGGATTGGTGGACGGAGGGGCCGAATGGTATTTATAGCGCGGACAAGCGATTCATTGGGGCTCCCGTCTTTCCTTTTACGCTGTTTGACAAGGAGGACCACGCGCTGATACTCATCGTCAACGCCAAGAGCGACTATGCGGACGCTGCGCTCCGTTATGCGGAGTACTGTATCAAAGGGATGGATGACGTGATGTTTTCTGATATAGATGCATGGGAAAGTCTCGCCCTGGAGTATTCGACGGAGCTTTGGCAGTAAAGCGTTCAGGTCCTCATCATCCATTTCGACCTTTCTATTGCACATGCCAATCATAGACATGTTCGGTGATAGCGCCATACGAAAATAACAAAGGAGGGATCAGCCATGAGAAGAATATGTGTTATGGCAGCAATTTGCCTGACGATCCTCTTTCGATCATCTGCGATAGGCGAAACGGAATTGTTTTTTGAAGGAAGTGATAAAAACAGCGCCGCCTACCAAAAGTTTGTAAAATCCCATCCTGAGTGCATTGTAAATACGGAAACAAATATCTACCGATCTACCAATGAGATCATCAGCGCTTTGCTAACGGGTGAGTTTCCGTATGATACCTTCGTTATGACAACCACCAGCTTCGATATAAAGAAGCTCATGGATAAGGGGTATTGTGCTGCTTTGTCGGAAAGTCCTGTGATACAAAAAGAATTGGAGCAGATGTATGAACCTATCCAGCAGCAGTTAATATATGAAGGAAAACTTTATGGCGCTCCATTTTATTGTTATATTGGGTACTATGCATATCGTCCAGACGCATGGGCAGCGGCCGGCCTTACGCAAGAGGATGTGCCAACTTCTTTTACAGAGTTGCTGGATTTTCTTGAAGCATGGGTGGAGCGCATTATAGATGAGCCTGAGGACGACATCAGCGTTTGCAACGCCTTCGCCAGCGAAGCGTATGGCGAAGATAGTTACATAAGCTATCTTGTTGATCGCCTTATTCAGAATTATATTATGGATTATAATTTTGCGAATAAGCCTTTGCGTTTCGAAACTCCACTTTTTAGAAGTCTACTGGAACGCTGCCAGAAAATTGGGACAGATTTATACTTATACGAACCAAGGGCCAAAGGTGATCTGGCGCTCTTTGAGGACTTGCACGGCATGCGAGATCTGGCGTATCTCGTCCCTTTGCGTATGACAAATGAGCAACCTGTTCTGATCAAAGCATCGCTATACACAGGGTTTCTCAATGCGCGCAGTCAGCATCAAGAGCTTGCAACAGAATACTTGGAAGCTGTCGTTACCAGCATTGCCCCGGAAATGGGCGCATATTTGTATCGAGATGCAGAACCTGTGGAAAATCCTGATTTTAGACGGGCCATGGATAAGCTTCAGGCCGAAATTGACGAGGCTGAAGAAAAACTTGCTACCAGCAAGGAAATGGAACCAGTTGAGCGCAACACATTACAGGATCAAGTGGATATGATGAAGCGCGAGTGGGAGCAGATGTCCATGTCAGAAGAACGATATCTTATCTCAGAAAACGATCTGAGGCTGTACCGCAATTATGGTGACAACCTATATTTCCAAGCGCCAAGCATCTTTGACCCGTCCACAGAGGATGGCCAAAATATGAAACAGCTGCGGGATAGATTCTGTACAGGCAATCTATCGGCAGATCAATTCATCAGTCGTCTTGATGAACTGGCCTGGATTCTTGAACAGGAAGGCCAGCAATAGCAGGCATCTTTTCGGCATGTTGAGTACAAGTTGGGATGATTGTAAATACGATTGGAAAAAGGGGCGAGAGTCGCATGAAGGATAACAACATCAGGAAAGTGGCACTGATAGCGATACTTTTGCTTTGCTTGCCATTGGCAGCATTTGCTGCCCCAAATACGAATGCTGATGATGACAGTTATCTTGCCCAGTACATGACGCGATATGATTATGTTCTTCCTCAAACGATTATAGAGCAGATCCAAGTAAACTTTACGCCACAGGAAGCAGACTGCGACCTTATACGAGTAAGGTTTGATGAAATTCTTTATGATGGGCAATGGATGTATACATCGGCTTCTGTGTGGCCACAAAACCCTGATGAGGTTATCGTCATGCCGGGCGATGTTCAGAAAAACGATCTGGTTACCGGCCCATATGATGAAAAGCTGCAAAACGATATGCGTTCGTTCGAGTCCGTTGCAAAAGAAGATGGCAAACAACTTTTGTGTGTATATGCCTATATGAAAGAGTTTGACGACATAGGTGAATACTTTTTGGATCATTTTCAAAAGGCTAATGGCGAGTCTGTTCTTATGAGTGGCGCACGTATGGCTGGTGGGTGCAAGGCGATCAAGGCAACGTGGTCGATCAAAGTATACGACGTGGATTTGGAAACTGGTAAATACAGCCTTCTAGGCGAATACCTCTTTCCAATGAAAATTCTGCCCCTGCAACCATATGCAGAGCGGACATATCGTGTAGTCAGCGGGGAGAAAGACCTGTTTGAGAGCGTTGTGTTGGCTTATACGCCGCTCAATACTTATGTTTTTCCCCAGTGGAAAGAAAAACAGGATAGACCGCGTTTTTCGATTGCTCTGGTTGATGCAAATGACACGCCATTTTCTCAAGGGGTGCCGTTGGCAGCAGACACATATGTATTAGATACCCTTCCTAACGAGATTTTCCTGATCGTCTCGGATTATCATACCGGTGAAATGTTGAGCCGAGTCGCACTGGTCGCAGATTCATGCTCATTACCAACCGGGCGGCTCGACGATGAGTAGGAAGCAATTTATTCAGCCCGTGGAGCCATACGAGGAATGGAGCCATCGTGTGCTCCGTACCAAAGGTGAGGTGCCTTTGAAACGGTGAAGCTGGAAAAAACGCTGTTGGCTACTTGGCTTCTGGCAGACCAGAGCGCTAGGACAGAACATTTTGCTGAGCTGGTCGATAAAAATGGTCGGATCCTGGAGCAACACGGCTCTGTTTCTACGGGCATCTATGCAATGAAAGATTTGCCAGATCGAAATTTGGCTGGCTGTTTCCTGACCGGGCGCAGAACAAACGAGAAGGGTCGAGAAGCCGTCTATGTGCAAGATGAAGTGGTTTCCCAAAGACGAGAATAGCAATGCTGAAGAGGAACATCTGGAAACGCCCTGTCCCTTGCTTTGGTATCGGTATATCATCACACAGATCAAATTACTGTTCCAGCCGCCTATCCAAACACCGCCCTATATAAGCGACCTGCTCAAACGATCGATCGCGCCGTGGAACGTGAGCAAATGCAAAATGATTGGAAAGAGATATGGGCAAAAAACAAGCGGCATGACAAGATCCAGTAGTTGATGGCGGATATGGGGGCCAATGAATGGAGCAGGATGCACTCGTTCAAATCATACAAATGAATTACAAACTGCTCATAGTTCAGGCGTACAGGATCCTGCGTCACAGTCAGGATGCTGAAGATGCCGTGCAAAACGCTTGCCTGAAAGCGTGGCGGCGTAGCAGTATGCTCCGAAATAGCGACTGTGCGGTTGCGTGGCTTCGCCAAATTGTTTGTTTTGAGTGCATTGACCTGCTTCGGTCCCGAAAGCGCCAAAGTGCTTTTGTCCATCAGATGGATAGACTTCCCGATGAAAACAGCAAACAAACGGACAGCCTATTCATGATCGCACTCAACGATGCTTTCCTGTCTGGCTCCAGTCAGCACAGAGAGCTCCTCTACAATAAGTATGTAATGGGATATACCATTTCTCAGCTGTCTCAAATGATGGGCGTTTCCGAGGGTACGGTGAAAAGCCGATTGTCTCGCGCAAAAAGGCATCTTATAGATGCGATGAGCAAGCTATGGTCATAGGCCTCCTTTATAGGGGAGATATAAAGGGGAAGATATGCCTCTTTGATATCGCACAAAGGAGGAAAGCGGCGACACAAATGTTGATTAAGCTCGTGGTTTGTCATGATAAATAGGATCAACGTCCGCTGAGAGCGGATGGCTGGCGTATCCATTGGGGATATTCGTTCGCGGCGAATCAGCGGGTCTGTCTACGCTATTGTTTGGGGCTTTGGACACGTTGCCGTTCTCCTCCTCTCTCCTCCCATTCGTCTGAAAAAAGAATGGGAGGATTCTTTATGGCAACCATTAATTTGCGCGACTATTATCCTTTTTATCACGATGATGCATGGATAGAGATATCAGATGAGCTTGCCAGGGAAATGAAGGCCTGGGAACGGGATGAGAACAATTACAAACGCAAGTGCCGGTATCATGGTCATTACTCGCTAGACCGTGAAGATGCTTTGGAACAAAAGATCGCCTACCAAAGCTATTCACCTGAAGCCCTATATGATGCATACCTTCGATATCATCTGTTTCGTTCCATGCTTTCCCGCTTGTCGGATAAACAGGCCAAGCGCATTTACGCTCACTACTTTCTTGGCTTAAGCAAAACAGAGATCGCGCAAACGGAGGGTGTTGGAAAAGCCGCTGTATGTGAAAGCATTGATCGAGGATTACAGGAACTAAGGAAAATAATCAGGGAATTTTTCTGACGGCCCATACATACCCGCAGACAAATCTCCTGATAGATGAGGGGAGTTCCAATGCCTCCTTTTACGCACCTTGACAATCGAATACACGGTGTTACAGGTACAATCCCCCGCGCGGCGGAGCGGCGAACGGGGCGGCGCGACGATGGCATAGGCCGGAGCGATCCACGCATCCCGTTGACCCTGCCGTGGCAGGCAGGTGCGCGACGATGCCGCGCGGGGACAATGAGACTTCCACTACGGCCTCCCACTGACTTGAGGGGGAGTCCCTGCGGTATACGCCCGTCCGGGGGACGGCGGTACAGGCGGGGCTATGTTGCGGATGGAGCCGTCCGCAGCCTGTGACATCCCCAGGGCCAGCGGGAAGCCTGCCGGGGTGCAGGGCAAATACGGCGAATTCCCGCCTCCGATTCATTTGTCATGATTCTGTTTTTGAGAAAAGGGGGATGGTTATGGCCCGAATGCCAGACGGCCGTACCCTTATAGCGCGCGGGCAGAGCGCACATCCCATACACAGAAGCAGCCAACGCCGTGAGCCGTCGAAGACGATGTGCCGGCTCATCCAGAGGAGAAGCGGGTACGCCGCAGAGCGGCGGACGCCAATGTGGGCCTGTCAGATCCCCTTGGGTACTGTCTTTTGAGTTTGCCATCAACAAGCAAATATCCTCTCTAGCGCGCATATCCTTGACCATCATGCCGCGAAGGAGGCCCTATGAAAGAGAAAGAGCTGATCGTGACCTGTGAGTATAACAAGGAACCGCAGGATATCAAAAAAATCATACAGCAATCGTTTTTGATTTACATGCAGCGGGAGCTGAAAGACAATGCCCATAACCTTGCGCTGAAATCGGCCTGTCATGTATGATGAGTATGTTGAATGGCCGCTTGTTTTCGGAGGGATACGATGTATTTGAAAATAAGCGAACCCATGGCATATCATGTGGCGCTCTATATCAGACTGTCAAAGGAGGATGAGAGCGAGGGGCCGTCGCAGAGCGTTACCAACCAGCAATCCCTGCTGAACCGTTTTGTCCGCGAGCAGCGCCTGTCCGTTTACGATACCTATATCGATGATGGCTGGAGTGGAACCACCTTCGAGCGTCCTGCGTTTCAACGGATGATTCAGGACATCGAGGCGAAAAAGGTCAACATGGTAATCACGAAAGACCTTTCCCGTCTGGGACGCGATTACATTATGACGGGGCACTACATGGAGCGGTTCTTCCCCGAAAACCGCGTGCGCTACATTTCCCTGCTGGATGGCATAGATACTGGCGTTGATTCCACCGCCAACGATATCACCCCGTTCCGCGCCATCATGAACGACATGTACGCCAAGGATATCTCCAAAAAGATCAAAAGCGTAAAGCATGATAAGCAGCGCAAGGGACAGTTCATCGGCGGAAAGCCCGTGTTCGGCTATCGGATGCACCCCACGGAGAAAAACCGCATCGTCGTGGATGAAAAAGCAGCGCCCATTGTGCAAAGGATTTTCGCCATGGCGTTGGAGGGCGTCAGTTGTCGGCAAATCGCCGTCCAATTGAACGAGGCAAATATACCGCCGCCATCTGTCTACGCGGGACTGAAGCAGGCGCGGCAGGGCGTTTACACGGGGTTGTGGTCCAGCGAACGTATTTCCAATATGCTGCAAAACGAGACCTACATCGGCAATATGGTTCAGGGACGGAGCGCAAAAATCAGCTACAAGAGCAAGAAGTGTCAGCATCGGGAGCGCAGGGACTGGATCGTTGTAGAAAACACGCATGAGCCCCTGGTCTCCCGCGAAACCTTCGATAAGGTACAGATGCTGGTGGCCAGCCGGAAGAACACCCGCTGCCGCACCTACGATTTTCTGCTAAAGGGGTTGATCTTCTGCCACGAATGCGGCTATCCCCTGGCCGTGCTGAACCGCAGGAACGCCAAGGGTGAGGAAAGCCTGTACTTTGTATGCCGGACGTATCAGCGGTTTACCAAAGCGGGGGTATGCACCTGCCACGCCATCAAGGAAAAGCTGGTGACGGACGCGGTGCTGAGCAAGCTTCGGGAGGCATGCCAATCGTATCTCAATGCGGAGGAGTTGCTGCCCCTTGCCCAAAGATCGTTGGAGGAGGCAAACATGGAGGCGCGGCAAGAGAGCGATGCTCTGGCTGTGGAAAACAAGATTCGCATCCTGACCAACCATTTGGACAAGGCGTACATGGATAAGCTCAGCGGCCTTCTGGCGGAGGCGGATTTTGAACGGATCTATGCGCGGCTGAAGGAGGAACGCGCCGTGCTGGAAAAGCAACTGACGGCCATGAAGCAGCCCGATTTCTCGCCCGTCAAGCGGCAGCAGCTCGCCAAGGTACTGGTGCGGCGATTTGTGGACAGCGCCTTTGCCAGCAGGGAGCTTCTGTGCAGCCTGATCGAGCGCATCGAGCTGACGGAGGACAAACGGCTGATTATCCGCTATCGGTTCAGCGCCTTGGGGGAAAGCGCCTGAAACTAAGATTTCAAAAGTATTTCAAGCATTTTGACCACGGAGAGATCGCTTACAATACCCGCGCTGCGATACATAGGAGCGCGAAATCCCCAGCATGCCGGCGATCTCATGCTGGGGGTGCATCACGCCGTCCCTGAGGCCGTAGCGCAGCGTGACGACGGTGCGCTCCCGCTCGGGCAGGCGGGGAAGCGCCTTTCGCACACGGTCCAAAGTCACGCGGCGGCGCACCTCGTCCTCCACCATATCCGGGGGCGTCCCCAGCAGGTCGGCGAAGGAAACGGCGTTGCCGTCGCGGTCGGTGCCCAGCGGCTCATCCAGGCTGATGTCGGCCTGCTGCTTGCGGCTTTGACGCAGGCTCATGAGGATTTCATTTTCGATGCATCGCGCCGCGTAGGTTGACAGCGAGGTGCCCGTGCGCATGTCGTAGCTGCGCACGGCTTTGATGAGCCCCACCGAACCGATGGAGATCAGGTCGTCAAAGGTGCAGCCGGGCACCTTGTACTTGCGCGCAATGTGCACGATCAGGCGCATGTTGTGTTCCACCAGCATCTGGCGGGCTGTCTCGTCCCCTTCGCGCATTCTCAGAAGCGCCGAGCGCTCCTCCTCCGGACTCAGGGGCTTGAGAAAACTCTGACGTCCGGACAGATACCCCAGCAGAAACAGGCAATCCTTGATGATCCAGAACAGAAACGCCGAAATCAATGCACATCCCCTCCTGGGGGAGCGTATGCGCGGTAAAGGGACGCTCATGCGCGGCGCAGGGCAGAAAGATGCGGACAGGGCCCCGCCGCCCATTCCATCGCGCCGTCTTGCCATTTGTCCCGCGGGTTGCTATAATTGAACCGCTACCCCTTAACGCAAGGAGGCGGGCCTATGGGCATTCTTAACCGTTTGCAGAGCTGGATGCAGTGGTTCACCAGCGATCCGGCCGGGTTTATCCTGTACTTGCTCTATTTTGCGGCGTCGGTGCTTTTGACGCTGACACTCCATGAAATCGCGCATGGCTATGTGGCCTGGAAATGCGGCGACCCCACCGCCAAAATGCTGGGCCGCCTGTCCCTGGACCCGCGCAGGCATCTGGACCCGCTGGGCACGCTTTGCCTGGTGTTTCTGGGCTTTGGCTGGGCCAAGCCCGTGCCGGTCAATCCCCGCAATTTTCAGAACTACCGCCGGGACGATTTCCTGGTCAGCATAGCGGGCATCACGGTCAACCTGACGCTGTTCCTTCTCTCGCTGGCCCTGGCGGTGGGCTTCAACGGCCTTCTGTGGAAGCCGGAAGTGATCAGCTTCTATGGCGCGAAGGAGCTGCTTTCCTCCGACGGCATCGGCTATGCGGTGCTGCTGGGCGGCGCGGGAGCCGACAACATCGACGCCATGCGCTATCCCTGGGTGCAGTACATCCAGCGCTTTCTGCTGATGTTCTCCACCATGAACCTGTGCGTGGGCATCTTTAACCTGCTCCCCATCCCGCCGCTGGACGGCTTCCATATCCTCAATGACGTCCTGCTCAGAGGCAGGCTCACGCTCAATCAGAACATGTTCCAGATCACGCAGGTGGTGCTGATCGCGCTGTGCCTGACCGGTGCGCTGACGGGAATCCTTTCCGCCGTGACCGGCGCCGTGGAGGACGCGGTGCTCAACCTGATGTTGGCCATCGCGGGGCTTGGCTGATGGCGGTCAGCATTCATTTGAAGCAGTTCGACGGGCCGCTGGACCTGCTTTTGCATCTCGTGGGCAAGGCCAAGATCGACCTCAACGACATCTTCGTGAGCGAGATCACCGAGCAATATATCGAAATCGTGCGCAGCGCGCCGGACTTTGACATGGATGAGGCCAGCGAGTTCATCGCCATGGCCGCCCTGCTGGTGGAAATCAAGAGCCGCCGCCTCCTGCCCAAGCCGCCCCGCGAGGAAGAGGAGGACCCTGAACAGACCCTGATCGCCCGCCTGACTGCGTACAAGCAGTTCCGCGAGAGCGCGCGCAACATGGCGGAGTTTGAAAAAAGCGCCCTCAAGCTCTTTGGCAAGCTGCCGGAGGAATACCCCCTGCCCCCGCCCACGCTGGAGCTGGACGGGCTGACGCTGGAGGCGCTGTGGCAGGCGCTGCTGCGCGTGCAGGGCCGCCGTCCGGCCGAGCCGCGCGAGGTGGATTTCCGCCTGCGCGATATCCGGCGTGACAGCCATACCGTGGAAGGGTGCATGGAGGCCATCGAAAGCCGCCTGGTGCTGGGCAGCGTCAGCTTTGATGAACTGTTTAGTGAAGAACCGGACCGCGAGGAGGTCGTCACGCTGTTTATCGCGCTGCTGGAGCTTTTAAAGCTGGGCAAGGCGCATGTGCGTCAGAACGGCACGTTTGACCGCATCATGCTGGCGCCGGGACCCCGGGAGGAGGAAACGGATGGAGCCGAATGAAATCCCGCAGATTTTGGAGGCGATTCTCTTCGTCGCCGGCGAGCCGGTCGCCGTGGCCGATCTGGCCAGGGCGCTGGAAGTCGGGGAAATGGAAATCATGCACGCGGTGGAGGCGCTGGAGCGCGAATGCGAGCGCCGCGGCGTGACCGTGCGCCGCTATGGCGACCATCTGCGCATGGAGACGCGGCCGGAATATGCGCCCTATGTGGAACGCCTGCTTCAGCCCGTGCAGCGGCAGACCCTGTCGCAGACCGCCATGGAAACGCTGGCCGTCATCGCCTACCGGCAGCCCGTCACCAAGGGCGAGGTGGAGCAGGTGCGGGGGGTCAAGTGTGACTATTCCGTGCAGTCGCTTCTGCACAAGGGGCTGATAAAGGAGGCCGGGCGCAAGGAGGCGCTGGGCCGGCCCATCCTGTACGCCACGACGGACCGGTTTTTGGAGCACTTCGGCATCTCCGACATCCGCGAGCTTCCGCCCCTGCCCGACGTGCAGGAGAAGGTGGACGAGCCGTTGACACCCTGACAAATGACAGGTATTTTTCCCCCTGCGTCCGGGCATACTTGCACCGGGCGCTTTTCAATGCGCCGATGGAAGGGGGATACCGCGTATGAGACAGACGGTAGTGATTGTAACGGCCCTGATGATTGCGCTGCTGGCGGTTTCGGGATTCATCGTGGCGGGCAGTGTGGAGCAGATGCAGCAAATGGCTGAAAAAAACACCCTGATGGACGAAATGGCCGCTCAGGTGAAGCAAAAGACACAGCGCGCGGATGAACTGGAGGAACAAAACGGCGAGCTTTCCGCCGCGCTGGAGGCGGCTGTCCGCGAACGTGACGAGGCGCTCGAGCAGCAGCAGGCGCTGGCGGAGCGCATGGCGCAGTCGGACGCGCAGCGCGTCCGGGAGGGAAAGGACCGGGAGACGCTTCTGCAGGAGGCGGAGGCGCTGGCCGGGGAGTATGACGCGCTGGCGATGGAGCGGGACGCGCTCGCCCTCGACCTGGACAGCCTGACGCAGGAGCGCGATGCGCTTCTTGCGCAGCTTTCGCAGGCACAGGAGGCGCTGGACGACACAACCGCCCGGAGCCAGGAGGCGTCCGCACGCGCGCAGGAGCTGGAAAGGCAGCTGGAGACGATCATGGAGGAAAGCGCGCAAACGGCGCTGGCCTATGAACAAAAGGCACAGGAGGATGCGCAGACCATCGAGACGCTTGCGGCACAGGCCGAAAGCCTTTCCCAGACAACGGACGGAAACGATGCGCCCTTGCCCACGCCATGCCTCACGCCGTTGCTTCCGTCCACGCCCAGCCCCCTCTACATCATTCCCGTGCCATAGAAAGGGCTTTGTTAGCGCAGGTCATAGATGACCGGCGCCTCGCCGGAGGGCAAAACCGTCTCCTCGATATAGACCAGCTCCAGCGGTTTGGGATCATAGATGAGGATGGCGTCCGCCTGATGCCAGTCCTCCAAATTCAAAGACAGAAAGGCCGGGTCCAGCAGGTATTGGAAAATATAGTAGGCCATACCGCCGTCAAGCGTGCTTGCCAGCACATAGCGCTCTCCGGAAGGGATGGCATGTTCCTGGATGGCACGTTCGATTTTGGCGCGGTCCGACTGGGAATAGAGCTGGTGATGGTGCAGAACGGATGAGTTTGGAAAACCATTGAAAACCAGCAGCGCTCCCACACAGGCTGCCGTGGCCGCAGCAAGGCAAATCCGTGCTTTGCCCGTTTGAGGCGGGTGGATGGCAAGCGTATTGAGCCAGACGCCTGCCGTCATGTAAATCAGCCAAAGATCAATGGTTTCCATATAGCGTGACAGGGCGGACAGACCGGTTGCCTCCCCATGAGACATGGAAAACAGATACATCAACAGCAAGCCCGCCAGATAAGCGACATAGACTGCAGCGCAGGCGCCCAGCGCGGCCAGCGTCGGCAGATGCAGCGCACGGCGGCGCTTTCCGGCAACATACAGGCAAATCGCCATGACGGCAAGGCAGAGCAGCGAGAGAACCGAGATGCTCGGCAGGGCGGAAAAAAACGCGGAGATGGTTGTCGTGAGCTCTTCTGCCGTTTTTTCCGCGAAGGTGGACAGCAGCTGCCCCGGGCGCATGGCGTGCTTGGTGGCCGAGGCGTTTTCAAAGACCATCGTGGTGTGACGGTTCCACACATACAGCACCGCTACTGGTGCCAGGCATACGCCCGCAATACACCGCCAGTCGCGCCGCGCGGGCGGACGGCCCTGCCGCCGGTTCCACAGCGCAATGCCTGCCAGCAGCAGGGAAATGAGAAGCGCAAACAGAATCCCGCTGTTTTTGATCAGGTAGGCATAGACGGAAAAAGGAAGCGCCAGCAAAGCGGCCCGGCGGGGATCCCGGGCGCTGGTGAGGGTCAGAAGCATCCCGGCTGCGGCTACCAGCGGCATCAGCTGATCCACATAAAGGGTCAGCAGCTGCGCTTCCTGAGAGAGGAACGTATAGACCGCCACCGACGCCGCCAGCAGCACCGTCCATACAGGGTGCCGGCGTGCGATCAGAAACAGGGGCAGAAAGCATGCCAGCATCATCAGCGACTGGGCAAAAAACATCATCCCTTCGCCCTCGCTGCCGCAGAGACGGCAGAAAAAATAGATCCAGCACGCGCTTCCGGGTGGATAGTTCAAAAAGGACAGGGCGGTATCCCGAAAGGTGGGGAGCGCATCACGCAGCAGAATGGTGCGCGCAATCAGCGCCCAGTGGCTGAAGTCATCATATTGCAAAACGCGCGCGCCGTTTGTCAGCAGGGCCAGGCCGACCGCACCTGCCGCGAAAAAGCAGGTGCCCGGTGTAAGCACGGCGCGGAGGGACTCCCGACGCCACAGGGAGTGCGCCGCTAAAATCAGCCCCGTTCCCCACATGAGCCATACGGCTTCGCGCAGCAGGTTGAGCATACCCGCCAGCGTAACCAGCGTCGCTACGGACACCATCGTAAGCGGCAGCGCCCCTTCTACCGACAGCGTCAGGCGCCGCATGGCCAGGCGCGTCAGCCCGTAAAGGGACAGGGCCAGCAACAAAAGCCGGACTGCAATCATACCAAAACCTCCGTCTTCTCCTGCAAGCGAACATGAGGAAGATAAGAAAGTCTATCATGTTTTTACAGAAAAGTCCATCTGCGGGACCTGCGGAAAAATTCCAATACATTTTTCTTACTTTTCATAGGAAGATGGGGCCGGATATGGTATAATACAAGCGGCAATCGGATCAAACAAAAGGAGGGTATCGTTCCATGAAGAAACTTCTGGCTCTACTGCTTGCCCTGCTTATGCTTGTGGGCGGCGCGGCGTTCGCGGAGGAAACCGGGCTGACCCAGGACATTGTTGTGCTCTTCACCAGCGACGTGCACTGCGGCGTCGATCAGGGCTTCGGCTACGCCGGCCTTGCAGCCGTGCGCGACACGCTGGAAAAGACCAACCACGTGCTGCTGGTGGATAACGGCGACGCCATCCAGGGCGAACCCATCGGCACCATGACCACCGGCGAGGCCATCATCGGCCTGATGAACGCCATCGGCTACGACGTAGCCATCCCCGGCAACCATGAATTCGACTATGGCATGGACCGTTTCCTGGAGCTGACGGAAATGGCCGACTTCCCCTACATCAGCGCCAACTTCAACAAGGATGGCGAGCTGGTGTTCGATCCCTATGTGATCGAGGAAGTGGAAGGCGTGAAGATCGCCTTCGTGGGCGTGACCACCCCCAAGACCATCACCTCCTCCACCCCCAAGTACTTCCAGGATGATGAGGGCAATTTCATCTACGGCTTCATGCAGGATGATACCGGCGAAAAGCTCTATGCGGCCGTGCAGTCTGCCGTGGATGCGGCCATCGCCGAGGGCGCGGACTACGTCATCGCCATGGGCCACCTGGGCAACGAGGCGACCTGCGCGCCCTACACCTATGCCGACGTGATCGCCAACACCACCGGCATCGACGCCTTCCTCGACGGCCACAGCCATGACACCGACCAGGTGGTTATGAAGAACAAGGACGGCGAGGACGTGCCGCGCTCCGGCTGCGGTACCAAGCTGGGCGGCATCGGCTATGCCCGCATCTCCGCCGCCGACGGCTCCATCCAGACCGGCCTGTACACCTGGACCAATGAGGTCTCCGTGCCTGCGCTGCTGGGCATCGAGAACGACATCAGCACCGCCGTGGTTGAGGCCACTGAAACCCTGAACGAGAAGCTGGACGAGGTCGTGGCCAAGTCCGATGTGGAACTGACCATCAACGATCCCGAGGCGGTCGATGAAAACGGCCAGCCCATCCGCATCATCCGCAATGCCGAGACCAACCTGGGCGACCTGTGCGCCGACGCCTACCGCGACCAGGGCGACGCCGACGTGGCGTTTGTCAACGGCGGCGGCATCCGCGTCTCCATCCCCGCGGGCGACATCACTCTGGGCGATATTCTCGAGGTGCATCCCTTCGGCAACGCTCTGTGCGTGGTGGAGGCCACCGGCCAGCAGATCCTCGACGCGCTGGAGTGGGGCGCGCGCAACGTGCCCGGTGAGAACGGCGGCTTCCTGCAGGTTTCCGGCCTGACCTATGAGATCCACACCTACATCGAGTCCTCCTGCACCGCCGACGAGAACGGCCTGTTCACCGGCGTGGACGGCGAATACCGCGTCAAGAACGTCAAGGTTGCCGGCGAGGACCTCGACCTGACCAAGACCTATACCGTCGCTTCCCACAACTACATGCTCAAGGACGGCGGCGACGGCTTCACCATGTTCCAGGGCTGCAACCTGCTTCAGGATGAGATCAAGCTGGACAACCAGGTGCTCATCGACTACATCACCGGCACGCTGGAAGGCGTTGTGGGCGAGCAGTACGCCGATCCCTACGGCGAAGGCCGCATCGTGGGCGTGGCGGAGGCTCCCGCCGAATAATTCCATTCGATTCCTTGATGACAACCCCCGCCCGGTTTCCGGGCGGGGGCGTTTTTGCGCCCTTGGCAGGCGGAGCCTTCTGTGCTACAATGATCGGGAATGCTGTGACTCTCCCAACCACTCCTCCCCCGGAAAGGAACGCAAACGCATGCAAACGCGCAAGCTGACAGAGTATCACATCCACACCGGCAGGCTGACCCGCCCCGTCGATTTCGCCGTGGTCAGCGACCTGCACGACGAGGCCTACGACGACCTGTGGCCCATGCTGGAAGGCGCGGACGCGCTGCTGGTGCCCGGCGACGTGTGTGACCGTTACCGTCAGACCTCGGCGCGGGGCGTCGCCTTTCTGAAAGAAGCGGCTGGCCGGCTGCCCACTTTTTTTTCGCTGGGCAATCACGAGACGCGACAGAAGCAGTTCCGCCGGTTGGTCGGCGATCTAGAAAAAACGGGCGCTGAGGTGCTGATCAACCGCTATGTGCGCTTCGGCGAATGCTGGATCGGCGGGTGGTATCCCCCTACCATCGTGCGCGAGCCCGACATGATGGATCGGTTTGAATCGCTGGACGGCGTGAAGGTGCTCTTGTGCCACAAGCCGGAGCATTACATCAAATACCTGCGAGGCCGCGCGCTGGACCTGGTGGTGGCCGGGCACGCGCACGGCGGGCAGATTCGCGTGGCCGGACGCGGCGTGTTTTCGCCGGGCCAGGGATTGTTCCCGCGCTATACCTACGGCGTGGTGGATGGCAGGATGGTCATTTCCGCCGGCGCGGGCAACCCGGTGCATCTGCCGCGCTGGGGAAATCCCTGCGAGGTGCTGCGCATCACGCTGGACTGATACCGATGAAGGAGGCCATGACTATGGGACAGTGCCGGGACATCCATTATGAGGATATCACCCTGGCCGTCGCGCGGCTGTGTGTGGAGGCCTGCACGCTGCTGCCGCAGCCGGTGCGGACTCTGCTGAACGGGGCCCGTGATGCGGAGCCCTTCCCGCCCGCGCGGGAAACGCTGGAGCTGATTTGCCATAACGCCGACGTGGCGCGCGAGCGCGGCATGCCCATCTGCCAGGATACCGGCATGGCCGTCGTCTATGCCGAGCTGGGGCAGGATGCGCACATCTGCGGCGGGCTTCTGGAGGACGCGGTTAACGAGGGCGTCAGGCGCGGATACATCGACGGCTATCTGCGCAAGTCCGTGGTGCGCGACCCCATCCGCCGCGGGAACACGGGCGATAATACGCCCGCCGTCCTGCATGTGCGGCTGGTCGCGGGCGACCGGCTGCGCCTGACTGTCGCGCCCAAGGGATTCGGCAGCGAAAACATGAGCCGCCTGGGCATGCTCACCCCGGCCCAGGGACTGGAGGGCGTGAAAGAGTTTGTGGTGGAGACCGCGCGGCTGGCAGGCGCCAATCCCTGCCCGCCCATGATGCTGGGCGTGGGAGTGGGCGGCACCTTCGAGCGCGTGGCGGAGCTGGCCAAGGAAGCGCTGGTGGAGCTGCGCGAGGGCCCGCATCCCGATCCCTATTACGATGCGCTGGAACAGGAACTGACGCAGCGCGTCAACGCCCTGGGCATCGGCCCGCAGGGCTTTGGCGGAAAAACCACCGCGCTGAGCGTGCGCATCAAGGCCGCGCCCACGCATATTGCAGGCCTGCCCGTGGCGGTCAACGTGGGCTGTCACGTCACGCGCCACGCCAGCACGACGCTGTGAGAAGGGGGAGGAAGTGGCGATGATTCATTTGAACGCCCCGCTTACGAAGGAGGATATCCAAAGCCTGCATGCGGGCGACCGCGTGCTGCTTTCGGGCGTGATCTACACCGCGCGCGACGCGGCGCATGCCCGTCTGTGCGCCGCGCTGGATGCGGGGGAGGACCTGCCCGTGGATCTGCGCGGCCAGACGGTCTTTTATGCGGGCCCCACGCCCACGCCGCCCGGAAAGGCCTGCGGGGCCATCGGCCCCACCACCAGCATGCGCATGGATGCCTTCACGCCCCGGCTGCTGCGCTATGGCGTCAACGCCATGATCGGCAAGGGGGAGAGGGGAGAAACGGTGCGCGAAGCCGTGATGGAAACGGGCGCGGTGTACTTTGCGGCTATCGGCGGCTGCGCGGCCTACATGGCCGCCTGTGTGGAGGCGCTGGAAGTCGTCGCCTATGACGACCTTGGCACCGAGAGCATCAAGCGCCTGGTCGTGCGCGATCTGCCGCTCACCGTCGCGCTCGATGGCCAGGGCGGCGACGCCTACGCCATGGGCGCGGCGCGCTACCGCGAGCTGTGTCCGACGCCTTGAAAATCAAGGATTATGCATTATTCATTCGGATATGCAGAAAAAAGTTGAATATTTATGCATTTAATGCTTGACATCCTGCATAATCGGTTGTATACTATGCACGTTCCCCAACGAACGAGCGATTGAATGGAGGCAACCATCATGAAAAAGATTATGGCTATTGCGCTGACGCTTGCGCTGACTTTGACCGCCGCCGCCGCGTGCGCGGAAGCTACGGAGACCTTGACCATGGCGACCAACGCTTCTTTCCCGCCGTATGAGTACGTCGAGGGCGATCAGGTTGTGGGTATCGACCCTGAGATCGCCGCCGCCGTGTGCGAGAAGATGGGTTACAACCTTGAAATCGTGGATACCGAATTTGACTCTCTGATCTCCGGCGTGGCCAGCGGCAAGTATGATTTCGTGATGGCCGGCATGACCGTGACCGACGAGCGCAAGCAGATGGTCAGCTTCTCCGACACCTACGCCACCGGCGTTCAGGTGATCATCGTCAAGGAAGACAGCCCCATCACCAGCGTGGATGACCTGCTGGCGGACGGCGCCAACTACACCGTCGGCACGCAGAACGCCACCACCGGCTACATCTACGCCATGAGCGATATCGAGGATGCCGGCAAGGGCACCGTGGCCGCCTTCCCCAACGGCAATGAGGCTGTGATGGCGCTGGTCAACGGCAAGATCGACTGCGTGATCATCGACAACGAGCCCGCCAAGGCGTATGTGGAAGCCAACGAAGGCCTGAAGATCCTGGACAGCACCTATGTGGTGGAGGATTACGCGGCCTGCTTCGCCAAGGACAACACCGAGCTGGTGGAGAAGTTCAACGCGGCCCTGCAAGAGCTGACCGCCGACGGCACCATCCCGGCGATCATCGAGAAGTATATCCCGGCCGAATAATCCAACCGGATGCATCGGGGGAGCGGCATCGCCGCCCCCCTTTCTTCGCACCAAAGACTGATGGGAGGCTGAGCGTGTGACGCTTCTGACAGACCTTGCGGCGTGGTTTGACGGCGTAAAGGCCGAATTTATCCTCAATTTTGTTGACAAGAGCCGCTGGCGCATGCTGCTGACGGGCCTGGGCAATACGCTGCTGATTGCGTTTCTTGCCTGCCTGATCGGCATTGTGCTGGGCGTGGTGGTAGCCATTGTGCGCACCACGTGGGACAATGCCGGCTCCAGCATGCGCAAGGGTCCGGCGCGTCTGGCCTTCGCGTTTTTTAACCGGCTGTGCCTGATCTATACCACCATCATCCGCGGCACGCCAATGGTCATCCAGCTCCTGATCATGTACTACATCATCTTCGCCACGTCGGACAATGGCGTAATGGTGGCCACGCTGGCCTTTGGCATCAACAGCGGCGCCTATGTTTCCGAGATTTTCCGCTCCGGCATCATGAGCATCGACAAGGGCCAGATGGAGGCGGGACGCAGTCTGGGCCTGAATTACATCAAGACCATGTGGTTCATCATCGCGCCGCAGGTGCTCAAAAACGTGCTTCCCACGCTGGCCAACGAGTTCATCACCCTTTTGAAAGAGACCTCCGTTGCCGGCTATGTGGCTGTGAGCGATCTGACCTTCGCGGGCAACCGCATCCGCGGCGTCACCTATTCGCCGTTCATGCCGCTCATCGCGGTGGCGATCATCTACCTGATTCTGGTCATGTTCCTCACCCATATGGTGAGCAAGCTGGAAAGGAGGCTGCGTCAGGGTGATAACCGTTAAGGGACTGAAAAAATCCTTTGGGCAGCTCGAGGTCCTCAAGGGCATCGACCAGCACATCGCCCCCGGCGAAAAGGTCGTTATCATCGGGCCCAGCGGTTCGGGCAAGAGCACTTTCCTGCGCTGCCTGAACCTTCTGGAGCGGCCCACGGAAGGGCAGATCCTCTTTGAGGGCACCGATATCACCGACCCCAAATGTGACATCAACCTGATCCGTCGCCGCATGGGCATGGTGTTTCAGCAGTTCAACCTCTTTCCGCACCTCACCGTGATGCAGAACCTCACGCTGGCCCCCATTCAGACCGGCCAGATGTCCAAAGCAGAAGCTTCCGACAAGGCGACTCAGCTTTTGGCGCGCGTGGGCCTTTTGGAAAAGGCCTCCGTATATCCCAAGCAGCTTTCCGGCGGCCAGCAGCAGCGCATCGCCATCGTGCGGGCGCTTTGCATGAACCCCGACGTGATGCTCTTTGACGAGCCGACCAGCGCCCTGGACCCCGAAATGGTGGGCGAGGTGCTGGACGTGATGAAGAAACTTGCTGCCGAGGGCATGACCATGGTGGTTGTGACGCACGAGATGGGCTTTGCCCGCGAGGTGGGCGACCGCGTCCTCTTTATGGACGAGGGACGTGTGCTGGAGGAAGGCTCGCCGAAAGAAATCTTTGAAACTCCCAAAAACCCCCGCACACAGGACTTCCTGCGCAAGGTCCTCTAACCAGGACTGGCGCCCTGGACCCAATTCCGCCGGAGGTGGCGGGTGTCGGGGCGGGCTCCCCGCGTCCGGGGGTACATGGCAGGAGGCGTTTCCTGCGAAAAAAACGGAGAAGCCCTGCCGGGCAGGTGGCGATTGTGCAATAAACTGCGCTCGCCGTCCGGCAGGGATTTTTCATGTTGGGCAGAGACCACCCCGGCTGCCCCGCCACCTTCCCCTGAATTTCCCAAAATTCTTGAAAAAAATCCCCGCAAAAAGAGTTTACAAGTTGCGCAAAGCTGTGCTATAATTCAAAAGTTGGAGTATGCCGGGAGCCGTGGGCGGCTGCATGCGCTCAAAAGGCGCGTGACCACGGGCCGGGCGGAAACATCATCACTGACAAAGCGCGGCCCCATGAGGCCGTGCGGGGGCTTGGGATGCGCTTCGCTCTCTCTACGCGGACGCGTCCAACTTCAAGAGCCCCTTCGGCTCAAGAGAGCACATTACATGGAGGTGTAACCACACATGGCACGTATTGCGGGCGTAGACCTGCCCAGGGAAAAGCGTGTGGAGATCGGCCTGACCTACATCTTCGGCATCGGCCTGGCCACGTCCAAGCAGATCCTCGCCGAGACCGAGATCAACCCCGATACCCGCGTCAAGGACCTCAGCGAAAACGAAGTCAGCAAGCTTCGTGAGTACATCGAGCATCACGTCAAGGTGGAGGGCGACCTTCGCCGTGAGGTGTCCCTCAACATCAAGCGCCTGGTGGAGATCGGCTGCTATCGCGGCGTGCGCCACCGCCGCAACCTGCCCGTCCGCGGACAGAACACCAAGAACAACGCGCGCACCCGCAAGGGCCCCAAGCGCACCATCGCGGGCAAGAAGAAGGCCACCCGTTAACCAGACGCAAGCAGCATGGAGGGATGAACAAACATGGCACCCAAGCAAAAGCTTAAGAAGGTAACGCGCAAGCGCCGTGAAAAGAAGCTCGTTGAGCGTGGCGCCGCGCATATCCGTTCTTCCTTTAACAATACCATCGTTACCCTGACCGACACCAACGGCAACGCCCTCAGCTGGGCCAGCGCCGGCGGCCTGGGCTTCCGCGGAAGCAAGAAGTCCACGCCCTTCGCCGCGCAGATGGCCGCCGAGACCGCCGCGAAGGCCGCCATGGAGTTTGGCCTCAAGACCGTCGAGGTCTATGTCAAGGGTCCCGGTTCCGGGCGTGAGGCTGCCATCCGCAGCCTGCAGGCCGCGGGTCTGGAAGTCAACATGATCAAAGACGTTACACCCATTCCGCACAACGGATGCCGTCCGCCCAAGCGTAGAAGAGTGTAAGGATTTCGAGGAGGTACAATCAACATGGCAAGATATACCGATTCCGTGTGCCGTATGTGCCGCCGCGAGGGCACCAAGCTCTTCCTCAAGGGCGAGAAGTGCTTCTCGTCCAAGTGCGCGCAGCAGAACCGCCCCACCCCTCCCGGCCAGCATGGACAGGCCCGGCAGCGTAAGGCGAGTGAGTACGGCCTCCAGCTTCGTGAAAAGCAGAAAGCCCGTCGCGCCTACGGCCTGATGGAGGGCCAGTTCAAGCGCACCTTTGTCCGCGCCACCGGCATGAAGGGCATCACCGGCGACAACCTGCTCCAGCTCCTTGAGCTGCGCCTGGACAATGTCGTCTACCGCAGCGGCCTGGCCGCCAGCCGCGCTCAGGCCCGTCAGCTCGTCTGCCACGGCCTGATGACCGTCAACGGCAAGAAGGTGGACATCCCCTCTTACACCGTGAAGCAGGGCGATGTGATCGGCGTCAAGTCCACCAAGAAGGACATCGCCATCTTCAAGGCCGCCAAGGAAGGCTCCGGCCGCGTGGTGCCCAAGTGGCTGACCACCGACCTGGAAAACCTCACCGCCACCGTCGCCGCCCTGCCGCAGCGCGATGACGTCGATTTGACCCTGCAGGAAAACATGATCGTCGAGTTCTACTCTCGTTAGGATGAGGCGTTCCTCCCTCAACCCATTGGCTTAAAACAGGAGGGTAAAACGAATGATCGAAATCGAAAAGGCGCGCATCGACTGTGCGGAGCTCAGCCCGGACGGCACGTATGGCAGGTTTGTCGTAGAGCCTCTGGAGCGCGGCTTTGGCAACACGCTGGGCAACGCCCTGCGCCGCGTGCTGCTTAGCTCGCTGCCCGGCGTGGCTGTGACCAGCATCAAGATCGAGGGCATTCAGCATGAGTTTTCCACCGTGCCCGGCGTCACCGAGGACGTGAGCGAGCTCATCCTGAACCTCAAGACCTTGTCGGCCAAGCTGTATTCCGATCAGCCCAAAACCGTCATGCTCGATGTAAAGGGCCCCGCCGAGGTCAAGGCCAAGGATATCGCCATTGATGACGAGCTTGAGTTCATCGATCCGGAGATGCATATCGCCACCCTCAACGAGGACGCCCACCTGCAAATGACGCTGACCATCGACAAGGGCCGCGGGTACGTGAGCGCGGAAAAGAACAAGTACCCCAATATGCCCATCGGGGTCATCCCGATCGACTCCATCTTCACCCCCATCCGCAAGGTCAACTACACGGTGACCGATACCCGCGTGGGCCAGATCACCGACTATGACAAGCTGACGTTGGAGGTGTGGACCAACGGCAGCGTTCAGCCTGACGAGGCCATCAGCCTTGCCGCCAAGATTCTCACCGAGCACCTGACCCTGTTCGTCGGCCTGACCGATCAGGTGACCACCATTTCCTTCACCGATCAGGAAGACGACAAGAAGGAAAAGGTGCTCGAGATGACCATCGAGGAGCTGGACCTGAGCGTTCGCGCCTATAACTGTCTCAAGCGCGCGGGTATCAACACCGTGGCGGAGTTGGTGCAGCGCAACCAGGAGGACATGATGAAGGTGCGCAACCTCGGCCGCAAGAGCCTTGAGGAAGTGGAGCAGAAGCTCGAAGCGCTCAATCTGTCCCTGCGCCCCAGCGACGAATAACCGACCGATTCCCTAAAAGGAGGATAACATACCATGGCACAACGGAAACTGGGCCGTACTGCCGATCAGCGCAAGGCGCTTTTGCGCAATCAGGTGACCAACCTGATTTGGTATGGCCGCATCGAGACGACCGAGGCCCGCGCCAAGGAAGTGCGCCGCGCCGCCGAGCGCCTGATCACGCTTGCGGTCAATGAGTGCGATAACAACGTGGAAGTGACCAAGGAAACCCACAATGACAAGGGCCAGCTCGTAACCCTGAATGTGGTCAACGACGCCCCCAGCAAGCTGCATGCCCGCCGCCTGATGATGAGCTACCTTTATGAGCTCAAGGATGTGCAGCGCAAGGACGAGGACAAGGCCGACTGGAAGGAGCGCACCAAGGACGTCAAGTATCCTGTGGTGGAGAAGCTCTTCCGCGAATATGGCCCCAAGTTCAAAAAGCGCAACGAGGAAAAGAAGTGCGCCGGTGGCTACACCCGCATTTACAAGCTCGGACCCCGTCGCGGCGACGCTGCCGAGATGTGCGTGATCGAGATTATCTGATGCGCTGGCTTTGCAAAGGCCCCGCCTGAAACGGCGGGGCTTTTTGCACACTTGTGTGGTTGGCGGGCATGGGGTATAATGGGAATATCTGACCAAAGGAGGGCGGGAGATGCAAAAGCGGGAACGGCGCCTCACCGCGCTGCTGCTGGGATGTCTGGCGCTGGTTTCGGCGGCTGTAACCGCCTGGGTGTACCTCAAGGAACAGCCGCAGAGGATCGCGGCGTTTGAGACGCGCTTCCTGGATGTGAGCGGGATGGGCTTTGAAGCCGGTGAAGGGCTGTCAGCGGAGGCCCTGCCCGACACGCTGACCCTCCGCTGGGAGGCGGGGGAGGACGTGGAGCGGAGCGCCGTTTCTGCCGGCATACCGCTGGAGCCGGGCGTGCGCGAGGCCACGCTGACGGTCTATGCCTCCGGCGCGCAGAACGCGCTGGCGAAGGCGCGCCGGGGCTATCAGATATGGCTGGAATGGGCGTGCCTGTCGCAGACGGACGGGCGCGTAATCGACGCCGCGCGCATCGAACTGCCGCTGGAGAGCGATCAGGAACGCGCCCGCGCCTGTGCTCTCAGCGTGCGCGCGGAGCCGGATGCGCCCTGCCAGGTGCAGGCAAGCGTATTGGTGACCCCTCTTGAGGGGGAAATGGATGCCGGATATCTCACGCTGGCGGACTGGGAGGTGAGCATGCGGTGAACACAATCGCGGACGCTGACCGTCTCTCACCCCGCCGCGCCGCCCTGGTACTTGCCGTGCTGCTGGCGGTGGGGCTTGCGCTGCGCAGCGCGGCCATTTTGCCCTATGCCATGGGACCCAACACCTATTCCGATGACAACGGCTATCTCACCAGCGGCGTCACCTTTGCCCGCACGGGCTACATCGCCTACGCCGACCCGGGGCTTCAGACCACGGCTATCGGACCGGGTATGCCCGTGCTGCTGGGCGGGCTGATCGCGCTGCTGGGGGCAGACCCTGGCGGGCTGGTGGCCACGCATATCGCCTTTTCCTGCATCGGGCTTTTGACGGCCATCGCGGCATATCTGCTTGGGACGCTGCTGTGCTCGCGCACCGCGGGGCTGATCGCGTCGGCGCTGTGCGTGCTGGAGCCGGCGCTGCTGTCCGTCAACATCGTTTTTCTGACCGAAACGCCATATATGTGCCTGAACCTGTTCGCCATGTATTTTCTCCTGGCCAGCGTGCGGGAGTGGCGGTGGAGCCGGTATTGGGCCGGGGTGCTGTGCATGTGCGGCGCGGCCTTTTTCAAGGGCCTGGGGCTGCTGGTGCTGATCGCACCCGTCGCCCTGCTCGCTCGCCGGGGAACAAACCTGCGCCCGTGGCTGCTTCGCGCAGGCGCCGCACTGGTGGCCTTCGTCCTGCTGTTTATCCCCTGGTGGGTGCGAAACGGTTTGCTTACGGGCGAATTTGTCCCCTTTACCGCCAATCGGGGCGACATACAGCTCATGGGGTCCTACATAGGCTTTGGCTATCCGGAGGGAACCTATGAGGAAGCTGTGCTCCAGTCAGACCGCGAAGCCTGGGAGCAGGGGTATCAGGATGACATGGAGCGCCGCTTTGCCCGGCGGGGCGAGATGGGCAAGGAACGCCTGTGGCAGTGGTTTACGGAAAATCCACTGGCCTTCGTGGCGAGCCATCTGATCTACAAGCCGCTGACACTGACGGTTTCCCACCTGCGCACGGTGGACCTGATGCCCGACAGGTTGGTGTCCCTTGTGTGGTGGGGTTGTCTGGCCCTGGCGGCGTGGGGGCTTCTGTGCCCGCGCGCAGGGGGATGTGCGCAGCGCGGATATTACGCGCCGGCGGTCTATCTGCTCGTGGCGACGCTGGTCACCGCCATCTACGCGCCACTGCCGCGCTATGGCGTGTCACATGTGCCGATCTGGCTGGTATACAGCGGCGCGGGCCTGTCGGATCTGGGTACGCGGGCGATGCGCCTGCTGAAAAACAGAATCGGTTGATGGTTTCACCACCTCCGGTACAAACTACCACGGAGGTGGGATGCATGAACGCAAGGCTTTGGCGGCGCTGGCGCAAGGAAACGCCCTGTGTCAGCCCGCCGGACAGCGAGGACCGTGCCCAGATGGACATGGAGCCTTCGGGAAATGCGATGACGGAAGGCGAGAAAGCCAATCTGATCGTCCGGCAGATCGACCGGTGGATCGCCTCGATGGAGCGGCTGCGCCTGGCGGATTACGTGCGCTACGTGGACGACCGCAAGCGCCTGTTCTGGACCAGCTTTTTCAGCGGGGTGGCGCGTGGGGTGGGCATGGCGGTAGGCTTTACCATTCTGGGCGCCATTCTGATCATTGTGCTGCAGGACCTGGCGCGGCATAACCTGCCGCTGATCGGGGATATGCTGGCGCAGATCGTCAGCGTGGTGCAGAAACGATTGGAGTAAGGGGTGCCGAATGAAACGGATCATGGGGGTCCTGATGGCAACGCTCGCGCTGGACGCGGGGACCAAATGGCTGGCCTCCGTGGCGCTGACCGGGCGCACGGTGTCGCTTGGCTGGCTGCTGGAGCTGCGCCTGACCCGCAACGACGGCATGGCGCTGGGGCTGTTTGCGGGCAACCGCGTTGCCGGCATGCTGCTGCCCCTCACGGTGATTATCTGCGGCTGGCTGCTGCTCAGGCGCTACCGGCTGACCCCCTTTACGCAGACGGCATGCGGGCTGGTGCTGGGCGGCTTCCTGGGAAACTTTCTGGAACGGCTGTGGCACGGCTGGGTGCTGGACATGATCTATTTTCCGTTTTTGCCCTGGTTTGTGTGCAACATAGCGGATATCGCCATCTGCGCGGGCGTTGTGCTGCTGGCGGCAAGCCTGCTGTTTCGCCCGCAGGACTGGAAGGAAGCGTAAGATATATGCAAAAGATCACGGCGGTAGCCAGGGAGGAGATGCGCCTGGATCTGCTGGCCGCAGAGGCCGGCGATGCCAGCCGGTCGCAGGCGGCCCGGTGGATCGAGCAGGGTTTGTGCCTGGTCAACGGCACGGCGCGGCAGAAGCCCGCCTTCAAGGTCAGCGCGGGGGACGTGGTGGAGCTGACCGTGCCCGATGCCGGGGAAGCCCCCGTGGAGAAGGAGGATATCCCGCTGGACATCCTCTATGAGGATGCGGATCTGGCCGTGGTGGTCAAGCCCTGCGGGATGGTGGTGCATCCCGCCGCGGGCAATGAAAGCGGAACGCTGGTCAACGCGCTGCTCTACCACATGGAGGACCTCAGCGGCATCGGCGGGGTGAAGCGGCCGGGCATTGTGCACCGGCTGGACAAGGATACCAGCGGCCTGCTCATGGTGGCCAAAAACGACCTGGCGCATCAGGGACTGAGCGACCAGCTGCGCGCCCGCACGATGGAAAAACATTACCTGGCCGTGGTGGACGGGCGCATGCGCGAGCCGTCCGGGCGGGTGGAAAAGGCCATCGCCCGCAGCACAAAGGACCGCAAGCGCATGGCCGTGGACCCCGCCGGGCGCGAGGCGGTGACGGAGTGGACGCTGCTGGAAAACCTGAAAAATGCGGCACTGCTGGACGTGCATATCCTGACCGGCCGAACGCACCAGATCCGCGTGCATATGCAGAGCCTGCACCATCCCGTGGCCGGCGACCCCATCTACGGACAAAAAAACGGCGTGAAGGCGCCCAGACTGATGCTGCACGCCTACACGCTGTCCTTTACGCACCCCCGGACGGGCGAGCGGCTGACCTTTACGGCGCCGCCGCCGGAGGCATTTACCGCTGCCCTGCAAAAGTGGCGGGAGAACCCCGCCGCGCCGCTGCCCTATCAGGCGTCCGTCTCCGGCTGATCCGGCGCCAGCTTGCCCTGCGCCCAATGCCGGCGGCACAGGCTCACATAGCTTTCGCTGCCGCCCAGCACAATCTGCTCGCCCTCCCGCACCATTTTGCCGTCTACCACGCGCGCGTTGCAGACGGCTTTTTTGCCGCACCAGCAGATGGTTTTGACCTCCTCGATGGTGTCGGCCCAGGCCAGCAGCCATTGGCTGCCCTCGAAAAGCTCGTTTCGGAAGTCACAGCGCAGGCCGTAGGCGATCACCGGGACGTTGTCGATATCCACCACCCGCACCAGCCGTTCCACCTGCGCCCGCGTGAGAAACTGCGCCTCATCCACGATCAGGCAGTCATAATCCCGCACGTTGAAGCGGTCCAGGTCCTCCACAAAGTGACACTGGCAGCTCAGGCCGCTGCGGCTGGCGATCATGGTCTCGCCGTCACGGTTGTCCAGACGGGGCTTGAGCATCAAAACGCGCTGACCGCGTTCCAGGTAGTTATGGCGCACCATGATGGCGTTGGCGGTTTTGCTGGAACCCATCGCGCCGTAGCGGAAGTAGAGCTTGGCCATGGAAGAATCAGCCTCCGGGAAAAAATAGTAGGATTATTCGATTCCCAGCTGCGCCGCGAGATTTTCGGCACGCTGCGCCGCGTCGCGGTAGCCGGTCAGGGAGGAAAAAAGATCGTAGGCGCCCTGCAGATCGCCGCTGCTCTCCAGGGCATCGGCCTGGTCGTACTCGGCGTCTCGCAGGTAGGTCTTGCATTCCACGGCCTGGTCGGCGCTGCTGAGGTAATCGCCCAGCAGCATGAACAGGTCGATGGCGGTCTGGTAATCGCCTTCCTGCTTGAGGGCGATGGCACGGTTGTAAATCTGGCCGCGCAGGTTGTAGAGGCGCGCCTCGGCGTCGTCAATGGTGATGGCCGCCTCATAGGCAAAGAGCGCCTCATCATAGCGGGCGCCCGCCTCGGCGTCGCGGCCAAGGCAGTACTGGCAGCGAAGGGGCGCGTCCTCAAACTCTCCGATCGCTTCAAAGGCCTCGGCGGCTTCGGCAAACCGTCCCTCCTGCGCCAGGACGTGGGCGTGGCAGTACTGATAGCGCTCATCTCCATAGAGAATCTCGCGCGATTGGGCAAAGTAGGGCTCCGCTTCAGCGTATTGGCCCTGCTCATAGAGCACAAGCCCGCGGGAATAGGCAGCGTAGCCGGCCGCCTGCGCGTAATCGCCCAGGCGTTCAAACGCCTCGGCCGCTTCGGCGTATTCGCCGGAAGCGAAGGTGTCCAGGGCGCGATTGTAGGAACGGCTGTAATCCGTCGAGCAGGCGGACAGGCACAGCGCAACGGCTGCGCACAGCCCCAGCAGCGCTCCGAGACGCGCACGGTTCATGCATGCACCTCCTCCTGTGGGGGATGGAATTCGCTTTTCAAAATGGCGTACAGGTCTACATCGGCAAAGCGGCCCTTGTTGTAGATGCGCTGGCGCAGGGTGCCTTCGTGCGTCATGCCGGCGTTGCGCATCACGTGGCCGCTGGCGGGGTTGTCGCACTCATGCTGGGCCTCGATGCGGTTGAGGTTGAGGCGGGTGAAGCCGAATTCCAGCACGGCGATGAGCGCCTCGGTCATGAAGCCGCGGTTCCAGTAGGCGCGGCTGAGGCTGTAGCCCACCTCGGCGGAGCGGTTTTCGGTCTGCACCCACATAAAGCCTATGGTGCCGATCACCTTGCCCGTTTCGCGCAGGGCGATCACGAAGGTGCCCGGCGCGCAATTGCGGTACTGGCGCAGCAGGTAGCGGATATAGGCGCGCGTCTGATGGATGGAGCGGTGCGCGTCCCACAGGACATGGCGCGCCACCTCGGGATCGCGCGAATACTCGTACAGGTCCTGCGCGTCGCTCATGCGCACGGGACGCAGGATGAGCCGCCGGGTAAGCATGGTGGGCAGGCGGCCGAAGACCTCCAGATATGTCTGCATGGCAGGGTAGACCCTTCTTTCAAAAAACGGCTGACATCAGATGATCCAGCCACCCGGCTGGGCAAAGGGCGGGCGGGTCAGGCCCAGGACGAGCAGGTACACCCCCAGCGCCAGAAGCAGCAGCAGCGCCGCCATCAGCAGCCAGAAAGCGGGGGAACGACGCGACCGGGACATAAAAACCTCCTTTTTCATCCGCTTTTCTGGAAAAGACTGAAAAAGTCGGGAACCTTTCCGGCGGATGAATCGTTACTTTTGATGAGGTGTAAAGCGCACGTCAGGCGTGCAGCTTCTGCCACGCCATGAGCAGGCCCAGCGCGGTCTTGGCATCGCGCAGCTCGCCGCTCATCACGCGGCTGACGGCCTCGGAAAGCGGCATCTTCTCCACGTGCAGAAATTCGTCGGGATCGGGGTGGTCCTCATGCTGGCTCAGCTCCGTGGCCAGGTACAGGCCGATCTGCTCGGTGCAAAAGCCCGGGGTGGTCACCACATGCGTGAGCTTTTCCATTTTCCCGGCACGCAGGCCCGTTTCCTCCTCCAGCTCGCGGTGAGCGCAGGCGAGGGGGTCCTCCCCGACGTAGTCCAGCTTGCCGGCGGGAATCTCCAGCGTCATCAGGTCCACCACTACGCGGTGCTGGCGCACCAGGTATACGTTGCCTTCGCCGTCCACGGGCACCACAGCCGCCGCGCCCTTGTGGCGCACCACCTCGCGCAGGGCGGTATGGCCGTTGGGCAGGCGCACCTGCATGTGGCTAACGTCGATGAGTACACCGTGAAACATCTCTTTCTCGGACAGGGGAACCTCGCGCAGGTCGGGATGATCGCACATAGCGGGTCGCCTCCAAAATATCGTTCCCTTGTGTATTCGCCGCAAGGAGGCGTTCCCCCTTGTGGAAAGAGAAAAAGCGCGGGAAAAGAACAGCTTCTTACTTGTAAAAACTGCCCCGCAGCGACAGAAACTGCCGCCTCGCCTTCCTTGACAGCATAAATCAAACCCCGTACAATGAGAGGGGCCGCAGATCATCCATCGCGGTCCGGCAGGGAGAAACAGGCCTCAGTTGCAACGAAGGAGGATATCGTATATGGCAAAGCAGATTCCCGGAGCTTTCAGGCGGATGCTGGCGTTTGTCACCAGCATGCTGCTCATCGCGGCGCAGCTGGTGCTGCCCGTGGCCGCTCTGGCGCAGGATATCAGCATGCTGCCCACCGTAACGCTGCAGTGGACGGCGGCGGACGGCGTGACCGTGCAGACCCTCGCCGTCACGCCCAGTCAGTACGGCGAACAGGCGGTGTATTGGGCCATGCTGCCCCCGGAGGCGATGCAGAGCGTCAGCGGCGTAACCGTCGCCGCCATTACGCCCCCCGCCGGGCTGGAGGACCCTACGGTGACGTACGCGCCTGCCGCCGGAACGCCTGTGACCGGCAATTCCACGGCGGTGGACGGCATGCCCGCCACCTGGATTCAGGTGCTGCGCAACGGCGTTCCCGACCCCGCCTCCTATCCGCTGTATTTATCGGCGCAGGAACTGCCGCCGTATCAGCCGGTCGGCCCCACCAGCGGCACGGTGCATATCTCCTACAGCTTTGCGGGCACCGAGGTGTACGGCTTTGACGAGACGGTGCCGGCAGAGGGCCGCAGCTTTGCGCCGGACGCCGCGCTGGTGCCGCAGGGCTATGAGCTCGTCACCACCGGCGAGGTGCTTGTAACGCTCAACCCCGACGGCACCACCAGCCCCAACCCCGTGGTGTTTGAGGTGCAGCAGAGCGCGCCTCAGGTGGTCAACTCCACGGTGACCTTCCACCATCTCGATGAAGTGACCGGCCAGCAGATCACCGCCGACACCTGGCAGGAGCTGGCCCCCGAAACCTACAGCGCTTCCACCTATCAGCAGGCGGTGGAGGGATATACCTATTCGTCCGCCAGCCCCGATCCGTTCGTGGTGGACGGCATGGGCACGCCCGTCGAGGTGACGCTGTATTATGAGCAGAATGTGCCGGAGCCTGTCAACTCGCCCGTGACGATCCATCATCTGGATAAGGATACCAATCAGCAGATTACCGGCGATACCATGGCGGAAGCGGCTGCGGGCATGGAGACCTATTCCTCGATCTACCAGACGCCGGTGGAAGGGTATACCTATTCGTCTGCGAACCCGGAAAGCTTCACGCCGGACGGGGCCGGTACGCCCGTCGAGGTGACGCTGTACTACGCGCAGAATGCGCCGGACCCGGTGAACTCCACGGTGACGTTCCATCACAGGGACGCCGGCGACGGAAGCAAGACCCTCGCCGACGACACGACGCAGAGCCTCCCGGCGGGGCCGTATGATTCGGCGGCATACGCCACCGGCATCGACGGCTATACCTTCCAGAGCGCGGACCCCGTGAGCTTTAACGTGGACGGGGTGGGCACGCCCGTCGAGGTGACGCTGTACTACGCGCAGAACGCGCCGGAGCCGGTGAACTCCACGGTCACGTTCCATCACAAGGACGCCGCCACCGATCAGGAGCTGACCAGCACGCAGCAGGAGCTTGCGCCCAACACCTACGCCTCCGCGGACTACAAAACGGAGATCGAGGGCTATACCTACGCCTCGGCCGCTCAGGAGAGCTTTACGGTGGACGGGACGGGCACGCCTGTTGACGTAACGCTGTATTACAATCAGAATGCCCCCACCGAGCCCGTCGTGCTGGAGGAGTATACCAACCAGTACGGCATCACCACCAAGGGCAGTTTGAATCTGCGCTCCAGCCCGACCACCGAGGATAAAAACAACAAGGTAGTGCAGGGCGTGAACAAGGATGTCATCATGCCCGCCACCCAGCGCGTTCAGGGCCTTGACAACGATGGCTATAGCTGGTATCGGGTCAACTACAACGGAACGGACTGCTATGTGCGGGATGACTGCTTCCGCCTGCTCACCGAGGAGGAGATGCAGCAGTACCTGAACGTGGAGGTGCCCGTCAAATACGTGGACCAGGCCACTGGCGAGGCGTTCTACACCGCCACCGCCCAGTGCATGAAGGGCGGCAGCGTGACCGTCGAGGTGGATCTGAGCCAGGCGCAGGGCTATACGCTCGTGAGCGAGGCCAGCGTGCAGGTGTCCGCGGATGCCAACGGCACGCTGACCCCGGCGGAGGCCGTGTTCACCTTTGCCAAGGAACAGCAGGCGGTGAAGGGCACCGTCAGCGCCACCTATGTGGACGAGGACCAGAAGCCCGTCGCCGAGCCGCAGACGTTTGAACGCGACCCCGGCACCTACCCGGTGACCGATTTCGCCATCCATACGCCCGAGGGCTATGAGCCGGCCCAGGTCAACGTGCAGGAGGTCGTCGTGCACGATGACGGCACCGTGGAGCCGGAAACGGTCGTCTTTACCTACAAGGCGAAGCAGCCGGAGCCGGTAAATTCCGTCGTCACTTTCCATCATCTGTGCGACGGCGCGGCCATCATCGGCGACACCCAGCAGGAACTTGCCCCCAACACCTATCACGCGGCCGATTATCAGGCGGCGGTGGAGGGCTATACCTACGCGAGCGCCAGCCCCGAATCCTTCACCGTGGATGGTAGCGGCGCAGCCATTGAGGTGACGCTGAACTATACGAAGGTCGTGCAGCAGCTCGACTCGGTGGTGACCTTCCATCACCTGTGCGACGGCGCGGCCATCACCGAGGATACGCAGCAGACGCTTGCGCCCAACACCTACGGTTCCGCTAGCTATCAGGCGACGGTGGAGGGCTATACCTACGCGGGCGCCAGCCCCGAATCCTTTACCGTGGACGGCAGCGGCGCGGCCATTGAGGTGACGCTTACCTATACCAAAAACGCGCCGCAGGTGGTCAACTCCATCGTGACCTTCCACCATGTGGATACCAACGGCGCGCCCATTGCCGCCGATACCCAGCAGGAGCTTGCGCCCAACACCTACAGCGCTTCCGGCTATCAGGTGGCGGTGCAGGGCTACACCTACACCAGCGCCAATCCTGAATCGTTCCAGGTGGACGGCAAGGGCACCGCGGTGGAGGTGACGCTCACCTATACCAAGGACCTCGTCGCTTCGCAGGTCACGTTCCATCATGTGGACGCGGACGGCAATCCCCTGATGGCGGACCGCACCGTGGAGATCGCGCCTTCGGCTGAGGCCTACCGCTCCGAAAGCTATGCCTCGGCTGCGCCGGAGGGCTACCTCTACGCCAGCGCCAACCCGGAGACCTTCACCGTGGACGGCAGCGGAACGCCCATCACCGTGGTGTTTACCTACGCGCAAAAGCCCGCCGTGACCGCCCCCGTCACCTTTGAATACGTGTCCGAGAGCGGTCGCGTGGTGGCGAGCCCCATGACGGTGGACCTGCCCGTGGGCCCCAACGATGTGATGGAATACTGCAAGGTGGTGGACGGCTACACCTTCAAGTCCACCAGCAGCCAGACCGTCGAGGTCAGCGCGGACGGCGTGGCCACGCCTGACAAGGTGACCTTCACCTACACCGAGAACCCCACCACCGCGGCCGTTCAGGTCCACTACCGCAACAGCATCGGCGACGACCTGCCAGGCTCGCCGGTCATCAAGCAGCTTGGACCGGGAACCTATCTCATTCAGCCCGAAGACGTGCCGGCCGGCTATGTCGTCAGCAGCAGCGCGCAGCCCCAGACCGTCACCGTAACGAACGATCTGGTGGCTACGCCCAACAGCATCAGCTTCACCTGCTATGACAAAAACATCACCGGCACGCTGACCATCAACTACTATGACAGTGCCGACCTCAGCAAGCCCATCGCCACCGAGCAGCGCTCGCTCAGCCCCGGCCTGCAGACCGTGGCGGCGGACGACTCGGTCGTGGCCAAGGTGGGCAACTACCAGCGCACCGAGGGCTACGCTGACCAGCAGGTGCAGGTCAACGAAAATGGCACCGTGGTGCCCTCCACGATTTCCTTCTACTATAAGTCGGTACAGGATACCAGCTACATTGGCTACGCGGTGACCACCCGCCAGACGGCCATGCGCTCCAGCGCCGCCGCCAACGGGGCCGTGACGCAGACGCTGGCGGTGAACACGCTGCTGTACATCAACGGCCAGCAGCAGGTGGGCAGCGTGGTGTGGGACAGCTCCCAGACGGTGCTGGGCGGCACCTCGGCCTCCGGCTGGGTGACCGACGCCGACGTGCGCCACATCAGCGCTTCCGAGGCGCAGGCCCTCATCGACCAGTACAACCAGCAGCAGCAAAAGCCCACGCAGAGCCCCGGCTACTATATCACCCTCTACAACAGCGTGCCGCTGCGCACCTACACCAACATCTACGCCGAGGCCCGCTACCTCAAGAAGGATACCGTGGTGTACGTCCACAGCCAGGAGTACGACGGCAGCCGCAACATCTGGCACCTGACCACCTATGACGGCGTGACCGGCTATGTGCTCAACGGCCAGCTGCGCAAGCTGACTGAAAAGGAAGTGGAAAATTACCTGGCCAGCGGCAATCCCTCCACGCCGGAGAATCCGGGCGGAAATCCCTACAATCCCAACGGCGCGTCCAGCTACGGCTATATCACCGCCAACAGCGTGAACTTCCGCACCTCGCCCAACGGCAGCCGCATCAAGCAGCTCAACAAGTACGCCATGGCCATGATTCTGGGCACCCAGCAGGTCAACGGCGTCACCTGGTATAATGTCAACTACAACGGCCAAATCGGCTGGATTCACGGCGACTACTTCCATCAGATGACGCTGACGGAGTTCAACGCCTTCCTCAGCAGCTCGCAGTACCAGCAGGGTCTGGCCAACAACGCCGTGGCCACGGCCACGCCCAAGCCCAGCACCGGCGGCAGCACGTCAGGCAATACGGGTTCTGCCACGCAGGGTAGCGTATCCTCCGTGGAGGACTGGAACGTGGGGGCCTGGCAGAACACCGGCGCGGCCAATCAGACCACCTACGCGCCCTTCAATCCCTACGCCACTCCGGTAGCCACCACCACGCCCAGGGATCAGTACATGACCAAGGATGCGACAGTGAAGTTCTACCAGTCGCCGGACGCGGCCTCCAGCAGCCTGACCTTGCCGGCCAACGCCACGCTCAACGTGCTGGAAACCGTGACGCAGAACAACAAGACGTGGTACAAGGTGCAGTACAACGGTCAGACCGGCTATGTGGAAGCCGAGGCGGCGCTGACGGAAGTGACCGCCGGCGCAAGCCCCACCCCCACCAGCACCTTTGTCATCGGCACCATGATTCCCATCAACTACGAGGATGAGACGGTCGAGACGCAGACCTCCGGCGTGCCCTGGGGCCTGATCGGCGGAGCCGTGGTAGTCATCGGCGGCGCGGGCGGCGCATACGCCTACGCCCTCAACCAGAACAAGAAGCGCAAGGCTGCCGCCGCGCGTGCGGCTGCCAGCAGACGCGCCGCCACCGCGGCCGGGACGACCGCCGCCGGAGCGGCAGGAGCCACCAGCCCCTATGCCCGCCGCGCGGCCGCCGCGCCCATCGCGCCCGGAACCAAGCAAAACGAGTCTGCCAATCCGCAGAACAAGCCGGCCGGAAGCACCGCATACAGCGGCGTGAAGAACCCCTATAGCAGCGGCAGCATCACCGGGACGCAGAACCCGTACAGCAGGCCCGCCTCTGCGACGGGAAGCGGCTCCGCCGCGACCGGCAGCCCCCATGGCGGGGCCTCTGCGTCGGCCCAGAACCCCTACGCCAGAAGCACCCAGACGGGCACGGGGACCGGAACCCCCGCAGCGGCCCAGAACCCCTACGCCAGAAGCGCGCAGGCGGGCACGGGGACCCGGAACCCCTATGCCGTGACCGGAGGGCAGAGCGCATCCATGGCCGGCAAGCCGGTTTCGCCCCAGTCCGCTGGCGCGGGAGACGGCGCTGCGACGCCTTATGCGGCAGGCGCAGCCCCGAAGATTCCCTATGCGGACGGAACGCTGCCCACGGCGGGCAGCTCCGCAGGCTCGGCCTCCATGGCTTCCGGGAGCGCAGCGTTCACGACATCTGTCAACGGCGGCGCTGCAAAGCCTGCGTCTGCTTCAGCGGCAAACGGCCTGCACAGCGCGGGCAGCCTGGAAAGCAGAAGCGAATCCGCTTCCTCCGGCAGCGGCACGGCAGCTTCCGCCAATCCCTACGCGCGCCCGATCGGCGCGGCGCCCGCATCCCAGTCCCCCGCGCAGGAAAGTCCTGCCGCGGAGGGTTCCGCCCGCAGGCGGTCCACCCGCATGCAACGCTACCATGCGGCCGGCGGAGATGAAGAGGGCGGCAACACCTAAGTCTCTCTGACAAGCCGTGCGGCACAGCCGCACGGCTTGTCACGCATTCGGATACAAAAGAAGGAGGAAACAAGATGGCGGTTTACGAAACCTTCCGATCCGTTATGGGTCAGGAGCTGGAGAAGGCGCTCTGGCCCGCGGAAGGAGTACCTAAAGGCGTGGTGCAGTTCGTGCACGGCATGGCCGAGCACATCAGCCGCTATGACGCGGCAGCCCAGGCGCTTAACGCCGCGGGCTACACGGTGGTGGGGCATACCCACCTGGGGCACGGCGAAAAGGCGCCGCTGCTGGGGTATTTTGCCGGGAAGAACGGATGGGACGCACTCATTGAGGATGTACACGCCCTGCGGCTGGAAACCCGGAAGGCTTACCCCGGCATGCCCTATTTTCTGCTTGGGCATTCCATGGGCAGCTTCGTTGTGCGCGGATATTGCCTCAAACACGAAAAGGGGCTGGCCGGCGTGGTGCTCAGCGGCACGGGGCATTTCACCAGACCGGTGGTGACGCTGGCCAAAACCATGGCGAGTCTGCAATGCGTCCTGGGCGGCGAAAGGAAACCGGGCCGTCTGGTGGAAAAGCTCAGCTCCTCCGGCTATAACCGGGGATACGACGACGTGCAGACCCCCTTTGACTGGCTGAGCCGTGACAGGGACCAAGTGGCGCTGTATCTCGCGGACCCGTACTGCGGCTTTACCTTCACGGCCGGCGCGTACCGCGACATGTTTGACGGCCTGAGCCGCCTCTACCCGGAGAAGCTGGGCACGATGGAAAAGGAGGTTCCCGTGTACCTGTTTTCCGGTGCGATGGACCCCGTGGGCGCTCATGGCGAGGGCGTGAAGCGGGTGGCGCAGGAGCTGCGCGACGCGGGGGTGCGGGATGTGACGCTCTGCCTCTACAGCGGTGGACGGCACGAGATGTTCAATGAAATCAACCGGGACGAAGTGTACGCAGACCTGATCGCCTGGTTAGACGAAAAAATCACAAAAGGATAAAGCTGTTAAAATTTCATTTCTTAATTGTTAAATTCCCCGGAATGTGTTACAATGTTCGCATCCCGGGGCTTTTTGTGCCCCAAATGCCGGGAGGTTGGCTGCTCGTGACGGAAAACGCCCTCAGGGAAAGGCTTTCCCAGGTGAAGTGCTTCATGTTGGATATGGATGGTACCTTCTATCTGGGCGACCGCCTGCTGGAAGGATCGCTGGATTTTCTGGAGGCGCTGGAGCGCACGGGACGGCGCGTCCTGTTTGTGACCAACAATTCCAGCAAATCGGCCGACAGGTATGTGGAAAAGCTCAAGGGCATGGGCGTGAGGGAACCGTTTCTCAACGTGCTCACCTCCGGCCAGGCGGCGGGACGCTACTGCCTGCGCACCTTTCCGGGCCAAAAGGCGTTTCTTCTGGGAAACGGGCTTTTGCGCGCCGAACTGGAGCGGATGGGGCTGGCCATCGACAACGAACATCCCGACTATGTGCTGATCGGCTATGACACCACACTTGATTACGAAAAAATGACAAAAGTGTGCGACCTTGTGCGTGCAGGGCTGCCTTATGTAGCGACGCACCCGGATTTCAACTGCCCCACCGAGACGGGCTTCGCGCCGGATATCGGGGCCATCATCGCCTTTATCGAGGCCAGCGCGGGCCGAAGACCGGATGTGATTCTGGGCAAGCCCTACGCCGGCATCGTGGAGGAGGCGCTGGCGCTGACCGGCCTTGAGAAGCATGAGCTGGCCATGGTGGGCGACCGCCTCTATACCGACATAGCCACGGGCCTGAACTTCGGCATTTTGAGCATTCTGGTGCTCACCGGAGAAGCCGGCGAAGCGGACATCGCCGCCACGGGCATACGGCCCGATTTGATCTTTGAGCGCCTGAGCGCCATGAATCCCTACTTGTGAGCCGGAAAGGATACGGAAAGATGAAACGAATCGCTGCTTGTCTGTCAGCCCTGCTGCTTGCGCTGCCCCTGGCGGCGCAGGTTGCGGCCTCGCTTGCGGAGACGCAGGTGACCATCACGCTCAGCTCGGGGGAGACCATCGCCCCCGTGCAGTCCGGAAGCACGGAAACCGAGGCTCCCGCTGTGACTTTGACGGCGACGCCCACCGCGGCGCCGACAGATACGCCTGCGCCCACCGGCACGCCCGCGCCGACCCCGTCTCCTACCGAGGCGCCTCCCACGCTCAAATACGGCGATCAGGGCGAAGCGGTGAGCGAGCTGCAGAGCCGGCTGAGCGAGCTGGGCTACTATGTGGGCCGCATCAGCGGCAATTTTCTGGAAGGAACGCAGAACGGCGTGAAGCGCTTTCAGGAGGACTATGGTCTGGAAGCGACCGGCGAGCTGGACCCCGTAAGCGCCGAAGTGCTGGAAAAGGCAGAGTATCGTTCCCTGCGCTACGGAGACGACGGCGAGGACGTGAAGCGCCTGCAGACCGTGCTGCGCGAGCTGGATTATCTGGATGCCAATTCCACCGGCATGTACCGCGCGGCCACGCAGGAGGCTGTGGCGGCTTTTCAGGAAGCCATGGGCGTGGAGGCGACCGGCGAGGCGGATCTGGAGACGCAGCGCCTGCTCTTCGGCGATACGGCGCTGGCCAAGGGCGCACAGCCCACGCCCACGCCGGACCCGAACGCGGACCTTGGCGACATCAACGACGTGGTGATGGTGGAGGACGGCGCCAGCACGCCCGACAGCCTGGGCACCAGCGAATACGGCGGTCATAAGCTGCAGCGCGGCGCCCAGGGCGAGGAGGTCAAGCAGGTGCAGACCCGCCTGACGGAGCTGGGCTTCTTTACCGGCCCTATCAGCGGCAACTACATGAACCAGACCATTGCGGCCGTGAAGGCATTCCAGGAGCACAACGGCATGTTCGTCACCGGTGAAACCGACGAGGAAACCTGGAACATGCTCTTCAACAGCAGCGACGTGCTGGACATCAGCGCGACCGCGCGGCCCACGCCCGTGCCCACGCCCGTGCCCTACGCCATCACCGTGGATGTGCGCAATCAGGTGACCATCGTCTACGGCCTGGACGAAAACGGCGAATATACCGTACCCGTGAAGCAGATGGTGTGCTCCACCGGCATGAAGGCTACGCCCAGCGATGTGGGCGAATGGGTGCTGAACGGACGCAAGGCCCGCTGGTGCTATTTCCCCACCTGGGGCAGCCACGCGCAGTACTGGACCCGCATCAACGACAGCATCGCCTTCCATAGCGTAATCTATAACAGCGTCGACCTGAATAACATGAGTACCAAGAGCTACAATCTGCTGGGCTCGCGCGCCTCGCACGGGTGCATCCGCCTGCTGGTGAGCGACGCCAAGTGGATCTACGACAACGTGGGCGAGGGAGTGGTGGTCACCGTCACCGAGGATCTGCCCGACGACGAGGAGCTGCGCAAGGCCGTGGCCGCCCCGCCGCTCAACTCCAGCAAGACAGGGCCCGTTACCACCCCCGAACCCACGCCCGCTCCCGAATATGTATCCGGCGGCATGCCGCCCCAGCCCTTTGAGAAGCTGAAAAAGGGAACGGAAAGTGAGGCCGTGTACTGGCTCCAGTGCCGCCTCAAGGAGCTGGGCTACTACACCGGCACCATCACCGGCGGCTACTACAGCGGTACCCAGAAGGCCGTGAAGGCGTTCCAAAAGGCCAACGGCATCTATCCCACCGGTACTGCTGACGTGGAGACCCTCGAAGCCATCTATGCCGATGTGCTGGACGCGCAGGCCACGCCGCCCGTCACCCCGACGCCGGAGCCGACCCCGGAGCCCACGCCCTCCCCGACCCCAAGCCCGACGACCGAACCAGGAAAAACATCCAGCAATAACGCCTGAGGCGCAGTCAGACCCGGGAGGTAAGCATGAAACGGACCAGCCTGAAAAACCGCAAGCTGCCTGATTACACCCGCGGAGAAGAGATCTTCAACATGGTGTCGCATATCGTGGGCGGCGCATTCGGCATCGCCGCGCTGGTGCTGTGCCTGGTTTCCTCCATCCTCAAGGGCGATACCTGGTCCATTGTGGGCAGCGTGGTATACGGCGTGTCCATGGTGCTTCTCTACACCATGTCCAGCGTATACCACGGCCTGCTGCCGGAAATGGCGAAAAAGGTGATGCAGGTGCTGGATCACTGCACCATCTATCTGCTCATCGCGGGCACCTACACGCCCATCGTGCTCTGTGCCATCCGGCCCGCCTACCCCGCCTGGGGCTGGGCGCTGTTCGGCGTGGTGTGGGCCATCGCCATCGTGGCGATCGTCTTTACTGCCATTGACCTGAAGAAGTATGCCGTGCTCTCCATGATCTGCTACATCGGCATGGGCTGGTGCGTGGTGCTGGCGGCCGACCCTGTGCTCAAGACGATCCCTCTGCCCGGTCTTTTGTGGCTGCTTGCCGGAGGCATCGCCTATACGGTGGGCGCCGTTCTCTATGGCCTGGGCCGGAAGCACCGCTACATGCATTCGGTGTTTCATCTGTTCGTACTGGCGGGCAGCATCCTGCACTTTGTGTGCATCTTTGTGTATATCATCTGACAAAGCAGTCGAAAAATCGTTTTGAAAAGTTCAAAATTCAGGCATTTCATGGCTTGACAAATGAAGTTAGGAATGATAAACTTCATGGCGGTTAGAGGCTAATAACTTCTAACCGCCATTTTGGCCCTGGAGTTAGTCAAAACAAATTCAAAAAGGCGGGGAGATGAAATGATGCCATTGGCGATGGCAAGCGTGGGCGATGTCAACATCATCCGCAAGATCACCGGCAAGGATGAGGTACGTCAGCGCCTGGCGGAGCTGGGATTCGTGGTGGGGGAGCCGGTCACGGTGGTAAGCGAGCTGGGCGGCAACCTGATCCTGAGCGTGAAGGAAAGCCGCGTTGCCCTGGACAAGACGATGGCCATGCGCATCATGGTCTGAAGCAAGAGGAGGAGAAGCCCAATGAAGACCCTGAAGGAAGTCAAGATCGGCGAATCGGCCACCATCAAAAGGCTGCATGGCGAGGGCGCGCTCAAGCGGCGCATCATGGACATGGGGCTGACGAAGGGCACCCTGGTATACGTGCGCAAGGTCGCGCCCCTGGGCGATCCCATGGAGCTGACGGTACGCGGGTATGAGCTTTCCGTGCGCAAGAGCGACGCGGAGAACATCGAGGTGGAATGACTCTTTTTTATCCATAAGTTAGAGAGCACAAACAGCAAGGAGGCGGCGGTATGTCCACAAAGATCGCCCTGGCGGGCAATCCAAACTGCGGTAAAACCACCATGTTCAACGATTTGACCGGTTCCAATCAATACGTTGGCAACTGGCCGGGCGTAACGGTGGAAAAGAAGGAAGGAAAACTCAGGGGCGAGCCCGATGTGATCATTCAGGACCTGCCCGGCATCTACAGCCTGTCGCCCTATACGCTGGAGGAGGTCATCGCCCGCGGCTACCTGGTGGGGCAGCGGCCGGATGCCATCCTCAACATTGTGGACGCCACCAATATCGAGCGCAACCTGTACCTGACCACCCAGCTGGCAGAGCTGGGGATTCCCATGATCATCGCCCTGAACATGATCGACGTGACCCGCAAGAACGGCGACCAGATCAATCTGAAAAAGCTGGGCGAGGCGCTGGGCTGCGAGGTGGTGGAAACCAGCGCCCTTCGGGGCGAGGGCAGCCGTGAGGTGGCCCGGAAGGCCGCGCAGCTGGCGGGCAAGAAAGCAGGCGAGCCGCCGCATGTGTTTGCCGGGAGCGTTGAGCACGCGCTGGCGCACATCGAGGACCTGATTACCCACCGTGACGGGCAGGAGGCCGTGCATCACCACCACGCCGACGGCAGCCGGCATGAAGGCGGCATCGTGCCAGACCACCTGGCCCGCTGGTACGCCATCAAGCTCTTCGAACGCGACGAAAAGGTGCTGGAGGAGCTCAGCCTTCCCGCCGGCATCCGCTCCGCCATCGAGGACGCCATCAAGGACTGCGAAACCGAGATGGACGATGACGCGGAATCCATCATCACCAACCAGCGCTACGCCTATATCAACCGGCTGGTGTCTACCTGCGTCAAAAAAGGACGCCCCAAGGGCGCGCTGACCACCTCGGATAAGATCGACCGGGTGGTGACCAACCGGTGGCTGGCCCTGCCCATCTTCGTGCTGGTGATGGGGCTGGTATACTATATTGCGGTCAGCACCATCGGCACCATCGTGACCGACTTCACCAACGATGTGTTCGTGGGTGAGTGGATTCAGGAGCCCGTGCGCGTCTGGCTGGAGGGGCTGGGCACCGCCGGGTGGCTGGTAGGACTGGTATGTGACGGCATCATCGCCGGTGTGGGTGCGGTGATCGGCTTTGTTCCGCAGATGCTGGTGCTGTTCTTCATGCTGGCCATTCTGGAGGACGTGGGCTACATGGCCCGTATTGCCTTCATCATGGACCGGATCTTCCGCAAGTTCGGCCTGTCGGGCAAAAGCTTCATCCCCATGCTGATCGGCACCGGCTGCGGCGTGCCGGGCGTGATGGCCTCGCGCACCATTGAAAACGACCGCGACCGCAAAATGACCGTTCTCACCACCACCTTCATTCCCTGCAGCGCCAAGATGCCCATCATCGGCCTCATCGCCGGCGCGCTGTTCCACAACGCAGGCTGGGTGGCTACCTCCGCGTATTTCATCGGCGTGGCCGCCATCGTCATCAGCGGCATCATCCTCAAAAAGACCCGCATCTTCGCGGGCGACCCCGCGCCCTTTGTCATGGAGCTGCCCGCCTACCATGCGCCGTCCGCCAAAAACGTGCTGCATTCCATGTGGGAGCGCGGCTGGAGCTTCATCAAGCGCGCGGGTACGGTGATTCTGGTGTCTGCCATCGTGATCTGGTTCACCCAGGGCTACGGCTGGGAGGCGCGGGTGCCGGAGGAAGCGCTGACCGCCGATGCGGAAGTGGTGGAAACCGTCGAGGCACCCGTCACCTTCGGCGCTGTGGAGGACACCGACAACAGCATTCTGGGCCGTGTTGGCTCGGTGGTCGCGCCGGTGTTTGAGCCGCTGGGCTTTGGCGACTGGAAACCCACCGTGGCTACGGTGCTGGGCCTGGTGGCCAAGGAGGAGGTCGTCAACGTGTTCGGCATCCTCTATGGCACCGATACCGATGAGCGTGATACCGCCACGCTGCTGGAAGAGGGCTCCGACGAGGAAAAGGAGCAGGGGCTCAGCCCCATTGCGCAAAGTTTCGATGAGATGTCCGGCGGATACGGCGGGCTGGCAGCCTTTGCCTTCATGATCTTTAACCTGCTGTGCGCTCCCTGCTTTGCGGCCATCGGCGCCATCAAGCGCGAGATGAACAACCCCCGCTGGACGTGGTTCGCCATCGGCTACCAGTGCGTATTCGCCTATGTGATCGCGCTGATCGTGTTCCGGCTGGGCCTGCTGCTGGCAGGCGCGGGCTTTACGGGATGGACGGCGGTTGCGCTGGTGCTGCTGGCGGGGCTGGTCTACCTGCTGGTGAGGCCAAACCGCTATGACGAGAACCATCTGAGCCGAAAGGTCAGCGTGGAGGCATAAGAGAAACAGAAAGGAGCTGTGTGGAGATGGCAACCTGGATTGTAGGCGGCGTAGTGCTGCTGGCGGCTGCGGCCGCCATATGGAAAATCGTCCGTGACCGGAAAAAGGGCGCGTGCAGCTGCGGGGGCGACTGCTCCCGCTGCTCCAGATGCGGACACTGATGCTGATGAGAGGGAGGGCCTGCGGGCTCTCCCTTCTTTTTTGCACCCTCGCGTTGCCTTTGCTCCGCGCCTGTGCTACACTGTGCATGACGTTATCCGGCAGGGAGGTCTTTTTTCTTGGAACGAGATCTGACCCGTGGCAGCATTCGAAAGGGACTGATCCTCTTCAGCCTTCCGCTGATCGCGGGCAACTTGCTTCAGCAATGCTACAACATTGTGGACACCTGGGTAGTGGGTCGTTTTCTGGGCAGTGTGGCGCTGGCCGCGGTGGGCAGCGCCTTTTCGTTGATGACGCTGCTGACCAGCCTGCTTCTGGGCCTGTGCATGGGCAGCGGCGTGGTCATGAGCCAGCTTTACGGACAGGGCGACCGCGAGGGCCTGCGCCGCGCCATGGGCAATGCCTTTGTGGGCATTGCGCTGGTAACGCTGGCACTGGCGGTCGCGGCTTTTGCCCTGCTGGAGAATCTGCTGATCTGGATGCGGGTGCCCGCCGAAGCCGCAGAAGATCTGCACGGATACCTTCAGGTGGTATTCTGGGGGATTGGCTTTACGTTTGTGTATAACTTTTTTGCCACGGCCCTGCGCAGCGTTGGAAATTCCGCGGCGGCCCTGTGGTTTTTGCTGTGTGCCACGGTGATCAACATTGTGCTGGACCTGTGGTTTGTAACGGGTCTGAGCTGGGGCGTGGAGGGGGCTGCTCTGGCCACGGTGATCGCGCAGGCGGCCAGCGCAATCGGAATCGCACTGTATTCCTTTTTGAAAATGGGAGACCTGCGCCCCGGCGTGCGTCACCTGAAGCCGGACGGCAGGCTGCTCAGGCGCATCGCGGTGGTTTCCGCGCTTACGGGTGCGCAGCAGTCCATCATGAATTTCGGCATATTGATGATTCAAAGCCTGGTCAACAGCTTTGGCGTAAATGTGATGGCCGCTTTTGCGGCAGGGGTGAAAATCGACGCTTTCGCCTACGCTCCGGCGCAGGATTTCGCCAATGGATTTGCCACCTTTGTAGCGCAGAACGCCGGCGCGGGCCGTGCGGACCGGGTGCGGCGGGGGCTGCGGGAGGCGGCGGTGATGTCGCTGGGATTCTGTGCGCTGGTATCGGCAGTGGTGGGGATTTTTGCCGCGCCGCTGCTGAGCATTTTCATTGACCCGGCGCAGACCGATGTGATGGCGGTTGGGGTGCATTACCTGCGCACGGAAGGGCTCTGCTATGTGGGTATCGGCCTTTTGTTCCTGCTCTATGCCACCTACCGCGGCCTGGAGCGCGCGGGCATGAGCATCGTGCTCACAGTGATTTCCCTGGGCCTGCGTGTGGCGCTGGCTTACTGGCTGGCGCCCGCATGGGGGCTGGATGCGGTATGGTGGGCCATTCCCATTGGCTGGGCTGTGGCGGATGCGGTGGGCCTGGCGGCATTGAAACGCTGCATGACAACGCTAAGAAACCGCTAAAAACGACGGGCGTCGTAAAGCAAAGGAAGCTGGGATTTCATTTTTCCCCCTGATATGATATAATGATACACTGCGATTCCAATTTTCTTAAGTTGCACGGCTTAATGGATACGGAGGATGGGTTATGCGAATCCTGGTGGTCGGTGACGGCAAGGTAGGCCATACGCTGGCGGAACACCTCGCACGCGAAGAACATGATGTGGTCATTGTGGACCGCAGCGACGAGGTGCTCCAGCGCAGCGAGGATACGCTGGATGTGCTCTGCGTGCGCGGCAACGGGGCCAACGCGGCCACGCTGGTCGACGCGGGCGCGGACAAGACGGATATCATCATCGCCGCCACCGCCAGCGATGAAACCAATATGCTCTGCTGCCTCGTGGCCAAAAAGCTGGGGACCAAGTATTCCATCGCCCGGATCCGCGATCCGGAGTACAACGACAGCCTGACGCTTTTGCAGCGCGAGATGGGGATTGACATGCCGGTCAATCCCGAGCGCGCTACCGCGCTGGAAATCAGCCGTCTGCTGCGCTTTCCTTTTGCAAGCAACATCGAATCCTTTGCCAAGGGGCGGGTGGAGATGGTGGAATTCCGCGCGCAGGAACATGATGTGGTGGTGGGGCATCCCCTCAAGGATCTTTCGCGCAAATTTAACGGCTTGCCTCAGGTGCTATATGCCGCAGTGGAACGCGAGGGCAATGTGGTCATCCCCAACGGCGATTTCATCATCCGCAGCGGAGACCGCGTGCATGTGGCCGCCGACATGGTCACCATCACGGCCTATTTCCGCTATTTGGGCAAAAATTCGCTGCGTGTGAAAAATGTGATGCTTCTGGGCGGCGGACGGATCAGCTACTATCTTGCCAAGATCATCGTCCCCATGGGCATTCACGTATCGATGATCGAAATTAATGAAAAGAAGGCCAACAGCCTCAGCGAAGCGCTGCCCGATGTCAACGTAATCTATGGCGACGGCACGGACCAGGACCTGCTTGAGCAGGAGGGCCTGCATCAGATGGACGCCTTCGTGGCCCTGTGCGACCGCGATGAGGAAAACCTGATGACCGGTCTTTTCGCCGTCAAGGAAGGCGTGCCCAAGGTCATTGTGAAAAACAACCGCGTGGCCTATGCCGATATCATCAGCGCCATGGGGCTGGACAGCATCGTCAGTCCCAAGGCGATTACCTGCGCCAATATCCTGCGCTATGTGCGCGGCAGGGGCAACGCCTACGGCACCAAGCTGGAACGCCTCTACCGGCTGGTCAATGGCAAGGCGGAGGCGCTGGAGTTCATTCCCAAGGGGACGGATCCCTACATCGGCATCCCCCTGCGCAAGCTCAATATCCGCCCCGGCACGCTGGTGGCGGTGATCGTCAGGCAGGGCAGGGTGATCGTGCCGTTCGGCAACGACCACATCGAAGCCGGCGACCGTGTAGTGGTCATCGCCTGCGAAAGCGGCATCAGCGATTTGAACGAGGTTATCCGCAAATGAACAAGCGACTGGTCCTGCGCCTTCTGGGCGCGATAATGCTGATTGAGGCCCTGGCCATGGCGCCGTCGCTGGCGATTTCGCTTTTCTATGGCGACGGCGATGCGCCCGCTCTGGCCTACAGCATGGTTCTGCTGGGCGCGCTGGGCTTTCCCGCCTGGCGGTTTGCGCGCCCCAGAGAGCAAAACCTGCGCGCCCGCGAGGGCTTTCTGGTGGTGGCCCTCTCCTGGGTGCTGCTCAGCGCCTTTGGCGCCTTGCCCTTTGTGATCTCCGGCCTGATCCCCAACTATATCGACGCCTTTTTTGAAGCGGTGTCTGGCTTTACCACTACGGGCGCCACGGTGCTGGGCAACTTTGACGGCCTGCCCCGGGGCGTGATGTTCTGGCGCAGCTTCACCCACTGGATCGGCGGCATGGGCGTGCTGGTGCTCACCCTGGCGCTGCTTCCACAGATGACGGGGCGGTCCTCCCACCTGGTGCGCGCGGAAAGCCCCGGCCCCAGCCTGAGCAAAATCGTGCCCAAGATGGGCGATACCGCCAAGATCCTCTATCTCATCTACGGTGCGCTGACCATCGTTGAGCTGGCGGCGCTGATCATCGCGGGCATGTCACCCTATGATGCGGCCATCCATGCCATGGGTACGGCGGGCACGGGCGGATTCAGCAACTACGCAAGCAGCGTCGGCGCGTTCAACAGCGCCGCAATTGACGCCATCGTCACCTTCTTCATGGTGCTCTTCGGCATCAACTTCGCGCTGTTTTACCGCGTGCTGGTGGGCGGCTGGCGCGACGCCCTGCGCAGCGAGGAGCTCCATTGGTATCTTGGCCTGTTTGTGGCCTCCACGCTGTTTGTGTCGCTTATGATTCTGCCCCAGTACGGCACCTTTCTCAATGCCCTGCGCTTCGGCAGCTTTCAGGTGGCCACCATCATGTCCACCACGGGCTACGCAACGACGGATTTCAACCTGTGGCCTCAGGCGGTCAAGGCGCTTATCGTGGTGCTGATGTTCATCGGATCGTGCGCGGGCTCCACGGCGGGCGGCATCAAGGTGGTGCGCATCGGCATCCTGTGGAAGCTGGGCCGCCGTGAGGTGCGCCGCACCTTTCAGCCGCGCAAGGTGCAGGTGGTGCGCTTTGAGGGCAAGGGACTGGAGGAAAACCGCCTTACCCAAGTCGCGGTGTTCTTCTTCGTCTATGTGCTGCTGGTCCTGGCAGGCATGTTTCTGGTGTCGCTGGAAGGCCTGTACGACCTGGAAACCAACTTCACCGCCGCGCTCACCTGCATCAGCAATGTGGGCCCCGGCCTGGGACATGTGGGGCCGGTTGAAAACTTTGCCGGTTACGGCCCCTTTGCCAAGGTGGTGCTGAGCCTTTTGATGCTGGCCGGCAGGCTGGAGCTGTTCCCCATTTTGGTGCTCTTTCATCCCCTCGCGTGGCGCAAAGGCTAATCCTGCCCGGCGGCAGGCGGAGGCAAGGGCGGACCGGTTTTCCATATTTGGGAAACCGGCCGCCTTTTTTCGTCACATCTTTGTAAAAATCACTTGGCACAGGGCAACTTTATTTTCCAACAGGCTATACTTTCCTTGGGTTTTCATGTACAATAAGCTAGGGTAAATTCGTAACATTTCCATCCCAAAGAGAAAGGAGTGGATGAAACTGAAACGGATCATCTGCCTTCTAATTGCGTTTTGTCTGCTGTGCCCGCTCTATGCCCTGGCGGACGATTCCGGCGTGCTGGCCGAAGGAGAACTGAACGACTGGGTGGTCAAGGCGCTGCGCGACAGCGCTGCCAGGGAGCCGCTCAACGCGCCGGTGGGGGAGGAATCCCACACGGAGGACGGCTACGCTTTCATCTATGACTTTGCCACCCTGTATTACGACAAGCCGGTGCTGGATGAGGAAAGCGTCCTGCTGGCCATCTCCGTGACGGACGAATCCTATCCCGGTCCGCGCGGCATCAAGCTGGGCGATCCGCAGAGCGCGCTGATCGATACCTATGGCTGGCAAAACCCCACGCTGGTGGGCGACGGGATCTTTGCCGCGTTTTACCGCCTGAACACCTTGCCCCAGTCCGCGTACTGGAGCTGGGCGCAGCTGGGGGCTTCCGGCGAGGTCACGGACGTGCAGTGCGCCATTCATGTGCAGGTGGCGGATGGCCGCTATACCGATGCCGGCGTGGTATATTCGCTGGAGGACGGTGTGGTGACATCCATCCGCATCTATGGACTCTACAGCTTCGTCGGCGCCGAGGAGGTGCGAGGCAATCTGGAGGCGGTCGGAAGCGTACAGACGGCAGCCAGCGGCGACGAGGTGGTGGAGGTGCCGGACGTGACGCTGAGCGCTGCGACCGTGACGGCCAATCAGGCACAGCCCTTCAACGCGGAGGATCTGTCCTTTGCCGGCATGGACTACGCAGCTCTGACCCTTGAGAGCGCCAAGGCTGCGCTGGGGGAACCGGCCAGCCAGAGCAGCGCGGAGGATGAGGCGGGCGGAACCTACCTGAACCTGACCTGGAGCGGCGCGGAGCTGATCTGGCTGGAGGATTCGGCGGGCGGTCGCGCGCAGTCCCTGAGGGTGACGGACGCCCAAATCGAGGGCCCGCGCGGGATCAAGGCCGGCATGTCGTTCGAGGAGACGGCCGCGCTGTTCTTCAGCGAGGGCAAGCCGGGCGTGCTCTATGGCCAGACAGGAGATACGGAATACGGCGAAGCGGTCAACGAAGGGACCCAGACGCTGTTGACCTATTATATGGCCTGCGGACCTGAGCAGGCCGACGGAAGCTACGTGCTGCAGCTTGTATTTGAAAATGGCGCGCTGAAGGAATGGGTGCTCTCCACCTCCCAGGTGCGCTGGACCATGTAACCCTTTGGACCCCGATGCTGGGAGGAACGGCCATGAAGATTGATCTCACCTGTCCTGTCGAGCTCTGGCAATACGCCATGCCCACCGAAGACGACGCCGACTGCACCTTTGTCCTCAACAACCTCAGCGACAAGGTGGTGGTATCCGTCCAGGTGACCCTGAAATGCTTTGACAAGGAGGATATGCTCCTGTTTTCACAGACGGAGCGCATCCAGGGCCTGAAAGCCGGGGTGGGCGAGCGGTTCAGCATCATGCTGCTGCCCTCCCAGTGGCGTGATGTGGAAGGCGTCGATCTGGTGATCGAAAAGGTCTGGTTCGATGATTCCACCATCTGGCGCAGGGGCAATGCGCCGCTGACCTATTATGAATCCAATGCCCTGCCGAGCGGCCGCGCGCTGGATCAGCTGCGCTTCGTGGCCGGCAAGGACGCGGTGGGCTACCCCTGCGTGCAGGACCAGGTATGGCTGTGTGTATGCGGCCGTGCCAACGCGCCGGAAAGCGACCGCTGCTGCCGCTGCGAGCGCCGACGCGATGCGGTGTTTGCCAGCTACAGCCCGGAAAATGTGGCTCACGTCATCGCCGCGCACGAGCAGAAACTGGCCATGGCGGCTCGCAAGGCGCGGGAGGAAAACAACCTGCTTACTGAAAAGCAGGAGGTGCAGCGTGCCTCCAAGCGCCGCCGCCGCCGCATGACGATCTGGATTGCGGGCCTGTCGGCTGCCGCGGTGGCGCTGGCTGCCGTGATCGTGCTGTGGGTGGTGCCCGCAGTTCGCTATCAGTCGGCCGTGGGGCTGATGAACGGCGGACAGTTTGAAGAGGCGCGCGCGGCGTTCAGCGCCATGGGCGATTACGGTGATGCGAAGGAACAGCTCGCGGTATGCGACTATCAGGAGGCTGTATCCCTGCTGGAAGCCGGCGGCGTAGACGCGCTTGTGCAGGCGGAAGCGGACTTTGCCGCGCTCGGTGATTATCAGGACAGCGCGGAGAAGCTCAAGCAGACCACCTATGCGCTGGGACAGGCTTATCTGGAGGACGGCAGCTATGAGCTGGCGGTAGAGCGCTTCCTTTCCCTGGGCGATTATCAGGACAGCGCGGAGATGGTCAAGCAGGCCACCTATCAGCAGGCGCAGGCACTTTACGACAGCGGCAACTATGCCGTGGCGCGTGTGCTGTTCCAGGGCCTGGCGGACTACAGCGACTCTGCCGACCGTGCGCAGGCATGCACCTATCAGGAGGGCAAGGCCCTCTATGACGCGGGGGATTATGCGGGGGCTGCGGCAGCGCTGGCTCCGCTGGGCGAATATGAGGACGCGGTGCAGCTGGTTCAGCAGGCCAACTATGCCCAGGCCGAGGACAAGCTGGCCCAGGGCCTGGGGGAGGAGGCAGGCCGGCTGTTCCTGGCGGCCGGTGATTACTCCGACGCGTCGGCCCGCGGCAACGACTGCATCTATCAGGCGGCGCTGGCCGCCAAGGAAGCTGGTGACTACGACAAGGCCACGGAGCTGTTCACTTTGATCATCGGCTATCTGGACAGCGAAGGACAGATTCAGGATTGCCTCTATCAGCAGGCAGCCGTCCTGCGGGACGGCGGTGATTACACCGGAGCGATCGCCCTTTTGGAGATGGGTGGCACGCCCCGCAGCGAGGACGCACAGCAGCTCTATTATGAATGCAACTATGAGCTGGCCATGGACGCGATCGAAGCGGAGGACCTGGAACGCGCCCAGACCCTGCTGGAAAACGTGGACAACTATGAGGACAGCGAAAAGCAGCTCAATACGGTGCGCTATGAGCTGGCTGAAGCCGCGCTCGAGGCGGAAAACTACGAGGAGGCGCGCATCCTTTACAACGCGCTGGGCTCTTATAAGGACAGCGCTACCAAGCTCAAGCAGTGCAACTATGCCATTGCCAGCGCCGCACTCCTGGCGGGCGACTATGCCACCGCCCTAGCCGGGTTTGAAGCGCTGGAAAACTATCAGGACAGCGCCGCCATGTTTGAGGAAGCGGCCTATCAGCAGGCCCTTGCGCTGAAGGCGGCGGGCGACACGCAGGGCGCGGCGGAGGTGCTGGCAGAGCTGACCGACAGCGACCGTGCCAAGGCCGAGCTGATCTCCATTCAGCTGGATCAGGGCGCCGAGCTGGAGGCGGCGGGCGATTACGCGGCGGCGGCTGAATTGTACGCCTCCATTGAGGACAGCGAGGAAGCGCAGGAGCGCTACAACGCCTGCATGTATACCCAGGCCGAGCAGCTGCGCGACGCGGGCGACCTGACCGCCGCGGGGGCGGCGTTTGAGGCCCTGGGCGACTATCGGGATGCCGCCGAGCAAAGCACGGCATGCTATGAAACCTACTTCGGCAATGTTGCCCAAACCGCGCGCGACGCCATGGATGAGCAGGACTATCCCGCCGTGATCGCTGCGCTGGAGGACTTCTCCATGGAGGATCTCACCGGCAGCTATGCCGATCTCCCCGAGATTTATAACGAAGCCTGCTACCAGTACGCCGAGCAGCTCTACCTTGAGGGCAAGCCCTATGAGGCCCTGCCCTATTATCAGCGCGTAGGCGATTACCGCGATACCGCCGAAAGCAAGCTGGAGCGACGCGCCTATCTCATTCTGGGCGAATGGACCTCCAACACCGGCAAGACCGCCGTCTTCCGGGCGGACGGCACCTGCGACCTCATGGGCGAGACGCTGCATTTCTATGTAAGCAACTTCAGCCTCTACACGGGCGCGACCGAGGAGGACATGACCATCACCCACAAGCTCAGCAGCATTGACAAGACCTCCATGAGCCTGCGGGATATCCGGGATGGGCAGGATGTGGTGTACAAATTCTCCCGCGTGGGTGAATGGACCCTGCCGGAGGTGACCGAAACCACGTCCGCGGAGGAGACCGCTGCGGAGGCTACCCCTGCGCCGGAGGCAGAGACCGCGCCGGAAGCCACGCCCGTTCCCCAGGAGGAGAGCGGCGCGGAGGCAACGACCCAGCCCGATACGGAGGCCGTGAATGACGCGGACGAATAAGCCCGCGGCAGCGCGCGGCAGCGCAGCTCCCCGCAAGCTGGAAATCGGGGTGCTCTATGGCTTTCGGGCGCTGATGGTGCTGGCGGTGGTGAACTACCACATCTGGCAGCAGAGCTGGCTTTCGCAGCGGGTGAGCCTGCTGGGCCTGTCAACGGATTTTGACTTCTTCACCCGTTCGGGTTACCTGTTCGTGGACGGGATGATTTTGCTCAGCGGCTTTCTGCTCTATCTGCCCTATGCCCGGCAAACGCTGGAAGGCACGTCCGTGCCGGGTGCGGGACGGTTTTATCTCAACCGTCTGCTGCGCATCGTGCCCAGCTATGTGGCGGCGGTGCTGCTGGCGCTGGTTTGCTTTGCACTGCCGCAGGGCGCTTATTTTACCCGCGGCGCCATGGCAAAGGATGTTGCGGCGCACCTGACGTTCACCTTCCTGTTCTGGCCGGAAACCTATCTGTATACGCCCCTGAATGCGGCCCTGTGGACAATCGCGGTAGAAATGCAGTTCTACCTGCTGTTTCCCTTCCTCGCGCGCGCGGTGCAGAAAAAACCGGCGGTCACGCTGCCGGTTATGGCTGCGCTGGGCTGGACCTGGCGGCTTTGCGTAGCGCGCTTTGCGCAGGATACGGGCATGCTTATCAACCAGATGCCCGCCTATCTGGACGTGTACGCCCTGGGCATGCTGGGTGCGATGACCTATCTGCGGATGCGGCGGGGCTGGGAGCGGATGCGCCCCGCGCGGCGGCGCGCGCTCAGCTGGGCGTGCGCGGCGGGCTTTGTGGCGTGCCTGGCTGTGGTGCTGGCCATTTTCCGGGCACAATCGACGGCGGGCACTGCCGGGCAGCGGGCGCTGCACCTGTCGCAGATGGAGATGCGCCTGCCCCTGACGCTGGTCTTGCTGGGCGCCATGCTGTGCGCCGCGCATATGCCCCGCCTCCTGCAAAAGCTGCTGGACAACCGGCTGATGCGCTTTTTATCTGCCATTTCCATGAACCTCTACATCTGGCACCAGATTCTCGCTGTGCAGATGCGCGTGGCCTGGTTCCCGGATGCGGACACCCTGCATATCACCCCGGTGCAGCAGCAGGCCTACTCGCTGCTGTGCTTCAGTGTCAGCATTCTGGTTGCGATGGCCGCTACCTACGGGCTGGAACAGCCCGCAGCCAGGGCGGTCAACGACTGGATCAAACGATTGGGAAGGAAGCGAAACCATGAAGGACCCCAGATTGGAAACCCTGGCTCGCCAGCTGATTCGCTATTCGTGCGCCCTCAAGCCGGGCGAGCGTGTGCTGATCGAGAACTTCGGCGTAGAGCCCGAGGCGGTGACGGCGCTGATTCGTGAGGCGTATGCGGCAGGCGCGGAGCCCATTGTCGTTCTGCGCGATATGAAGATCCAACGCGCGCTGATGATGGGGGCGACCGCTGAAAAATGGGACGAGGAAGCCCGCGTGGATGCCGACCGCATGCGCGCCGTGGATGCCTACATCGGCCTGCGGGCCGGTGTGAATGCCTATGAGCAGTCCGACGTGCCGCCGGAGCAGCAGCGCCTGTACATGCAGCATTACAGCCAACCCGTGCACAGCCGGATCCGCGTGCCGGATACGCGATGGGTGGTGCTGCGCTATCCCACCCCGGCCATGGCCCAGCAGGCCGGTATGAGCACCGAAGCATTTGAGGATTTCTACTTCGACGTATGCACGCTGGATTATGAGAAGATGAGCCACGCCATGGATGCGCTGGCTGCCCGCATGGAACGCGCCAACGAGGTGCATATCGTAGGACCGGGGACGGATCTGCGCTTCTCCATTGCCGGGATGAACGCCGTCAAGTGCGACGGCAAGCTCAACATTCCGGATGGGGAAATCTACACCGCGCCCGTGCGCGACAGCGTAAACGGCGTGCTGCAATACAACACCCCCAGCCTCTATCAGGGCAACGTCTTTGAACGCACGTGCCTGACCTTCAAAGACGGAAAAATCATCGAGGCCACCAGCAGCGACACCGTGCGCAGCAACCAGATCTTTGATACCGACGAGGGCGCACGCTATGTCGGAGAATTCGCCATCGGCGTCAATCCCTACATCACCCGCGCCATCAAGGATACGCTCTTTGATGAGAAAATTGCCGGCAGCTTCCACTTCACTCCCGGCAACTGCTACGATGAATGCCCCAACGGCAACCACAGCGCTATCCACTGGGATCTGGTGTGCATCCAGACGCCCGAATACGGCGGCGGGGAGATGTATTTCGACGGCGAGCTGATTCGCAGAGACGGCCTGTTCGTGCCCGAGGATCTGCTTGCGCTCAATCCCGAAAACCTTCAATAAATAAAAACCGCCCCCGGCGAACACCTCGCCGGGGGCGGTCCGCACTTGGTCAGCGGCAGAACTTTTCAATATAGGCGTCCAGGCATTTCTGAATGACCTCGCGCGCCGCCTGTCTATCGCGCAGCTCATCCACCACGGTCTCCTTGCCCTCCAGGTTTTTGTAGACGGAGAAGAAGTGGCTGATCTCCGTAAACAGATGCGCGGGCAGCTCGCTTACATCGTGATAGGAGTTGTAGGAGGGGTCCTCGAACGGGATGGCGATGATCTTTTCATCCAGGCGGCCCTGGTCCAGCATGGTGATCACACCGATGGGATAGCAGCGCACCAGGCTCAGCGGCTGGATGACCTCGCTGGAGAGCACCAGCACATCCAGCGGATCGTTGTCGTCGGCATAGGTGCGGGGAATCAAGCCGTAATTGGTGGGGTAGTGCGTGGAGGTATAGAGAATGCGGTCCAGAATCAGATGGCCTGTTTCCTTGTCCAGCTCATATTTCTTCTTGCTGCCCTTTTCAATTTCGATCACGGCGATGAAATCATCCTTGGTGATGCGCGAGGGAGAAATGTCATGCCAGATGTTGCTCATAAGGCGTTCGCCAACCTTTCTTCATTTGCTCGCTGGTATTGTAACAAGCATGACGCGATTTGTAAAGGCATTCGGCGGCTGAATGTGGTATACTGGAGGCGATCCCAATGCAAGGAGGCGTTTGGAATGACTGCGAAAGCAAAGTCGATCATCCTTCTGATATGCCTGGCGGCGGCGCTGATGCTGACTGCCTGTCAAACCCATGTGGACAACGACCCCTGGCCTGCCAGCGATGGCGTGACGGCCACGGAGGAGCCCGCTTCGGCGCCTGAGGCGACACAGGCTCCTGAAGACACGCAGAATAACGTGCAGGCCCAGCCCACCGAGGTACCCGAACCGGTGGGCGAACCGGGATTGAACGGCTGAACGTATTTTTCGCGAACCCGCCGCAGCATGGCGCTGCGGCGGGGTTTTTTTGTGCAGGGAAGGCGCGTATTCCATCGCGCGCAAGGCGCAAAAAAGCGCGCCCGCTTTTGCGGGCGCGCCAGAACGCTACCTTACTCGATCACCTTGGACACGACGCCGGAGCCGACCGTGCGGCCGCCCTCGCGGATAGCGAAGCGCAGGCCCTGCTCGATGGCGATGGGGGTAATCAAAGTGATTTCCATGTCGATGTTGTCGCCGGGCATCACCATCTCAACGCCCTCGGGCAGCTTGATGTTGCCCGTCACGTCCGTCGTGCGGAAGTAGAACTGCGGACGATAGCCGTTGAAGAACGGGGT
>DVIV01000028.1 GCA_018710985.1 Candidatus Limiplasma pullicola
ACGACCTGACGGTCATGCGCATCAGCGGCATGCGCTCGCGCCGCAGGGAGGTGGCCTTTGTGAACCTGGACCTGCACAACCTGATCGCCGCCGCCGACGAGGGCGCGGAAATGCTGGAGGAGGCCGAAAAGCGGTCCCTGAGCGGGCCGAAGCGGCGCGTGACCTACGACGTATCCGCGCACGACCCCGCGCGCGGCTGTGCGCTGCTCTACGCCATGGGAACGGGCGCCGAAGCCGGGCGCATCGTGCGCGTGTGCTTCCAGCCCGCCCCGGACCTGACTTCGGCGCTCAGGCGCCTGTGCCCGGGAAAGGTGATGATCCGCGATGAGAACCTCTGAAACCGGCTATCAGCACCTGATGGTGGACCTGGGGAGCAGCGAGTGCCGCAATTATCCGGGGGGTAATGATTCCGCCATCCTTGCGCTGACGGATATCCCGTGGTACCCGCCCTATCCGCGGGATACGCTGCATTATCACAACTGCATGGAGATCGGCCTGTGCCAGGAGGGCTGCGGCACGCTGGAAACGGGCGGCCAGTACTATTCCTTCGACGCCGGCGCGCTGCTCTTGTCGCCCAGGGGCGCGCATCACGCTCAGCACAACGCGGGGCAGCGGGTGACCCACTGGCGCTACATTGCTGTGGACACCGACCGGCTGCTGGGCGAAACGCCCGCCTCCGCCCGCCATGTCATCCGTCAGGCGCTCAGGGGCGCATGGAGCGGCGGCGTGTTCCTGCCCGCGGAGAGTGCACAGGCCAGACAGGGCGCGCGGATGTTCGACACGATCTTTGACGCGTACCGGCTCGGTCAGGCGGGGGCCATCCCCGAGATCGAGGCGCTTGTGCTTTTGCTGCTCGTGCGGCTGGCGCGCTGCGGGGAGTTTGAATCCCCGGCCGTGTTCAGTGGGCCGTACCTGTCGCCGCACGTGCAGCCCGCGCTGCAATACGTGGCCCGGCACTATGCCGAGGACGTGCGCATCGGCCAGATGGCTCGGAGCTGCTCGATGAGCGAGAGCCATTTCCGCCGCCTGTTCACTTTGCTGGTGGGCTACTCCCCGCTGGAATACTTAAACCGCTACCGCGTTCACCACGCCATCAGCCTGCTGTGCACCACCCACGATTCCATGGAGAGCATCGCCTCCCGCGCGGGTTTTTCCTCCGTGTCTACGTTCAACCGCAATTTCATGCGCTACGCTGGGGGCGAAAGCCCGGTGCAATGGCGGAAAAAACACGTGAAACAGCACGATATATCGCGCTGATTTTCAGGCACCTTTCATGAAAAAGTCATTTTTGCATAGATAATGATTGAATATGCGCAATATCCCCCTCCACCTCATGATACAATATACACAACATTCCCGCGCAAAAATGAGGAGAAATGGAAGTTTGTTCAAGGCAGACATGCGTTTCTTCCGTCTTAATGTGGGAACGGTATCACAAGGAGGAGGAATTACCATGAAAAAGTTAGTTTCCCTGTTGCTGGCGATCGCCATGACGTTCACCTTCTGCGGCGCGCTCGCCGAGGAGGACGGAAAGATCACCATCTGGACCTGGGATCCCACCTTCAACATCAAGGCGATGGAGATCGCCCGCGACATGTACCTTGAGGAGCACCCGGACGCCCAGATCGAGATCGTCGAGCGCCTCTCCGAGGACATCGAAACGGCCGTCATCGCCTCCAACGGCGACACCAGCACCCTGCCGGACATTCTTCTGGTGCAGGACAACTCCTTCCAGAAGTTCGTGACGAACTACCCCGAAGTGTACGCCGACCTGACCGGCAAGTATGACCTGACCGACTTCGCGCCCGGCAAGGTGGCCTATTCCACCATCGACGGCAAGAACTACGGCATCCCGTTTGACGCCGGCACCGTGACCGCCACCTACCGCGTGGATTACCTCGAGGAGGCCGGCTACACCGTCGAGGACCTGACCGACATCGACTGGAACCGCTTCCTGGAGATCGGCCGCGACGTGAAGGAAAAGACCGGCCGCGCGATGCTCTCCGGCCAGGCGGGCGCGGTGGACATGGTGATGATCATGCTCCAGTCCTGCGGCTCCTCCCTGTTCAACGAGGACGGCTCCGTCAACCTCAAGGACAACGCCGCCCTGAAGGAAGTCATCTCCATCTACAAGACGATGGTTGACGAGGGCATCTTCATCGAGGTCAACACCTGGGACGAGTACATCGGCACCATCTCCAACCAGACCGTCGTGAGCACCATGACCGGCTGCTGGATCCTGTCGACCATCATGTCCCTGCCCGAGCAGAAGGGCCTGTGGGCGCTGACCAACATCCCCAAGCTGCCCAACGCTGAGGGCGCGACCAACTACTCCAACAACGGCGGCTCCTCCTGGGCCATCATCAACGGCAAGGACATCGACCTCGCGCTGGACTTCATGCAGATCTACCGCAATGTGGACTTCTACAGCGCCATCCTGCCCGAGACCTCTGCCATCGCCACCTACACGCCCGCCAAGGACGGCCCTGCCTACACCGCCGGCTCCGATTACTTCAACGGCGAGCCGATCTTCGCCACCATCCTTGAGTACGGCGCGCAGACCCCGTCCAACATCACCGGCGCATACTACTATGACGCCCGCGACGCCCTCGGCACCGCCATCACCAACATCATCCTGCAGGGCGGCGACGTGGACACCGAGCTGGCCACGGCGGAAGACACCGTGAACTTCACCATGGGCTTCTGATCGTAAAACGGCTTTCTCAAACTGACGGATGCCGCCCCGGTCTTCCGGGGCGGCATTTCTTCCACGCTGGCGACATCCGGTAATGTAGAGGTGATTTTTATGACGAACGCGGTATCCTCGCCCAAAAAACGCCGCCTTTCCATGCACCAGAAGCAGAGCCTTGCCGGCTGGGCCTTCCTGGCGCCCGCCACGCTTCTGATCTTCGTGCTCAGCTTCTACCCCATGTTCAGCGCGCTGCTCACCTCCTTCAAGCGCGGGCGTCCCACCGCGCTGGAGTGGTCCGATCCGCTTATCCGCAACTACCAGTTCATGCTCAGGGACAAGGTTTTCCTTCAGTCTGTCACCAATACGCTGACCTATCTGATCATCCAGGTGCCCATCATGCTGGCGCTGGCGGTGATCTTCGCCTCGCTGCTCAATAACAGGAACCTCAAGCTGCGCGGCCTGTTCCGCACGTGCATCTTCCTGCCCTGCGCCACGGGTCTGGTCGCCTATTCGATGATCTTCCGCACGCTGTTCACCTACGACGGCATGATCAACAACGTGCTCCTGCGCTTCGGCATCATATCCGAGGCGATCAACTGGCTCAACGATCCCGTCTACGCAAAGGCCGTCATCATCATCGGCCTTATCTGGCGGTGGACAGGGTATAACATGGTGTTCTACCTGTCCGCCATGCAAAGCATCGAATACTCGATCTACGAGGCGGCGCGCATCGACGGCGCCAACGGCTTGCAGCAGCTCACGCGCATCACCATACCGCTGCTGCGCCCGATCATACTGGTGACGGCCATCATGTCCACAAACGGCACGCTGCAGCTCTTCGACGAATCCGTCAACCTCACGCGCGGCGGGCCGGGCAACATGACCATCACCATGTCCCACTACATCTATAACACGATGTTCACCAAAAACCCCAACTTCGGCTACGCGGCCGCGATGTCCTTCGTGATTCTGGTCATGGTCGCGGTGCTGGCCGCTATCCAGATGAAAGTGGGTGACAAGCGATGAGGGAAGGCGCCCTTGCCAAATACACCAAGAAAACGCTGATGTACCTGTTTTTGATCCTGGCGTCGCTATTGTCCATCTTCCCGCTGTACTGGAGCTTCATTTCGGCGTTCAACAACACGCAGCAGATACTGGGCGGGCGCATGATCCCCAGCGTCTACCTTGTGCAGAACATCCAGAACCTGTTTGAGCAGCAGGACGTGTTCACCGCGCTGAAAAACTCCTTCGCCACCTCCATCCTGCAGACCGTCGTGGCGCTGGCCGTCAGCTCGATCGCGGGCTACGGCTTTGAGATCTACCACGACAAGGCCAAGGACAGCGTGATGTCCATCCTGATGCTGGCCATGATGGTGCCCTTCGTGGCCGTGCTGGTGCCGCTGTTCCAGATGTTCACGCAGGCCGGGCTCATCAACTCCTGGATCGGCTTCATCCTGCCCAGCATCTCCACGCCGTTCCTCATCATGTACTTCCGCAACAGCGCGCGCAGCTTCCCGCGCGACACGCTGGAGGCGGCGCGCATCGACGGCCTGAACGAGTTCCAGATCTTTGTGCGCATGTTCGTGCCCATGATGCGCCCGACCTATGCGGCGGCCGCCACCATCACCTTCATGAACGCGTGGAACGCCTACCTGTGGCCCAAGGTCATCATGCAGACCAACGACTCCATCACCATGCCCATGATGGTGGCCAACCTGATGGGCGGCTACGTGATCGACTACGGCGTGGTGATGGCGGGCGTGACGATCTGCTCGCTGCCCACGGTCATCATCTTCTTCGTGCTGCAAAAGAGCTTTACCAACGCCGTGGCCGGCGCGGTCAAGTGACGCGCGCGCCTCTGCGCTGAATCAAGAAAGGAGAAGCCGCGCGGCGCGCGGCGACATCCGGCGATGCAATTCAACGAAACATCGATCAAAGACCCCGCGTTTTTCGCGGAAAACCGCGTGGCGGCGCATTCCGACCACGTGGCCTACGCCAGCTCGCAGGAGCTTGCCGCTGGAGAGAGCAGCCTGCGCCATTCGCTCAACGGGCTGTGGAAGTTCCACTACGCGCTCAATCCGGGGCAGATCATCCCCGGCTTTGAGGCGAACGATTACGACTGCAGCGGCTGGGCGGATATCCCCGTGCCCGCCCATATGCAGATGGAGGGCTACGGCGTGCCGCAGTACGCCAACACGCAGTACCCGTGGGACGGCTGCGATGCGGTGGAGATCGGCGAGATCCCCGAAACATTCAACCCCGTGGGCAGCTATGTGCGCACGTTCTTCCTGCCTGAGCACATGAAGGGCAAACGGGTCTTCGTGACCTTCGACGGCGCGGAGAGCTGCCTTGCGGTGTGGCTCAACGGGCATTACGTGGGCTTCACATCCGACTCCTTCACCCCGCACGCCTTCGAGCTGACGCCTCACCTGCGCGCCGGCGAGAACCGGCTGGCCTGCCGCGTGTACCGCTACAGCGCCGGAAGCTGGCTGGAGGATCAGGACTTCATACGCTTCTCCGGGCTGTACCGCGACGTGTGGCTCTACGCCGTGGGCGACGCGCACATCGAGGACGTGCGCGTCAAGACGCTGCTGGACGACGCCTATACCGACGCCGTGCTCGACGTGCGCCTGCGCATGCTGCTCGCACCCGCGGCCGCGCCCGGCACGGTGCGGCTCAGCCTGCTGGACGGGGAGCGCGAGATCGCCCGCGCCGAGCAGGCCGCGCAGGAGAGCGTGGACTTCCGCCTGCCGGTGGCGGCGCCCCGGCTGTGGAGCAGCGAATCTCCGTACCTGTACGACCTGCTCATCACCGCGCTGGACGAGGCGGGGCAGGAGCGCGAGGTCGTGCGCCAGCGCGTGGGCTTCCGCCGCTTCGAGCTCCGCGACGGCGTGATGCAGCTCAACGGGAAGCGCATTGTGTTCAAGGGCGTGAACCGGCATGACTTCTGCGCCGAAACGGGCCGCGCGGTCACGCCCGACGTGATCCGGCGCGACCTGTTGACCATGAAGCGCAACAACATCAACGCCGTGCGCACCAGCCATTACCCCAACCACAGCGCGCTCTACGCCCTGTGTGACGAGCTGGGCCTGTACGTGATCGACGAGAACAACATGGAAACGCACGGCACCTGGGACCCAATCGTGCGCGGGCGCAGGCCCATCGAGTACGCGCTGCCCGGCAACCGCATGGAATGGCTGCCCATGCTGCTGGACCGCGTGACATCCACCTACGAGCGCGACAAGAACCACGCCTGCGTGCTCATCTGGAGCTGCGGCAACGAATCCTTCGGCGGCGAGGTCATCTACGAGATGAGCGCCCTGTTCCGCCGCCTGGACGACACGCGGCTGGTGCACTACGAGGGCGTGACCTGCGACCGCCGGCGCAACGATTCCACGGACATCGAAAGCCAGATGTACACGCCGGCGGCGGAGGTGCGCAAGTTCCTGGCCGAGCACCGCAGCAGGCCCTTCATCCTGTGCGAGTACGTGCACGCCATGGGCAACTCGTGCGGCGCGATGCACAAGTACACCGAATACGCCTATGAGGAGCCGCTCTATCAGGGCGGGTTCATCTGGGACTTCATCGACCAGAGCATCCGCACCAGGGACCGCTACGGCCGCACGGACTACGCCTATGGCGGCGACTTCGGCGACCGGCCGACGGACTACAACTTCTGCGGCAACGGCATCGTCTACGGGGACGGGACAGAAAGCCCGAAGATGCAGGAGGTGCGCTACAACTACCAGAACATCGTGGCCCAGGTGCAGGCGGACCGCGCGGTGATCACCAACCGCAGCATGTTCACCTCCACCGCCGCCTACAGGTGCGTGGCGCTGCTGGCCCGCGACGGCGTGCAGATCGCGCAGGCCGAGCTGGAAACGGACGTGCCGCCCTCGGAGAGCCGCGAGTACGCGCTGCCCTTCCCCGCGCAGACGCGCGCGGGCGAATACGCCGTGACGCTCTCCTTCCGTCAGAGGGAGGAAACGCCGTGGGCCCCGGCCGGGTACGAGGTGGCCTTTGCGCAGGGCGTGTACAAGGTCGCCGGCGAAAAGGCGGAGGAGCGGCACGCGCCGCTGCGCATCGTGCGGGGCGAGTGCAACACCGGCGTGCACGGCGAGCACTTCCAGGCGCTGTTCAGCGACCTGGCGGGCGGGCTGGTGTCCTACCGCTGGGGCGGGCGCGAGATGATCCGCGCGGTGCCGCGCCCCAACTTCTGGCGCGCGCCCAACGACAACGACATGGGCAACGGCATGCCGCTGCGCTACGCCCAGTGGAAGCTCGCCTCCATGTACGCCACCACCAAGGCGCCGCCGCAGATCGCCCGGCGCAACGAGCACCCGCGCGCCGTGCTGCAAAGCGACGGCAGCGTGACCATCTCCTACGTATACAATCTGGGCACCACGCCCAAGGCCACGTGCAGGCTGGGCTACCGCGTGCATCGGAGCGGGAAGATCGACGTGACGCTCGATTACCTTCCGCAAAAGGGACTGGGCGACATGCCGGAGTTCGGCGTGATGTTCAAGATCGATGCCGATTACGACCAGATCCGCTACTACGGCCTGGGGCCGGACGAAAACTACGCGGACCGCTGCATGGGCGCGCGGCTGGGCATCTTCCGCACGACGGCGGGGGAGAACCTCGCGCACTATCTGGTGCCGCAGGAGTGCGGTGCCCGCATCGGCGTGCGCTGGGCTGAGGTCACGGACTTCCGCGGGCGCGGCCTGCGCTTCAGCGGCGACGCGATGACCTTCTCCGCCCTGCCCTACACGCCGCACGAGCTGGAAAACGCCGCCCACGAGTACGAGCTGCCGCCGGTGCACTACACCGTCATCCGCGCGGCGCAGATGCAGATGGGCGTAGCCGGCGACAACAGCTGGGGCGCGCGCACCCACGAGGAATACCTGCTGGACGTTACCGGCCGCAAGACGTTTACCTTCAGCTTCGAGGGCATCGTCTGATCCCTTACGCGCGGCAGAACGCTTTCAACCCATTTGGGCGGCGCATGGCGCCGCCCGTTTCATTCATCCCACCGGAAGGAGAAGCGCCATGATCGTATGCAAGGATGGATGCTTCGCCCTTCATACGGTATACACGAACTGTCAGCTCCGCGCCGGCCTGCCCGCCATCCGCGGCGCGCATGGCGCAACGGCCCATAACGCGCGGAGTCATGGAAAATGCGCATGCTATCCGACGTGCGTTTCTCAACATTACCATTATACAAGATTCATTTTTCTTACAAGTTTTGGGTCGTTTGTGTTAATGATTTCATTGTAGTTTATATAATATTAACACAATAAGAATATAATGAAGGCATCCCCGCTACGCATGGTAACCCTCAAACATAACCTCGCCGAATCAACCCTTATATCGACATGAAAATGGCCACAGTAGCAAAGAAGCTCTCCATTCGAGCGTTATTGTAGTGGCAGCTAGTGTCGCTAATGCTTCTTGTGCGACCTTGCAGCGTTAGCGCGCCTGGTGGAACTGCTGGCTGGTGAACAGACTGCTCCTGTCGGAACGAAGAATATTGCCCGCTATTTGGATACTGCATCAGGCGTTCTTTTGGGCTAGATGTATAACTCAGCCATTATGTTATCGCCTACGCCTCTGGGAGCCAGCGATTGTCAAGGGAAGTGTTGAGGTAATTGCTGATAACTTATCCTCTGGGCCTTGGCGAGCATGGCAAAATCAAATCGTAACACCGTGTAACGATATAAAGCGTACACAGTGTTACGATTAAAAGCGTACACGGTGTAACGATATATCAGGGGTATTCATTTTTTGACGGGGAAAACGGCGGTCGAGTAGTCTAAAAAGCGACCTGCTACGCGGAAGGGGAGAAGGGATGAAATTGG
>DVIV01000001.1 GCA_018710985.1 Candidatus Limiplasma pullicola
ATAAGAAAATACGAGAAGATTTGAGAAGATACCTTGAAAAGAAAGGAAAACTCAAAAGTCGGAAAACCCTGAAATATCAAGCGTTTGGGAAGAAATACAAGACTTAAATGGAGATATAAAAAGATGATTAAAGTACTATTTATTTGCCACGGCAACATCTGCCGAAGCCCCATGGCGGAGTTTGTCCTGCGCGATTTGCTTGAAAAGCGCGGCATGCATGGTTTTGAAGTTGCCTCCGCCGCCACCAGCAGCGAGGAAACCGGCAATCCCGTTCATCCCGGCACGCGCCGCAAGCTGGCCGAGCACGGCATCCGCTGCGACGGCAAGACCGCCCGCCGTCTCATCCGCGCCGACTATGCCAATTATGATCTGATCGTGGGCATGGACGCACACAACCTGCGCAGCATGCAAACCCTTTTCGGGGGCGACCCGGAGGGAAAGCTCCGCAAGCTGCTGTCCTTCTGCGGCGAAGGCGGCGACGTGGCCGATCCCTGGTATACCGGCGATTTTGAGCAGACCTGGCGGGATGTTTCGCGGGGCTGCCATGCCCTTGTGGATCTCTTGGCCGCGAAAGGCGAAGGGAGGGAGCGTCTGTGAGCAGGGCGGATTTGCAACGGGATATCCGCGCCCTGTATGGGGCCGCCGACGGCGGCCTGGGCCTGCCTGCCCTGATGGATGGCGTATGTGCCGCGCTGGCCCGCCACCCGGACGCGCTTGCAGGCATCAGCGGCCGCTATGCCGTCCTTGCGGCGGATAGCGGCTATGCCTGCGCCTTTGCGCTGGAGGATGGCGTTTTTTTATCCCTCGCGCCCGATGCGCCCGTGGATGTGTCCGTTTCCGGATGCGAAAAAGACCTGCTCGCCGTCTTTCGCCGCGAGCTTACGCCCCTGGCGGCGCTCTTGCGCGGCAGGGTGCGTGTTCGCGGGGATAAGGCCGCTCTGATGCGCTTCGCGGAATTTCTGTAGGCCGTCGCCGGCCCTCCGGGTTTCCATCCCTATCCATTGACAGAAGGCGGGCAGGGTTGCTATAATAGGCCGCTTTCCAAGCAACATCTTCAATGGATCGGGAGGAATCACAAATGCATCTGCGGAAAAAAGCCCTTGGCATCCTGTGTGCTTGCGTTCTGCTGACGTCCTGCGCCGGCGCGTTTGCGGAGGATTACACCGCCTCCGCGCCCGGCATGGGCGGCGACGTACCGGTGACCGTCAGCTACGCGGACGGCCGCATCACAGCCGTCACCGTGGGCGAGAACAACGAAACCCCCGGCATCGGCGACAAGGCGGTGGAGGCCATTCCAGCCCGCATCGTGGAGGAGCAGAGCCTGACGGTGGACGCCGTGGCCGGCGCAACCGTCACCAGCGAAGCCATCCTGGCGGCGGCGGAAGCCGCTCTGACCGCTGGCGGCGTGGACGTGACGCCCTTCAAGCCGGAGAAGGAAGCCGTCGAGCTTGCGCAGGGCGAAGCGGTGGAAACCGACATCGTCATCGTGGGCGCGGGCATCTCCGGCCTGATGGCGGCCTACGAGCTCAAGGAGGACTACCCCGACGTCGGCTTCATCGTGCTGGAAAAGCTGGACATGGTCAGCGGCTCGCTGCCGGCCTCCGGCGGCGCCATCGCCGGCATCAGCTCCGAATACCATGTGCGCGACGGCGTGGAGTGCACCACGGAGGATTTTGACGTGCTGTTCACCTACACCTCCGGCACCCAGGTGCGCACCGAGCTGGTGGAAAACGTCTACGCCAAGAGCGACGTGCTTCTCAACCGGCTGATCGAATACGGCGCCCCCTTCACCGGGGAAACCGAGGCCACCAGCACCTATTCGGATAAAGTGTACGCCATCCGGACCGAAAACCGCGGCCAGAGCTTCGGCGATTTCCTCAACAGCTATGTGAAGGAAAACACCTTTGACCTGCGTATGGGCACCGCCGCCACCGAGCTGATCGTGGAGGACGGCAAGGTGACCGGCGTGGTGGCCGAGGACCGCGAGCAGCGCTACGATATCCATGCCAAGGCGGTCATCCTGGCCACCGGTGGCTTCGGCAGCAACCCCGAACTGATGGAGGAATACCTGCCCCTGTTTGCCGACGGCGTGCTTTCCACCAATGCGGGCGCTACGGGCGACGGCATTCTGATGACCCGTCCGTTCGGCACCAAGATCGTGGGCGACGGCAGCATGGGCTCCATCGTCGCGCCGGACGGTTCCAATCTGATCACTGCCAACTTCCTGGTCAACCTCAACGGCGAGCGCTTTGTGGGCGAGGGCGAGCCCAAGTACGTGGTGCAGCGCGCGGTATCCCAGCAGCCGGAGAAGGCCGCCTTCCTCATCGCGGATGCCAACTATGCCGACATGGACACCATCGCCCAGAAGCTCGAACAGGGCTATGTGAAGCAGTACGACACCATCGAGGCCCTGGCCGAGGACAACGGCATCGACGCCGGGCAGCTCCAGAAGACCATCGACGCCTACAACCAGGCGGCCGACGCGGGCGAAGCCATTCCCGCCCTGGAGTATGAGCTGGCCGCCGACAAGGCCACCAAGGTGGAAACCGCGCCCTTCTACATTGAAAAGGTCACGCTGCGCACCTTCGGCACCATTCCCGGCATCGAGGTCAATGACAGCTGCCAGGTGCTCGACGGCGAGGGCCAGGTGGTCGAGGGCCTGTACGCCTCCGGCGAGCTGATTGCCGGCAACGCCTTCACCCGCCAGTATCCCGGCGTGGGCATCGGCGTATCCTTCGCCGCCAACAGCGGGCGCTTCGCGGCTGAAACCGCGGCAAGCGGCCTGTAAGGAGCGTTTATCAGGCGGAATACAAACGGAGCGGCCCGCGCATTAGCGCGGGCCGCTTTTTCAGGTATATTGATATCAGCGATGATTCATTCTGCGGCGGTTCCTGATGAGCAAAGCGCATCCGCATCCCACGGACAGCACCAGCAGCGCCATCCACAATCCCAGCTGGCTGTCGTCTCCGGTCTTGGGCGGCTTCTGCGGGGCCGCGGTGGGCTTGGGTGTTGGCGTGGGTTCCGGGTCATGTTCGGCAACCCACCCATCTCCATGCTGAACCAGATCGCCGTTTTCCGGATTAACAATCGTGCCACCGTCACCGGCATTATTGTACAGGGCAATGAAATCCTCCGGGCTTTGAATATCCACATGCGGGTCAAACACCACGCTCACTTCGCCGCCTGTCTCACTGTTATCCATCACAATGCCCATATTGCTCCGGTTCTTGCCCTGGAAGGCCACCGTGCTGTTCTGCCCGAATTCCAGATAAGCCTTCCCGGTGGACTTGGAATCCACGTTGGCGGCATACCAGGAATTCTCCCCCGTAATCAGGGTGAGCTTGCCCTTTACAAGCGCGTCGGAACCGTTGATCACCATCGGCGCACCCGTAGACGCGTTGGTGTGGTCCAGCGTCAGGTTTTCGAGCGTTACTTTCTTTGCGCTGTACAGGTTGAGGGCATGCTTGTTTTCGTCCGTAGTTTTGAGCGTCCCGTTTTTCAGGGTTACGCCATCTCCCGTCACATTGACCAGATGGCTGTCATTGGCATAGGTGCTCTTGAAGGTATCGGAAGCGGTAATGGTGTGGCCGTTGAGGTCCAGAGTAATGTTGCTTTTGCTGATATCCAGCATTTCGTCAATCTTCACATCGCTGCTGAGCTTGACAGTCGCTCCATCGCGCAGGTTCCCATTGAATACCTGCTCAATGAGATTCGTTTTGCCGTCCACAATGATCGTGTGACCCGACACGGAGACATTGGCGCCGGTAATGTTGGGATTCCATCCATAACTTCCCTTATATGTATATCCGGCATATTCACTGTTGGAGAAGTCCTGGGTCAGGTTGTTGACAACCACTTTGCCCGCACTCACCGTAGAGGCACTGACCCACGCATCCATGGTCACGTTCTCGATGGTAACGGTTCCGACATTCCAGTCGCCGCCGCCGTTGATATAGATGCTGCCGCCGAAAGAGGTGCCTTCGTCGTTTTCAACCGGCAGAACCCGGATGTTGCTCAGGTGCAAATTGGTGCCCGGCTTATAAAGCTCGATCAGCTTGTTGCAGGTTCCATAGTAGTCGTTTCTGTTGGACTTGAGGGTCAGGCCATCAATGGAAACGTCCTCGCCCATGACCGTAATGAAGTTTTGATAATGCCAGTTGCCCCCGTCGTTTTTACTGGGCACTGCGCTGGAGGTCAGAATGACCTCGCCCACGCCGGCATCCTTTTTGATGGTCAGGTTGTTGACATGGATGGGGAATACAAACTCCTGAACGGGGTCGTATACGTTATATGGATAATATCCATTTCCCTTCGTATTCTTCGCATCGTAGGTCCCGGCCTCCGTAAAAATCCACGTCTGCCTGTTCTCCTGATTGAGAATGGCATTGACCAAATCCTCATTGCTACCGATTTTCACCACGTTAGTATCTTGCGCCAGCGCCCCCAGCGGCAGCAGCGCAACGCACAGCACCGCCGTCATGAGTATCGTGATCCACCTGCTACGCCACATATGAAAAACCCCCCAGATGATCGCCCGATGGGCTGCATTTGCCGGCTCCGTGAATGGAAAACGCAGGCCGGCAATTCCTAAATTCTGTTAAATCATATCATCTGTTTGGTAGTAAGTCAATAATAATTGGCAATTTGTAAACATTTCCTTATATTTAATAGGAACCCTGTCGAAGTTTTGGACAGGCTGAAAGAAGCATCCGGCACAAGCCGAATGCTTCTTTGATTGATATGACCGGGGGTTTTTCTGTCAAATCCCGCCGCTTACGCCCTCACCGTCGCGCCATGCTTCCCGGCGCAGACGCGCGCCACCTTGTCCATGGCGGCCTGCACCTCCTCGTCGGTGAGGGTGCGGTCGGGCGCGCGGAAGGTGAGCGAGAAGGCCACGCTCTTGTGGCCCGCCGCCACCTGCGCGCCACGGTAGACATCGAACAGCTCCATGCTCTCCAGCAGCTTCCCGGCGGACGCGCGCATGTCGGCCATCAGCGGGCCGACGGCCACGCCCTCGTCCATGACCAGCGCTAGGTCGCGCTGCACGGCGGGGAAGCGCGGCAGCGGCTTCATTTCACCCATGGGCCTGAAGTAGGTCAGCAGCGTTTGCAGGTTGATTTCGGCGATCACGGCGCGCTTGGGCATGTCGAAGCGCTCGCGCACGTCGGGGTGGACCTCGCCCACGGCGGCGAAGGTCACGCCGCCCCGCGTAAGGCGCGCGCAGCGGCCCGGATGGTAGTATGCGTCGCCGCCGGCTTCGACCTCGCAGCCGATGCCGCCCGCGCGCAAAATGGCCTCCACCGCGCCGCGCACGGTGAAGAAGTCCGCGTCCGGGCCGTAGGCGCCCAGGCAGAGGGTCTGCGTCTCGGTGGGCAGGCCCTCGTCCGTACGATGGTGATGATCGAACACCGCCGCCATCTCATACAGACGGGCCGCCGGGGTAGAATGGTTCATGTTGAAGGCCAGGGTACGCAGCATGCCGCAGGCCAGCGTGGGCCGCATCACAGCCGCGTCCTCGCCCAGCGGGTTGAGAATGGGCATGGGATCGTTGCGCGGGTCGTCCTGCGGCAGTCCCAGCTTCTGGATCTCCTTGACGCCGGTGAAGCTGAAGTTCATGATCTCCAGATAGCCCATGCCGGTGAGCAGGCGCGCGGTCCGGTCCTTGAGGGCCTTCATGGGGCTGACGCCGCCCTGGGTGGTCTGGCCGCTGAGCGGCGTGGCGGGAATGTGCTGGTATCCGTAGATGCGCAGGCATTCCTCGCAGACATCGGCCTCGCCGTCGAGGTCCTCGCGGAAGGCGGGCACGGTCACGGTGAGGGTGTCGCCGTCGCGTTCGCAGCCGAAATGCAGCTTTTTGAGGATGCGCACCATGTCGTCGGCGGGAATCTCCACACCCGCGCGCTCCTGAATGTGCTTCACGCTGGCGGTGATCACCTGCGCGGGCCGCGGATTGGGATAAAGGTCGATCACACCCGAAACCACGTCGCCCGCATCCAGCAGGTTGACCAGCATGCAGGCGCGGTCCAGGGCCTCCATCACGGTGCCGGGAGCCACGCCGCGCTCAAAGCGTCCGCTGCTCTCCGTGCGCATGCCCAGCGCCCGGCTGGTCAGGCGGATGGCCGTGCGGTCAAACGCCGCGCACTCGAACATCACGTCCGTGGTACCCTCGGTGATCTCACTCTCTTCGCCGCCCATGATGCCGGCCAGACCCGTGGCGCGCTCCTCGTCGCAGATCACTAGGTCGTCGGTGCGCAGGGCGCGCTCATTTCCATCCAGCGTGGTCAGCGTCTCGCCGGGATGGGCGCGGCGCACCACAATCTGCCGGCCGCGTACCTTGCTCAGGTCGAAGGCGTGCATGGGATGGCCGTACTCGATCATGATGTAGTTGGTGATGTCCACGATGTTGTTGATGGCGCGAAGGCCCGCGCCGTGCAGGTACTTGCGCAGCCACAGCGGAGAGGGCGCGATGCGCACGTTCTTGATCACGCGCGCGGCGTAGCGCGGGCACAGGTCCGGCGCCTCCACGCGCACCCTCACCTCGTCATGGATGTTGCCGCCCGCCTCGGTCACGGTGATTTCGGGGGCGCGGAACTCGGTATCCAGCGCCGCGGCCGTTTCGCGGGCGATGCCGATGGCGCACAGGCAGTCCGGGCGGTTGGCCAGAATCTCAAAATCCACCGCCGTGTCGTCGATACCCAAAATGGGCTTCACGTCCGCGCCGAGGGGGTAGTCCTCGTGGAACACCAGAATGCCCTTTTCCTCGATGTTGGGATACAGCTCCGTGGGCACGTGCAGTTCCTCGCCCGAGCAGATCATGCCCTCGGAGATCATGCCCCGCAGCTTGCCCTTTTTGATCTTCACGCCGCCGGGCAGATGCGCGCCGTCCAGGGCCACGGGCACCAGCTGGCCCGCCGCCACGTTGGGCGCGCCGCAGACGATGTGCAGCGTCTCCGGGCCGCCCACGTCCACGGTGCATTCATGCAGGTGCGTGCCCTCCACATCCTCGCAGGTGAGCACGCGGCCCACCACGACCTTTTCCATGCCGCCGCTGATGTCCTCGGTGCCCTCGACGGCGGTGCCGGTCATGATCATGCGCTGCGTATATTCCTCCGGCGTCACGGGAATGTCCACATACTGCCGGAGCATGTTCATTGCCAGTTTCACTGTAAAACGCCTCCTTCTTCCACGCTTACCTCAGCTGCCCCAGAAGCCTTGCGTCGCCCTCATAGAGCAGGCGCATGTCGCGGATGCCGTAACGCTGCATCGCGATGCGCTCCAGGCCGATGCCAAAGGCAAAGCCGCTGTACTTCGCCGGGTCGATGCCGCACATCTCCAGCACCTTGGGGTTGACCATGCCGGAACCCAGCACCTCGATCCAGCCGGTGCCCTTGCAGATGCGGCAGCCCTTGCCATGGCAGCTCACGCAGGTGAGGTCCACCTCGGCGCTGGGCTCGGTGAAGGGGAAGAAGCTGGGACGGAAACGGGTGGTGATATCCGGCCCATAGAGCTTTTTGGCAAACGCCTCCAGCGTGCCGCGCAGATCGCTCATGCGCACATGCTCGTCCACCACCAGGCCCTCCATCTGATGGAACACCGGGCTGTGCGTGGCGTCCACCTCATCGGAACGGTACACGCGGCCCGGGCAGATGATGCGGATGGGCGGCTTGCGGGTGAGCATGGCGCGCGCCTGCATGGGGCTGGTGTGCGTGCGCAGCACGATGTTCTCATCCATGTAGAAGGTATCCTGCGCGTCGCGGGCCGGGTGATTCTTGGGCAGGTTCATCAATTCAAAGTTGTAATGATCCAGCTCCACCTCCGGGCCCTCCATCACGTCAAAGCCCATGCCGGTGAAGCACTCGATCAGCTCGTTCATCACCAGCGTGATGGGGTGCTCGCTGCCCATCTGGGGCAGGGGGCGCGGCTCGGTGACATCAATGGTCTCGGCCTTGAGGGCGGCGGCGCGCTCGGCGGCGCGGATGCGGGCCTGGGCCTCGTCCATGCGGTCGGCCAGCCACTGGCGCACCTCGTTGATCTGCGCGCCCACCTTCGGGCGTTCCTCCGGTGCCAGCTGGCCCATGCCCTTGAGCAGCGCGGTCAGCTCGCCTTTTTTGCCAAGCACCCGCACGCGCAGGTTTTCCAGGGCTGCGGAGCCGTCAAGCGCCTGCAGCTCCTCCTCAACCCGCCTTTTGATGCCCTCCAGCGTATCCACAACAGACATGACAGGTTCCTCCTTATTCTCAACTTCGCCTGCAACAGAAAAGCCCCCGCCCCATGCGCGCATGGGACGAAGGCTGACGCTGCGTTGTACCACCCAACTTTCGCACGGGCGGCCCCAGGGGGCGCGCCGATGCGCTCTTGACCAGTAACGCGGCCTAAACGTTTCCCTCTACTTGATGGAGCGTTCAAAGGAAAGGCTCGGAAGCGAATGTCCCGCGGCCCCGGCAGGCGGCTTGCAGCCCGCGCCTTGGCGCGTGCCGCCCTCTCTGGGTCAGGGCGATGAAGCGGGCGTTGTTCTTCGTCATCGCAAGGGCATTATAGCACGGGTTTTGTCATTTGGCAAGCGGCTTAATCCATGCCCTCCAGGCCTTCGATGCCCCGCTGGGCACGCACGGGGCGCGCAGGAGGCGGCGCTACGGCAGCAGACGGAGCAGCAGCGGAAACCGTGTCCGCGTCGGAACGTCTCGTTCCGGCATGCTCCGGCGCAAAGGAATCCTCCGCCATGCAGCGTGCGACGCATTCGCGGACCACGGCCGTCAGGCTCATGCCGCGCGCCTGCGCATAGGCCTGCCAGTGCTGCCGGTCCTCCGGCGTCAGCTCGATATTGACCTGCGCGCGGCCGTTTTTGGCGCGGTAGCGGTCCGTGGCCTGCTTCCGGGCGGGGGTCAGGGGCATGATGTTTCGCCTCGCTTTCCGTTTTCGCAGTCTTTCGGGTTTACACGCTCAATTCCTGCTTTTCACCCAGCAGCGCGCGGTTTGCCTCCAGCACGGGGCGGATGACGTCGCGGAGGAATTCTTCCACCTGTTCTGCACTCCGGCCGGTGAAGTTGGCGGGGTCGAGGATGGCCTCGATCTCCTCGCGCGTGACCATAAAGGCCGGGTCGGCGGCGATGCGGTCGATGAGGTCGTTTTTCCCGCCCTCCTCCTTGACCACGCGGGCCGCGGCCTGGCTGTGCACGCGCAGCTTCTCATGCAGCTGCTGGCGGTCGCCGCCGCGCTTGACGGCGTCCATCATGATGTTTTCGGTGGCCATGAAGGGCAGCTCGTTCATCACGCGGGCCCGGATGACCTTTTCGTAGACCACCAGCCCGTCGCAGACGTTCATCATGATGTTGAGGATGGCGTCCACGCCCAAAAACGCCTCGCTCACGGCGATGCGGCGGTTGGCGCTGTCGTCCAGCGTGCGCTCAAACCACTGGGTAGCGGCGGTGATAGCGGCATTGAGCGTATCAACCATCACGTAGCGGCTGAGCGAGGTGATGCGCTCGCAGCGCATGGGGTTACGCTTGTAGGGCATGGCCGAAGAACCGATCTGGCTGGCCTCGAAGGGCTCCTCCATCTCCTTGAAGTTCTGCAGAAGGCGCATGTCATAGCTAAATTTGCTGGCCGTCTGCGCAACGCCCGAAAGGGTGCTGACGACCATGTAGTCCATCTTGCGGCTGTAGGTCTGCCCGCTGACGGGAACCACCCGCGAAAAGCCCATCTCGGAAGCGATATCCTGCTCAATCTGGCGGATCTTCCGGCTGTCGCCGCCCAGAAGCTCCACAAAGCTGGCCTGCGTGCCGGTGGTTCCCTTGCTGCCCAGCAGCGCGAGCGTGTCGATGCGGTGCTCAATTTCCTCAAAATCCATGTAAAGCTCGTTGAGCCACAGCGTCGCGCGCTTGCCCACGGTGGTCAGCTGCGCGGGCTGCAGATGCGTGTAGGCCAGAGCCGGCAGGGCCTTGTATTTGTCTGCGAAGCGCGCAAGCTGGTCCATGACGTTGAGCACCTTGCGCCGGACGATCTCCAGGCCCTGCTTCATGATGATGACATCGGTGTTGTCGCCCACGTAGCAGCTGGTGGCGCCCAGGTGGATGATGCCGCGCGCCTTGGGACACTGCAGGCCATAGGCATAGACGTGGCTCATCACATCGTGGCGGCACTCGCGCTCGCGGCGCTGGGCGTCGTCGTAGTTGATATCATCCTTATGCGCCTCCAATTCGGCAATCTGCTCATCGGTAATGGGCAGGCCCTGCTTCTGCTCGGCGCGCGCCAGGGCGATCCACAGCCGGCGCCAGGTACGGAACTTGTTGTCCTCGGAAAAGACGAACTGCATCTCCGGGCTTGCATACCGGGTGGAAAAGGGGCTGATATACCGGGAATGATCGGACATGGGGCGCCCTCCTACGTCTGCAAAAAATAGGATATCCGAAACGATTATACCACCAACCGCCCCCATTCGCAAACGAAACGAAAAATTTCCGAACGTTCGTGGCAAAAAACGCTGGAAATATTCAGCACCGTGTGCTATACTGTGCTGGATCTTTCAACAAGGAGGAAGCCCGTGGAACGCATCAAGCGCAACGAAAGAATGGCGGCGCTGACCAAGCTGCTCACCGCGTCGCCCAACCGCATTTTCACCCTGTCCTATTTTTGCGAAATGTTCGGAGCGGCCAAGTCCACCCTGAGCGAGGACATCGACCTCCTGCGCGGCGTATTCGACGCCTTTGGCCTGGGCCGGCTGGACACCGTGACCGGCGCGGCCGGCGGCGTGCGCTACCGCCCCGTGATGAAAAGCCAGGACGCGCGCGCGTTCCTCAGCGAGCTGTGCGGCGAGCTGTGCACGCCCTCGCGCCTGCTGCCCGGCGGCTTTCTCTATCTGGGCGACATTTTGAGCATGCCGGAAATCGTGCGCAAGATGGGCGTAATCATCGCGGGCGAATTCTATGATGCCGCGCCGGACTTCGTGCTCACCATGGAAACCAAGGGCATTCCCGCCGCGCTCATGGCAGCGCAGGCGCTGGGTGTGCCTCTGGTCATCGCCCGCCGTTCCAGCAAGGTCTATGAGGGCTCGGCTGTGAATATCAACTATGTGAGCGGCTCCTCCGCCCATATCGAAACCATGAGCCTCAGCCGCCGCGCCGTGCGCGAGGGCCAGCGTGCCCTGATCGTGGACGATTTCCTCAAGGCCGGCGGCACGGCCCGCGGCATGATCGACCTGATGGGCGAGTTCAACGTGGAGGTCGTGGGCACGGCGTTCGTCATGGCCAAGGCTCACCCCGCCAGCAAGCTGATTCAGGGCGAGCGCGCACTCATGGTGATGGACCTGGAGGGCGACGATCCCTCCACGCTGGCCATCCGGCCGGCGGATTGGGTGTAAGGGGTTGGCAGGTTCTGGCAAATCCTGTATAATAGCTTTCAGCAAGGAGAAATCCAAAACCACGTTGACAGGAGGAACCCTCATGATCAAAAAGCTGCTGACACTGGCCCTGATGTTGCTGCTTGTGCCCTGCCTGGCCCTGGCCGAAAGCTACCAGTCTTACGCTGCGGAGGACGGAAGCCTGTCCTTCCTCTATCCGGAGGATTGGCTGCTCTTGAGCAAGGAGAATATTGACAGTGTGCTGGATGCGGCCGCTACCGTTGAAGGAGTGGCCGAAATGGCGGAAGCGGCCCGCACACAGATCGAGCAACTGGGCATGATCGTTCTGGTCGATGAAACCGGCCTCAACAATATCAACCTGCAGCTTCAGGACACCGGGACGGAGCTCAGCGGCGACACGCTCATGGCCCTTGCTCCCTCCCTTCAGAGCGCCATTGAGGGATCGCTGGAAGGCGTAACCTTCTATGATCCCGAGCTGATGGACATCAACGGGACAGACGCGCTGCTGATGCAGTGTTCCTACACCCTGGTGGGAATTGATTTCCAACAGTTGCAAGCCTATATGTCCATGGGAACCAGGCTGGCGGTGGTCACCCTGACCTGCTCCTCGCAAGACCGGTTTTCCGCCGGTGCGGAAACGCTGGGCGTGATTCTTGGCAGCCTTTCCTGATTTTTTCCGCGACAGGTGCAGCGCGGCCCGTCCGAAGCAGGGACGGGCCGCGTTTTTAGGTGGTTTTCTCAGCAGTTTCCTGATCGTGCATCAGATCATGCACGCGCGTCATCACGGGAATGGCCAGCTTGAGCGCCGCGGGCGCGTCCAGGCCGCGCTCGGCCAGCACCAGTTCGGCCGTGCGGCCTGCAGAAAAACGTAGGCGGTCATCCGCCCGGCTCACGGCGTCAAACAGGCGGCCGGGGTCGGGCAAAAAGCGGGTGTCGATGCGCATATGGACACCGTCTGGCCGCAAAAACAGATGGCTCACGCCCAGCTTTCGCGTCACCCCGCGCAGCTGGGCGATGCGCATGAGGTTCTCCACCGGCTCCGGCACGTCGCCGAAGCGGTCGATGAGCTCCTCCTCGATGTCCAGCCTCCCGGCTTCGTCCTGAATCATGGCGATGCGCTTGTAGATCTCCACGCGCAGCTTCTCCTCCGGCACGTAGCTCTCCGGCAGGAAAGCGTCCACGGCCAGCTCCACGCGGGTATCCAGCTCCGGCGTCACCTCCACACCCTGCGCCTCGCTGACGGCCTGCTCGATGAGCTTTAAGTACATGTCGTAGCCCACCGTGCTCATGTGCCCGCTCTGCTGGGGGCCCAGCACGTCGCCCGCGCCGCGGATCTCCAGATCGCGCATGGCGATGCGGTAGCCCGCACCGAACTCCGTAAACTCCCGGATGGCCGAGAGGCGCTGGTCCGCCGTCTCGGAGAGCAGCTTATTGGCCCGCACGGTCAGATAGGCGTAGGCCTGCCGGCTGCTGCGGCCCACGCGGCCGCGAATCTGATAGAGCTGGGAGAGGCCGAAGCGGTCCGCGTCAAATACGATAAGCGTGTTGGCCTCCGGCACGTCCAGGCCGCTTTCCACGATCGTGGTGCACAAAAGCACGTCGTAGGCTCCGGCGTAAAAATCCAGCATGACATCTTCCAGCGCGTTTTCGCGCATCTGCCCGTGGGCAATGCCGATACGCGCTTCGGGCACGAGCTGGTGCAGCCGGTCGTACATCTTTTCGATGCTGCGCACGCGATTGTAGAGGAAGTATACCTGCCCGCCGCGCGCCAGCTCGCGCCGGATAGCCTCGCAGATCACGTTATCGTCATATTCCATCACGTAGGTCTTGACCGGCATGCGCTCCTCCGGCGGCGTTTCCAGGATGCTCATGTCGCGAATGCCGGCCATGCTCATGTGCAGCGTGCGCGGGATGGGCGTGGCCGAGAGGGTGAGCACATCCACACGGGTTTTCATGTGCTGGATGCTCTCCTTGTGGCTGACGCCGAAGCGGTGCTCCTCGTCCACGATGAGCAGGCCCAGGTCCTTGAACTGCACATCCTTGTTAAGCAGCCGGTGCGTGCCCACCACCAGATCAAGCTCGCCCTCGCGCAGCTTGCGCACGATTTCGCGCTGTTCCTTGGGCGAGCGGAAGCGGCTGAGCATGTCAAACTTCACGGGGAAGCCCGCAAAGCGCTTTTTGATGGTGTTGTAATGCTGCTGCACCAGAATGGTGGTCGGCGCCAGAATGGCCACCTGCTTGCCCTCCACCACGGCCTTGAAGGCCGCGCGCAGGGCCACCTCGGTCTTGCCGTAGCCCACGTCACCGCAGAGCAGGCGGTCCATGTTGCGCGGGCTTTCCATGTCGGCTTCGATCTGCGCCACGCTCTTTTGCTGGTCCTCGGTCAGCTCATAGGGGAACATGTCCTCGAACTCCTGCTGCCAGGGATTGTCATGGCTGAAAGCATAGCCTGTCTCTTTCGAGCGCCTGGCATAGAGCTCGGCCAGGTCAAAGGCCAGCTTTTTGAGGCCGGACTTGACCTTCGTCTTCTGCCGCTCCCACTCCTGCCCGCCCAGGCGGTTGAGCTTGGGCGCGGCGTTTTCGGAGCCGATGAACTTGGTGACGCGGTCAAACTGGTCGGCGGGCACGTAGAGCTTGTCATTGCCCGCGTACTGGATGAGCAGGTAATCGCGCCTGGCGCCGTCGTTCTCCAGCTGCACCACGCCCTTAAACAGACCCACGCCATGCAGGTCGTGCACCACGTAGTCGCCCGCCTTGAGGTCGGTGAAGGAGGCGATGCGCTCGCCCGCGGTCTGTTTCTTTCGCGCGCGCTGGTAGGCAGTGCCATAGATGTCGGAATCGCTGATGACGCACAGCCCCGCCGACAGGTGGACAAAGCCCTTGGTATAGGACACCGGCAGGAGCAGCACCTCACGCGCGATGAGGTTGCCGTCCAGCGTGGCGCAATAGGAAGCAGGCATATTCTGCGCCGCGAGCGCGGTTTGCAGCCTGCGGCCACGCGCCTCGCCGCCGGTGAGCAGCACCACGCATGCGCCCTCCTGCTTCCATTTGGCGATATCCTGGCACAGCGGCTCCAGCCGGCTCTGGTAGGGCATGGAGGGTTTGGAGCCGAAGGCGATAGCCTCTCCCGGCGCAAAGCGGCCGAAGGTGCCCACCGCGTCGCTCAGGCACACGGCAGGCCGCGCCTTGAAGTCCTCCAGCAGGTCCTCATAGGTGAAGCGCAGCTTCTTCTGCGCGTCAAACGCGTCGCCACGCAGGCGTGCGTCCTCGTACGCCTCGGCAAAAGCGCTCGCCGAAGCGCGCAGGCGGGCCTGGTACTGGTCCGGCCGGTCCAAAAGGACGATGGGATCGTCCAGATAGGCCGTCACCAGCGCCGTATCGTCCACAAGCACGTTCATCCACATGGGCGCGGTGCGCATCACCTGACCGGCGCGCACGCGGTCCACGTCATCCAGGTGGCGCCTCCAGGCGGCACGGGCCTCCGCGCCCGCTTCGCCGGGGCGGGCATCGGCCCGCGCATCGCCCTGCGGCTGGGCGAGCAGGTCCTCGGTGGCCTCCAGCGCATCCAGCCCGGTCAAAAAATCATCCAGAGAATCCAGCCCGTCCGGCCTTGGCGCGGCGTGCACGGGCGCAGCGGATTCCATCGCGTGGCCCACGCCCTTTTCCAGCGCGGCCTTCAGCCGGTCCGCCGCAGCCTTGGCATCGGCCACCAGGCATTCGGTGGCGGGAGCGATGCGCGCTCCCTTTACCCGCGCAATGCTTCGCTGGCTGATGCAGTCAAAGCGCCGCAGGCTGTCGATCTCGTCGTCAAAAAACTCGATGCGGAGGGCATCGGCAGCATTGGCCGGAAACACGTCCACAATCGCGCCGCGCATGGCGCACTGTCCCCGGCCCTCCACCATGGGCACGCGCTCGTATCCGCCGCGGATGAGCGCGTCCATCAGCCGCTCCGGCGGAAAGCGGCTGCCCTCTGAAAGCGTGATAGCCGCGCCTTGGAAACGGGCAGGCGGGGCGCAGCGGTCCAGCAGCGCATCCACGCTGGCGCACAGCACCTTGATGCGCCCGGCACACAGACCATCCAGCACGCTCAGGCGCTGCCACGCGCTTTCCCGGCTCATGGCTGCGCGGCTGAACTGCACATCGCGCGCAGGCAGCACGGCGCAGCCTTCGCCGGTCAGCCGTTCCACGTCCTGCGCCTGGCGCTGGGCAATCAGCTCCGTAGGAGCGACCAGCAGCACGGGCCGCCCCGTGGCATGCGAAAGCGCCGCAGCCAGAAACGGCCGCTCGCCCTCGGCAATCTCATACAGGGCGGTGCAGCCCTCCTGCGCGATGCGCTCCAGCAGCCGTTTCCAGGCAGGCAGGCTTTGATAGGCGGTAAACAGTCCCTCGTTCATGCGTCGGCTCCTTCGGCGGGTTCGGGGGGCTTTTTGGTCTTTTTGGTATTATACTTGCACATGGCGCTGTCGATGCCGTTTGTGATGTATTCTATGATGGCGTCGGCCGCCAGGGCATAGGCCGCATCGGCCGTCTCCTGCTCCTCGCCGGGCAGGTAGTGGCCCAGCACCCAGTCGGCCAGCTCATAGCCGGGCCTGCGCTGCCCTACGCCCACCCTCAGCCGGGGAAAGTTCTCATACCCCAGCAGGCCTACAATGCTGCGCATGCCGTTATGCGTGCCGGCGCTGCCGTTTTTGCGGATGCGGATGGTCCCCTGCGGCAGGTCCACGTCATCGTAGACCACCATCAGGTTTTCCGGAGGCAGGCGGTACCAGCGAACCAGGCGGGACACGGCCTCGCCGCTGAGGTTCATATAGGTCTGCGGAAGAGCCAGGATGGTCTTTTGCCCGGCGATGAAGCACTCGCCAAGCAGAGCCTCGTCCCGCTCCCGCCCGATGGTCACACCCAGCCTGCGGGCCAGCGTGTCCACCACATCAAAGCCCACGTTATGGCGGGTGTGGGCATATTGGGCGCCGGGGTTTCCCAGACCGACGATCAGGTACATGGCGTTTTCTCCTTTGAATCAGGCGCGCAAAGGCGCACGCGCCGTAAGCGGCGAACGCCGCTATTGTAGCACATCCGAGGGCGGGCGCGCAAGGCGAACCGTCAGGCCTTTTGGCGCTTTTCGCCGCTGTGCGCAAGAAGCGGGCGGTCCAGCGCCAGCGTGGCCAGAAGCACGTACAGCGGTGCGAAAACGAACAGATAGCGCGGCCAGACCTCAAACAGCAGCAGATAGGCCGTGGCCCCCAGCAGCGCCAGCGTGAGCGCCTGCGCCTCCGGACGGCGGCGGCGCGTGAACGCCGCAATCGCGCACAGGGCCAGCGCCGCCAGCCACAGGCCCTGGGCCAGCGTGTGGCACAGGGGGTTGAGGCTGCCGCGGTGATGGTAAAGGCTGCGGATGAAGGTGCTCAACGCATCCGTACGTTTCGGGATCTCCAGGTCCAGAAAGCTGGAATTGGCGGCAAAGCTGCCGTCGGCATACGCCTTGTACAGTTTGATTGTGAAAAAGCGCACATTGCCCCACAGGCCCTTTTCACATACCCGCTCCCAGGCTTTTTGCAGATTGGCCTGCTGGCGGTCGGCCAGGGATTCAAAGGACTGGGAGAAGGTCACGTCGTCCGGGGAATGGCCGCCGTAGGTCTCGCCGTTCATGCCCAGCATGAGGTAGTGCGTTTCGCTGAGCTGCTCCTGTGGCACGGCGCTGCCCGCGAGATATGCCGTGGCCGCGCGCTGGAACGCCTGCCCCGGCACGGCGCCCAGCACAAGCGCGGCCAGCACCGCCAATGCGCGCTTCCACGCGGCGGCGGAAAAATCCCTGCGCCCCAGGAAGTGGCACAGGCTGAGCAGTCCCAGCGCGATGAGCACGATCAGCACCGTGGGCTTGATGGCGGCCCCGACAAAGCACGCCAGGGAGATCAGGCCCCATTTGAGCGCCGGGCGGCGCACCGTCAGCCACGCATAGAGCGCCAGCACGGGGAACAGCACCGCCCACGTATCGGTATAGGGGTAGAGCACATAGGGCGACAGGGCGATCCAGAGGATGGAAGCCGCCACCGCAAATCCCCGTGCCCAGCGGCTTGGGGTGATGCGCCAGGCGCAGCGCACGGTGAAATACGCCGTCAGGTTCAGCAGCACCGCATCCAGATAGGGTAGCACCACAAACGGCACGGCCAGTCCCAGCTTGACCGCCACCCACATGGGGATGGCCTGCAGGATGGTCAGAGGCGCGTTGTTGGGGCACAGGCGAAAATACCCCGGGTCGGTGAGCGTTTCTCCGCGGGCCAGTTCCTCAGCTGTGGTGTAGACATTGGCGATGTCCCAGCCCATCTTGTACCATGCGCAGCGCACCACCACCAGCTGCACCGCCAGCACCGCCACAAACAGCGCCCGCATGCGCCACAGGGCGCCTTTGCCATCGGGCCGTATGTCCGCCGTCTCCAGCCGGGCCCGCGCCCACAACAGCAGCGCCACGGCCGCCAGCGCCGCGGGAAACAGGGCCAGATTGCTCGCAAGGCTCAGGTTTTGATAGTACCGGGAAAGGGCAGGCTGACCCACAACCAGCAGTCCCAGCACAAAAACGAACATTGCGCCCGCCAGAGCGCTCCATACGGCGGGCAGAGAAAAGCGCTTTCGTTCGGACCGCATATGGCGGCACGCCCCTTCCTGATTGGATGATACGACAAAAAGCGGGCATCCATCCCGCCTGTAAAGGTGCTGCCGGCGCGGTCGTAAGCCGAGTTCTGTCGTTGGACGATCATCTATCTCCACCGCGCGTTGCCGCGCGGCTGAAGCGATCTCTTTGGGAGCACGACGGGCCGCCGTATCGCTCCCGGTCGGATCTTGCATCGGGTGGGGTTTACAGCGCCAGCCTGTCGCCAGGCCGCGGGTGAGCTCTTACCTCGCCTTTCCATCCTTGCTCCGCGCGGGGTGCGCGGGGCGGTCTATCTCTGTTGCACTTTCCTTGAAGTTGCCTTCACCGGCCGTTAGCCGGCACCCTGCCCTGTGATGCTCGGACTTTCCTCATGGCATGCCACGCGATCGCCTGGCCGCCCGGACAGCTTTATAAAGGTAGCACGTTTGGAAATGGGTGTCAAGAGGGTGGCTAGTCGTTGATGGCCTCAATGCCCTGCTGCGCCGCCTGGCGCATGCGCTCCCTGATTTTTTCCAGCGCCTGCGGGGCCAGCGGCTCCCAGTCCCTCTCCTCCCGTATGATGCGCAGAGGCTGGCGCGTCCTGTAAGAGCGGGTCGGGTTGCCCGGGAATTTCCGGTCGGTTACGTTGGGATCGTCCTCGATGGGTCCCAGCGGCTCCACCACATACACCCGTGCCGGGCCATCCCCCGCCGCCAGCTCCGCGGCCAGCGCCGCACCCTCCTTGCGTGCCGTCAGATAGACGAAGTTCGCCGTTTGCCGGCTGCCATAGTTGGAGGCGTGCCCCGGCGTGAGCAAATCGCCGGGCTGAAGCGCCGCGCGCGTGCCATGGTAGAGCGGCCCTTCCTCCTTCACATCCTTGCGCAGGCCCACGGGCGTAAAGGGCCGGACCGGCTCTCCGCACATTTCCCCTTTGGTGGTCAGGCTGTTCCAGGCCTGGTTGAAATCCCGATTCCCGTTTTCCATCAGAAAAAACGCCTCCCGTTTCCATGCCCGCCGGACGAGCGCCGGCTGCGGGGTTAGTATATCGCCGTCATGGCAAAAATACCAGTCTTTGTTTTGCCCCCATTTTGTGCTATACTGAGGTCATGGGGAAAAACTTTTCTTATTTATTGTTGAAGGAAAAACTGGCGGCATAAAACGAATCCGGCGGCAGATTCTTTCTTTGAAGGGTCTGCGTTTCCCTTGCACACCGCGCCGTTTTGTGGCAAAATAGGCCGTGTTGCGTCGGAGCTTTGGTTCCGGCATCCTAATCGGGAGGGAAAGCGAATTTTATGGAAGCTCCTCAATGTGTTTTGATTCTGGATTTCGGCGGACAATACACCCAGCTGATCGCCCGGCGGGTGCGCGAGCATGGGGTTTATTCCTGCGTGCTGCCCTGCAGCGCGACGCTGGCGGACATCCGGGCAGCTCAGCCCATGGGCATCATTTTCAGCGGCGGTCCGGCCAGCGTGCTCGACGAGGGCGCGCCCACGGTGGATGAGGGCGTATTTGCGCTGGGCGTGCCGGTCTTGGGCATCTGTTACGGCATGCAGCTGATGGCCCATCTTCTGGGGGCGCCGGTGGAGCGTGGTGCGCGGCGGGAATACGGCCGCACCGAAGTGACCATGGACCGGGTGGAAGCAGGGCTGCTGTCCGGCCTCAAGCCCCGCAGCGCCTGCTGGATGAGCCATACCTATCAGGTGGCGCGTCCGCCGGAGGGCTTTGCCGCCATCGCCCATACGGCGGACTGCCCCGTGGCCGCCATGGCTGACGATGCGCGCCGCCTCTACGGCGTACAGTTTCATCCCGAAGTGACGCACACCGAGGAAGGCGCGCGTGTGCTGGAAAACTTCCTGCTCGACATCTGCGGCTGCAAGGGCGACTGGAGCATGGAAGCCTATGCGGACATGGCGGTTGAACAGATCCGCGATCAGGTCGGCGACGGCACGGTGCTGCTGGGGCTGTCCGGCGGTGTGGACAGCGCGGTGGCGGCGGCGCTGCTCTACCGTGCCATCGGCAGCCGGCTGACCTGCGTGTACGTGGATCACGGCTTCATGCGTGCGGGTGAGAGCGATCAGGTAGTGGATGTCTTTACCCGTGTATTTCCGGTGGAGCTGGTTCACGTGGACGCTTCCGAGCGCTTTTTCCGCGATCTTCAGGGCGTGACCGAGCCGGAAGCGAAGCGCAAAATCATCGGCCGCGACTTTGTGGAGGTATTCCGCGAGGAAGCGCGCAAGCTGGGCAAGCGCGACCACTTTGCCCAGGGCACCATCTACCCCGACGTGATCGAAAGCGGGCACGCGCAGGGCAGCGCGGTGATCAAGAGCCATCACAACGTGGGCGGTCTGCCCGCCGAGCTGGGCTTTGAGAGCCTGGTAGAACCGCTGCGCATGCTTTTCAAGGATGAAGTACGAAAGCTCGGTCTCACGCTGGGTCTGCCGGAGAGCCTGGTCTACCGTCAGCCCTTCCCCGGCCCCGGTCTGGCGATTCGCGTGGTGGGCGAGCTCACGCCCGACAAGGTGCGCATCGTGCGCGAAAGCGACCTGATTCTGCGCGAGGAGATGGCCGCTGCCGGGCTGGACAAGCAGGTATCGCAGTATTTCACCGTGTTGACCGGCGCGCATTCCGTGGGCGTGATGGGCGATGAGCGCACCTATGCCTACGCCGTGGCCCTGCGCGCCGTCACCACCGACGACTTCATGACCGCCGATGTGGCGCGCCTGCCCTACGAGCTTCTGGGCCGTGTGGCCACGCGCATCGTGGGCGAGGTGGCGGGATGCAACCGCGTTTTGTATGACGTGACGACGAAGCCGCCGGCGAGTATTGAGTGGGAATGATTTCAGAGGCCCGAAAAGCCTGATTTTAATGGGCTTTTGAGGGGTTAACGCCCTTTGTGGCAACGATTTGGCGACACGCTTTCATGCTTCATAAAAAGAGAGCGAACTGATCCGGATTCGTCGGTTCGCTCTCTTTTCCTTTTATTATTCCTTTTGCGCAAATCGGTATGCGGACAGGTAGAAATGGCGTTGTTATTTGCTTCTCCCGCGGCCACGCAGCCCCGGAAGAAACCGCCCCGTCCGGCCTTGTTCCCCGCTGTTTCCTGGCCCACGGTTCCTGTTTTCCCCATCTCGCTGTCTGCCTTTGCGCTTTTTTGCGGCGTCGTCTGCACATTCGGAAGCTGCCGCCTCAATCTCCCGGGGAGGATCAGGCGTTTTTCTCCCAAATTTGGTAGACTCCTTTCCCCAGCTTTTTTACCACGCCTTCCGCTTCGTACTGATTGAGGATGCGCTGCAGCTGACGGGAGCTGCAATTCATAATGAAACGCTACCTTCTCAACGCCGGCCAGTTGGCCGTTTTCGCACTTGTATTGCATATACGTCAGGACACGCTGCTTCAATGTCGCAGGTGCGGCGTCGAGCCTGGTCATAGCCTCGATCTTCTGCGTGAGCGATCTGCAAATCAGCTGCAGGAACCGGCAGTTGTTCAGCAACTTCTCCCGATTCTCTGAGATGGAAAGTGCGAGGCAGATCAGATCATCGTGGGTCTGGGCGTAAACGCTGCCGGCTTCCCTCTGAAACAGCACCATTTCCCCCAGCAGATAATCCTTTTGTCCGTCGGCCAGCGAATAGACGGAGCCGTCGTCCCGGATGTAATAAATGTGGATCGTGCCTTCTACTACAATTTGGAACAGGTCTGTATTGTTCAGGGGCGATGTGACGAACTCCCCCTTTTCATACCATATGACAAACAGGTTTTCCTCAAGTCCCTGCATCGCCGCCTCATAGCCGGTTTTCCTCAAGTATGCTTCGATGAGCGTTTTGTCGTAAGATTTTTTCATGCTTTTCTCCCAACAGGACATATGTCAGGTTCCTGCATCTGATTTTAGTATATTCTGACCCGGAATGCAAGAAAAAGGATGGAGGCCTGATGGACGTGTCAACCGTATTCGAAGAACAGAATGTATCAAAAGCCATCATGCGCGTGGGACTGCCGGCCATGCTGGGGCAGCTGACGACCCTGATTTACAATATTGCGGACACCTTTTTCGTTTCCATGACCCGGGAGCCCGCCATGATTGCCGCAGTTACCCTGTGTACCCCCATTCTTTTGATCGTTATGTCCATCGCGTCCATCTTTGGAATGGGAGGAAACAGCGTCATTGCCCGGCTTCTGGGAGAAAACGACAACCCAAAAGCAAGCCGGACCCTGAATTTCTGTATGTATGCCATGGCAATGGCCGGCATAGTGATCCTGCTGGCGGGCGTCGTTTTGATGCAGCCCATCGCAAAGCTCTCCGGCGCGGATGCGGAAAATATGGCGTACACCTGCGACTATCTCAAATACATTTTCCTGGGCGCGCCGTTCATCATTATTTCCAACGGAGCGGTTCACCTCTTCCGGTCCATCGGCTTCATAAAGGAAAGCACCATCGGACTGGCCCTTGGAAATTCCATCAACATTGTGTTTGACTTCATTTTCATCGTGCTGTGGGGATGGGGAACCGCCGGCGCCGCGCTGGCCACTTCCTTCGGCTTTTTCTGCTCCACCGTCTATTATTTGGTCTGCATGATCCGGGCGGAACGAAAGGGAAATCAGCTCATTCGGCTCTCTCCCCGACATTTCGCACCAGGGAAACGAATGGTCACCGGTGTGGTAGCCATTGGAATCCCCGGCGCGCTGATCACCGTTCTGCTCAGTGTTTCCAACATTGTTCTCAACAACTTCATCGGGATTTACGGCTCCGATGCAGTTGCGGCATACGGAATCGCCTACAAGATCGACATGGTGCCCATCATGCTGTCGGTTGGACTATCGCAGGGCGTTGCTCCGCTGGTGGGGTACTATTTCGGCGCTGGCAACCACAGCAGGATGACGCAGATCATGCGCACCGCCACGGTTTATGGCATTCTTTTGGGCGCGGTATTCATGATCGCCTTTTTCCTGTTTGGGACTCAGCTGGCAAGCATCTTCCTACACGATGAGCTTTTGATCGAAGAAGCGGGGTATTTCATTGCGATCCTTGGGCTTTCTGCCCCCATGCTTGGCATCATCAACATGGTGACCAGCTATTTCCAGGCGCTGGGTGCCGCTCTGAAATCCCTTGTGATCACCGTGATGAGAAATGCGGTGCTCTTTATTCCGGCCGTGATCCTGCTCAACAGCATTTGGAAGCTGAACGGCGTCATTGCCGCACAGCCCCTCGTAGAGACGATACTGGCCCTTGTTTGTATTGTGATGTATCTGAGAGACCATGCAATGCAAAGAGGTATGCCCCTTACGGCGAATCAGGCGAAAACCTGAATCTTTCCGGATGGTTCTTTGCCGTGGTGGGACATACCAGGTTCCATGCTGCTGCAGGCCGTATGGCATTCGATACCACGACAACAAGGCATCAGATCGCTTCTATTATCCAAGCAATGAGAAGAATGATGATACCCCGAGCCAAATTCCATGAGCAAATCTGTTTGGAAGACTTATGGCAGGAGCGAGTGGAAATGGTGGTCAATTCCCGGAATTCCTGGATTTAGCAAGGATTCCGGGGTTTTTACGTGTTTTGTGTTTTTCGGCAATATGCGGTCATAGCAGCAGGCAATAAGGTGCTCCGGAGGACGACCCTCATGCCCATCGACTGCACTATCCGGAGCATATACTCGCTCGTACCAGCACCCAGCCAAGAGAGGCTTATCTTTCCGCGAAGTCTGCTCAGCTATTGGGATGGCTGCACGGGCGCCGGGCCTGGCGGCGCTCTATCCCCCGTGTCATATGCTTCACGAAGCTTGACCTCTTTTCCCACGCGTCAGTGGGGTGCGCCCCTGCCAGATGGACAGCGCTCTGTTTGGGCCCCAGGGCTACACTTTTCCAGTCGTACGCATGCATCTTGACCGCTGTCCCTGTGAATGATATAATGTATCCGATTTTTAGGGAAGAAAAACTGTAATGTGTTTATGCCGTTTGCCGGCAAGGAGAATCATATGAACAGTATATTTGAGCGCAGAAGCATACGTTGCTTCCAAAGCAAAATGGTATCCGATGACATGGTAGACCTGCTTCTCAAGGCTGCTATGTATGCACCCAGCGCGGGAAATGAGCAGCCATGGGAATTTGTCGTGATCAGGTCTAAGAAGATGCTGGAAAACCTCTGCAATGTCCATCCGCATGCCAAGGCACTTCTTTCCTGCAGCGTCGCCATAGCGGTGTGTGGCAACCTTTCCCGGCAAAAGTATTCTGCCCAGTATTGGGTGCTAGACTGCGCGCTCGCAGGACAGAACATCATGCTTCAGGCTTGCGAGCTCGGACTTGGGAGCGTATGGCTTGGTGTCTACCCCTGCAAATACCGGATGGAAAACATTGTCGATCTTCTCTGTCTGCCACAGAATGTGATGCCTCTGGGGATCATCGCTCTTGGATATCCGGCAGAGACCGTACAGCAGCCCACAGATCGCTTTAAGCGGGAAAAAGTCCATATGGAAAGTTGGTAAACCAACAGGGCTTGTGGTATGGTGCTAAGATGCAATCCGTCCAGGAGAGGCGTTCTGCGTTCAAAGTAGCCGCTTGGTAAGGGTTGGTGTATCGGGCGCATATTTGGCTATGTTTTTTCGCCAACATGAATCAGGCCGTCGAGGGGCTGATACCTCTCCCTCAACGGCCTGTTTTTTTCTGGCATTCCTGCGTCCGATTCGAAGGACACGTTATTCTTGTGCTTCCGCGCCGGCTACGGAAAAGAATTCCGCAATGCGGCTGCACAGAACGGCGCCGCCATCGGGATAGCCGCTGTTTCGGTCTCCCAGCCACCTGGCACGTCCTATGCGGGCAGACATGCCTGCCGTACCTTGCGCTCCCTTCGTCGCTGCTGCGCTCGCCGCCGCTGCGGCGCGCGGAAGGTCTCCGTACTCCTTGTACTTTGCCTCCAGTGTTTCTGCATAAGGCAGCAGCGCATCCAAAATGGTCTTGTCACCTATCCGCGCCTTTCCTCTTGCGGCGATCTCGTCCGCCATGATGCGCGGTAGCTTCACGATTTGCATTTCAGTCAGGCAAGTGCAGCCCGTCAGGCTCTTTCCCGCCGCACGCAGGCCCATGCTCAGGAGCGTTCCCAGGGTCGATGGAGCCGCCTGGTTGAACGCAGCCGCGCATTCAAGGAACAAGCCATCCAGGGTTTCCGCCCGGCTGTTTTCAACCGTATAGCACAGCGCCTCACCACCACGCGCCATTGACAACCCCAGGTCGCCATCTCCCAGCTTGCTATCCAGCTCCGTCAGCTCGTTTTCAAGGGAGACCAGCGCTTGACCAAGCGCGCAAATCCACTTCTGCACCAGCCTCATTGAGTATTCCATGTTTTATACTCCTTGCAGGGCGGCGGTGACCTTGTCGCTTACGCTGCGGATCGCACTGAGCTCCTCGGAGGAAAGCGTAAGGGCATGCGCTTGAATGTTGTCCAGAAAATGCTTTTTGTTCTGCGTGCCTATAATTGCCGATGCCATGGCGGGCTGTTCCATGGTCCAGCGGATCGCCACCTGGGATGCAGATACGCCATGAGCTTCGGCAATCTCCTTCAGACACAGGATCAGTTCCCGTTCGATCAGGAGATTTTCCTTTTGGAAGAGCGGTTTTCCCATCCTGAAATCCTCTGGCTGAAGTACAGCGCCGTTCTTGTGAAACGCGCCGGAAAGCAGGCCCTTTGCCAGCGAGTTATAGCTCAGGATGCTGATGTGATGCTCAATGCACATGGGCATGATCTCATCCTCAATTCCCCGGGAAAGAAGATTGTATTCCGGCTGGTACGCGTCAATGGTAGCATACTGCATCGCCTGGCGAAGCAACTCAGCGGAGAAATTAGAAACGCCTATGGCACGGATCTTTCCCGATCTACGCAAGGCTTCCAACGCCGTCATGGTTTCTTCCAGAGGGATGTCTGGATTGGGCCAATGGATGTAGTACAAGTCAATATAGTCCGTCTGGAGGCGCCGCAAGCTGCCTTCCAGCGCGGCAGCGACATCGTCGGCATGTAAATGCGTTTTTGCCACCTTTGTGGCGATTACGCAGTCCTGGCGGATTCCTTTCAGCGCTTTTCCCACGATTTCTTCCGACCGACCATTTCCATAGCTTTCCGCCGTGTCGAATGTCGTTACGCCGTTGTCCAGCGCGGTGTGAAGCAGATCAATATTGAGGCGTTCGTCCCGAACGTCCCAATACACATTGGGGTTGGCGCTCCCTCCCAGTTCCATGCACCCGTGCGTAATCATGGACACCTGAATACCGGTTTGTCCCAATTCTCTGTATTCCATCGTTTTTTCCTTTCTCCAAATGGCTTAAAAGCTGATAAACGGAGTATAGCAGGCAGCATTAAGATACCTCTCGCGCTCCTGATTCAGTCTGAGGATAGAAAGCGAAATACCGGACATTTCAAGTGATGTGGCAAATTCGCCCACGTAGGACGATGTTGTGATCAGGCCCAACCCATCCAAAACATGACGCACGTCCCGATAAAAGATGAACAGTTCTTCGCGGCTGGTAGCGCCCAGACCATTGACCAATACAGCAATTCTCTCTCCCGGCTGCAGCGAAAGGTCCTCCGCCACAGCATGCCCCAGCTTCTGCGCAATTTCGGCGCTCACCTGCATAGGGCCATGATCTACACCTGGTTCTCCATGTATGCCCATGCCGATTTCCATCTCGTCCTCAGCGATGTCAAACACCGGCCTTTCCTGTCCGGGCAGCATGCAAGAGGAAAAGGCTACACCAAAGGAGGCGGTATTTGCCACCGTATCTTCTGCTACGCGCGCGACTTCGTCCAGGCTATGCCCCTCTGCAGCACATGCTCCGGCAATCTTATACGCGAAAGAAATGCCGGCGATACCGCGTCGGCTTTGATAGTCGCTGCGGGGCGCGCTGGCGATATCATCGCTCATCTTCACGATTTGGGACGCAATGTTCTCCTGCGCCAGTGTTTCGCCTGCCATTTCAAAATTCATGCTGTCGCCGAAGTAATTGCCAAAAAGGAAGAGAACGCCGTCCTTTGGTTCCAGTGCACGCACAGCGTTCAGGATCGCTTCGCAGGATGGAGACGTAAATACATTTCCCACCGCAACAGCATCGCACAGGCCCTCTCCCACATATCCCAGAAACACGGGGAGATGTCCGTATCCGCCGCCCGTAACAATCTTTACTTTTCTGTTCTCTGTGGGATGAAGGATGGCACGCCGGTCGCCGTTGCCTATCCTGTAAAACGACGGATAGGCCATAAGGATTCCCTCAAGGCTTTCGTCCACAAACTGCTGTGGCCGATTATAGCATTTCTTCACGAGAAGCTCCCTCCTTAAATATTCCAAGTTGTCACACGGAAATCACGCCGCGAGCCAGCATGGATTCCACGCCTTCGCACATGGCCTGGAAAATGGTATAGCGCGGCTGATAGTTTAGAAACGTTCGGGCCTTTTCGATGCTGTAATTGTCGCTGTGGCGCACGTGGTTTTCCGTGCTTGAGATAAAGCCCTTATCCGCCGTCCGCTCACACCACTCTTTCCACGGAAGGTATTCGATATCGGGGGTGCGCCCGAACCACATGTACATCTTCTCGGCGATGCCGCGCATAGTAGCCGCTGTCGGTGCGGTCGCATGAAAGCTCTCTCCCAACGCTCGGTTTCGGTAACGAATGGCGTTTGCAAATACCTGCGCCACATCATCGGCATGGACATTATGCAGAGTTTCCATACCGAAATTTGGTAACCATATTTTTTCGCCACGCCCGATCCGCTGGAAGACCATCGGATCAAGATTTCCGCACGGGTTGATGAAATTCCAGCCCGGACCTGTGATATGTCCGGGCATGATCACCGTCTCGGGGAAGCGGTTTTTACGGTACGCTTCATGTAGATACGCCTCACACCCGGCCTTCCCGATTCCATAATCCCCAAAGGGCTTCCTGGGAAGCTCCTCGGGTGCAGGCACGACGCTGGCAGCGCCATGCGCCCATATGGAGGAACAGAACACATAGTGGCTTACAACTCCATCCAGGCATTCCACAATCCTGGACAGATTATCAGGCTGATAGGTCAGTAGATCGACAACGATATCCGGCTTGAGGCTGGCAAGTTTCTTGCCATAGGTATTGTTTTTCTCCTCTTCCTCACGGTCCATTATAACCTGCTGAACCCATTTCCACATGCCGCTTGTCTTGTAAGGCTCGCGTTTTCCCCGGGTAATGCTGAGAACCTCGTACCCATCCTCCACCAGACGAGGGACCAGATAGGTCCCTATATGTCCACAACCTCCTATAACGATCGCTCTCATGTCTCCCAATCCCCTTTCGTTACTACAATGACCGGTTTTGTTCTTCCGATTTTACAGGGCGCTTTCTGTGCTGCCGCTTTCCTTTTGCGCCCGTTCATACTCTTCGGTCCAGTCCAAATCCCTGTAGTTGACGCAGCGGTCATCCTCGGCGATAAAGCGCATCATTCTATCAAGCATTTCTACAGGCCATACGGCCAGATCAATCTGGGCCGTGGTAAAGATGCCGTTGGTCAGCATTTCAAAGCCGAAAATATCCTTGACGTGTGCTTTTGCCGCTCCCAATACCGCACCAGCCACAAGATGGCTGGGTACGAACAGTACGCCACTGTCATTCCCCAAAACAACATCACCCGGCAGGCAGATGGCCTGTCCAATCGTAGTTGGGGTGTTGAATCCCGTCATAATAAAATCGCGAATCGGCGTGGGGTCGATGCCACGATAGTAGACCTGAACTTCTGTAATAGCGCGCATCTGCTCAATATCGCGTATACCACCCCAAATCACGGCTCCTCCATCGCGCGTTTTCTGAGCAATCGCAGTGGTAAGGTTGCCTCCCAGAAAGGTTCCTTTGTAAATCTTGTCAAACATGTTGGCAACCACAACGTCATGTTCTTCCAGCGTATCTATAACCCATTGATTGTAAACGCCCCGCCGCCCCTCTGCAGCTCCGATGCTGCGCGCTACCGCATCCAGGTCAGGACGCGCCGGGCAGAAATTGCATGTTACCGCCCGCCCGACCAGCTTCATGCCGCCATGGAGCAGGCTCATGCCGCCTTGAAACTGAAACTCATAGCCGTTTGAATAAACATGCCGCCATACTTCTTCCATTGTCATAGTACGCAGTGCCTGAAGATGATGTTCTGGCACCTTGGGACGGCCGTCTGCAAAGCGTTCTCCTTGCCACTGCGCAGTCAACGCTAGAATTTCCTCACGATTATCAAAGTGGAGCATACCATACCATCGCTTTCTGCCAATCGGGCTGTCAAATTTGAGGGTGTAGTTTTTGATTCCAATCATTAAAATCAGATTTTATTATACAGCATGCTTTTCCTCTTGTCAATCATTCATGAAAAACATTCGCTGTGACTTTATCGGCTGCTTTGGAAATATCATTCCTGCCAATATGACTTGTTTTTTTTTTTTAATTCAGTTAGTATTGGGTGGGAATATAGGCAAGAGAAGGTGTTACTATCGCTACTTCCAACCCTCAAAGCCCTACGTGCAGCAATTTTTCAGCGATCAAGCTGTTAAAAATCGTGGAAATGATGGCATTGGCAAGGCGGCCTCTGCGTTTGCAGGAAATCGCTCACGCCGTCGCCATGCCGCAAAGCACTGTTTCCCGGTTTGTCTCGGCGCTGGTCACGGCGGGGTATGCAACACAAAACAGCGAAACGCTCAAATATCAACTGACGCTGCGTTTTTGCAAAATCGGTGACGCTTTGCGCGCCCAGTTCAACATCAGGGATATTTGCAAGCCTTATCTCTATGCTCTGGCGCAAAAGAGCAAAGAAGCCGCTTTTATTTATGCCGAAGAAAATATGACGGCTGTTTGTCTGGATTTTGCCAACAGTCCAGATGGCCATGTCAGGACTGCAACGGAACGAGTAGGGCGGACAGTTTCCATGCATTCCACAGCATCTGGAAAAATACTGCTGCTGGGATATTCGGAGGAGATGCTGGAAAAGTTCCTGACAACACGCGGTCTGCCTGCTCGCACGGAGAATACCGTCACCGACAGGACGCAGTTCATGATCATGCTTGATCATGTACGCGCAGACGGTTTTGCTGTTGACGACGAGGAGAACGAGCTGGGCATGCGCAGCATTGCCGCTCCCATCCTTGATTACGATGGAAAAGTCGTTGCCGCCGTAGAAATTTCCAGCCGGGCAAATCGTTTGAGTTATTATGAAATCAACCGCATCAAGGACTATGTTATTGAAAGTGCCTCGGAAATCTCCACTGCCCTGGGTTACAGGGTTGAGGAGGAATAAGGATGACATTGTGTTTTTCCTCTGCAAAGCCGGCTTTAGCACGGCTTTTTTCTTTTGTCACTCAAAAATGCAAAATGATTTTTTCATTGGGGGGTTGACAACCCCTGTGAAACTCCTTATAATAGAATCAGATTCCAAAAATTAAAATTATCGTTTGCTTACAACATCTTGACTCTCTATGAAGGATGTGACGTATCATGAAAGAATAGCGGTCTTTGCAACGTCTGATACTTATCATAAATAATAAAGGAGCTTGCTGAAATGTTGAAAAAGTTGATGGGAATCGTTCTCGCTTTAGTGCTCATAATGTCTTTGTTCACCTTTGCCGAGGCCGAGGAGCCTGTTGTTATCCGAATTCTTTCTTCCCAGCAGACAGAAAATCCTGAAGGGCCGTTGGAAAAGTCTATCTCCGACGCCTATACGGCGCTGCATCCCAACGTCACCTTTGAATACATCGCCGTCAATTCCAATGAATACATCAAAAAACTGACCGCCATGGGTACCGCCGGCGATATGGCAGACATGTTCCAAAATTCTTCCAATAACCTGCCCACGACCGTTGACCTTGCCCTGTGCGAGGACCTCAATACCCTGTTCGACTCCGAATACCTTGATGGTCTGCAGCCTCAGATGCGCGAAGAAGCTTCTTATAACGGCCAGCTGCTTTTTATGCCCACCCAGTCCATGCCTATGGCGCTTCTTTATCGCGCAGACTGGTTTGAGGAAGAGGGCCTGACCCCGCCCACAACCTGGGACGAGTTTATCGCCTGCGGTCAGGCGCTCACCAAGGATACGGACGGCGACGGAGTTATCGACCGCTACGGCTTTGCGATGATCGCCACCAAGGACTCCTCTGCCGGCACTCGTTTTCTCCCGATCCTGCGCAGCTTCGGCTGCCGCGAGGTCTATCTCGACGAAAACGGCAAGTGGCAGACTGATGTCGGCAACGATGCCTTTAAGGCGTGCGTACAGATGTATGCTGATCTGGATGTAAAGTATCAGATCGCTCAACCCGGCACCATTGAAACCAGCTACTCCGAAGCGGCAAATCTGCTCGTGGCCGGAAAGGCAGCCATGATGATCACCGGCTCCAATGCGCTGGGTACCATTTACGCGCAAAATCCCGATCTCAAGGGCAAGCTCGCCTCTTGCGCAATTCCCATGGAGACGCAGCATACCTCCCGCCTGGGTACGCTTGGTTATTCCATTTACAACGGCAGCGAGCACAAGGACATCTGCATTGATTATCTGAAGTTCTATCTTGAGGAAACCAACGCTCTCAAGTGGACGGAGGAATGTTATCGCGTGCCTGTGCGCACGGAATACTACGATAACCCCATTCTTCAGGAAGCAGACATGAAGGGTTTTGTAGATGGTATCGAATATGCCTATCCTTGGCCCCAGTTCCTCGGTATTGCCCAGACCTATGAAATCATCGGCAGCGTCTATCAGGCGTTGATCACCGGTTCCATGGACGTGGATACCGCTTCCGAACAGGCGCGGCAGGAGATGGAGGAGCTCATTGCATCCTATGAATGACGTCCCTGACTGAATATGCAGACAGGGACAGGCGAGGAGGCGGCTTCAGCCGCCTCCCGCCAGGCGCACAAAGGTAGATTTTCAGCATTGAAGGAGAGAAATAATGAAAAGAGCACATATTTCCGCTGGGCTTACAGCTGCGCAGAAGGACCGGCTATCGGGCGTCTTATTTATCCTTCCCTCCTTCTTAGCCCTGGTTCTGTTGGTCATCTACCCCATGCTCAACGGCTTTTACACGAGTCTGTTCAACACCAATCTCGTAAACCGCAATACCTTTGTGGGACTGAAATATTATGCCGAGCTCTTTACCAAGCCGGACTTTTTTACCTCGTTGTTCACATCGTTGAAATTCACCTTCTTTGTCGTTGTCGGTCACTTCCTTGTAGGCGGTGGGCTGGCAGGATTGCTCAACAAGCCTTTTAAAGGGCGAATGGCCTTCCGTGCTATTCTGGTCCTTCCGTGGGTCATTCCCGAGGTTAGTATTGGCCTTGTGTGGAAATGGATTTTTAATCCTGTTTATGGCCTCATCAACTTCTATCTTCTTCAATGGGGATGGATCAGCGAACCGGTCGCATGGCTGAGCAACCCCCAGACCGCCTTCCCCATCGTTGTCTTTATTTCCGTTTGGAAAGGGTTCCCGCTGATTATGCTCCTGGTTTCGGCTGGCCTGCAGACGATTTCCAGCGATATTTTAGAGGCAGGGGTCATAGATGGCGCCAACAAGCTGCAGTCCATCCTCCACATTTATCTTCCGTCGCTCAAGCCGGTCCTGCTATCAGCGCTCATTCTGGATACGTTGTGGTGGTTCAAACATTTTACCCTGGTATGGATGACCACTGCAGGAGGTCCTGAGAATGCCACAAATCTTGTGAGCATTGATATCTACAAAACGGCGTTTGAGTATTTCCAATATGGTCAGGCTGCCGCCAGAAGCGTTCTGGTATTCGTCATCTGCGTGATTATCAGCATGATTCAAAGGAGGGTGCTCCGTGAAAAGAAGGGCTAAATACTCTCTGATGGGCAAATACTGCACATTGGTTTTTGCATCGCTGCTGATTCTGCTGCCGGTGTTGTGGATGATCTCCACCTCCTTCAAGTCCACGCCGGAAGTGATGAACGGAAAGGTGACCTGGATTCCCCAGAACTTTACCGCAGAGGCCTATGTCCGCATTTTCCAGGATTATCCCTTTGCGGATTACTATAAAAGCAGCATCCTTATCACATCCGTTACAGTAGCCTTCGCGATCGTCTTTGCCGTGCTCGCCGGCTATGGCATCACACGTTTTCGGTTTCGGGGGCATGGTGCGTTTCTGACCTTCCTGCTCATGACCCAGATGTTTCCTTCCATCATGTTGCTGATTCCCTTCTACAAGCTGATGAAAACAGTGGGTCTCAACGATACGTATACGGGCATGATCTTGGTTTATGTGTCGCATACGATTCCCTTCTGCACATGGATGATGAAGGGATATATGGAAAGCATCCCGACAAGTCTGGATGAATCAGCAATGATTGATGGTTGCGGCCGGATAAGCACCATGCTTCGAATCATCTGCCCGCTGGCTCTGCCGGGCATAGCTGCAACCGCAATCTACGCAATGATCCAAAGCTGGAATGAATTCATGTTCGCTTCCATCCTCATCAACCGCGAAACGCTCAAGACGCTTCCGGTCGGCATCGGCCAGCTCAACGGATACTACCGCATACAGTATAACGATCTAATGGCTGCCTGCTTCACCGCCAGCCTTCCCATTCTGATCATCTATGTCTTTATGCAAAAGTATTTTATCGCTGGCCTTACTGCAGGTGCGGTCAAAGAATAATCGGTAAGAGGGGTGAGATGGTATGGAGCATCTCCTTGAAAATGTGCGCACAGAGTCCTCTCCTTCGCAGCTGCGAATTACGGATATGCGCTTTGCAGAGCTTTACCAGGCCCCGATGCACTGTATTCTGGTCCGTATAGACACCAACCAGGGCATCAGCGGCTTCGGAGAAGTGCGTGATTTCGGTAGCAGAACATACGCCGCCATGCTCAAAAGCCGGATTCTTGGGGAAAATCCGTGCAACGTGCAGCGGTTATTCAGACGGATTCGCCAATTCGGCGGCTCCGGGCGGCAGGGTGGTGGCGTAAGCGGCATAGAGATGGCTTTGTGTGACTTGGCCGGAAAGGCGTATGGCGTGCCGGTCTATCAGATGTTGGGCGGCAAGTACCGCGATGCGGTGCGCGTATACTGCGATCTGGGGCGGCATCCCCGTCAGCCGATGAACGGTCATGGCATGGGACTTGAACTCAAGCGCCATATTGATGAAGGCTTTACCATGGTCAAATGCATTCTGGGTGTGGAAAACGTGCAGATGCTTTACCCTGATGAGCCGATACTCTCGGGAATTCCTGGATTTGTTGAGGAGCTTGTACAAGCCCGCAAGCGTCACATGCTTTATACCGATGCAAATTACAGTGCTGATGAACAAGGCAGCCTGTGGGAGCGCAACAGAATGTATGAGCTGTTTAACCGTCAGCATCCATACACGATGACGCGCATCACCGAGCATGGATTGGACCGTTTCGAAGAAGAGCTCGCAGCGTTGCGAGATGTGATCGGTTATCAGGTTCCGTTGGCCATTGATCATCTCGGCCACATCAACCTTGAAGATGCCGCGCGCCTTCTCAGGCGTCTGGAAAAATACAATCTCGCCTGGGTCGAGGATCCCCTTCCCTGCACGTTTGTCGAAGAGTACAAGCGGCTGTCCGGCATGACCTGCACACCGATGGCCACAGGAGAAGATCTGTACCTGAAAGAGGGATTTTATCCGCTTTGCTGTGAGCGCGCCGTACCGATAATTCATCCTGACGTGTGCTCGTGTGGCGGCATATTCGAGCTGCAGCGCATCGGAGATATGGCACAGGAGCACCACATTGCCATGATCTGCCACATGTGCGAAACCCCAGTAGCTGCTCTCGCTACGGCACATGCCGGTGTAGCGACCGAGAACATGATTGCCATGGAATTTAACGCGCCGGATGATCCGTGGTGGAACGATATCATTGTGGGCGGTCCTACCCCCGTCATACAGCAGGGTATGATTACGCCGCCGGATAAACCGGGGCTCGGCTTTGATACTTTGAACGATGAGGTCTTGGAGGCCCACCGTCTGCCTCATTCCAAACCAATTTGGGCTTCGACGGAAGAATGGGATACGGAGTATTCCAATGACCGCCTGTGGAGTTGATGAAAGATCTCCACGGCCCATTTGATGCTTCGATCATATGTCCCCCCTGCTTAGCCCATTGTGGCAGATGGGACAACCCACCGCCAGAGGACTGGCGGCAAAAACAAAACGCAGGGGCTGCTTCCCTTCCGAAGCAGCCCCTTGCTTTTCCGTCCAAAGCGCGGCCCTTCGCCGCGCTTCAGGCGTCACTCCTCCCGCCAGTCCGCGTAGACAAGCGCCTCGCCAAATCCTCCGTGGGCCGCGACCTCATAGCCGCGGATGGTGGGCGAGCAGACGTCCCAGTACCGGTTGCTGTAGATGGGCGCAGCGGGCAGTTCGCTGTGCCACGCCTTCTGGAAGTCCAGCCAGCGCGCCAGAAACGCCGTCCGGTCACCCGTCGGCACCCGGCGCATGGCGAGGGCGGCCTCCATCAGCGCCTCGCTCCTGAGGCCGGAGGTGTTGAACGCGCCCTGCCAGGCCTCGCCCGTGTGATACGTGTAGTACGGGTCGAAGGGCTCGTAAAAGTTGGTGCCCAGGAAGAACAGGTTGGCGCCGCGGGTTCTGCCGCTGCGGTAGTACTGCGACAGCATCTGCGCAAAGCCGGTGGGCTCCACCACCAGGCGGATGCCCAGGCGCTCCAGCTCCGGCGCGAGCAGCCTCTCCAGCGCGTCGCTCACGGACGTCGCGGTTTTCGCCCATCTCAACTCCAGCGGCACCAGCACATCGCCCTGCCGCTTGTACCGTATGCCGTCCGCCGGTCCCGCATAGGGCGCTCCCCTGCAGTTGAGGCGATAGTCGGACAGGTCCAGCTCCCGCTGCGCCTGCCGGGGATCGTAGCGGATGTCCTCAAAGGCCGCCAGCGCTTCGCCGCACGCCTGCGGCATCCATTGGCCGTAGCCGTAGTGGCCGTACACCGGCCTGGCATATCCGCCAAGCGCCGAGGCGCACAGGCTTTCGCGGTCCACGCACATGGCGACGGCCCGGCGCACCCGCACATCGTCCGTGGGGGACTGCTCGCAGGCAAAGGCCAGAAAGGCATAGCCGGATCGGTCGTAGGCCGTCAGCGCGGCCCGGCGGCCGTCCCAGCTGCGCGCCCGGTCGATGGCCGCCCCGTCCGTCAGCCGATTGATCAGCTGGACCTCCCCGCGCTCGTAGGCGGCCACCGCCTCCCCGTCCGTCATCTGGATGACCCGCACCCGCTGAATGGACGGCTTGCGTCCCTCGCGGTTGCCCCGGTAGGCGGGGTTGATCTCCATCCATACCTGGCCGGATGCGGCGTCGTATGCCGCCAGCTGGTACGGCCCGCAGGTCACCTTCGGGCAGTGCAGGTATCCGTTTTCACCGGTGAGCGTCTCCCGAAGCAGTTCCGGGTCCAGATGGGCCGGCGTGGGGCTGGCGCCGTCCAGCGCATAGAGAAAGCAGCCCGCCCCGTCGTCGCCCACCCCGTAGCCCGGCGCGATGACCCCGGCGGGAGCGGGTCTGACCCGGATGGCGGCCCATCCGTAATAGTAGGGCAGCGCCTGCCGGGAAACGGTGATGGAGAAGCGCTGCCCATCCAGCAGGCGCACGCCGGACAGGATGGCCGAGCGTCCCGATGCGTACTCCGCCCATCCCTCCACATGCGAATAGAGTGAGTGCACGCCGCCCAGCGCGGCCACGGCGGGACTGCTGCCAAGCAGCAGGGAAAACACATAATCCCCGGCCGTGATGGGCGTCCCGTCGTTGTAGGTCAGTCCGGAGGCCAGGGTGAGCGTATAGATAACGCCGCTCTGATCCTCCGCCGTCTCCACCCGTTTCACCACCGTGGGGTCCGGCGCGAAGTCCTCCTGCGGACAGACGGTATCATAGCCATGCAGCATGGCGCGGATATCCAGGTCAACGGAATTGTTGCCCCACATATCCGAGAAAAAACAGCCGCTCATCTGCGTGGGCACCGCAACGGTGACCCATTCCTCCTGCGCCCGAGCGGGGCCCGCGCCCCAGACCCACAGCAGGACGAGCGCCAGGCAGGCGCCCCGTTTGAGCCATTTCATCCCCGATTTCCTCTCTTTCTGCGGCCTCCGGCGCGCGGATTGCGCGCGGCCGCCTTATTCAACGGTATCTCCCAGCGTGCGGACCGAGCTCATCGCCCCGGCCTCCCACGGCTCGAGCCGGACGGCTTTGCCGCCGGCGGGCGCCAGGCCGGGCCTGACAGGCCGCCCGGGCTCCGGCGTGGGCTTGCCCGGCTCCGGCGTGGGCTTGCCCGGCTCCGGCGTGGGCTTGCCCGGTTCCGGCGTGGGCTTGCCCGGTTCCGGCGTGGGCTTGTCCGGCTCCGGCGTGGGCTTGTCCGGCTCCGGCGTGGGCTTGCCCGGCTCCGGCGTGGGCTTGTCCGGCTCCGGCACAGGCCCGTCCGGCTCCGACGTGGGCGGGACAGGTTCTTCCGCTTCATAGCAGACGCGGATGCGATTCTTTCCGGCGTCCCGGTCCGCCGTCAGGGGGCAGGTATCGCTCAGGAACCGGTAGCCCGTCCGGCTCCCGTCGGGGTAGTCCGAAATCACCGTGCCGGGGAGCGCCCGTCCGGCGTAGGTGCGCGTGTCATCAAGTACGCCGCCGTAATAGTATTCCACCGTGCAGTCCACCAGTTCGGGACGGTAGTACAGCGTCAGGAGGCCGCCCTCTTCCTCCAGCGTCAGACCGTCCGCGGGATCGCAGCTGTGATGGGCATAGCCGGGAACGGCCATGACGTACGCCCCGGCGCGGACCCGCTGGCCGAAGGTGCCGGCATGCACGGCGTCCTGCGCCAGCATCAGTCCGGTACCCCATTCAAGATGGCGCACGGTATAGCGAATGTCCGACCGCCGCGCATAGACCACGCGGAGGACGTTGCTGTCCGGGTCTTCGGAAACCACGATGGCCTCGGGCGTGCTGACGCCGTCCAGGTATCCCGCCGCAGGCCTGAGGGCGTTGAGCTGTCCGGGGGCGTTTCCCGCGGGCACGCGGAAGCGCTCCCCCACGCGGGCGGATGCCGTGTGCGTGCCCAGCAGGTTGCGCTCCTCCGCGGCGTCACGGTAGTACATCACCTTCACGTTCCTCACCATGGGCCGGTAAACCACGTCGATGCGGTGGTCCGCCTCCACGCCCTCAAACCGGTACGCCGAGGGGCAGGTGGCCGTCACGTCCACGCCGTCCACCACGGCGCTGACCAGCTCGTATCCCTCGTCGGGCGCATAGCGCACCGTCAGCGAACCCTGATACGTCACCTGCGTATCGCCCTGCGAGTCGATGCGTCCGCCCGTCACCGCCGAGGTGACGGTATACCATGCCGGCGCCCACTGGGCATACAGGTCGTTCGCCTCCCGAAGGGTGACGCGCGCCCTGCCGCCGGGGGCGAAGGCCTGCCCGCTCCCGTCCGGCCGCGTGTTCCAGCCGGTGAAGCGCTTGCCCTGGCTGAGGAACGGGTTAGCCTTGACCGTGACCAGCCCGTTGTTGGGGGTGGTCTGCGTTTCAATGCTGCCGCTGCCGTCATTGGCATGGTAGGTCAGCAGGGCGGGCCCCAGCGGAGCCGCCCACTGCGCCGTGAGCACGACGTCCCGCGTCACGCTGACGGAGCTGTAGGGCTGATGAATCTGCCCGTCGGCGCTGCTCAGCCAGCCGGTAAAGACCCGGCCGTCCCGGCCCGTCATCGTCCCCGGCCCCAGCAGCGGGGCCCTTGCGCCATAGGCATAGCCCTCGCCGTCCACGGGCGCCTCTCCGCTTCCCCATTCGCCCGCCCGGTAGGTGACGCGGTACGCTTGACCGGTTTTCCACCGGGGAAAGAGCTCCAGGTTCCCGGTGATGTTCATGTCGAAATGGAACAGCTGCCGGGTTCCGTCCTCCGTCTGGTATTCCCAGCCGAGGAAGTCCTCGGGCCGGCTTTCAGCCTCCGGCGGGACAAGCTCGTCGATGCCGGGCATCTCGAACCCCTCGTTCCCGATGGTGCGGCCGCTTCTGATGCGCCAGTCCGCGGCGGCATAGGGCAGTGTGCCCTGCCGGTCCAGGTAGACGCGCACCCGGTAGCTCGGCGGCTGCCATCCGGCGTAGAGGATCACGTCATGGTCCGTCATGAGCTGGGAAAAGTCGGCTTCGGTGCCGGGCAGGCACAATTCGGTGGTATACCAGCCGGTGAACACCGCATCCCTGACAACGGTGCTCACATCGGGCCGCTGCGGGACGTATTCCATGCCCGCAAGGCTTTGCTGGTACGGCACGCGCCGGGTGCGCTCAAAGCCGACCGCGTTGTAAAAGCGCAGGGAATAGGTGTTGCGGGCATAATAAAAGTCGATGTGGTAATGGGTCAGGTCATCCCGGAGGAAGGGCGCCTTTGCGTTGTCATACGCCACGTTTTCAAGGTAGGTAAAGCCCGCGATGTCGTAGTGGTCCTCGGGCGTGGAATGGATGGCGGTGTCGGCGTTGCGCCACTGATCCGTCTTGTGCAGCCTGAGGGACCTGCCCTGATACGCGACCGTCCCGGCCTCGCCGGGCAGCGTTTCAAGATAATAGTTGATGGCAAAGGCGTACCTGCCGCTTTGGGAGATCTGCCAGAAGGACTTGCCGCCGACGGGCATGGTGGAAAGGCAGGTCTGATAGACATTGCCGGAAGGGGACACGTTCCAGGCGGTGGGAAAGACATCCGGATAGCGGATGGACGGCCAGCGCATTTCGATGTTGGCGCCGTGCTTGGCCGTTATGGTCAGCCAGTCGATAAGGGGGGCCGACGCACTCTTTGCGCTGTAAAACCGCACCTGGTACACATTGCGGCTGTAGCGGATGGTGACGATGGTGCTGCCGTCGCCCGCGATGGGGCTCTGCTCCACCTGCTGCACCGTAAATCCCTGAGCGCTCAGGTCGTAGGCCCTGGCGCGGGTCAGCCTGCCGGTGGTGCCCGTCATGCGCTGCGTGGGCGCGATTTCCTCGTTGGAGCTGTAGGCGCTGTCCTCGGCGTTTTCCAGCAGATGCACCACGCAGTAGGGCGTATCCGTGTTCGCCTCCCACCGGGCGGTCAGGCGCATGTCCTGCCATACCACGCAGAGCATGGGCACGGGCTCGCCCTGCTCGTCGTACCAGCCCAGGAAGGTATAGCCCGAACGCACCGGAACGGGGGCATCAATCCTCTCCCCCTGAATCACGCCGGCCGGGGTAAGCGGCATGCCGCCCAGCGTGTCAAACGTGACCCATTTGGCGTCGCGCACGACGGGATAAAAGCGCGTTTCCCGCTCGATAGGATACGGGAAGGCAACCAGCGCCCCGTCGGGGTTTCCCTTCTCCAGCGTCCAGCCGATGAGCTTCTGGTGCTTTTCCACACCCAGCAGGTACATGGGCACGCTGCCGTGCTCCTCCTCCGTCTCCCAGGTGGAAACGACCTTGCCGCCGTCGATGTCGCTCATGAACCAGGCGCGCAGCACCGGCACAAAGGCGGCTGTCAGCCGGCGGACCGACTCCTGCCCCGCCGGAACCGTCTGGGGGGCCGAAGCTCCGGAACGGGCGCCCCTCCTCGTCCAGCCAGCCGGTAAAGCGCCTGCCTTCGGGGGCTTCGGGCGTGGCGGGCTGCGTGAGCACCTCGCCGTCCCCCACGATCTGAACCTCCACCACCCGGTCCTCCACAACGAACTCGTACGTCACATAACCCGCTTCCTGGGGCTGGTCCGGAAGGATCATCCGCACCTCGTTTTCCGGCGCGGGCGGTGTCACCGCTTCCGGCGCAGGGGATGTCGCTGCTTCCGGCGCGGGCGGTGTCGCTGCTTCCGGCGCAGGGGCTGCCGCCGCTTCCGGCGCGGGCGGTGTCACCGCTTCCGGCGCAGGGGCCGCCGCCGCTTCTGGCGCAGGCGGTGCCTCCACTTCCGGCGCAGGGGCTGCCGCCGCTTCAACCGGCGCGCTCTCCGGCACGGAGGGTGCCTCCACTTCCGCCGCAGAAGCCGCCGCTTCAACCGGCGCGCTCTCCGGTGCCGGGCTGGATTCCGACTGCTGCGTGTCGAAAAGAACCACCCCGCCGTCGTCCGCGCTGGCGATGGGCAGCAGGGACATCAGCAGCACCCCGGCCAGGACCAGGCACAGCATACGTTTGTACATTCTATCGCCTCCTCCTCATTACGGGTTAAGTCAATGCGGCATGCATTGTCTAACGCCTGATAAAAAATGACTGTTTTTTTAATCCGGTCATTTTTTCGCAAAAAAGTTCCGGCTTTTATGACCGGATCTCTTTTTCGGTCATATTATACAGAAAAAAAACGCCCCTGTCTATCGGGTTTTCAAATTTCTTTTGCCTTCCTCCGTCCGGGCTGGCGGCGCTCAAAGCGACGGCCGAGGGGCTGTACCGAATTCTTACATACCCATTCTTTTCCCCCCCTGAAACCGCCGGATTGGTCAAAAAGGGCTGTACTTGGTTTTTTCTTTTCTATATAATAAAGTCGTTGCCTGTTTCGCTCCGCACCGTCTGCGGGCAGAAAGGAGCCACCATGCCCAAGATTTTCACGGACGAAGAAAAAGAAGGCCACCGTGCCATTTTGCTGGACGAGGGCCTGCGCCTGATTATGAAAAAAGGCTATCGGAACGTCACGGTTGACCAGCTGGTTAAGCTCATCGGCGCCTCAAAGGGATACTTTTACCTGCTGTTTTCCTCCAAGGAGCAGTTTTTCCTGGATGCCATCGCTGCCCAGATGGAGAAAAACTTTGCCATTCTCCGCCAGGCGATGGAGCATCATCCCTCGCCCCCGGAAATTGCCCGCCTTTACCGGACGCTGTTCAAGGACATGAGCTTTCCCTCCTTTGAGGATGCGCTCTATGTGCAGCAGAAGATCAGCGATCAGCAGTGGCAGCACTTTCGGGATTTTGAAGAGGCGTTTTTCACCCGCATCCTCACGCTGCTCAACCGTGACCCCGAAAAATGCGACCCCAGGGTGCTGAGCAACCTGTCCGCGTTTATTTTCCTGTGCTGCAACAGCCAGGGAAAATACCTCTTTCCCGACAAGCTCAACGACCTGATGGAGATTCTTCTGGGCGTGTTTCACACCTACCTGTTCCCCGAGGACAAGGGCTGAGCGGGGCCCGGCGGGCGGCAGAGAGAGGGATTTCTCCTCCTCACCGCGCCACCGGCCGGACGTACTTCCAGAACCGCTTGCTGTCGTGACAGAAGTAAAAGATTCTACCTGGCGTCAGGTCCAGATGATATCCCGCCCGTGCGTAATCAAACGCCTTCATCGCCCGCTCCATCCTCGCTTCGACGAGGCTGTTCTCCGTTTCAACATCAAACGGCCCATGCTCGAACACGAGATAGGTCCCTTCGGCCACGTCCATCAGGCGCATCTGCGGCGGCACGGGACCCGCGTAACCGGCGGGCAGGCGAACGCCGTAGGCTTCGGCAAGGGGGATGCCCCAGCTGCAGATTCTCCCCTCCGGCTCATTGATAAAAGCCATCACCTGCCCGCTTGCACTGTCGGCCTCCGCGCCGCCCAAATCGTCCAGCTTTTGAGGGATGCTGTCCAGCAGCCTGCAGACGGTTTCTTGGTCCTGACCGGGAATCCGGCTCTGCTTCTGCCAGAAATCCCAGTAACCGATGCTTTCGTAGTTGCGGATGTGCAGGAATTTGTGCGCGGGAATGGTCACGAAATACGTTTTGACCTTGCTTTCCATCTCCTGCGCATCCGTTTTGTCTGCGCCCAGCAGGTAACAGTCCAGCGGCCGCAACACGGTACGCAGTGCGACCGGCACAGGATTCAGACGGTATTCGCCGGGGGAAACGCCATAGGCCTCCTTGAACGCACGGGCAAACGCCTCGCCGGAGGCATAGCCGTATTTCAGCGCGATCTCCAAAATTCCCGCATTGCCTTCGCGCAGGTCCCCGAGGGCGAAGGCCAGCCTCCGGCCAAGCAGGTACTCCCGCAGCCTCATGCCGGAAATGCTTCTGAATTTTCTGGATACGTAGCTTTCCGAATAGCCCAGTTTTCCCGCCAGACGGGTCAGCGTCGCCTCCTCGCTGTCCTCATGCCGGATGCAGGCGTCGATCTCGTCAATCATGCGCTGGATATTTCGCTGCCACACGCACATGGCCCTTCCCCCTTTCCCGGCGCCATTGTATCACATTTCCGCGCCGCGCGCCTGATCTGACTTGCACAGCATGCCCGCATCATTCAGGCGGGCGGCCCGTTCCGGCCCCCGGAGGACCAGCGCTCCGATCCCGTCATTCCCCTTTTTTTCGTGTAAAAAAAGCCCCGGCGACTGCCCCCATCAAGGCGATTGGCGCCGCCCTGACGAACAACCACTCCAACGCATGAAAACCGGTTCCCATCACCGCGGTTTCGGGATCGCCATAATTCCAGCCCAGGTAAGGGCTCTTCCATACGGTCAGGAGCACAAACAGCATGACGATCGCCGCGCCCAGGGCAACGCAGATCCAATGAAGAATTTTCCGTCTCGTGGTTTTTCTGCGGGCAAGCTGCAGGTTGATCACCTCCAGCCTTTCGGAAAGCGCCCTGATGTCATCTGATTTCGGCGGCTCGGCCACCGTTTCTCCAAGCAGCGTGCTCACGGGGGTTTCCAGTGCTTCTGACAAGGCAATCAGCAGGTCCGCGTCCGGGACGGACAGGCCTTTCTCCCATTTGGAAATGGTCTGCCGCACCACGTTGAGCTTGACGGCAAGCTCCTCCTGCGAAAGCCCCTTTGCCTTTCTGACAGCCCGGATGTTTTCATTGAGCATTCCAACAACCACCTTTCTTTCTCCGGCTGCCGCCATTGTATCCGGCGCGGGCCGTTGCGGCAAGCAACGCATTTTTCCATCCGGCCTGTCCGCCGCGATGTCCGTGCGCAATCACGTTTTTTTGCATACGAAAGGACGGCACCTGACCCTTCAGGTGCCGTCCTCTTTCGTTGGCCTGTCCATCCCGCGCAGCCGTCCGCGGCGAAGCGCGCCCCGTCCGGGGGACGCTTCAATACAGCTTTGCGCCTGCCGGAATGTGATCGTCCACCATCAGCAGATGGAGCTTTTCCTGGCCTTCCTCGGTGTGAACTGCCGAAATCAGCATGCCGCAGGAATCAATGCCCATCATCGGGCGGGGAGGAAGATTGGTGATCGCAATGCACGTTTTCCCCACCAGTTCTTCCGGCTCGTAATAGGCGTGAATCCCGCTCAGGATGGTCCGGCTTTCGCCCGTGCCGTCGTCCAGCGTGAATTTGAGCAGCTTCTTGGACTTGGGCACCGCCTCGCAGGCAAGCACCTTCACGGCCCTGAAATCGGACTTGCTGAAGGTTTCAAAATCGACGAAGTCCTTGAACAACGGCTCGATTTCCACCTTGGAAAAGTCGATCTCCTCCGGCTCGGCTTTTTCGGCGTCGGGCGCGGTTTCCTGCGCCGCGGGAGCCTCCTGCTTCGCAGCGGTTTCCGCCGCGCCGCTCTTTGCGCCCACCGGCTTCATGGTGGGGAAGAGAAGCACGTCGCGGATGGAGTCGTTGTCGGTCATGAGCATCACCATGCGGTCGATGCCGAAGCCCAGGCCGCCGGTGGGGGGCATGCCGTACTCGAGGGCGTTGAGGAAGTCCTCGTCCACCTGGGCGGTCATGATGCCCTGCGCGTGGCGCAGGCGCACCTGCTCCTCAAAGCGGGCCCGCTGGTCGATGGGGTCGTTGAGCTCGCTGAAGGCGTTGCCGAACTCATGGCCGTTGATGAAGAACTCGAAGCGCTCGGTGAGGTCGGGATTGTCCTGCCGGCGCTTGGCCAGCGGGGAGATATCCACCGGATAGTCGGTGACAAAGGTGGGCTGGATGAGCGTGGCCTCCACGTACTCGTCAAACAGCGCCGCCAGGCAGTCGCCGCGCTTGGCGTCCTTCTCCGCGTGCACGCCCATGGCGTCCAGGCAGGCGCGCGCCTCCTCGTCGCTGTGCCAGGCGAAAAAGTCCACGCCGCAGGCGTCCTTGACGGCCTGGGCCATGGTCACGCGCCTCCACGGGGCCTTGAGCTCGATCATATGGCCCTGATAGGGGACGCAGGTGGTGCCGCAGACGGTCCTGGCCACATAGGCGTAGAGCTCCTCGACCATCTCCATCACGTCGTTGTAGTCGGCGTAGGCCTGGTAGGTCTCCACGCTGGTGAATTCGGGGTTGTGGGTGGTGTCCATGCCCTCGTTGCGGAACAGCCTGCCCACCTCGTACACGCGGTCAAAGCCGCCCACGATCAGGCGCTTGAGATACAATTCCGTCTCGATGCGCAAAAACATGTCGATATCCAGCGCGTTGTGGTGGGTCTTGAAGGTGCGGGCCGCCGCGCCGATCTCCAGCGTGTGCAGAACCGGCGTGTCCACCTCCAGAAAGCCGCGGGCGTTGAGGAAATCGCGCACGGCGTTGATCACGCGGCTGCGCTTGCGGAAGGTTTCGCGCACCTCGGGATTGACGATCATGTCCACATAGCGCTGGCGGTAGCGAAGGTCGGGGTCCTTGAGGCCGTGGAACTTTTCCGGCAGGACCTTGAGGCTCTTGGAAAGCAGCGTCACCTCGCTGGCATGCACGCTGATCTCGCCCTTCTGGGTGCGAAACACCGTGCCCCTCACGCCGATCACGTCGCCGATGTCCATGTCCTTGAAGGCGGCATAGGCTTCCTCGCCCAGGTCATCGCGGCGCATATAGACCTGCAAATCGCCCGCCCCGTCCAGAATGTGGGCAAAGCTGGCCTTGCCCATCACGCGCTTGGAAATCATGCGCCCCGCCACGCTGACCTCCTTGCCCTCCAGCGCGTCGAAGCTGCCGAGGATGTCGGTGCTTTCGTGCGTGCGGTCAAAGCGGGTGATGGCGTAGGGGTCCTGCCCCGCCTGGCGCAGCTTGCGCAGCTTTTCGCGGCGGATGCCCTCCTGCTCGCTCAGCTGCTGGGGTACGGCGGCCTGTGTGTCCATGAAAATCTCTCCTTTGGTATGCTTGTGCGTCACCGGCTGATTTCCAGCACCTTGAGCTTCATCACGCCGGCGGGAACCTCCACGTCGACGGTCTCGCCCTTGCGCTTGCCCAGGAGCGCCGCGCCGATGGGGCTTTCGGAGCTGATCTTCATGTTCTTGGGGTCGGTTTCGTTGGCGCCCACGATGGTGATGGTCTGGTCGATCTTCATGGTCAGGTTCTTGACCTTGACCGTGTTGCCCACGCCGATCACGTCGGTGCTGACCTCGTCGTCCTCCACCACCACGCAGTTGCGCAGGGTGTTTTCCATCTCCACGATCTTGGCCTCGATGCGGCTCTGCTCGTTCTTGGCCTCGTCGTACTCGGCGTTCTCGCTCAGGTCGCCGAAGCCGCGCGCGATGGCGATCTGCTCGGAGATTTCGTTGCGCCTGACGCTGATGTAATAGTCCAGCTCTTTTTCCAGCTTCTCATACCCTTCGCGGGTAAGGATGACTTTCTTTTCCTGGTCCGCCATGGCTCTGGGTCTCCTTTCGGCGGCATGGGCCGCCCCCTGCATTTCTGTTATGCGTTTTGCCCCTTAAAATAGCACAAAGCAGCGCCGTCCGCCTTCGGGGCGGGGCGACGCTTGCGCCGGGACATAGAGTTACCAACGTATTATAGCCGCCCGCATGCCGCTTGTCAATGGCTGAAAGAAAAGGTTTCGCCTGTAAAAAAAGGAGGCGGGCGCAAAGCAGCGCCGCGGCCCGGCCCCTTTTCCTCTACCGCGCACGCTCCGGCTCGGCCATGGCGCGCAGCTTCCGGTTGAGCTTGCGGTACACCCGCGCGCAGAACCACGCCTCCGAGGGTGCCGTCTCGCTCTCCTCCAGCGTAAACCAGCGCACGCCGCTGTTTTCATCGGGCTTGACGGTCAGGGCTTCTTCCTCGTCGGCCTCCAGCAGATAGGTCACGTTCAGGTGCAGGTGGGACGATACGTAGGCCCCGCGCTTTTCGTGCCCGTCCACGGTGAGCGCCTCCAGGCTGAAGATGTCCTCCGAGACCGGGCGGGCCGACCGGATGCCGCTTTCCTCGCGCGCCTCGCGCAGGGCCACGGCCAAGAGGTCGCTCTCGCCGTCGGCGTGCCCGCCCAGCCAGGACCAGGAATGGTAGATGTTGTGATACGCCATCAACACCCGCGTGCGCGCGGGGTTGACGATCCACGCCGAAGCCGTGAAATGCGCCAGTGGGTTTTGCCGGGTCAAAACCTCCGGCTCGCGCCTGAGGCACTCCAGGAGCAGCGCGCGGTCGCGCGCCTCCTGCTCGTTGTAGGGAACGTAGGCGGACAGCTGCTCCATCAGCGTCATGGCGGGGGACCTCCTGCAAATTTTGGGATCGTCTCATTATATCACGGCGCGCTCCCGCCGGCAAAGCGCCTTTTTCCCCCGCAAAAACTTGAAAAGCGCCGCGGCATGCTGTATAATGAACGGTGCATAATGAAATTTACATTGGAGGGATATCCGTCATGAAGCATATCAAGCCCATCTCCCAGCCCTGCCTGCGTCAGTCTTTGGCCCACGGCGGCTGCGGCGAGTGCCAGAGCTCCTGCCAGAGCGCCTGCAAGACCAGCTGCACCGTCGCCAACCAGAGCTGCGCCAACAAGGACAATCAGGTTGTAGCCGGCCGTGAGGGCAAGGTCAACCATTCCTTCGGCAAGTAAGCCCATGACCCCTGTCGCCGCATCGCCCGGGTGCGATGCGGCGTTTTTTTGACGCAATCACGATCCGTCAGGAGGATAGGTTTTCATGATTCATCTCTTTGAGGCCCTGGGCCGCAAAATGGCGCTGGACGTAGGCAGCGGCGCGGTGATGGCGCTGGACGACATCGCCTACGACGCGCTCTCCCTGCTTTTGGAGGACCGAAACGCGGATATCGCGGCGCGTCTTTCGGAAAAATACCCGCGCGAGGAGGCCGAGGAAACCGTCGCCGAGCTTCATCAGCTCATCGCCGAGGGGTATCTGGACACGCCCGACGACTACTCCGACGTCAAGCCCGCCGACAGCGGTGTGGTCAAGGCCATGTGCCTGCACGCGGCGCACGACTGCAACCTGCGCTGCAAGTACTGCTTTGCCGACACCGGCGAATACCACATGCACAGCCGCTGCCTGCTCAGCGCCGAGACGGGCAAGAAGGCGCTGGACTGGCTGGTCAAGCACAGCGGGAACCGCAGAAACCTGGAGGTGGACTTCTTCGGCGGCGAGCCGCTGATGAACTTTCCCGTCATCCGGGAGGTCGTGGCCTACGGCCGCGAGCTGGAAAAGCGCCACGGCAAGGTGTTCAAGTTCACCACCACCACCAACGCCGTGCTCATGAACGACGAGATCATGGACTTCCTCAACCGCGAGATGGACAACGTCGTCATCTCCATCGACGGGCGGCCGGAGGTGCACGACCGCATGCGCCCCACCCCCAACGGCAAGGGCAGCTACGACCTCATCATCGAGAAGGCGAAGGAGTTCGCCCGGCGGCGCGGCCAGCAGCGCTACTACCTGCGCGGCACCTTCACCCGCTACAACCTGGACTTCGCAAGCGACGTGCTCCACCTGGCGGATCAGGGCTTCGAGCAGCTCTCCATCGAGCCGGTCGTCACCGACGAAAGCCACGACTACGCCATCCGCGAAAGCGACCTGCCCCGCGTGTTCGAGGAATACGAGCGCCTGGGCCGCGAGTATGTGATCCGCCGCCGCAATCCGGACACTTGGTTCAGCTTCTTCCATTTCATGGTGGACCTCACCGGCGGCCCCTGCCTTCGCAAGCGCCTGACCGGCTGCGGCGCGGGCAACGAATACGTGGCCGTGACCGCGGAGGGCGACATCTACCCCTGCCACCAGTTTGTGGGCCGCGAGGGCATGCGCATGGGCTCGGTGCTCGACGGCGCCTTTGACACCGCCATGCAGCAGCGCTTCCAGCAAAACACCGTGCTCACCAAGGAAAAATGCTCCCAGTGCTGGGCGCGCTTCTATTGCAGCGGCGGCTGCCAGGCCAACGCCCACGCCTTCAACGGCGACATCTCCAAACCCTACGAAATGGAGTGCAAGCTGGAGCAAAAGCGCCTGGAATGCGCCATGGCCATCCAGGCCATCGAGCGTGAAAACGCCTGATTGCGCGCCTTGCCCCTCCCTTCTGCGCCAAATATGAACGTGCGCGCCATGTGGCTTTCCAAATTTACAAAAGTATTTTCATGGCTCGTTCACGATAAGGTCAAAAATGGCGGCTATAATAAACGCGTAGTAAGGAGGGACGCTACATGAAGAACAACAACAATCATTCCGGAAAGAATTTCTACGCTTTTACTTCGGCGGCGCTCGCGCTTGTGCTGATGGTCGTCGCCTCGGTCGCCCTGTTTGAGCATGACAGCACCGCGGGGGCGGAGGCCGTCACGCTCACCGAAAACGCCACCGTCGTCACCAGCCCCTTTACCGAGGCGGTCGAAAAGGTGCGCGGCAGCGTCGTAGGCGTCAACAACTACACCACCTACCGCAACAGCTACTACGGCTTCGGATTCGGCTACGGCTACGGCGGTGGCTATAACGACGACGACACCAGCCGTCAGGTGCTGCAGGGCAGCGGCAGCGGCGTGGTGGTCGCGGACGGCTACGTGCTGACCAACTACCACGTGGTTGAGGACGCCACCATGCTGGAGGTCACCAGCGGCGACAAGGTCTATCCCGCCGAGCTCAAGGGCACCGACGAGGCCAAGGACATCGCCGTGCTGTATGTTGCGGATCTGGACATCGAGCCCGTGGTGCTGGGCGACAGCGACCAGCTGGCCGTGGGCGACTGGGCCATCTGCATCGGCAATCCGCTCAGCTTCACCGGCACCACCACCGTGGGCGTGATCTCCGCGCTCAACCGTGAAGTCACCAGCAGCGCCACCGACGCCTATGGCAAGCGCGCCGTCAACACCATGATTCAGACCGACGCGGCCATCAACGCCGGCAACAGCGGCGGCGGCATGTTCAACGTGGCGGGCGAGCTCATCGGCATCCCCAGCATGAAGTACACCGGGTCCATGTTCAGCGGCAGCACCGTTGAGGGCATCGGCATGGCCATCCCGATCAACGAGGCCAAGGACCTGATCAACGACGTGCTCGCCGGCAACGGCAACGTGGAAGGCTCCACCACCACGCAGGGCAGCACCAGCATCTCCACCGGCGACAAGCCCCGCATCGGCGTCACCGTCAGCAACCTCAACCCCAACAGCTATGCCGTAGCCAACAGCATCATCCCCACCGGCGCCTATGTGCAGAACGTGGAGAGCGGCTCTCCTGCTGAAAAGGCGGGCGTGCAGGTGGCCGATATCGTGGTCGAGGTGGACGGCACCCGCGTCTCCAGCATGGAGGAGATGACCTCCATCCTGCAGAGCAAGCAGGCGGGCGACACCGCAACCCTGAAGGTCTACCGCGTGGAGGGTGGCCTGGACAGCTACGAGGACCAGACCGCCATCCCCGACGGTGAGTACATCGACCTGACCGTGGAGCTGGCCATGCTGGACGCCGCGGCGCAGTAAAGCCAAATCAACCCAAAAGGGAACCGGAGCGATCCGGTCCCCTTTTTTTTGCATGGAACGGGGGCGCATGCCGCACATGGCGCGCGCCCCTTATGCTTTGTTTACCGGAAGTACGCCACGCCGCCCTCAAAGATGGGCTGGAAGCGGTCGCCCTCCACGTTCTTGTACAGGTCGTGGCCCGCGCGCTCGGTATGGCCCATCTTGCCCAGCACCCGCCCGTCCGGGCTGGTGATGCCCTCGATGGCCAGGGCGCTGCCGTTGGGGTTGAAGCGCAGGTCCATGGTGGGGTCGCCGTCCGGATCGACGTACTGCGTGGCGATCTGCCCCTTGAGCTTGAGCCGCTCCAGCACGCCGTTCACGGCCACAAAGCGCCCCTCGCCGTGGGAGACGGCCACGGTATGGATGTCGCCCGGACGGGTCTTTTGCAGCCAGGGGCTCATGTTGCTGGCCACGCGGGTGCGCACCAGCATGCTCTGGTGGCGGCCGATGGTGTTGAAGGTCAGCGTGGGGCAGGCCTCGTTGACGTTGATGATCTCGCCGTAGGGCACCAGCCCCAGCTTGATAAGCGCCTGGAACCCGTTGCAGATGCCCAGCATCAGGCCGTCGCGGGTTTTGAGCAGCTCGTGGACCGCGTCCTTCATGCGGGGGTTTCGGAAGAAGGCGTTGATGAACTTGGCGCTGCCGTCGGGCTCGTCGCCGCCGGAGAAGCCGCCGGGCAGGACGATCATCTGGCTTTCGCCGATCATGCGCGCCGCCGCCTCGATGCTCTCGGTGATGGCCGCGGGGCTGAGGTTGTTGATGACCAGCACGCGCGGCTCCGCGCCGGCGCGGATGAGGGCGCGGGCGGTGTCCACCTCGCAGTTGGTGCCGGGGAAGGCGGGGATGAAGGCCACGGGCCGCTGGTTGAGCACGTTGGGCATGGGCCAGCGCTTGGCCGCGAAGGTCACGGCGGCCAGCTTTTCGCCCTCGCCGCGCCAGGGGAAGACCTTGTCCAGCTTGCCTTCGTAAATTTCCTCAACGGGCAGAAGGTCCACGCGCTCGCCCGCGTATTCCAGCACGTAGTCCGAAAGCGTCTCGCCCACCGTTTCGCCCAGCGTCTCGCCCGGGGCCATTTCCAGAAGCACCGCGCCGAAATCCTGCGCGAAGGGGTTTTCGACGTTTTCAATCCGCGCGCCGACGCGGTTGCCAAGCGCCATCTTCAGCGCCGCCTCCGCCACGCCGCCCAGGCCCAGCGCCCAGGCCGAGAGCACCTTGCCCGCGCGAATCGCCTCGTAGAGCGCATCCAGATTGCGCCGGATTCCCGGCGCGTCAAACGCGCTGGCGCGCAGCAGGCACAGCGCGTGCCCCGCGGCCTTGAACTCGGGCGAGATGACCTCGCCGCTCACGCCCGGCGCGATGGCGAAGCTCACCAGCGTGGGCGGCACGTCGAGGGTTTCAAAGGTGCCGCTCATGGAGTCCTTGCCGCCGATGGCCGCCACGCCGAAATCCATCTGCGCGTCCAATGCGCCCAGCAGCGCCGCCAGCGGCTTGCCCCAGCGCGCCGGGTCGCCGGTCATGCGCTCGAAATACTCCTGGAAGGTCAAATACGCCCTGCGCGTGTCAAAGCCCGCCGCGCCCAGCTTCATCAGGCTTTCCACCACGCTCAGGTACGCGCCCTCGTAGGGGCTCTGCGACATCACCTGCGGATGGAAGCCGTAGCTCATGCCGCTGACGGTGGTGGTTTCTCCCTCGGTCACGGGGAGCTTGGCCACCATGGTCTGGATGGGGGTCATCTGGTAGCGGCCGCCGAAGGGCATGAGCACCGTGCCCGCGCCGATGGTGGAGTCAAACCGCTCGCTCAGGCCCTTCTTGCAGCAGATGTTGAGATCGCCGGCCATGCTCTCCAGCTTTTGCGCGAAGGTTTCGCCCGCAAAGGTCACGGGCGCGAGCTTGGCGTCCGGCACGTGCGCGCGGGCATGCTTCTCCGCGCCGTTTGAATTGAGAAACTCGCGGCTGATGTCCACGATGGTGTGGCCCTTCCACGTCATCCTGAGGCGCGGCTCCTCCGTAACCTCGGCCACCACGGTGGCTTCGAGGTTTTCCGCGTTGGCGTAGCCGATGAAGGTCTCGGCGTCCTCCGCCGCGAACACCACCGCCATGCGCTCCTGGCTCTCGGAGATGGCCAGCTCCGTGCCGTCCAGCCCCTCGTACTTGCGGGGCACGCGGTCCAGATCGATGCTGAGCCCGTCGGCCAGCTCGCCGATGGCCACGCTCACGCCGCCCGCGCCGAAGTCGTTGCAGCGCTTGATCAGGCGCGTCACCCTGCGCTGGCGGAAGAGGCGCTGGAGCTTGCGCTCCACCACGGGGTTGCCCTTTTGGACCTCTGCGCCGCAGGTTTCCAGGCTTTCCAGCTTGTGAACCTTGGAACTGCCCGTCGCGCCGCCGCAGCCGTCTCGGCCGGTGCGCCCGCCCAGCAGGATGATCACATCGCCGGGCTGGGGCTGCTCGCGGCGCACGTTGCGCTCCGGGGCTGCGCCCACCACCGCGCCGATCTCCAGGCGCTTGGCCGCGTAGCCGGGATGGTACATCTCGTCCACCAGCCCGGTCGCCAGGCCGATCTGGTTGCCGTAGGCGCTGTAGCCCTGGGCGGCGGTGGTGACGAGCTTTCGCTGGGGGAGCTTGCCCGGCATGGTGTCGGCCACGGGCACCAGCGGGTCCGCCGCGCCGGTCACGCGCATGGCCTGATAGACGTAGGTGCGCCCCGACAGCGGGTCGCGGATGGCCCCGCCGATACAGGTGGCCGCGCCGCCGAAGGGCTCAATCTCGGTGGGGTGGTTGTGCGTCTCGTTTTTGAACATGAGCAGCCACGGTTCCTTGCGGCCCGCCACGTCCACGTCGATCTTGATGGAGCAGGCGTTGATCTCCTCGCTCTCGTCAAGGTTGGCAAGTTTTCCCTGCGCCTTGAGGGCCTTGGCGCCGATGGTGGCCACGTCCATGAGGTTCATGGGCTTGGGCCCGCCCTCGCGGCCCGCGTACACCGCCTGCCGCAGCGCCAGATAGCGCTTGAAGGCGGCTTCCACCGCGGGCTTTTCGATTTTCACGTCGTCCAGCGTGGTCAGAAAGGTCGTGTGGCGGCAATGGTCGCTCCAGTAGGTGTCGATCATGCGGATCTCGGTGATGGTGGGATCGCGCTGCTCACTGCGAAAATACGCCTGACAGAACGCCAGGTCGTCGCGGTCCATGGCCAGGCCGTACCTTTGCACGAACGCGGCGATTTCCTCGCCGTCCAGCGCGTTGAAGCCCTCCAGCGTCTCGACGGTTTCGGGCGCGTCGTACTGCTGGCGCAGCGTCTCCTTTTCGGCCAGGTCGGCCTCGCGGCTCTCCACGGGGTTGATGAGGTGGCGGCGGATGCGGTCCAGCTCCTCAGGCGTGGGCGTGCCGGTGAAGAGATACACGCGCGCCGTGCGCACGGTGGGCCGCTCGCCCTGGCTGACCAGCTGGATGCACTCCTCGCAGCTCGCCGCACGCGCGTCGAACTGCCCCGGCAGGTATTCCACGGCGATCACCGCGTCCGCGCCCTCGGGCAGGCGCTCGTAAGTCACGTCCACGGGCGGCTCGGAAAAGACCACCGGCATGCAGCGCTCAAACAGCGCCCGCTCAATGCCTTCCACGTCGTAGCGGCCCAGCACGCGCACGCCCGTGACGCTTTTGATGAGCAGAATGTGCCTTATCTCCTTCAAAAGGCCCTGCGCCTCCACGGCGTATTCGGGCGATTTTTCCACATATACGCGGTAAACTGCCATGTTCATTCTCCTTTGCGTGTCAGCCGAGCGCCCTGAGGGCGCGCGCGCCGATGTCCTCGCGGCGGTGCAGGCCGTCAAAGCGGATATGGTCCGCGGCCTCGTAGGCGAGCCGGATGGCCGCAGGCAGATCGTCCGCCACGGCGGTCACGCCCAGCACGCGCCCGCCGGAAGTGACCAGCGTGCCATCTTCCAGCGCCTTGGTGCCCGCGTGATAGACGCGTGCGGTTTTCTCCGCCTCCGCAAGCCCCGCGATGGGCTTGCCGGTTTCGTACTTCTCAGGATAGCCGCCGCTGGCGAGCACCACGCAGCAGCTCGCGCCGTCGCGGAAACGCACGTCCGCCTGCGAAAGCGTGCCCTCCGTGGTCGCGCGCATGACGGTCAGCAGGTCGCTCTCCATCAGCGGCAACACCGCCTGCGTCTCGGGATCGCCGAAGCGGCAGTTGTACTCGATCACCTTCGGGCCGTCCCTGGTGATCATCAGCCCGAAGTACAAACACCCGTGGAAGGGGCAGCCCTCCGCGCGCATGGCGGCCAGCGTGGGCAGGAAGATCTCCTCCATGCAGCGCGCGGCCACCTCGGGGGTGTAGTAGGGATTGGGCGCGATGACGCCCATGCCGCCGGTGTTGAGGCCCCTGTCGCCGTCCAGCGCGCGCTTGTGATCCATGCTGGCGGCCATGGGCCGGATGGCCGTGCCGTCGGTGAAGCACAAAACGCTCACCTCCGGCCCCTCCAGAAACGCCTCCACCACCACGCGGCTGCCGGAGGCGCCGAACTTGCCGTGCCGCATCATTTCGGTCACGGCTTCTTCGGCTTGCGCGTTCGTCTCGCAGATGAGCACGCCCTTGCCCAGCGCCAGCCCGTCGGCCTTGACCACGACGGGGCACGGCGCGGTGCGCACATAGGCAAGCGCCGCCTCCGCGTCGTCGAAGGTCTCGTAGCGCGCGGTGGGGATGCCGTAGCGGCGCATCAGGTCCTTGGCAAAAACCTTGCTGCCCTCGATGCGGGCCGCGGCCCGGTCCGGCCCGAAGGCGGGAATGCCGCGCGCCGCCAGCAGGTCCACCAGCCCCAGGCAGAGGGGATCGTCCGGGGTAACGACCACATAATCCATCTTTTCCTTGGCGGCCCAGTCCGCGATGGCCTCCACGTCCGTGGCCTTAATCGGGACGCAGACGGCGTCCCGCGCGATGCCGCCGTTGCCCGGCGCGCAGTAGAGCTCGGTGATTTCGCTGTTTTCCCGGAGTTTTTTGACGATGGCGTGCTCGCGCCCGCCGCCGCCCACGACCAGTACCTTCATGCCAAAGCCCCCCGAATCAGTGATGGAACAGGCGAAGCCCCGTAAACGCCATGGCGATGCCGTAGCGGTTGCAGGCCTCGATCACCAGATCGTCGCGGATGGAGCCGCCCGGCTCGGCGATGTAGCGCACGCCGCTGCGGGCCGCGCGGTCGATGTTGTCGGGGAAGGGGAAGAAGGCGTCGCTGCCCAGCGAAACGTCGATGAGCTTTGAAAGCCACTCGCGCTTTTCCTCGGGGGTGAGGACCTCGGGCTTTTGGGTAAAGAGCGTCTGCCAGACGCCCTCGGCCAGCACGTCGTCCCACTCGTCGCTGATGTAGCGGTCGATGGCGTTGTCGCGGTCGGGGTTTTTGAGCGTGGGAAGGAAGGGCAGGGACAGCGTCTTTTCATGCTGACGCAGCCACCAGTTGTTGGCCTTGTCGCCCGCCAGGGGCGTGCAGTGGATGCGGCTCTGCTGGCCCGCGCCGATGCCGATGCACTGGCCGTCCTTGACGTAGCACACGGAGTTGGACTGGGTGTACTTGAGGGCGATCATGGCAATGGCCAGGTCGCGCCTGGCAAAGTCGGGCAGGTCCCTGTTTTCTGTGACGACGTTGGCAAAGAAATCGTCGCCGATGACCAGCTCGTTTCGCTCCTGCTCGAAGGTGATGCCGAACACGTCCTTGCGCTCCAGCTTTTCCGGCTCGTAGGCGGGGTCGATCTCGACGATGTTGTAATTGCCCTTGCGCTTGGTTTTGAGGATTTCGAGGGCCTCGGGCTCATAGCCGGGGGCGATCACGCCGTCGGACACCTCGGGCTTGATGAGCTTTGCGGTGGAGACGTCGCACACGTCGGACAGGGAGATCCAGTCGCCGAAGCTGGACATGCGGTCCGCGCCGCGGGCGCGCGCATAGGCGCAGGCCAGAGGCGAAAGCTCCGCGTCGGGGGCGATGAAGTAGATGCGCCGAAGCACATCGCTCAGCGGCAGGCCCACGGCCGCGCCGGCGGGGCTGACGTGCTTGAAGCTGGCGGCGGCGGGCAGGCCCGTGGCGCGCCTGAGCTCGCGCACCAGCTGCCAGCCGTTGAAGGCGTCCAGAAAGTTGATATAGCCCGGCCGGCCGCTGAGCACCCGGATGGGCAGCTCGCCGTTTTTCATGAAGATGCGCGCGGGCTTCTGGTTGGGGTTGCAGCCGTATTTGAGTTCCAGCTCGTTCATTTGGTTTCATCCTCCCCGCCGTGCTTGTTGATGATGACCTCGTTCCCGTCCACGCATACGTAGAGCGACACGCGGTTGTCCTTATCCAGCGCGTCCCAGACGGCCTGCGCCAGCGCGCGGGCGTCCAGGTCCGGCACCTGCGCCGCGACCGGCTCGCCGTGGTAGCTGGGCAGGGGGGAGCCGAAGCCCTCATAGGTGCTGATGAAGTGGCCCACGCCGGGCGTGGCCGCGTCGTAGGTGTAGAAGAAGCGCTCGCAGCAGTCCGGCTTTCCGCCCTGCGCCCTGAGGATGGAGAGCAGATGGCTCCCGCAGGGCTGCATGAGCCCGGACACGCGCGGCGTCCAGTTGGGCGCGTCGGGCTCAAAGGTGCGCGAGCACAGCGCCTCCAGCCAGCCCTTGCCCTGCGCAAGGAAATCGCGCACGGTATCGGTCTGGTCGCCGTTGGTCACGATCAGCGTCCCGTCCGCCAGCCGGCGCACGGGATGGTAGATGATGAGGCTCGGATCGGTCATCTTGCTTTCGTCCCACGCGCGGGTGCGGATGCCGTCGTCGGTTTTTTCAAAGACGCGGTTGCGGCTGTTTTCGCTCCGACCCATGATAAAATAGGCGCATACGGCCTTTCCGGCGGGCGTCGCGCCCAGCAGAATACCGCGCCCCGGATAGGGGCGTTCCTTCAGATAAGAAAACAGATCGGTCATGCCATTTCGCTCCCTTCCAGGCGTTTTGCCAGCTTTTCGGTCTCCTGGGGCAAAAGCAGCCATTCGGCCTGCTCCATCACGCGGCGCTGTAGCGTTTCGGGCGTGTCGCCGGGGAGCACCTCCACGGCCTTCTGCGCCAGAATCGGCCCGCCGTCGGGAATCTCGTTAACGATGTGCACCGTCGCGCCGGTTACCTTCACCCCGCGAGAGAGCGCCGCCTTGTGCACGCGCAGCCCGTAATAGCCCTCGCCGCAGAAGGCGGGGATGAGGCTGGGGTGCACGTTCAATATGCGGCCCTCGTAGGCGCGGATGACGCAGGCGTCCAGGATGAGCATAAAGCCCGCCAGCACCACCAGGCCGATGCCGTGAGCGCGCAGGAGCGAAATCAGCCGCTCGCCGTAGGCGTCGGGCGTCTCGCCGCTTTCGCGCGAGAGCACCGCGGTTTCCACGCCCGCGTTTTGCGCGCGGGTCAGGGCGTAGGCGCCCTCCTTGCTGCTCACCACCAGGGCGATGTGGCCGCTCCTCAGCGTTCCCGCCGCCTGCGCGTCCAGAAGCGCCTGCAAATTGGTCCCGCCGCCGCTCACCAATACCGCGATGTTCAGCATAGCTCGATCCCGCCTTCGCCGCGCACGATCTCGCCCAGCGCGTACGCGCCATCCTCGCCCGCGTCCGCCAGGCTGTCCAGCGCCAGATCGACGTCCTCCGCCGCAACCGTCAGGCACATGCCCACGCCCATGTTGAAGGTGTTGAACATGTCGCGCTCGGGGATGCCGCCCTCGCGGGCGATGATGTCAAAGATGGGCGGCACCTTGACGGCGCTGCGCTCGATGCGGGCCGTCATGCCCTCCGCCAGCGAGCGCGGGATGTTCTCATAGAAGCCGCCGCCGGTGATGTGGCTGACGGAGCGGATGCGCACCCCGGCTTCCAGCAGCGCCAGCACGGGTTTCACGTAGATGCGGGTGGGGGTGAGCAGCGTTTCACCCAGCGTCCGGGAAAGGTCTGCGTAGCGGCGGTCCAGTCCGCCCTTTTCCACCTGAAAGACCTTGCGCACCAGCGAAAAGCCGTTGGAATGTACGCCGCTGGAGGGCAAAGCGATAAGCACGTCGCCCTCCTGCATGGTGTTCTTGTCGAGGATCTTGCTCTTGTCCACCACGCCTGCGCTGAAACCCGCCAGATCATATTCGTCTTCCGGGTAGAAGCCGGGCATCTCGGCGGTTTCGCCGCCCACCAGCGCGCAGCCCGCCTCAACGCAGCCCTCAGCCACGCCGCCCACGATCTGCGCCACGCGCTCGGGCACGTTTTTGCCCACGGCCACATAGTCCAGGAAGAACAGGGGCTTTGCGCCGCAGCAGACGATGTCGTTGACGCACATGGCCACGCAGTCGATGCCCACGGTGTCGTGCTTGTCCATCAGAAAGGCCAGCTTGAGCTTGGTGCCCACGCCGTCGGTGCCGCTGACCAGCACCGGGCGCTGGATGCCCGTCATGTCCAGCTCAAACAGGCCGCCGAAGCCGCCGATGCCCTCCAGCACGCCGGGGATCATCGTGCGGGCCACGTGTTTTTTCATCAGCTCCACGGCGCGGTAGCCGGCGGTGATGTCCACGCCGGCGGCCTTGTAGCTTGCGCTCTCGCTTTTCATAGGCTTCCTTCCTCCGTCTGTTGGCTCCTGCGTTCGGTCAGGCTGCGCTCAAACTTGAGCTTAGCGGTGTCGCGGGGCGGGTCCACGGGGTATTTGCCGGTGAAGCAGCCCTCGCAGAAGCCGCAGGTGGAATGGTCGGCCAGCTTGGGCAGGTGCTCGACATTCAAAAAGCCCAGGCTGTCCACGCCGATGATTTCGGCGATTTCCTCGACGCTGTGGTGCGCGGCGATGAGGTTGTCGGTGGAGTCGATGTCGGTGCCGAAGTAGCAGGGGAAGCGGAAGGGCGGCGCGGTCAGGCGCATGTGCACCTCGGTGGCCCCGGCTTCGCGCAGGAGGCTGACGATATGGGCCGAGGTGGTGCCGCGCACGATGGAGTCGTCGATGAGCACCACGCGCTTGCCCTCCACGGTGGATCTGACGGCGTTGAGCTTGATGCGCACGCTGTTTTGCCGCTGCTTCTGGGTGGGCTGGATGAAGGTGCGGCCGATGTACTTGTTCTTGATGAAGCCGATGCCGTAGGGGATGCCGCTCTGGCGGGCGTAGCCGATGGCGGCGTCGATGCCGCTGTCGGGCACGCCGATGACCACGTCGGCCTGCACGGGATGGTCCAGCGCCAGGAACGCGCCCGCGCGCAGGCGCGCCACGTGCACGCTGCTGCCGTCCACCACGCTGTCGGGGCGGGCGAAGTAGATGAACTCAAACACGCAAAGCGAGCTGTCGCATTTGCGTCCGCACCTGAGGCTCCTGACGCCCTCGGCGGAGACGACCACGGTTTCGCCCGGCTCGACGTCGCGCACGAAGGTCGCGCCCACCGCGTCCAGGGCGCAGCTTTCGCTGGCAAAGACCACGTCCCCGTCCAGATCGCCCATGCACAGGGGGCGGAAGCCGTGGGGATCGCGCGCGGCGATGAGCTTCTGCGGGCTCATGATGACCAGCGAATACGCGCCCTCGATGCGCTCCATGGCGCGCAGCACGGCCTGCTCGATGCTCTCGCACTTCAGACGCTCCTGCGTGATGATATAGGCGATGACCTCGGTATCGCTGGTGGTGTGAAAGATCGCGCCGCCCAGCTCCAGCTCCTCGCGCAGCTCGCGGGCGTTGACGAGGTTGCCGTTGTGACACAGGGCCAGCCCGCCCTTGAGGTGGTTGACGAGCATGGGCTGGGCGTTGCCGCGGCTTTGGGTGCCTGTGGTGCCGTAGCGGCAGTGGCCCACGGCCATGCTGCCCTCGTGCAGCTTTTCCAGCACGTCGCGGGTAAAGACCTCGTTGACCAGACCCACGTCCTTGTAGCAGTCGATCACGCCGTCGTTGTTGACGGCGATGCCGCAGCTCTCCTGCCCGCGGTGTTGCAGGGCGTAGAGCGCGTGGTAGGCGGCGGGCACCACGCCGGTTTTTCCGTCCCTGAGGTAGATGCCGAATACGCCGCACTCCTCGTGCAGCTTGTCAAACGCGTGCATGCTCATTCTCCCATCAGGCGCTTCATGATCTCGTGGTAGGCGTCCTCCACGCCGCCCAGGTCGCGGCGGAAGCGGTCCTTGTCCAGCTTCTCGTGCGTGGTGCTGTCCCAGAAGCGGCAGGTGTCCGGGCTGATCTCGTCGGCCAGCACAATGGTGCCGTCGGCCGTCTTGCCGAACTCGAGCTTGAAGTCGATCAGCTCGATATTGAGGTCCCTGAGGTAGGCGGTGAGCACGTCGTTGACCTTGAGGCTGTAGCGGCAGATGAGGTCCATTTCCTCCTCCGTGGCCCAGCCCATGGCGGCGATGTGGTAGCGGTTGACCATGGGGTCGCCCAGCTCGTCGTCCTTGTAGCAGAACTCCAGCACGGTCTTGCTTAGCTTCGTGCCCTCGGGCAGGCCCAGGCGCTTGGACAGGCTCCCGGCGGCGATGTTGCGCACGATCACTTCCAGCGGCACGATGCTCACGCGCCTGACCAGCGTTTCGCGGTCGGACAGCTCCTCCACAAAATGCGTGGGCACGCCTTCCTTTTCCAGCAGCTTCATCAGATGGTTGGTCACGCGGTTGTTGATGGCGCCCTTGCCGGCGATGGTGCCCTTCTTGAGGCCGTTGAAGGCGGTGGCGTCGTCCTTGTAGTCCACCAGCACCAGGCCCGGATCGTCGGTCGCAAATACCTTTTTGGCCTTGCCTTCGTACATCTGCTCCATCTTTTTCATGGGAATTGCCTCCTTAAAAATCAAGCATGGGATTCTGTCAAACGCTCAGGGCCGCGTCCTTGGCAAGGACGGCCGCTTCCATGTCCCTGCGCATCGCCTCGAGGGTTCCGGCGAGGGTCTCGTCGCTCAGCGCCAGCATCTGCGCGGCCAAAAGCGCCGCGTTTTCCGAGCCGTTGATGGCGACCGTCGCCACGGGGATGCCGCCGGGCATCTGCACGGTGGAGAGTAGCGCGTCCAGCCCCTCCAGCGCGCTGGCCTTTACCGGAATGCCGATCACCGGCAGCACCGTGCGCGCCGCCAGCGCGCCCGCCAGGTGCGCCGCCTTGCCCGCCGCCGCGATGATCACGCCGAAGCCCTTTTCGCGGGCCGAGGCGGCGAAGGCGCCCGCCGCGTCCGGGGTGCGGTGCGCGGAATACACATGCGCCTCATAGGGAATGTTCAGCTTTCGAAGGGTTTGAAAGCAGCTTTCCAGAACGGGAAGGTCGCTGTCCGATCCCATGATGACCGCCACTTTTTTCAAAAGAACCAGCCTCCCTTTTCGACAAATGCTCCATTCCCATGCAAGAAAGAAGCAGCCTCCCCACGCGGTAAGCGTGCGGGGCTGCGTTCAGGGCATAAGGATGGCGTTTTTCCGGGAGGAACCGCAGAGCCGGTCACAGGCGGCGGTACAGCGCAGCGGACGCATGGCGGCGAGGATCCCTCCTTTCCGAACGATGCGGCTATTTTATCCGAAATCGAGCGTATTGTCAACAGCATTTCCGAACGTTTTTATTTTAACAGCAAAAAACGTTAGATTATTTAGCCACTTGCTCCGCCGCCGGGCGCGTGGTATCATGGTCCCATTCCATTCCAAAGAAGGCCGCGCATGCGCGCGCCTCAGGCAAGGAGGCCATACTATGTCCGCCGGGGAACGCCGGGGCCATCTGCTGGCGCTGTTTACCATCGTGGTGTGGGGCACCACGTTTTTGTCCACGTCGGTGCTGCTGCGCGATTTTGCGCCGCTGGAAATCCTCATCCTCCGCATGGTGCTGGGCATCGCGGCGCTGACGGTGGCGCGGCCCCGGCGGCTGCAACTGAAAAGCCGCCGCCACGAATGGCTCTTCGCCGGGGCGGGGCTGACGGGCGTATCCCTGTATTTTCTGCTGGAAAACTACGCGCTGACCTTCACCTATTCGGCCAACTGCAGCGTGATCATCTCCACCGCGCCGTTTTTCGTGGCCATCGCGGTGCGGCTGTTTCTGGGCGGCGCGCCGATGGGGCGCAGCTTTTACGCGGGGTTTGCGGTGGCCATTCTCGGCATCGCGCTGCTTTCCTTCAGCGGGCAGGCGCTCAACCTCAATCCCCTGGGCGACCTTCTGTGCCTGCTGGCCGCCGTGTGCTGGGGCGGATACAGCGTGTTCCTCAAAAAGATCGAAACCTGCGGCTACGACACGCTTTTGGTCACGCGCCGCATCTTCCTCTACGGCCTGTTGTTCCTGCTGCCCGCGCTGCCCTTCACGCCGGTTGGCTTTGACATGCAGGCGCTGCTCAAACCCGTCAATCTCCTGAACCTGCTCTACCTGGGCCTGTGCGCCAGCGCCCTGTGCTTCGTGACCTGGAACGTGGCGGTCAGCCGGCTGGGCGCGGTGCGCACCAGCGTCTACATCTATCTCTCCCCCGTGGTGACGATCGTGGCGTCCTGGCTGCTGCTGGGCGACCCCGTGCTGCCCATGGCACTGCTGGGCGCGGCGCTGACGCTGGTGGGGCTGGCGCTGTCCCAGCGCCCCCGCGCCTGATGAAAGTCATCGCACCTCAACGCCCTCCGCCGGGCCCAAAAACGCCGTCGCGCGCCTGACCTCCTCCGGGGCCAGGCGCGTTCCCTTTGGCGCGACCACCCACATATCGCCTCCGGCCAGCCGCACCCGCGCCGCCACCTCGCCCTCGAACCACTCCGGCGAGCCGCTCATCCCCATCAGGCAGGCGTCCTGCCAGCGGTTTTCGCTTTCGAGGCACTCGGCCACATGGCCGCAGGGCAGCTCATACACGCGGCCCTGCGCGTCTCGCGCCCCGCGGCGGTGCTCCACCGTCACATGCACGGTCCGCCCCAGCGGCGAGGGGGCGGCGCAGGGTTTCGCGTCTTCCCTCGCCTCGTCTTCCCAGAAATCCAAGCCCAGGCATTGGCACAGGTCGGTCGCCAGCATGCCCCGCTCGCCGTATCGCCGCACGGCCCGCTCGCCCGCCAGCCCGTGCAGGGCGCACGCCGCCTGCATCAGAAGCAGGTCGTCCATCGCGTAGGCGCCCGCCGCTCGCCCGGCCAAAAGCGCCGCCATCACGCCGGTGAGCGCGTCGCCGCTGCCGCCCTTGGCCATGGCGGGCGTGCCGAAGGGGTTGAGGGCCAGGCCCTCCTGTGCGCACAGCACGCTGCGCGCGCCCTTGAGCACCACCGCCGCGCCGTACCGCCGACGGATGCGCGCCGCCGCGCCCGGCATGTCCGCGAGAATCTCCGCCGTGGATACGCCCAGCAGCCGCGCCGCCTCCCCCGGATGGGGGGTCAGCACAATCGCCGCGCCGTCGGCCAGCCAGGCGGGCCGGCGGGCCAGCAGGTTGAGCGCGTCCGCGTCCAGCATGCAGGGCAGCGCACGCCCGTGCAGAAAGCGAAGCAGGCGCTCCATCAGCGCGGCGGCCATCGGTCCCCGTCCCAGCCCGCAGCCCGCGCCCAGCGCGTCCGCGCGCTCCAGCGCCGCCGAGAGGGCCTCCCAGGCGGCGTCCTCGTCGTCCATGGGCAGCGGGGCGCAGGTGGCGCAGGGACAGAGCGTCTGCACCACGTCCACCACGTCGTCCGGGCAGGCCACCGTCACCAGCCCCGCGCCCGCGCGCAGGGCCGCCGTCGCGGCGATGGCCGCGGCTCCCGCCATGCCCCGGCTTCCGGCCCAGAGCACCACGCGGCCCAGATTTCCCTTGTGCGCGGTTTTCGCGCGCGGCGGCAGGAGCCGCTCGCCCCGCTCCAGCACGCGCATGCCGTCCGCGTCGTCCAGCGCCGCGGCCTCCGGTGCGCTGAGGCCGATGTCCGCCACGGTGATCTCTCCGGCAAAGTCCGGCCCCTGCCCCAGGTACAGCCCCGGCTTGGGCCGGTGGAAGGTGATCGTCTCGCACGCGCGCACCGCCGCGCCCATCACCTGCCCCGTCTCGCCGTTCAGCCCCGAGGGGATATCCACCGCCACCACGGGCACGCCCGCCTCCGCTAGCGCATTGAGCGCCTCGCAGGCCGCGCGCGCCGCGCCCTCCAGCGGGCGCGACAGCCCCGTGCCAAAGAGCGCGTCCACCGCGCAGGCGGCCTCCTGCGGCAGCGCAAGCCCGTCCTCCGCGCGGCGCACGGCCACGCGGTCCTCCGCCGCCTCCCGCAGGCGGCTGAGCTCGCGCTGCGCGTCCGCGCTGAGCGTGCCGGGCAGCAGCAGGCACGTCCCGCGAAAGGCCGGGTCCTCCTGCGCCAGCATGCGCATGGCCGCCAGGCCGTCGCCCCCGTTGTTGCCCGTGCCGCACAGGCAGACCACCTGCCCCGCGCGCCCGGCCATCCGGCGGCGCACCGCCTGCGCCACGTGCGCCGCGGCGTTTTGCATGAGCCTGTCGCCCGTGAGGGCCGTCTCCCGCATCACGCGGGTTTCCACCCGCTTCATCTCCGACGGTGTGATGGTGCGCAGCATGCGCCCTTCCCCCTTTTGCTACTCGATCACGCACACGGCGGCGGCCATACCCGCCTCGTGCGTCAGGCTCAGAAACGCGCGCTCCGCGCCCAGTTCCGCAAGCCGCTTTTGCGCCGCCCCGGTCAGGCGGTAGGCCGGCGCGCCGCCCGGCAGGTGCTCCACACCGATTTCATCCAGCGCAATGCCCCCGCCGATGCCCGCGCCCACGGCCTTGAGAAACGCCTCCTTGGCCGCGAACATGGCCGCCGCGCTCTGCGCGCCCATCTGCCCGCGCGAGGCGATGTACGCCCGCTCGCCGTCGGTGAAGAAGCGGCGCAGAAAGGCGTCGCCGCGCCTGAGCTCCCGCCCGATGCGCTCCACCCCGCACAGGTCGATGCCCAGGCCCCTCATGCGTCCCGGCCCATGGCGACCGCGTTGACCACGGCCCGCGCCATGACCTCCGCCGCCGCCGCGCACAGCTGAATCTGGTTCACGTCCGCGTCCACGCGGCCCGTGCCCAGGGCAAAGATGGTGTCGCCGTCCATCTGCGTGTGCACGGGGCGGATGGCCCGCGCCATCCCGTCATGCGCGCAGGTGGCCAGCCGCCTGGCCTGCGCCTTGGTGATGACCGCGTCGGTGGCCACCACGGCGATGGTGGTGTTCTGCCCGGTGGTGATGCGCGGGGTGCCGGGCGCGGGGGCCGCCCCGCTGAGCAGGCTTTCACACAAAACGGGGGTGCCGTCCTTCATGCGGCCGAAGCCCAGCGGCCGGCCGTTTCGGATGTCGTAGACGTCGCCGCAGGCGTTGACCACGGCGATGGCGCCCACCGTCACCCCGCAGGGCAGGACGATGCTGGCCGTGCCCACGCCGCTTTGCATGGGCGTGGCGCCGGGCACCAGCTTGCCCACGGTCGCGCCCGTGCCCGCGCCGTGCGCGCCCTGCTCGACCGCCTTGGACGCGGCCTTGCACGCCTCGATGCCCATGGCCGCGTCCGGGCGCACATGCGCGTCGCCCACGGTCAGGTCGAAGATCACCGCGCCGGGCACGATGGGCACATGGCACACGCCCATGTCCATGCCGAGCTGATGCTTTTCCAGAAACGCCATCACGCCCGTGGCGGCCGCCAGCCCGAACGCGCTGCCGCCCGCCAGCACCACGGCGTTGGCGCGCTCCACGGTGTTTTCCGGCGCGCACAGGTCCGTCTCGCGCGTGCCGGGCGCCGCGCCGCGCACGTCCGCGCCCACCACCGCGCCGTCATGGCTGGCCAGGACCACCGTCACGCCGGTTTTGGCGGCGGCGTTTTGCGCCTGGCCCACGCGGATGCCGTGTACATCGGTAATGCTGCCCTCAAAGACAGGCTGTTTCATCGCTTCAAACCTCCTTGCGTTCGCGCCTTCCGCGGCGCCCCTCTCAGCAATAACCCATCAGCCCGCGCACGGACACGTCCCCGCTGAGCACGCGGCGCTCGCCGCCGCCGTCCTCGCTGACGATCAGCGCGCCGGTTTCGTCGATGCTCTGCGCCGTTCCGGTGAACTCCCCATTCAGCCCGATCACCTTCACGCGCCGCCCCAGCGTGACCGACCGGGCCACGTACCCGTCAAGGATGCCCGCCAGCCCCTCGCGCTCCAGCGCGTCCACGGCGTTTTCCATGTGGCGCAGATAGGAAAGCAGGAGCTTCCTGCGGCAGACGGGCGGCGCGCCGGGATCGGCCTTTCGCATCTCGATGAGCAGCGAGGTCGCCTTCTGGCGCAGCTCGCCCTCAAAGCCCGTTTGGTTGACGTTGATGCCCACGCCGGGGATCACGAAGCTCAGCCCGTCCATGTCCGCCGCCAGCTCGCTCAAAATGCCCACGCACTTTTTCCCGTTCAGGATCACGTCGTTGGGCCATTTGATGCCGGGTTCCAGGCCGGGGCAGATCTCCGCGATGGCTCCGGCGGCGGCCAGCGCCGCGGCCAGCGTGAACAGCTGCGCCTGCTCCGTGGGCAGCGAGGGCCTGAGCACCAGCGACTGCGTCAGCGCCACGCCCGCGGGGGTTTCCCACCTGCGCTGAAGCCGCCCGCGCCCGGCGGTCTGCTGGTCGCACAGGGCCAGGCTGCCGGATGGCGCGCCCGCGCGCGCCAGCTCCTTGGCGCGGATGTTGGTGGAATCCATCTTCGCCTCGTAGGCGATTTCGCCCCGCCCGGCCCAGCGGGTATCCAGCTCATGCAGGAGGTAGCCGGGCAGCAGGCTGTTGTGCTCCGGGTCCAGCCGGTAGCCCAGCTTCCCCGCCGATACGATGCGGTAGCCCTCCGCGCGCAGCTTTTCCATGCGCTTCCACACGGCGGCGCGCGTCATGCCCAGCTGCTCGCACAGCCGCTCGCCGGAGATGGGCTCCCGCGTGGACAGCATGCCCAGAATCGGGTCCATGGCTTATACCTCCTCCTTTTTCGGGGATTTTTTGCGCTTGCGGTAGCGGTCCTCCTCGCTGAACACGCAGCCGCAGTACTTCTGCATGTACAGCCCCATGGCCCGCGCCCGGTCCTGCCCCTCGCGGAAGAAAGGGCGAAAATCCCGGTAGAGGAACGCAACGCCGAATTCCTCCGCCGCCTCGCGCGCGGTCCGGGCCAGCAGCTCATGGTTCTGATAGGGGCTGATGAGCAGCGTGGTGGTGAAGTGCGTAAAGCCGTTCTCCGCGGCATAGCGCGCGGCGGAGCGCATGCGCAGCCGGTAGCATACGGGACAGCGCCCGTCAAAATCGCCCCCGACCGCCTCCAGAAAGGGCCTGAGGCCATATCCGCCCTCCACGATCAGCGAAAGCCCGATCTCCCTGGCATAATCGACCAGTGTGTTGCGGCGCATGCGAAACTCCGTGAACGGGTGGATGTTGGGATTGTCCCAGAAGCCCACCGGCTCGATGCCCTCGCCGCGCAGCGTTTCGATGCACATGATGGAGCACGGCGCGCAGCAGATATGCAAAAGCAGCTTCATCTACCTTCCTCCTTCTTTATCTGCTATTGTAACACCTGCGGCGCGCGCGGACAAGTTTCCAAATGCGCCGGAATGTGCTATAATGGCGTGGAACCTCAATAATCCAGCAAAGGAGCTTACCCGGATGCGAACCACATTCACCCGCGGCCTGTGCTGCCTGCTCATCTGCCTGCTCTGCGCATCCTGCGCCCTTGCCGACGAGGAGCGCGACGCGCTTTTTGACGCGGCGCTGGAGGGGCTGCTCAGCCCCGCGCAGCAGGCCGACCTGGACGGCGCTTTGGACCTGCACACCGGCGACAGCGCCTATGTGCCCTGCATTGCGCCGGAGATCACCCCCTATGACGAGCGGGAGACGACCGTCTATCCGCCGGTCACCGGTCCCTTTTCGTCCTCGGACGAGTCGGTGGTGACGGTGACGGACGCGGGGCTGATGACGGGCGTAGCCCCCGGCACGGCCACCGTAACCTATCAGGCCGTGGAGGGCGAGCGCACCTGTCAGGTGACCGTGAGCGACGACGCCCTGCCGGAGCTGATCAAAAACTATATCTACGTGCTCAACCGGGAGTTCTATACCGTCAAGCGCGCGCGCCTGCCCAAGTATAACCAGTACGCCAAGTGGTACTACGGCAGGAAAAACGAGGTGGGCTGGTGCTCGGTGTTCACCATCTACTGCGCCAACGCCGCCGGGGCCAACCCCATCAAGGTGGCCGACCTGGAGACGGAGGGCGAGTCCCCCGTGCAGTTCTTCCGCGAGGGACAGGTGGGCCGCCAGTACGACGGCTTCCTGGCGCTGGACCGCTTCGTGAGCGTGCCCAGACCCGGCTACCTGGTGATCTACGCGGATATGAGCAACGCCTACCGCACCGTGCACATCGGCTCGGTGACGGATGTGCAGGACCTGGGCGACGGCCTCTACGCCGTGACCACGGTGGAGGGCAACATGTCCAACAGCGTAAAGAGCTACTGCTACGTCTACGACAGCAACAAGCCCAACCATATGGTGGGCGTGGAGGAAGGCCTCAAGCTGCAAAACAACATGTCCGAGCTGCCCGAGCAGATGCACTCGGACCCCCTGGTGCAGTACGAGCTGCACACGGACCACTGGTCCGTCTTCGGCTTTTGCCAGACCTGGAAATAAACCCGTTTCATCCCGCGCAAAATGCGGTATAATAAACGCGTAATGACGGGAAACGAAAACATGAAGGAGGTACGTGACCCATGAACAATCTCAAGGGAACCAAGACCGAGGCCAACCTCATGACCGCCTTCGCCGGCGAGAGCCAGGCGCATACCAAGTACAAGTACTACGCCTCCAAGGCCCGCAAGGAAGGCTACGTGCAGATCGGCAACCTCTTTGAGGAGACCGCCAACAACGAGAAGGAGCATGCCAAGATCTGGTTCAAGCTCCTGCACGACGGCGAGATTCCCGCCACCAGCACCAACCTGCTGGATGCCGCCAACGGCGAAAACTACGAGTGGACCGACATGTACGCCAAGATGGCCGCCGATGCCCGCGAGGAGGGCTTCAACGATATCGCCTTCCTCTTCGAGTCCGTGGGCAAGATCGAGAAGGCCCACGAGGAGCGCTATCGCAAGCTGCTTTCCAACGTGGAGGACGGCATCGTCTTCAGCCGCGACGGCGACATGATCTGGGAGTGCTCCAACTGCGGACACATCGTCATCGGCCCCAAGGCCCCCGAAATGTGCCCCGTGTGCAAGCACCCCAAGGCCTATTTCCAGCTCCGCGCCCAGAACTATTGATTCAAAGCGCCCGCGCCGTCCGGCTTTGCCGGGCGGCTTTTTTTGCGCCCTTTCCATTCCCGGCCGAACGTGATACACTATACCCAGCCGTTTTCCCCCTCTTGATGAAAGGAGCGCCCGCATGCGCATCGTCCAGATCAACGTCGTCGCCTCGCTGAGCACGGGCCGCATCGCGGTTTCCCTGTGTCGCACGGCCATGCAGGCCGGGCACCGCGCCCTGATGTGCCATTCGCGCGATCACGCGCCCGGCGACGTGCCCAGCTACGTCATCGGCAGCAAGGCGGAAACGATGCTGGACCTGGCCCTGACCCGGCTCACCGACCGCGCGGGCTTTTTCAGCGGCTATGCCACCCGCCGGCTCATCCGCCAGCTGGAGGCGTACAAGCCCGACCTGGTGCACCTGCACAACCTGCACGGATATTACCTCAACCTGCCCACGCTCTTTGCCTGGCTCAAAAAGCGCGACCTGCCCGTGGTGTGGACCCTGCACGACTGCTGGGCCTACACCGGCCACTGCGCGTACTACACCATGGCGCGGGGGGCCGCGCCGGTGGACGGCCGCCGCCGCCGGGCCAGCCGGGAGGACCGCCTTGGCTGCGACCGCTGGCTGGGGGGCTGCGGGGGCTGCGTCCGGCGGCACGTCTACCCGTCCAGCTGGTTTGTGGACCGGAGCGCGCGCAACTGGCGCGACAAGCGGGAGCTGTTCTGCGGCCTCAGGCATATGGTGCTCACCACCCCCAGCGAATGGCTGCGCAGCGAGGTGAGGCGCTCCTTCCTCGGCGGCTATCCCGTCTATGCCCTGCCCAACGGCGTGGACCTGACCGTTTTTCATCCCTGTTCGGACGAGCAGTTCATGCGCGACGTGGTGCGCTTCTACGGGCTGGATGGGTCGGGCGGGCGCCGCCTGGTGCTCAGCGCCGCGGCCGTGTGGGACGAGCGCAAGGGGCTGGACGACCTGATTGATCTGAGCGAGGCGCTGGGGCCGGAGTATTGCGTGGTGGCCGTGGGCCTGGATGAATACCAGATCGCCTCGCTGCCCAAAAACACGGTGCTGGGCGTGAAGCGCACGGGCAACACCGCGGATCTGTGCGCCCTCTACACCGCCGCCGACGTGTACCTCAGCGCCAGTCACGAGGAGAGCATGGGCATGACGCTGGTGGAGGCCCTGGCCTGCGGCACGCAGGTCGTGTGCTACGACGCGACCGCCATGCCCGAAATCGTGACCGACGAGGTGGGCGAGGTCGTGCCGCTGGGCGATATCGCCGCCCTGGCCGACGCGGTGCGCCGCCTGTGCGCCGCCCCCCGCAGCGCCGACGCCTGCCGCGCCCGCGCCGCCGACTTCGAGGCGGGCAAGTGCTTTTCCGCCTATCTCAAGCTCTATGAAAACATGTACCGCCACAGCCCCGCCTGGCAGGCGGCGCTGGAGAAGGCGGCAGGGAAAGCCCCGACCGGGGGCGAATGATATTTCCCAACAGGTCTGATGCGAAAGGAGAGATCTGCATGGTCCGGCGGATGCTGCTGGCGCTGCTCCTGTGCGCCGCTCTGCTGCTCACGGCGTGCGGCCTGCCCGGCGCGCTGGAGGCCTTTTCCGGTGCGGACAGCGCATCTGCCGTCCCGGACCTGCGCCTGCTGGAATGGCCCGCGATGAGCGCCGCCGTCCCCGGCGAAACGGAGGCCCCGGCGTCCGCCGCGCCCCTGCTGGCGGACCTGTGGCTGGACGCCTCCCAGGTGATGGGCGGCATCAACGTCCACGAGGAGAGCGTATACCCCCATTTCAGCCGCAAGTACCGCGAGGGCGGCTTCCACTACCGCTACGGCTCGCAGGTGGGCATGTACGAGGGCGTGCTGCGCTGCCTGCTGGCCGCGGCCGAGGGTTCGCGCGTGCGGGTGCTGCGCGCGGGCAACGAGCGCCTGCCGGAGGAAGTGCTCGACGCGCTGGCCGGCTCCGACGCTCAGGCGCGCGCCTCCGTCACGCGCGACCTGCTCACCTGTGCCATGAACCCCCTGCCCTCGTTCTTTGCGGGCCTGTCCGCCGAGAACATGGAAGGCTCGTTCTACGACCTGGGCACGCCCATGCTCAACCGGCTGCGCGCGCTGGACGCCTCCTTGCTGGAAAACCCGTCGCTGGCCCCGGCCATGGCCGACGCGCTGGACAGGCAGATCGCCGCCATCCAAAGCGGCGACACAGACGGATACGTGGCCGACGGCGACGCGGACGCGCCGCTCATGTATGCCCTGGAAAACCTCGACCTCACGCGCCTGTCCGTCATCACCTGCGACCCGGCCACCCTGCGCCGCCTGTCCTCCGTGGAGGCGGACGGCAGGCCCGTCGATTTCGTGACGCAGCTGCTTGAGGCGCGGGGTGTGTTTGACGCGGGGCTGTGCGTTCAGCTCTACGCCCTTGAGCTGGACTATATGGGGCAGATGTCCTCCTTCGGCGCGGCGGATTTTGCCGAGCCGCTTCTCTGGGGCCGGCTGGATTACGACAACGCCGCCCAGAACTCCGACAAGGCCCTGCCCATGCCGCGCACGCTCATCATGCTGGTGGTGGGAACGCCCGCGCAGGTGGACCGCTACACTTCGCTGCTGGACGAAGGGCTGGCGGCCTCCGAGGCGCTCAAGGGCCTGCGCGGACCGGACGAGGGCCAGCTCACCTATACCGCGGGCGGCCAGACCGTCACGCAGCAGCCCTTCGGCTTTGCGTATTATTCGGTGCGCATCGAGCGGCCCGGCTGGACCTGCCTGACCCGTCTGAGCGAGGGCGCGGCGCTGTCCGCATCCGGCTGCACGCTGGAAACCGACGGGCAGGCGGCCACCGTCGTACTCGACGGCGAGGCGTCCGGCGCGTCGGTGACGGTGTCGCTGCCCGTGACGCAGGAAAGCGGCGCGGCAAGCGCGGACCTGAGCGGCCTCACCGCCTCCGTCTCGGTCGAAGCGGCGCTCATCCTGACCGATACGCTGCCCACCACGGCGCAGGCCGGGGAGGGGCAGGTGATCGCGCTTCGGGATACGCAGTACGTCTTTACCCGCGAGGACGAGGCCTTCCAGAGCGGCGAGCGGCAAAGCCCCTTCACGCTTGCCGGGGTGTCGCTGGAGGACGGCGGGAATCGCCTCACCCTCACCGTGTCGGCGGACGAAGCCGAGCTCGCGCCCGGCTACTACCGCGTGCTGGTCAGCGCGGACCTCTCCGGCGCGCAGGTCGAATGGGAGGCTGTCCCCTGGGCCGACGGCCTTGACGCGCATCTGACCAACGAACAGATTTCCGCCTGGGAGCAGTTTGCCCAGGCGGTGCATACCTACGACGGGGACAGCGCGAGCGTGCCCCGCCAGCTTCAGCACGCGTGGGGGCCTGTGAACGAATCCGGCTATCACGGCCTGACCATTCCGGATTTTCCGCCCGTGATGCGCGCGCCGGGCCTTGAGGAGCTGATCGCGCAGGTGCGCGCGGCCGCCAACGTGGAGAAGGCGCCGCTGGTGCGCTATGCGTTTGACGTATTCGTGCCCGCCGGGGCATGGGAAGGGGGCGTGTGAGCATGCCGTCCGCCGTGCGCCTGCGCCGGTCCAACCGGCTGAAATGCCTGGTGTGCTATCTGGTCTGCTTCGCCCTGCCGCTTCTGTGGCAGGCCGCGGCCAGCCTCTGGATCTACCCCCTCAAACTGACGGGCACCGCGCCCAACGTGGCGCAGCACCTGCAAGCGGCGCTGCCCTTTTCCCTCGCGCCGCTGGACGCGCTGGCCCGGTCGGGCGAAGCCGCCGCCGCAACGCCGGAGGCCCTGCGCGCCGCGCTTTTCTCCCGCGAGCAAAGCTGGCTGTGGTTTCTGGCGGCCTGCGCGCTTGCGGCGTGGCTGATCACGCTGGCGGTCCAGCTTCTCTGGCGCGCCGGACAGCGCTCCGCCCTCCAGCCCGCCCGGGCGACCCGCCGGGCCGTCCGCGCCTACCGCCTGACGCTCCTGTGGCTCTGCGCGGTCAACGCGGCCTTTGCCGCTGTGGTCTGGCTGGCGGGCGTCAGGTGGATTCCCGGGCGTACCGGGTGGGACCTGGCGGCATATTTCGGCTGCTACGCGCTCAACGTGCTGGCCGCCGCCGCCGTGTCGCGCCTGGCCGCGCCGCCCGCCATCAGCGGCCGCCACGCCTTTTTCAAGCGGTTGTAACGATTTCTGAAAAGGAGGCCTGCGCATGGGCCGGTATGTGATCGCCGTGGGCGGAACGGGCAGCAAGGTGATGGAAGCCATCGTCTACGCCGCCTGCGCGGACGTTTTTTCCACGCCCGGCGAAGGCCCGCTTCCCGCGCTGGACCTGCTCTCGGTGGACGTGGACGCCTCCTGCGGCAACACCACCCGCGTAAAGCGCGCCGCCGAGGCCTACGAGGAGGCCCGCGCCGCGCTGGCGGCCTCGCCCTACAGCCACGCCTGCTTTCACACGCGCCTGTCCATCAGCCGGTGGAGCATGAACCTCAGCCGCCGCGCCGCCTCCGTCAGCCAGATGGCCCGGCATCACGCGCTGGACGGGCTGCTGGCCCGCACGCTGTTCACCCGCGCCGAGGCCGATCTGGAATACAGCGAGGGCTTCCGCGGGCACCCCGATCTGGGCGTATTGTTCTTTGCCGATCTGCTGGGGACGCTGGAGGACATGCGCGCCCAGGGCCAGCCCGACGAGCTCAACGCCATGGTGGACCGCATGCGGGCCGATCTGGACCGGGGCGAGACGGTTCAGGTGCTCCTGACCGGCAGCATCTTCGGCGGCACGGGCGCCAGCGGCATCCCCGCCGTCAGCAAGTACCTGCGCCGCCGCTTCGCCGGGGATACGGACCGTTTCGTCATGGGCGCGGTGCTGATGCTGCCCTACTACCGCGTGCCTCCCGCAGGCGTGGACACGCAGCGCGAAATCGCCGTCTCCAGCGACGAGTTTCTGGACAAGGCGCGCACGGCGCTGCAATACTACGGCATGGAGGGCATGGTGAGAAACGGCGCGGAGGACGCCTCCGGCATCTTTGACGCGGCCTACCTGCTGGGCCTGCCGCCAGAGCACTTCGTATCCGCGCGGCTGTATTCCACCGGCTCGCAGAGCCAGGAAAACGACGCGCACATGCTGGAATGGCTGGCGGCGCGCTGCGCCGCGCGCTTTTTCGCCGCGGGCTTCCGGGGCGATCAGGCGCACAACATGGACTGCTACTACTACCAGTGGCACACCCCGCATTTCTGCTGGGACAGCTTCGACACCGACGCGGCCCTCTACCGCGCGCGCTACGGCGCGCTGATGAAGGCCGCCGCCGTCTACGTGACCGAATGCTACCCCGCGCTGCGCGCCTTCCTGTGCGACGGACGGCGCTCGCTGGGGCGGGTGGGCTACCTGGCCGCGTTCTTCCGCCGCAGCTATCCCGCCTCCGCGCGCGCCCGCCTGGGCGTGCGGCTGGACGGGGTGTACCGCTTCTTCGCCTTCTATATCAACTGGATGCATCAGGTGCTCCACACGCTGCCGCCCGCGTTCCGCCCGTCCGGAGAAGGGGACGGAAACGGCCTGATGGACGCCGCCACGCTGGACGCGCTGCACACGGCGCTGCTTTCCCTCGGAAGCGGCGCGCCGGATGACGCGGCCTGCCGTCAGGTGCAGCGCGGGCTGGAGCGGCTGGTGTCCTCCCCCGTGCCCGACCGGCGCGACATGGCGCGCGTGGTGAGCGCGCTGGGCGGCGGCACGCGCGCGGGCGGCCCGGACGAGGCGCTGGCCGCCTTTCTGGACACGCTGCTGGCCGCCGTGATGGAGGACCTTTGACCGTGGAAGGAGGGACGCGCCGTGCGCGGCAACCGTGAAGAAAAGCAGGCGCTGGACCGCCAGACCGCCTACCTGACCTTTCTGCCCCCGATGGACGAGGGCTTTCATACGGGCTACCACACCGCGCCCGGCATCGTGTGCGACCGCAACCAGCGCCCGCGCGAATGGCTGGAAAGCCTGGCCCGCTACCTCCAGACGCCGGGCGTGGACGTGAGCTATTCCATCCCCGACGTGCTCAGCGCCGAGCAGCAGCTGCGCCGCCTTGCGCGCCTGACGCCGGAGCGCGCCCTGGCCCATCCCTCGATGGCGGCCTGGCGCGGGGTGCTGGCCCTGCTGCTTCTGTGGGATACCTGGCCTCAGGACGGCGCATGGCCTGTTTTGAAGCTGGTGCGCCTTTCGGACGGCGGCACGGCGTTCTCCGCTTCCGTAACCGCCGCGCTCTCCCCCGCCCGCGCCCCGGACGGGCTGTGGGCGTTTACGCTGCACGGCGAGGGCATTCCCGCGCGGCCCGTCGCCCTGCTCTCCCGCGCCATGGCCGTGGTGCCCGCCGCCGACCCGGGCGACCTGGCCCCCCTGCTGCCGCCGTGCGTGACGTGGTATGACCGCGCGCAGCGCCGCTTCCTCGACCCCTGCGCCCTCCTTTGCGAGCGCGACGCCGCGTTTCTGGCCGCGCGGCTTGCGCTTCTGTGCCGCCTGAACGAGCAGCCTTCGCTGCGCAGCCCGCTCTACGATCCCGCGGCGGGCCTGTGCGGCGTGCTGCGCCCGTTTCTTGAGGACCTTGCCCACGCGCGCGACGCATGGCGCGCCTCTCTTTCGCGGGGCGATGCGCAGGCGCTGGACGATCTGCGCACCCGGATTCTGGCCGCCCATACGCTGGCGGACACGGCCGCCGGCATCCGGGAAGAAACGCTGCATCCGGGCGAGGCCGACCCCGCCGCCAACCCGCTTCTTCGCGTGGTGCTCGGCCCCGTGCCCCCCGCCGCGGAGGGCGGCGATTGCGTCCTTTCCTCGCTGGAGGGCACGGCCTTTGCCTGCCGGTCGGCCTACTGCCTGACGGAGCCTGCGCGCAGCCGCGGCGAAGCGGATGCGCTGGCCCGCCTGAAACGGGAGCTTTCGCTGCTGGAGCAACATGACGCGGCCTGGCGCGGACGCGCCGCGGCCACGCTGCGGGAGCTGGCGGCCGCCGACCGTCCCGGCCTGTGGCCGCGTCTGCCCGATCTGCTCAGAGACTGGGCGGACGAGCTGGACCGCCAGCCCCAGGCGGCGGGCTGCACCCTTGACATCTCCTATCCGCTCGACGGCCGTCCCGCCGCCCTCTGCGCCCTGCTCCGGGACGCGCTGGGCATGGAGGACGTGTCGCTGGTGCAGCAGCCGTTTTCCGACGCGCTTCTCCTGCTGGACGGCCCGCCGCCCTTCGCAGATGAAACGCTTAACACGGCCTGCCGCGTCACGCTGGGCGCGCGCGCCTGTTATGCCGTGCCCCCGCTCTCGCCCGGGCTGTGCGCCTGGCTGATGGACGCGGCTGACGCGGACGATTCCTGCGCGCCCCGGCTGGACCTCTCCGGCCTTCGCTTTCTGCCCGCGGCGGACGGCCGGTCCGTCGAGGCGCAGCTGCGTGTGCGGCGGCGGGTGCACAGCGGCGGGGAAGCCGCCGAAAGCGCCGTTACCCTCCGCCGCACCTATACGCTGGGCGATGTGCTGCAAACTGGCGCGGCCATCGTGCTGCCCGCCGGGGAGGCGCCCTGCGTGACCGTATGGCCCAATGTACGCCTTTCGCCCGGCCTGTGGAAGCGCTATTTCCTCCATGTCCACCAGCCGCGGAAGGTGGACGCGTGGGCGCTGGGCACGGAGGGCTGGACGCAGGGCGACCTGCGCCATGCCCCCGGCCGCGAGTGGCGCAACACCTGCGTGGACCGCTTCCCGGCGTTTGTCGTGCTCCGGCGCGGGGCGCTCTCTCTGGGCGCGCTACTCAACGACGCGCCCCGCCGCCTCCTGCGCCACGAGCCCGCGGCGGCCATCGCCATCGACTTCGGCAGCATCTCCACCACCGTCATGCTCCGGCAGGACGGGCGCGTGCAGCCCGCCACGCTGCCGGAATGCCTGCACCGCACGCTGCTCGCCTCCGGCGCGGAGGACGGCGCGCATCTGGCCGACGAATTTCTGCCCGACACGGTGCTTCTGCCCGGAAGCGCCGTCGAGGCCACCTATTACAGCGTGATGGACATGTTCACCGACGTGCCGGAAGCCTGGCGCACGGTCCTGTGCGACGGGCACATCTACTACCGCCTCTCCCTGCCTGACCTGCTGGAAAAAAGCGCCTCCGCCCTGTACTACGACCTCAAGTGGAGCAGCGAGGACTACGCCCTGCGTTGCCTTCGGCTGTTTCTCAAGCAAGTCATGCTGCAGGCGGCGCTTTCGGCGCGGCTGTGGGGGTCGTCCTCGGCGTCCTGGCGCGTGTCCATGCCCAACGCCATGCCGCTTGCCAAGCAGGAGGCCTATCTGGAAATGATGCGCGGCCTGGCGCGGGAGGTATCCGCCGAGTGCGGCCTTGCCCTGACGGACGGCTGCCCGGCCGTGCTCTACGCCACGGAGAACCAGGCCGACGGCCTCTACTTCCTCTCCCGCAGCGAGGTAAGCGCCGGCAGCGGCTACCTCAACCTCGACATCGGCGGCAGCACGGCGGATATCAGCCTGTGGCTGGGTGGCGCGGCGCATGCCGCCATTGAATGCTCGCTCCTGCTGGGCTGCCGGGAGATGCTCTTTGAGTCGCTGTGCGACTGGCACAGCGAGGATCTGGAGCGCGACTTTGCCTCCGGCTCCGGGGCGCTGCGGCAGGCGGTCGGCGGCGTCGTCTCCGCCTTCCGCCGCGAGGCGTCCACCGCGCGGGGACGGCTGAAATGCATGTTTCTGCTGGACGATCTGCTCGCCGCCTACGCCGGGGACATCCGGGAGGGCATGGCGGCCGCCCGGTCGCTGGGCACGATCACCTACTTTGAAAGCCTGCTGCTGTTTCAGATCGGCTACCTGTTTTATCTCTCTGGCGAGCTGATGCAGCGCGCCCATGCCGACGCGGACCTCTCCCCGCTTTTGCCGCAGCGCATGGCGCTGTGCGTGGCGGGCAACGGCGGCCAGCTTGTCAAGGCCCTCACCGACGAGCAGCTGACCCGCCTGTGCTCGCTGGCCATGACGCGCCTGGCCCCGGACCATCCCCTGCGCGCGCTGCTGCCGGTGCAGAGCCGCCACCCCAAGCAGGAGGTGGCGCGCGGGCTGCTGGCGCGGGACGACGCGCTCCAAAGCGCCGTGCACGGCGGCGACCGGTGGAACGGCACCCGTCCCTACGGCGGCCCGGAGCGCGAGGACCTGCTGAGCAGCTATCTGCCGCTGTTCTACCGCGTCTTTCCGCAGGCGGCGGAGCGGCTGATGCCGCGCGCCTTCGAGGAGGCGGACGGCGTGCACCTGACCCCCACCGCGCGCATGGAGCTGGACACCGTGTTTGCAAATGAAAAGCCATGCACCCCGGAGGATGACATGGCCATGGCTGTGCGCTGCCTGAGCCAGCTCAAGCGGCTGTGGCGCCTGTGACGGCTCAGAGATAGGCTTTCATGCGTTCCACGTTCCGTTCCTGCATATCCAGGAGGCGCTCGCCCAGCCTGCGCGCGTCGCCGTCCTGCCCCTGATAGTCGTTCAGGTGGCGAATGGTCTTGACGATGCCCATGGTGGTGCCCTGGATCATCATTTCCGCGATTCTTCCGCGCGAATCGTCCATGGCCAGCTGGCCCTTGCTCATCCATTCGGCGGATACGCGCGCCATGGTTCCCACGCCTGCGGGCGTATCGCCCCGCTGGCGGATGTATCCGTCCGCCTCGTCGCGGATGGACCGGTACTCCTGCCGCTCGCGCCTGAGCTCCTCACGCAGGCGCTTTTCCGCGTGCTCCTCCACCGTGTCGATGCCCTGGCATCCCATGTCGGCCGTCTTGTAAATGTACTGAAACAGCTCCATTTCGGGAAGCATCCCATCACCTCCGTCATCAGGATGCCCCGTCGCGGCCAATGCATGCGCTTCAGTCCAGCCGCTCAATGTGTACCGTCGCAATGCCCGACTGCCCCGGCGCGCCGGTGAGCAGGTCCTGCGGCGCGGGCACCAGCAGCATGAAGCCGTCTTTGCCGTAGCGCCGGTCATACCCCCGTGCATAGGCTTCCTCGACCCACGCATGCCGCACCTGTCCTGTCACCATGGCGGTCTGTCCCGCGCCGGTCAGGTCTTTGGTCTCCGTGAGCGTGCATTCCAGGCTGAGAAACGCCTGCGCAATCAGCGGCGCGTGAATGGTCCGCGCCTCCTCCGCCGCAAAGCCGCCCGCATCGAACTCGTCCTCCTCCATCCCGTTTCGGCGGATGGTCTCCACCAGCCGGTCATAGCAGGCCACGGGCAGGAAGTTGAGGGCAAAGCACCTCTCCCGCAGGATGTTGGCGTAGGTGTGCGTGTGCTGGTAGAGGTTGCCCATCACGGCAAAAAAGGCGGTTTTGTCGCCGTGAAAGCAGCTCCAGGCGTGGAAGCATACGTTGGGCCGTCCGTTTGCCTTCCATGTGGTGATGGCAAAAAGCGGCGAGGGGATGCCCGCCGTCGTCTCAAAGTGGGAAAACAGCTCGAATTCCTCCGGATACGCGGGCCGGAAATGCTCGGGAAAGGCCTCGGAGATCTCGATTTTCATAGCCACACCTCCTGTCTGCGCGGTTGAAACGGAGCCGGAAAGGCACACGCCCTTCCGGCCCCGCTGTTTGTTTACTTGTCCGGCTCCACCCAGCCGCGGCTGCGCTCCACGGCCCGGTGCCATCCGTAGAGGGCCAGGTCGCGGTCGCGGTCCGCCATGCGCGGATGGAAGGTCAGGTCCGGCCGGACCATGGCGGCGGCTTCCTCCTTGCTGGCATATACGCCTGCGCCGATACCCGCCAGCAGCGCCGCGCCCAGCGCCGTGGTTTCCAGCACCACGGGCCGAATCACCGGCACGCCCAGAATATCCGCCTGGAACTGCATCATGAAGCCGTTGGCGCTCGCGCCGCCGTCCACGTTCATGTGCTTGGGCGCGTGATGTCCCCGGTCCGCCACCATGGCGCGGAACAGGTCGCAGCTCTGGTAGCAGATGGCCTCCAGCGCCGCGCGCACGATATGCGCCCGGCCCGTGCCGCGCGTCATGCCCACGATGGTGCCGCGGCTGTACATATCCCAGTACGGCGCGCCCAGGCCCGTGAAGGCGGGCACCAGAAACACGCCCGCCGTGTCCGGCACGCTCTCGGCGATCTGCTCGCTCTCGGCGGCGGTTTTGATCAGCTTCATCTCGTCGCGCAGCCACTGCACCGTCGCACCGCCCATGAACACGCTGCCCTCCAGCGCGAAGGTGGGCTTGCCGTCCAGCCGCCACGCCATGGTGGTCAGCAGTCCGTTCTGGCTCTCCACCGGCACCTCGCCCGTGTTCATCAGCATGAAGCAGCCGGTGCCATAGGTGTTTTTCACCATGCCCGGCTCAAAGCACGCCTGCCCGAACAGCGAGGCATGCTGGTCGCCCGCCATGGCCGCCACAGGAATGGGCCGGCCCAGAATTTCCGGCCGCAGGTTTCCGATCACCTGCGCCGTGTCCACCACCTGCGGCAGCACCGCGCGGGGGATGTTCAGCATGCCCAGCAGCTCGTCGTCCCACTGCTGGGTGTGAAGGTTAAAGAGCATCGTGCGCCCGGCGTTGGTCGCGTCGGTCACATGCGGGCGACCCTCCACCAGATTCCAGGCCAGAAAGCTGTCCACCGTGCCAAAGCAAAGTTCGCCCTTCTCCGCACGCTCGTGCAAATTCAGCGTGTCCAGCAGCCAGGCCAGCTTCGTCCCGCTGAAATAGGCATCCGGGACCAGACCGGTCTTTTTGCGGATGGTCTCGCCATACCCCTCGCGCAGCAGCTTCTCCACATAGGGCGCGGTGCGGCGGCACTGCCACACGATGGCGTTGTGCACGCAACGGCCCGTGTCCTTCTCCCACAAAAGCGTGGTTTCGCGCTGGTTGGTGATGCCGATGGCCGCGATGTCTCGCACATCCACCTTGCTCATTTTCACGGCCTTTTGCAGGGCCTCCACCTGGGTGCCGAGGATGTCGTCCGGGTCGTGTTCCACCCAGCCGGGCTGGGGGTAGTGCTGCTTGAACTCGATGGCGTGCGAGGCAAGCGTGCGCCCCGCCTCGTCAAAGACGATGGCGCGGCTGGATGTGGTGCCCTGGTCCAGTGCCACTAGGATTCTCATGGCTGTTCTCCCTCCGTTTGTAAAAAAAGTTCTTCCTTACGCCGCGTCATTTCCTTTACGCGGTCGATATAGACGCTCACATTGGTCACGTTGGGCGCGCGGCGGATACGCAGCTCCCGGTCCGGCAGCACGCGCTTGCTGATAGCTCCCGCGCCCATGGCGACGATGGAGGTGGTTTCCTCCATGATATCCACATTGTACAGGCACGCCGCGCCGGGGCGAGCGTAGCCCACGTTCTGCTGCTGCCCGGCCATATACTTCTGCCGGTAGAGGTAATACGGAACCAGACCCAGCGCATCGGCCGTCTCCCCGCCCAGGCGCACCATGGCGGCGGCCACGGCGGCGTCCGGCAGGGGCGCGCGCTCCAGGTTGAGCCGGCTGGACCGCTTGATGGCCAGCGTGTGCACGGTCAGGCTGTCGGGCGCGAGGCGGCGCACCGCCTCCATCGTGCGGGCAAAGGCCGCCTCATCCTCACCGGGCAGGCCCGCGATCACGTCCATGTTGATGTCGTCAAAGCCCAGCTCCCGCGCCATAGCGAAGGCCTCGCAGGTCTGGCGGGCCGTGTGGTCCCGGCCGATAAGGCGCAGGGTTTCGTCGTTCATGGTCTGGGGGTTGATGCTGATGCGGCCGATGCCCAGCCGCCTGAGCGCAAGCAGCTTGCCGCGGGTGATGGTGTCCGGGCGGCCCGCCTCCACGGTGTACTCCCGCGCGCCGGGGAACAGCGTCATCACCTCGTCCATCAGCCGGGCGAAGTCCTCCTCGCCCAGTGCCGAGGGCGTGCCGCCGCCCACGTAGAGCGCGCGCAGCGAAAGCCCGCAGCGCTCCATCAGACGCGCGCCCTCGCGCATTTCCCCAAAAAGCGCCTCCAGATACGGCGCGATGCGCCCGCCCCTGCCCACCGCCTCGCCTGGAAAGGAGCAGTAGGCGCAGCGCGTGCGGCAGAAGGGGATGGACACATACACATCCGCCTGCGAAGGGGAAGGCGCGGGGAGCTTCTGCTGCTCGCGCACGATGCGCGAAAGCAGCGCCGTTTTTTCGGGCGTCACGTCAAAAAAGGCTTCCAGATACCTTTGGGCCTCCTCCATGGAGCGGCCTTCCTCCATGGCCTGACACAGCAGCCGCGTGGGCCGGATGCCCGTGAGCGCGCCCCACGGGGGATGCGCACCCGTAAGCTGGCGCAGCAGGCGGTAGAGCGACAGCTTGCACAGGCGCTTGCGCACCCGCTTGAGCGCGACCGCCAGATGCTCGCCGTCCCCGCCGGGGGCGGCCTGCGGCAGGGCCTGCTCCAGCGCGAAGGTCTGCCCGCGCAGCTCCATCACGCTGCGGGCCACGCCGCCGCGCTCCTGGTATTCATGGCGCAGCGGCTCGCCGTCCGCGCCCTCGGGATTGACGGCAAAGGCCTCTACCTCAAAAAAGAGCTTGAGCACGTCGCACAGGTCGTTGGCAAACCCCGGAAGCGGCGTGTAGAGCGCGATGCGCACCTTCTCCATGCCTCAGCCCTCCACGGGGTCGCGGCCCACCGTGCCCGCTTCCTCATGTCCCGGATAGGCGGCCTGCCGGGGCGAGAGGTGAAAGAGCGCGCGCAGCGATTCCTTGAGTTCATGGAAGCTGCCGTCCGCAAAGTCGGTCCGGCCGTAGCCGTGGGCGAACAGCGTGTCCCCCGTCAGAACGCCCTGCCCGTCGGGCAGCAGGTAGCACACGCTGCCCGCGCTGTGCCCCGGCGTGTGCAGCACACGCAGGTCCATGCCGGCCAGGGAGAGCGTTTCCCCGCCCTGAAGCACATGCGGGCGCGTGGCAACCGTCACGTCGTAGCCGAACTGGCGGGCCACGTTCTGCACGCTGTCGGTGAGCTTGGGCGCGTCGGCCTCATGCACGTAGAGCGGAATGCCGAAATGGCCGCACACCGCATCCACCGCGCCGATGTGGTCCCAATGCGCATGGGTGAGCAGCACGGCGGCGGGCCGGTACGCCTGAGCCGCCCGAATGATCCGCTCCCCTTCCTCGCCGGGGTCCACGATGAGGCATTCCCGCGTTTCGGCATTCACCACCAGATAGCAATTCTCCCGAAATTCCCCCACGGGCAGGCATTTCACATCAATCTTTGGCATCTCTTACCGCTCCCCGCCTTTTCAAAACCGCCTGCGCGAATCCAACAGGATGGTCACCGGGCCGTCGTTGACCAGCGCGACCTTCATATGGGCGCCGAACACGCCCGTCTCCACCCGGATGCCGCGCGCGCGCCACTCCGCCACCAGCCGCTCGTACATGGGATCGGCCGTCTCCGGGCGCGCGGCGGCGATGAAGCTGGGCCTGCGCCCGCCGCGGGCGTCGCCCAGCAAGGTGAACTGGCTGACCGCCAGCACCTCGCCGCCCACGTCCATGAGCGAGCGGTTCATCTTGCCCTGATCGTCCTCAAAGACGCGCAGGTTGGGCACCTTGTCGGCGATGTATTTGAAATCGGCGTCGCCGTCGCCCTCCTCCACGCCGATCAGCACCAGGAACCCCGCGCCGACCTGGCCCCTGATCTCTCCCTCCACACTCACGCTGGCCTTTTCCACCCGCTGGATGACTGCGCGCATATGCCGCTCCTTTCCTTCCGTATCAGATCAGCGTCCATAGCCAGCGGCCATAGCTGTCCTCCACAATCACCTGATAGTTGTTCTGCACATAATCAATGATGCCGTTGGTCAAATCGCTCCGGTAATCTTCGATATCCCCGCCGGTGACCAGCGCCTCGATGGTGCCCTGGGTGAGGAACTGCTCAAAGGCAACCTCCTGCTCCGCACCCACGTTGTCGGCCGCGAAGCCCACGATGTTGTAGTACGGATAGGATGGCTGCAGGCCCATGTGCCAGTACCAGTTTGCGCCTACACCGATGCTGTAGACCGTCTCATACCCCTCCAGATAGGGCGACAGCTCGCACTGGAGCACATGTTCCTCCTCGGCGGCCTGCCGCACGGCCTCCAGCCGCTGCGGCGCGAGTTCCTGTGCTTCGGGCACGATGATGGCTGCCAGCAGACATGCCGCCGCCGCGGCCTGCGGCCATCTCAGCCACGCGGCCTTGCTGCTGAGCCATTCCAGCGCCGCGCTCACGCCCAGCACGCATGCCGCCAGCATGGTGCAGTAGCCCATGAGCAGGTGCTGCCTGAATCCCAGCGGCGAGACGAACGCGCACAGCATATTGCCCACGGCCGCCAGCATCATCCCAAGCCACAGGGGCTTTTCGCGCTTCATCCGCTCCGGATCTTTCCAGCAGGTCAGCAGGCGCACCAGCAGCGCACCCAGCATCAGCAGCACCGGCTGCAGGCTCAGCCAGCCATACACATCGTTTACGATCAGCCACCGGCGAATCTCCCAGAAGCCCGCGTCCTTAGCGCTGCCCACATGCACGAAGTTGTTGATGACGTACTCCTGAATCATCGCGCCCAGCGCTCCCACGGCACACAGATACATCAGCACCGGCACCGTCACCACCGCCGCGCCCGCCGCATAGCGCGCCGCCTCGCGCCAGAAGCCCCGGCGCGTGCGCAGGACCTGTCCGAAATAGACCAGCGTAACCACGCACAGGCCGATGCCGTCGCTGACCTTGATCAGCGCCACCGCCGCCGTCGCCAGCCCCAGCGCGAAAGCCCTCATGCCTTCGCCCCGCCGCTGCCCGGTAAAGGTATGCACCATCACCGCAAAGCCCAGCAGCATGAAAAAGTAGTCAAATTCCTCGCAGTAGCAGTGCTGCCCGCAGGTTTTCAGAAGCAGGGTCAGGCCCGCCGCCACGCACAGGATATTGCCCCGCCCGCCCGTGAGCCAGCGAGTCATGAGCATGATCAGCACACAGTTGCCCAGCAGAAACAGCACTTCAAGCACGTACACGCCCGTCGTGCCCTCCACAAGCATCTGTGGAAGCGCCAGCATCAGAAAGAACAGCGGGCCCTTGTTTTCGATGATGTCGATGTAGGGCGTCAGCCCCTCTGCGATGCCGCGCCCCATGCATAGAAAGATCGCGCTGTCTGCGCCGACACCCTCGTACAGCGGGTGCGTGCAGTGAAACGCGGACAACGCCCAAAGCAGGGCGGTTGCCAGGCAGGCCGCCTCGGCAAACAGATACGCGCGCCGTTTCGCAAGCATGCTTTTTCGCTCCTTTGTGCATTCTTCAGGTCGATCCACGGTAGACCTCGATGATGTCGCTGCGCTTGTGAAGCTGGGCAAACACGCGGTCCAGCTGCTCGCGGCTCTTGACCTGTATGACCATGGTGATGTTGCTGGTCTTTTTCTTTTCGTCGCGCTTGGCCGACACCGCCACGATGGGCACGTCCATGTTGCCGATGCACAGGGCCAGCTCGCCCAGGAGGCTTACGTGGTCGTAGGCGATGATGTTGATGGAGGCGTTGAAGTTGGCCAGGTCGCTCGCGCCCGCCCAGCTTACCTCCACCATGCGCTCCTGCTCGGAGTTGGTGGCGTTGATGCAGTCGGCCTTGTGCACGGTCACGCCGCGGCCGCGGGTGATGTAGCCGATGATCTCGTCGCCGGGCACGGGGTTGCAGCAGCGGGCGAAGCGCACCAGCATGCCGCTTTCGCCCTTGACGTACACGCCATGGGTGGGCTTGCCCAGGTGGCTCTGCGCCTCCTCGTGGGAGACCTCCTGCACCTTGGGCAGCGCGGGGGTTTCGGTCTTTCGCTGTTCCTCCAGGAGACGGCTGATCACGTACGCGCTGGCAATGCCGCCGTAGCCCACCGCGCCGTAGATGTCGTTGAGCTCTGAAAAGGCGTAGCGCTTGAGAATGCCCTCGTAATACTCCGGCTTGGTCAGCGCCGAGAGTGCCACGCCGCGGCGCTTGGCCTCCTTTTCCAGCATGTCGCGGCCCTTGACGACGTTTTCGCCGCGCAGCTCGCGCTTTAAGAACTGTCGGATCTTGGCCTTGGCCTGCTGGGTCTTGACCACGCGCAGCCAGTCGGTGCTGGGGCCCTTGGAGGAGGACGAGGTGATGATCTCCACGCGGTCGCCCGTCTCCAGCTCGGTTTCCAGCGGCACGATGCGGCCGTTGACCTTCGCGCCCACGCAATGGTTGCCCACGCCGGAATGGATGCGGTAGGCGAAGTCGATGGGCGTGGCGCCACGCTGCATGCTGACGATGTCGCCCTTGGGGGTAAAGAGCAGCACCTCCTCGCTGAACAGGTCGGTTTTCAGCGAGTCGATAAATTCCTGGCTGTCGCGCGTATCGCCCTGCCAGTCGAGGATCTGCCTGAGCCAGTAGAGCTTGTTGTCCAGATCGCCGCCGCCCGTGCCGCCCTCCTTGTAGCGCCAGTGGGCCGCCACGCCGAACTCGGCCACGCGGTGCATCTCCCAGGTGCGGATCTGGATTTCAAAGGGGAAGGGCATCTTGCGCCCGCCGATCACGGTGGTGTGCAGGCTCTGGTACATATTGCCCTTGGGCACGCTGATATAGTCCTTGAACCGGCCGGGGATCTGGTTCCACAGCGTGTGCACGATGCCCAGCACCGTGTAGCAGTCCTGCACGGTGTCCACCAGCACGCGCACGGCGATCAGGTCATAGATCTGGTCGAAGGTCTTGCCCTGGCCCTTCATTTTCTTGTAGATGGAGTACAGGTGCTTGGGCCGGCCGTCCATCTCGTAGTGGATGTGCTGCGCGTCCAGCTTTTCGGACAGCTCCGAGATCACCATGCGGATGTTTTCCTCGCGCTCGGTGCGCCGAAGCCCCACCTTCTGGGCGATGTCGTGAAAGGCGTCGGGGTCGATGTATTTGAAGCTGAGGTCCTCCAGCTCGGATTTGATGGAGTTCATGCCCAGACGGTGCGCCAGGGGGGCGTAGATGTCCAGCGTCTCATGGGCGATGGCCTTCTGCCGCTCCTCCGGCTGGAAGCGCAGGGTGCGCATGTTGTGCAGCCGGTCCGCCAGCTTGATGATGACCACACGGATGTCCTTGCTCATGGCCAGGATCATCTTGCGCAGGCTTTCGGCCTTCTGCTCCTCGCGGTTGGTGAAATCCAGCTTGTCCAGCTTGGTCACGCCGTCCACCAGCTGGGCGACCTCCTCGCCGAATTCCGCGCGGATGGTGTCCAGCGTGATGTCCTTGCAGTCCTCCACCGTGTCGTGCAGAAAGCCTGCCGCGATGGTCGGCGCGTCGATCATCAGGTCGGTGAGGATGCTCGCCACCGACACCGGATGGATGAAATACGGCTCGCCGCTTTTGCGCACCTGTCCCCGGTGCGCGTTTTCGGCAAACTCGTATGCCTTTTTGACCAGCAGGCAGCCGTCGCCGGGGTGGTGCTTCTGCACCCGCGCCAGCATCTTTTCCAGCGGCATGCACTCGTTGGTGATGTAGGTCAGCATCGTGTCACATCCTCGCCATGTTCTGAGCTTGTGTCTTACCCGGCCCTTCTGAGCCGGACGCCGTCCTCCTCGCGCACCACGCGGTAGAGCGTCCTGTCCGCGATGTCGTCCGGGTTTTCAAACAGCGCGCCGTATGCCTGGATGAAGGCCTCGTCCGCGTCAAAGCAGTAGGCGTACTCATAGTCCGCCAGCGCGGCCGCCACATCCTCCGGGCTGTCCTCCAGAAGCATCCCGCAGGGAGCCTCCAGCTCCACCGGCATAAACTCGTAGCGGTTGCACACATAGGTGCGGTAGGTATTGGTATCGTCGCGCCCGCAGGTGATCCACGCCACGCGCGCGTCCTGGGGGAGCGCCTCCAGCGCCCACGCGGGCGGGTAAAGCCCGGCGCGCAGCGACTGCGTGCCTTCCGCCTGCAGGGGCGCGGTGAAGGTGAGCGACATCAGCTGCGCGGGCGCAACCAGCAGCATCATGGCCGCCAGCGCGGCCAGCGCGGCCGGCACCGCGCGGGGCGGGTCCGCCTCCCAGCTCTCCAGCGCCAGCGCAACCGCCAGGGAGAGCGCCGGAATCATGACGCTGGCCATGTAGCGGTCAAACGAATGCAGCGACGCGGCCTCCGTTGCGCTGAAGGCGTAGAGGTAGAGATGCACCAGGCACACGGCGTACACCGCCGTGGCCGCGGTCATGGCGGCCACGGCCCGCCCGTAGCGCCTCGCCCTGGGGCAGGGTTCGCCCCCGGCCCGCCTGCGCCGCGCCAGATAGCACGCGGCCAGGCACAGGATCATCACCCATTCCAGGTAGCAGGGCTGCAAAATGTGCCCCTCGCCCATCATCTGGGGCATGGTCAGGTAGCGGAAGAAGTTGCTCAGCAGGTACTGCTGGTGCCAAGGGGATTCGCCGGCGAGAAAGAGCGCGATGTTCTCGCCGATCTCCCAGTAGCGGAAGGGTTTCTCGCTCCCGATGCCGTTCAGGGCCAGGTAGATTTTCCACGACGCCACGCCCGCCGCCAGGCACATAGCGGGCGCGGCCAGGGCCGCAAAGCGCCGCGCGCCCGTTCCCCGGCCTTCCCGCCACAGGTCCAGCGCCATCACCGCCATGGCCAGCAGCGCCAGAAACGCGCCGCTCTCCTTCACCAGCGCCAGCCCCAGCATGGCCGCGCCGGTCATCGCGCTCCGCTCCCAGCCGCGCGGCAGGGTGAACCACTGGATCAGCGCGTAGGCGGCGACGGCGCCCAGCAGCGCGTCCACATACACGTCCTGATAAGCATATACCAGAAAGGCCATGGGCAGCATCACGGCCGCCAGCAGCAGCGGCACGGCGCGCTTTAATCGCCGCCAGTCCGCGTAGCGCAAAAGCGGCAGGAAGCACACGGCCAGCGCCACGTTGTTTGCGCTGATGGTCGCGCCCTCGCTGAACGTCCCGCCGGAGAGGACCACCCACGCGTATTCCCACAGCGCGGCCCCCGGCGGATAGCTGGGGAAGTCCACCGCGCCGGGCACGGCATGGGGCAGCGTGCCCAGGGCGCAGAGCCGGTTGACCACCCGGCCCCAATGGGAAAACTCGTCCTGAAGCGTGTAGAGCTGTCCCCGGTGCGCCCACCAGGCTACCAGCACCACCAGCGCAAAAGCCGCCGCGCCCGGCGTGAGGATGCGCCCCCTCGCCTCGCGCCTGCGCGCGGCCAGCGCCGCCGCGACCGCAAGAGACGCAAGTCCCAGCGCCTGCGCCGCGCGGCATCCCAGCGCCGGCGCGCCCGCCAGCGCAAAGACATAGATCACGCCCGTGAGCAAAAACACCGCGGGCGCGGCCCATTCCTCAAAGCGGCGGCGGCTCACCGCCGCCAGCAGCGCGGCCACGCCGCCGGTCATCAGCAGCACCCAGATCGCGCCTGTCATGGCCATTCCTCCCCGGCATCAGCCCACGTGCTTGACATAGGTGTAGAGCGTGTCCGTGATGGTCGCCCCGGCGTTGACGTAGACGCGCAGGACCTTGGCGTTGTTGCTGACGATGGTGGAGGTCAGGCGCTTGCAGTCGTGCGTAAAGCAGGTGTCCAGCGTCTTTTTGTGCAGCAGCGCGCCCATGCCGCGGTCGCCCTCCTCGTCGTACATGCCCATGAGCACGGGATCGACCGTGGTTTCGTCCTTGCGGCAGATGACGAAGAAGCCGATGGGCTTCTCGCCCGAAAGCACCTCGTAGAGAAAGCCGCCGCGCGCCAGCATGCCGCGCAGCCAGTTGGCGTAGCGGTTGCCGCCCTTTTCGCGGCCGAAGAAGGGATCGATGCTCACGCGGTCGCTTTTGAACACGCCCCGGCGGATCAGGCCGTAGATGCGCTCGCGGTCGGCCGCTTCCGTGCGCTCTGCCACGCTCAGCCCCCGGTCGAACCGGGCGATGGAGGCCGGCATGTGGTACTCGTCCCGCCGGATCATGACATGGAACACCGTCTCCACGTAGGTATAGCCCAAATCCTGCATCGAAAACAGCAGCGCCGGGCAGTCCACCGGGGTTTTCACCACGATATATTCCGCGCCCGCCGCGACGATGCGCCTTTCCTCCTGACGGAGCAGGTCCGGGGTGTCGGAGGCGTCCAGCGCGATCTCGTAGGCGTCCACGCCCAGGTTCTCACGCTCCCAGACCGCATGCGTGGTCTTCATCCGCGCTCACCTCCTTCTCCTCGATCTCACGGACCGCGTCCGCTGCGCCGCGCGTCACGCTGCGCACCACGAACTGGGGCGAGCGGTTGATGCTCAGGTAGATGCGGCCGATGTATTCGCCCATCACGCCGATGAGCGCAATGATCACGCCGCCCAGCAGCAATAGCACGGAAATCGTGCTCGCCCAGCCGGCGGGGATGTCGGGATTGACCAGCTTTCGGATCACCGTCACCAGCGCGAACACCACGCCCGCCACCGCCGTGAGCCAGCCCGCGTAGCTGGCAAAGCGCAGCGGCTTGATGGAAAAGGCCGTCACGCCGTTAAGCCACAGGGCGACGAGCTTTTTGAGGTTGTAGCCGCTACGGCCCTCCGTGCGCGCGCGGTGCTCCACGGGCACGTTGGCATAGCGGCTCACGCTCTGGAACAGAAGGCCCGTCACGTAGGGGAAGGGGTTGGGGTACTGGAGCGCGGTGTCCACCACGAAGCGGCGGCAGGCGTAGTAGCTGTTGACGGTCAGCTCCTTGGGCTGGCCGAAGAAGTAGTGGTTGCAGGCGGCGTTGAAGCGGCTGCCCAGGTTGCGCAGGGCATTTTGCCGGCGTTTGGGGTACTGGGCAAAGACGATGTCGTACCCCTCGGCCACCTTGTCGATGAGCTTGAAGCACTCGCAGGCGGGGGTCTGCCCGTCGTCGTCCAGGCAGACGACGATGTCGCCCCGCACCTGATGGAAGCCCGCCATCACCGCGCTGTGCTGGCCGAAGTTGCGCGAGAGGTCCACAAAGACGATGGCCGGGTCCCGCTCGCACAGCTGACGGATGGCGTCGGCGGTATCGTCGGGGCTGCCGTCGTTGACGAGGATGATCTCGTGGTCGTACTCGTCCGCGCGGGCGGCAAGGGTGTCGTTCAGCTCCCCGACCACCGCGCCGATGGTGTGCGCGGAGCGGTAGCAGGGAATCACAAAGGAAATCAGCGGTTTGGCCATAAAGGCACCTCGTTTCGTCAGATGGCGGATATGCGGCGGCTCAGCGTGCGGATGAGGTCGTAGCCGTCCCAGGTGAGGGCGAAGTCCATGGTGTGCCCCACGGGCGCGATGCGGTCCACGCCCCACAGGGCGTTTTCGCGCACGAAGCGCCGAAGCGTCTCCGGCTCCAGGCCCAGGTAGCTGAGCGTCTGGTACTTGCGCTTGACCACCGGAATCAGGCTGTCCAGCGTTTCGGCGGCGTACTCCACGAAGAAGCCGCCCGCGCAGCGGTGATCGTCGATGTCCGGGGTGAGCGCGCTCACGCGCAGGCGCACCACGGTGTTGTCCGGCATGGGCGCGAGGGATGCGCCCGGCAGCGCGGCGGCCGCGCGGAAGGCCGCGGTCAGCTTGTCCACCGCCACCACCGGCTCGATGGGATAGCGCGGCGCGGCATAGGCGCGCACGGCCTCCCAGAAACGCGCCTGCGCCGCCTCCACGTCCCCGTTCCTGCCCAGCCAGTACACCAGCCGGGGTGAGGTGCAGGCGTTCTGGTCGGTGAGGTAGGTGTCGTTGTAAAACCCGCGCGCCGCGGCGGCCAGCGCCTTGTTCTCCATAGCCAGCACGCTTCCCGCGTCCGCGGCCAGCAGGCTGTAGCGGTCGGGAAAGGCGACCTCCACCGCGCGGGGCGCGAGCGGCGCCGTGCGCACGCGGCGAACGGTTTCGTCGCCGCCCCAGATGATGCGCGCGTCGCATTGGGCGCTGAACAGCTCGGTCACGTCCTGGCGGTCGCGGGGATAGGTAATCACGCACACGTGGTTTGCCATCGCCGCGTGCGCGCCGCGCAATAGCGCGTCCATCACGCGGCAGATGATGCGCGTCTGCGCAAAGTCGCGGCTGGAGGCCTTGACCACGCAGGCGTTGCCCGCCAGCAGCCCCGCCGCCAGCGAATAGGCGAAGTTGACCGGCACGTTGCTGGGCGCGATATGAAATGAAATGCCGCGCCCCAGCCGGTCCGAAACCGCGCCCTCGTATTCCCGCGCCAGCGCCTCCAGATTCGCGCGGCGGCAGAAGAAGCCGAAGGCCACCACGTCCGGGTAGGCGCGCGCCTCGCGGTCGGCGATGAGGGCCGCGCCCAGGTCGGAAAGAAACGCCATCACGCCATCGTCAAAGGGCGCGAGGGGGCGGGCGCTCTGCCAGTCCCCGCCGCACAGGCGGGTATAGGGCTCATTTCTGCTCATAGGTATCGCTGCACCCCCGCACCTCGGCGCGCTTGACGCGCCCCAGAATTTCAAAGTATTTGCCCTTGCGGCCGCAGGGGCAGTCGTCCTCGCCGAGGATGCGCCCCTCGTCCTCGGTGAGGAGCACATGGCCCGGATAGCTGCGCGGCAGCACGCTGGATACCTGAATCAGCCCCGTCTCCCCCACATCGGCCACGGAGAAATCCCCCGGCCGCCGGATGGTCACGTCCGACCATACGGGCGCGTGCAGGTGGCCGTGCTCGCATTCCATGTAGATGGTGCCGGTCTGCTCGACCATGCCGTAGTAGTTGTGCACACGGGTGAGGCCGCAGGTTTCCTGCAATTCCCGCTTGAAGCGCTCGGTGGAAATGTGCTGATCGGCCAGCTTCTTCCAGCCGCCGCCGTGCACCAGCACGCCGCGGCTGAGATCCGGATGGTAGCCCGTCTCCCGGAGCCTGGCCACAAAATGCTGCCAGATCATGAATGTGAAGCCAAAGAGGAAGATGTCCTCCCCCTCGTGCTTTTTGAGAAACGCTTCCAGCCCCTCCCTGTCCAGCGCCATGTGCTCGTCCAGCGCGAACACCTTGTCCCGCGCGAACATGCCAAAGCCCAAAATGCCCGCGCCCCGCGCCGAGAACATGGCGCGGTTCTTGATGACGGCGCTGGTGTCGAGGATGATCATGGGCAGGCGCTGCTTGCCCAGGAACTCGCCCATGATGCGGCTTAAGACCTTGCTTTGCAGGGCGCTGGTTTCCCGGTCGAGGTAGATGCGGCTCACCTGCTGGCCCGTGGTACCGGACGAGGTCATGGTGCGGTGGAGGGCTTCCTCGGGGACGCTCCTGAGCGTGAGCTCCTTGAACAGCCGCACCGGCAGAAAGGGCAGGGCCTCGAAGCCCTCCCCGCGCGCGGGCCAGGCGTCCCGCATGCGCGCATACTGGGAGCAGCGCGCGGCGTGCCAGTCCGTCAGGTCCGACAGCTCCGCATCCAGAAAGGCCCGCTTTTTCGCCCGGTCCCATTCGTAGACGGGCAGGGCGGGCAGATCGTTGACGTCATACATGGTATTTCTCCAGCTCCCGGTAGAGGGTCTTGCCCGCGTCGTTCTTGGGGATGGCGTCCAGGTGCGTCGTATGGAAGCCGCTCAGGTTCAGGCCCGTCTTTTCCGACAGCCAGGCGCGCATCGCGGGCAGCGCGTCCGCGTCGGTGGAGAAGATCATCAGGTGGTCGTCACGTCCCGCGCAGGCACATTCCGCCTCCGGGAACGCCGCCTTGAGCATGCGCTCGGTCTCGTCCAGGTTGACGCGGTTGCCATACATCTTCAAAAACCGCTTCTTGCGGCCGACGACGGTATAGCAGCCGTCCTCGTCCACCTGCGCCATATCGCCGGTATCCAGCACGCCGCCGCGCTCGTCGCCCTTTTCAAGGTCAGCTCCGCACTGGGCGTATCCGAGGGTCACGTTTTCACCGTAGTAGCGAAGCTCGCCCGTCACGTGCGGCTCGGTGATGATTTCGCCGTTCACGCCGATGAGCTCAAAGCGTCCGCCGGGGATGGCCACGCCCATGGCGCCCACCTTGTCCAGGCTCATCTCCCAGGGCAGGTAGGCCATGCGGGCCGTGGCCTCGCACTGTCCATACATGACGACGAACCTGCGCCCCGTGTCCCTGCACCACTGGGCTAAGCGGCGGTGCAGGTCGGGCAGGAGCTTGCCGCCCGCCTGGGTGAGCGTGCGCAGCGTGGGCAGGTCCATGCGGGTGAAGCGCATGCGGTCGAGCATCTCGTAGGTGTAGGGCACGCCGCCCATGCTGGTGGCCCCCGCCTCCCTGAAGAAGGTCCAGAAGTCGCGCTGGGCGATGCCCTTCTCGGTCAACAGCACGGTCGCGCCCACCCAGAGGTGGGTGTTGAGGATGCTCAGGCCGTAGGTGTAGTTCATGGGCAGCGTCGTGATGGGTTTCTCCTGCGCGGTCAGCGCGAGGTATTCCACGATGCTTTCGGTGTTGGCGCGGATGTTTCCATAGCTCTGGCGCACAAACTTGGGGCTGCCGGTGGAACCGCTGGTGGTCAGAAGCAGCGCGAGGTCGTCATGCAGCTTTGTCTCCGCGCCAAAGGGCGTTTTGAGCAGTCGGTAGCCCAAGCGCTCGTACACGCTTTCGCACCTCTCCCACTCGAAGCCCTCCGGCGCCCACAGGTACGCCGGGTGGTACGCCTCGTAGAGCGCGGCAAACAGCTCGCGGTCGATGGAGGCCGCCAGCAGCGCGGGCACCACGCCGCCCTCGACCATGCCCGCGTAGCCCACGGCGCTGCCGATGGTGTTCCCGCAGAGGTTAAAGCACAGGCAGCGCCCGCCGATGGCCCCGCACAGCGCCTCGCCCTCGCGCGCAAGCTGCGCGTAGGTCAGGCTTTGGCCGTGCTCGTCCACAAGCGCCGCGGCATCGCCGAAGCGGTCAAATCTCCACATCATACTTGCGCAGAATCTCCTTCCCCTTCTCAAACGAGCTCAGGTCGATGATATCGTCCATATCCACCATGATGTCGAACGCGTCCTCCAGCGCGGCGATGAGGGTCATGTGACCCACGCTGTCCCACTGGTCGCTCTCGCCGTACTTGAGGGCGGGCACGTCGCTTTCGGGCACCTCCAGCGCTTCGGAAAACGCCTTTACGTACTTTTCAAGATTCGTCATGTGAATCGCTCCTTTATCATGAGATTCCTTTTGGGATGGGCTTACAGCATGCCACCGTCCACGCGCCAGACCTGACCGGTCACGTAGCTGGCCCTGTCGCTGGCCAGGAAGGCCGCCACGTCCGCGATCTCCTCCGGCCGGGCCTTTCGGTGCATGAGGATGCGGGAAAGCTGCTCCTGCGTCACCTTTTCACTCAGTCCGCTCACCAGGTCCGTATCCGTGAAACCGGGGGCCAGCGCGTTTACGCGGATGCCCACGCTGATGAGCTCGCGCGCCATCTTTTTCGTGGCGGCGATCACCGCCGCCTTGGAGGCGGAATAGTCCAGGCGGCTGTCGCCCTCGATGCCGGCGACGCTGGCCACGTTGACCACCGCGCCGCATTTGCCCCGCGCCATGAGGCGCGTGGCCAGGCGGCTGACCTCCATGGCAGCGAAGAAGTTCACGTCCATGATGCGGCGCATGTCCTCCGCGGAGGTCATCTGAAACATGCGGTCCTCGCCCATGATGCCGGCGTTGTTGACCAGCACGTTAAGGGGCTGCTTGTCCGCCATGACCTGACGGAACGCCTCCTTGAGCGCCGCCGTGTCGGTCAGCTCGCAGTAGACGGGTTTGATCCATCTGCCGTATTTCCCGGCGGTCATGGCCAGGCGCGCCTCGAAGCGCGCGTCCGGCGTGCGGGCAAAGGCCCAGACGTTGGCCCCCTCGCGCGCGAACACCTCCACCATCGCCGCGCCGATGCCGCGCGCCGCGCCGGTGATCAGCGCGTTCTTTCCTTCCAAAAGCATGCTATTCCCCCTCCGCAGCGGTTACCTGCTGCTTTTCGTAATACTCCGCGTACAGGCTGAGCACATAGTCGAGGTTATCGGCGTTCAGCGCGTCGCCCATGAAGGCGTCGGGAATGTCCTCCACGGGCGCGAGCACGGGCCGGGTGTTCTCCGGGTCGTTCATGGCGGCGTTGCGCGCGTCCATGGCCGCGTCGTAGGCCGCCGCCTGCCCGGTGATCAGCGAGCGGGCCGCGCTGCCCGAAGCCGTGTTCCACAGGCTCCAGTCCGCGCTGCCCTCCGGGCGGTAGCTCACGCACCCCACCACCAGCAGCACCAGCGCCGCCAGAAATGCGCCGATGCGCAGTCCGTCGCGCCTCGCCGTGCCGATGGCCGCGAAGGGCAGCCGGTCCTCCGCGCGCCGCTGCGCCCAGCCCAGCCAGTAGAGCACCAGCGCGCAGCTCATAAGCACGAAGGTATAAAAGTAGGTGTTGAGCGTGCGGCCGTCGCCCAGGTAGTTGCCGGTGTAGAGCGTGGGGGCCAGCTGCGCGCAGAACAGGCACACGCTCAGCGCCGTGATCCACACGGGATGGCTGAAGCGGCAGGGGCAGCCGCGGATGGCCTCGCTCAACTGCCAGGCCACCAGCGCCCAGACCACCAGCAGCGGCAGGGAAAACCAGCTGCCCATCAGCGCCGCGCCGAAGTAGAACGCCTGCAATATCGCCTTTGGCGCGCTCATGCCGCCGGAAAGGGTGGCGGCGCGCACGGCGTTGCCCGGCGCGGATGCGCTGAAGGCAAAGCAGGCCAGCAGCAGCGCAAAAAGCACAACCTCCGCCACGCGGTCGCGCCGGCGCACGAGCAGCGCCCGCGCCGCCAGCAGCGCGTCCATCAGCAGGCACAGAAGCAGCGTCGAGTACTTGGCCCCGCCCACCGCCACGGTCAGCACAAGAAGCAGCCCGTACAGCGCGGCCTTCGCGCCCCGCCGCTTCGCTCGCTCAAAGCACAGCCACACGCCCAGCCGCACCAGCGCCACGGCCCACATCAGCGTGTAGGCCACGCCGCCGTTGAACCAGAAAAACGCCTCGCTCAGCTCCGGCACGAACTGGATGATCACAAACGCGACCGCGCAAAACGCCGTCCAGAAGGCCTGCCGGTCCGCGCCCAGCCCCCGCACCAGCGCCTGCCTCAGGAAAAACCATACTGCAAACAGCAGAAACGTCATCAGCAGCGCCGTCGTCACCCAGTAGAGGTCCTCGCCAAACAGCGCGGGTTGCAGGGCGCTGATAAAGGACGTGGTGTAGGTGCCCTCCCAGGTGTTTCGGATGCTTATGGTGTTTTGCACGGCGGCGCGCACCGTCTCCCAGAAGCTCCCGGTTTCGCGCCACGCCGCATGGGTGCGGATGGAAAAGCCGAAATCGTCATAGCAGGCGTGGTTGTACGCCGACAGGGCGTACAGCGGCATCAGGCTGAGCAGCAGGGCCGCCACGCACAGCCACGTCAGCGCCCGGCCAGACAGACGGCGCCGCGCAAGCGCGTGCCTCATGGCGTCCCCTCCTCTCCCGCGATCCGGATGGCCTCCTTGCCGTAGTAGGCCGCCAGGGAGGGCCGCACGTCGTATTCCGCGCCCGGCACGATCAAATCATCCATGAACACGTCCGGCACGGCGGTGAGCGGGGAGAGCGTGACCACCGGCTGCGCGGGGTCGTTCAACGCTTCCTCGCGCAGGGTCATCTCCGCGTCATACCTCGCGGCCTCGCCGCTGAGGATCGAGAGGGCGGCGCTGGGGCCGCTCAGGTTCTGCACGCCGTAGAGCTCCTCGCCCGCGGGCCTGCACGCCAGGCAGCCCATCCCCAGCAGGCACAGGCTGACCGCCAGCAGCGCGCCGTAGCCCCGCGCCGTGAGCGGCCGGGCGAGCGTCTCCCGGCCGGCCGCCGCGAGCCGCCGCGCCGCAAAGCCCGCCAGGTAGTACACCGCCAGAAACCACAGCGCCACAAAGCTGATGTAGTAGGTATCCACGATGCGCCCCGCGCCGATGGAGGCGATGGCGTAGAGCGGCGGGGTCATCTGCGTGCAGTACAGCGCGCCCATCAGCCCCAGCACCAGCCAGGGGTGCGAAAAGCGCCAGGGGCTTTTCTTCGCCGCCCCGTACAGCGCAGGCAGCACCGCCAGCGTGACCGCGATCAGCTCAAGGCGCAGATACGTCCCCATCTGCGCCGCGCCGTAAAAGAGCGACTGCAACACCGCCTTGACCGCCGAGGTCTGATACCCGATCACCCCGGCGCGCACCGTGTTGCCGGGCGCGGACATGCTGTACACAAAGCACACGAGCAGCAGGGCCGTCAGCCCCAGAAAGCGCCAGCGCCGCGGATGCCGCGCACGCATCATCCACACCAGGCACACCGCCAGCATGCACAGGCCAAACAGCCCGCCGCCGTAGCTGCCGCCGCCCAAAAGCGCCATCAGCACGCACAGCGCCGCCGTCAGCCCCGCGGCGCGGCCCTTCGCCCCGGCCAGCCGCACCATCAGCGCGGCGGCCAGCGCCATGAGCGAATAGATGAAGGTGTTTCCGATGCCTCCGTTGAACCAGAAAAACGCCTCGCCCGCGTCGGGCATGAACTGAATCATCAGCGTCACCGCCAGGCACCCCAGCGTCCACCGGCCCGTGCGGTCCATGCCCAGCCGGCCCAGCACCACCGAAAAAAAGTACAGGAAGCACGCGATCAGCGCCGTGAGCAGCACAAACGTGCCGATGAAGTACAGCCCCTCAGCAAAGATGCCGGGCTGCACGTTGCTCAGCAGCGTGCCCGTATAGGTGCCCTGCCAGCTCTCGCGCGTCTCAAGCGCGCTGTCCCAGGCCGCGCGCAGCACCGCGCCCACGCTGCCCGTCTCGCGCCAGACCTGATGCGCCCGCGCGGAAAAGCCGTAATCGTCATAATAGGGATGATTGTACAGGGAGATTGCGTACAGCGGCAGCGTGCCCAGCACCAGCGCCGCCACGCTCAGCCACAACAGCGCGCGCCGGATTTTTTCCACCCGGTTCTCCGCCTGCATGCCGCTCCCTCCCTTCACATCAAGGTGCATAGGTTACCGAGTTTAGATTATAGCATGTTTCGCCCAAAAAAGCCACACACGCCGCGACTTGGGCAAAGATTCCCCGCACCCCGGCCGCGCCGCGTCATAGGATGGTACAGGCGCGCCCCCGCGGCGCAGCCGAACCGCTCAATGCTGAAAGGAGCGCTTGACCATGATGCTCAACCAGCCCGCCTCCCCTGGTCCGGGGCCGGACGGCCTGCCCACGCCCGCTCTGCCGGACGCCAACCAGCCCGCCTCCCCCGGTCCGGGGCCGGACGGCCTGCCCACGCCTTCCCTGCCCAGCCAGCCGCAGATCACCTGCCCCGGCAGCTTCTGCTGTCCTGCGGGCTACACCGCCGCCATCGTCGGCCGCGGCCAGTCCTTTACCGACCTTCTGCTCCTCCATAACGTGTCCTATCAGGCCCTGAGCGCGGCCAATCCCGGCCTGTCCGTCACAAGGCCGCAGGCCGGCACGCGCTATTGCGTGCCCCCCGCCGGCAGCCGCCGCCTGTGCCCCACCGGCAGCTACAGCCATGTGATGGGCACAGGGGAAAACCTCTACACCCTCGCCCAGTCGCTGGGCGTGGCTCCCGGCGCGCTGCTGGTGATCAACACCTCGCTCGCCCCCGGCGATTTCGTGCCGGGCCGCGTGGTGTGCGTGACCTGAAAACAAGGAGAAGCAAGGCGGCCCGCGCCATCCTGCGCGGGCCGCCTTTTTTCACTGTTCAGCTGTCCAAACGGCGGGCCACCTCGTCGGCCACGACCATGCCGCTCACGCCCGCCTGCATCAGGCCGCGCGTGATGCCCGCGCCGTCGCCCGCGGCGAACAGGCCCTTGATGGCCGTTTCCATGTGGCTGTCCACCAGCACCTTGCTGGAGTAGAACTTGACCTCCACGCCGTAGAGCAGCGTGTTCTGGCTGTAGAGACCGGGCGCCAGATGGTCGAAGGCCTTGAGCGCCTCGACGATGCTGGTCAGGTGCCGCGCGGGCAGCACAAAGCTCAGGTCGCCCGGCACGGCGGTGGAGAGCGTGGGGATGGTGGTGGACTTGGCCAGGCGCTGCACATCCGTGCGGCGGCCCTTGAGCAGGTCGCCCAAACGCTGCACCATGATGGGGCCGCCGGTGAGCATGTTGCCCAGCTGGGCGATGTAGCGCCCGTACTCGATGGGCTGGTTGAACGGCTCGGTGAACTGCGTGGACACCAGCATGGCGAAGTTGGTGTTGCCGGTGCGCTTTTCCGGGTCCTCGTAGCTGTGGCCGTTGACCACGGCGATGCCGCCCTCATAGTACTCCTGGCTCACCTCTCCGCCGGGGTTCATGCAGAAGGTGCGCACCTTGTTTTCGTAGGTGTCGCTGTAGTAGACGAGCTTTGCCTCGTAGAGGTCACGGGTCAGGTGGTCCATGATGGCGTTGGGCACCTCGACGCGCACGCCGATGTCCACCTCGTTGTTCTGGGTGCGAAGCCCCAGCTTGTTCACCGTCTCGGACAGCCACTGCGCGCCGCCGCGGCCGGGGGCCGTCACCACATAGGGCGCGTAGACGATTTCCGGCTCGTGCCCGCGCTGATGAATCTTCACACCCGTCACCTTCCCCCCCTCGCAGAGGATGTCCTCCGCGCTGGTCAGCTCCAGGAAGGTGGTATTGGTCTTGGTGACCAGATAGTCGTGCATCGCGCCAAGCACAGGTCCCGCGTTCTCCGTGCCCAGGTGGCGCACCGGGCAGGGCACCAGGCGGATGTTATAGCGGCTGGCCTCGTAGGCGATCTCGTCCACGCGGCTGTTGTTGAGGCCGTGGACGGTCTTGCTGGCCCCGAAGCTGAGGTAGATGTCGTCGGCCTGATGGATATAGTCCATCGCACGCTTGTGGCCGATGTAGTCGCTCACATGGCCGCCCACCTCGTCGCTGAGCGACAGCTTGCCGTCGGAAAACGCGCCCGCGCCCGCCCAGCCGTGCACGATGGCGCAGGGATCGCAGTGCTTGCACTGCCCGTCGATGCGCGCCGGGCATGCGCGGTGGGAAATCGCCCGGCCCGTATCCACGATCAGCACGCGGCTCTGCGGCCGCTTCTTGGCCATTTCCAGCGCGGCGAAGATGCCCGCGGGACCCGCGCCGATGATGATGAAATCAAAATTCTTGTTTTCCATGCGCTGTCTCCTCCGTCATTTCAGGCGCTCGGCAAAGCCCACCTTGCGCTGCACCTTGCGCAGGGTGCGCAGGGCCATGCGGTTGGCGATTTCGGCGTTTTCCGTAAGCACGCCCTGCAAATAGGCCTTGTCGGCCATCAGGCGCCTGTGCTCGCTCTGCAGGGGGGCGAGGGTTTCGATCACGCATTCGCTCACGCGGTCCTTGAGCTTGCCGTAGCCCTGGCCCCGCAGCTCCGCCGCCGCCTCCTCCACGCTCTGTCCGGTCAGCGCCGCGATGATGCTGAGCAGGTTGCTCACGCCCGGCTTGTTCGCCGGGTCAAAGCGGATGTCCGCCTCCGAGTCGGTCACGGCGCGCCTGACCTTGCGGCGGATGGCGTCGGGCGGATCGAGCAGGGAGATGAAGGTGTCCTCGGGATCGGACTTGCTCATCTTGCGGGTGGGGTCCTGCAGGCTCATGATGCGGCTGCCCACCTTGCCGAAGTACCCTTCGGGCACGGTGAACACGTCGCCGTACACGCCGTTGAAGCGCTGGGCGATGTCGCGCGTCAATTCCAGGTGCTGCTTCTGGTCCGCGCCGATGGGCACCAGGTCCGTCTGGTAAAGCAGGATGTCGGCGGCCATCAGCGTAGGATACGTGAACAGGCCCGCGTTGATGTTATCGGCGTGCTTCTGCGCCTTGTCCTTGAACTGGGTCATGCGCTGCAGTTCGCCCATGTAGGTGAAGCAGTTGAGAATCCAGGCCAGCTCCGCGTGGGCGCTGACGTGGCTCTGGCAGTAGATGACGTTCTTTTTGGGGTCCAGGCCGCTGGCGATGTAGATGGCGGCCAGCTCCAGGCAGCGGCGGCGCAGGGCCGCGGGGTCCTGACGGACGGTGATGGCGTGCATGTCCACCACGCAGTAGATGCACTGGTATTCGTCCTCCAGGAGCTTGAAGTTGCGCAGCGCGCCAATGTAGTTGCCCAGCGTCAGCGTGCCGGAGGGCTGAATGCCGGAAAAGATGATTTTTTTGGTTTCGGCGGGCGTATCCATGGGGCGTTCCTCCTTTGAGGTGTTACAGGGTGAGCGTGAGCACGATGCCCACGATGATGAGCAGGTTGCCGATCAAGCGGCGCGGGGTGATCTTTTCCTTGAGGAACCACCAGCTAAGCAGCATCACATAGATGTAGCTGGAGGCCTCCAGCACGCTGGCCACGGTTAATTCCAGCGTGCGAAGCGCCACCACGTTGAGCAGCATGCAGCCGAAGAACAGCGCATAGGCCAGGATGACCGGGGCGTTGAGATAGGTGCGCACGCCCGTGTAACGGGTATTGTCGGCGGCCTTTTTGAGGATCAGCTGGCTCACCGCCGAAAGCAGGGGGGTAATCAGGTAAATCAGGACGCCGCTATTCATGGTCCGTCACCACGAGCGCCACTCCGGCCAGCACCGCCGCAAGGCCGGCCGCCTTTCCAAAGGTCATTTGTTCGCCGAAAAATGCAAGGCCGAACAGCGCGGTCCACAGCGTGCAGACGCCCTTGTTGCTGTAGGCGAAGTTCAGCGGCATGCGCCTGAGCACCCGCTGCCACAGAAGCGAATAGGCCAGCAGCGCCGCCGCCTCCGCCGCCAGGAACACCAGCGTCATGCCCGCCTCCTGCGCCGCAAGGCGCAGTCCGGCCAGCTTGGCGAACACGCTGACCACCGCATAGATGAGCAGCGTGCCATGCAGAAGCAGCATGCTTCGCGCGTTGGGTCTACTCAACCGCATCGTCCCTTTCTTTGTATTGTCAGGCGCCGCCCGCCACGGTCCGCAGGGCCGCCAGCATCGGGCTGTCGCCAAGGCTGCATTTGGCCGCCGGGCGAATCATGTAGCGAAACGGCGACGGCGTATAGTCGATCAGACCCAGCTGGCAGAAGGCATGCAGCCCGGCGCGCGCCTGCGCGTCCTCCATGCCCGCCGCCTGCGCCAGCTGCCCAAGCGTACGGTATATGCCGCTGCGAAGCGCCCTGTAGAGCGTCCGGTAGGCCTCGTCGCTCGCGTCCACGGCGCGGGCCAGGGCCCTGAGCGCGTCGCTGCGCGGCAGCACATGCACCTGCGCGTCCGGCAGGCGGCTGCGCCACAGCGCCGCCTCGCCCGCGAACGCCTCGCCGTCCAGCAGCCACACGTGCCGCCAGTGGCCTGCCATCAGCGGCAGCGCCGGCGCGGTCAGCAGCGTGGCAAAGCCGCGGGGGTCGTCCGGCGCGTGGGCGCATACGTCCAAATCGGCCAGCGCCAGCGCCCGGCGCGCCGAGGCATGCGTGCGCGCCGCCAGCAGATGCCCGCGCCGCCCCTCCCGGAGCGCGGCTTCCAGCGCGGGCCAGCCGGTTTCCTGTATGGATTCTGTATCCGAAAGGATTTTTCCTGCCTGCATGGAAAACGCGTCGGTCAACGCGTCCACCAGCGCGTTTCGCTCCGCCGGGCCGTCGGGCGCGTCCAGCGCCTGTGCCCACGCCTCGCGCACGGGCCGCAGGGCCTTCACGTCCAGCTGCAGCGACGTCACCCCGCGAAAGGTGTTGCGCCCCAGGCTGAACACCGCGTCCACCTCGTCCGGAAGCGTCGAGGCCAGCGCACCCTGCGAAAAGGCGATGCCGCCCAGCATGCACCCGCCCTGCCGGAGGGTGAGCTTGAGGTGCGCGCCCTCCGCGCCCACGGCCCGGCGCTCCTCCGGCCGGAGCGCCCGCGCCAGGAACAGCGGCGCGGGGTTGCCGCAGCCAAAGGGGGCCATGCGGCTGATCTCGTCCAGCAGCGCGTCGGTGCAGTCCGAAAGGGTCAGCTCCGCGTCGTAGGGCTGGGCGGGCACGAAGCAGCTTTCCTCCGCCCGCGCCACGGCGGATTGCAGGCGCTCGCAGAACGCCTCATAGCGGTCCGCCTCCAGCGTCACGCCTGCGGCCTGCTCGTGGCCGCCGTAGCGCAGCAGCAGATCGTCGCAGGTCTTGAGGCATTCGTGGATGTGCACGCCGGGGATGCTGCGCAGGCTGCCGTGCAATAGCCCGTCATGCTCGCTGAGCACGCAGGTGGGGCAGTAATACTGCTGGCACAGCCGCCCCGCCGCCAGGCCGATCACGCCCACGTGCCAGTCCTGCCCGCGCACGATCAGCGCGCGTTCCCCGATGAAGTCGTGCGCCGCGGCCTGCGCCTGCGCCGCCTTGACCAGCCGCTGCTCGGCGGCGCGGCGCTCGGTATTGAGCGCGTCCAGCTCCTCGGCCAGCCGGTCCGCCTCGGCAGGGTCGTCCGTCATCATCAGGCGCACGCCCTTGCCCGCGTCGTCCAGGCGGCCCGCCGCGTTCAGCCTCGGCCCCAGCCGGTAGCCCAGCACGTCGCTGTCCACGGGGTCGGGATCGCCGCTCACCCGGAGCAGCGCGCGCATGCCCTGCCGCTTCCGCCCGGCGATCGTCTTAAGCCCCAGCGCCACCAAGATCCGGTTCTCGTCCTCCAGCGGCACGATGTCCGCCACGGTGGCCAGCGCAGCCAGATCCAGATACTCCCGGCACGCCTCCAGCCCCAGCAGCGCCTGCGCCAGCTTGAAGGCCACCCCCGTGCCGCACAGGCGGCGGAAGGGATAGTCCCCCAGCAGCGGGTTGAGCGCCGCGTCGGCGGGGCTGGCCTCCAGCCCCAGGCCGTGATGGTCGGTCACGATCACCCGCATGCCCAGCCGCTGCGCCAGGCGCACCTCCTCGTGGTTGGTGATGCCCAGGTCCACCGTGACCAGCACGCGATGGTCTTTGGCCAGCTGCTCCACCGCCGAAAGGTTCAGGCCGTAGCCCGCCTCGCGCAGCGGCGTATAGGGGTCGGCCCGAAGCCCGTAGCGGCGCAGCGCCTGCGTCATCAGCGCGCAGGCGCAGATGCCGTCCACGTCGTAATCGCCGTAGACCGCCACGCCAAGGCCGCGCCGCCGCGCGTCCGTGAGAATCGAGAGCGCCTCCGCCATGCCGTGCATGCGCATGGGGTCGTGCAGCCGGTCCGGCGAGGGGCTTAGAAACGCCTCGGCCTGCGCCGCGTCGGTGATGCCGCGCGCGTACAAAAGCCGCGCCGTTACCCCCTCGTAGGGGCGAAGCGCGGCCGCGGCGCGCCCGTCCAGCGGACGCGCCTGACGTGGGATAAAACGAAGCAATGCGGAGCCTCCTTGCACAGGGACGCGGGATAAGGGAGGCGTCAGGCCTTCTTTTCCTCGTGATACTCCTGCTCGGTGTTGACGTTCCAGATGTTGTCCTTGGTTTTGATACCGGCCACGAGGTTGTCCACCGCCTCAAAGGACGTGGCCATGGAGTGGTCCATGTTGTTGTAGCGGTGCTGGCCGTTGCGGCCCACGCAGTAGAGATTTTCAAAGCCGCTCAGATAGGAAACGACCTTGTCCATCTCGTCGTAGGTGTCGAAGTAGGCGGGGTACGCCTTCTTCACGCGCTCGCGGTGGCTCATGCGCACATGGTCCGGGCTGTCGATCACGCCCATGGCGCACAATTCGCGCGCCGCCATCGCCACGCACGCCTCCTCGCTCATGTTCCAGAAATCATCGCCCTCGTCGCAGAAGTACTCCAGCCCGATCCACACGGTATGCTCCGGGTCCTCCACCATGTAGGGCGACCAGTTGTTGAAAATCTGGATGCGGCCCAGCTTCACGTTGGTATCCTGCACATAGATCCAGCAGTCGGGCACGATGTTGCCCAGCGTCTTGTGGTTGGTTTCGTTTTTCAGGTTCAGCCGGTCCACCAGCAGGCCCACGGTCACAAAATCGCGGTACGGCAGGCCCGCGGCCACGCGCGCCACATCCGCGGGCACATCGTTCATGCCCGCCACCAGGTCCTTGACCGGCATGGAGGAGAAGAACGCGTCCCCCTCCACCGTGTGCTCGCCGCTCTTGTCGCGGTAGCGAAGGCTCCTGACGCGCCCGCCCTCCGTGGTCAGGCCCAGGGCCTCCGCGCCCAGCAGAATCTTTCCGCCCATCTTCTCCACCTCGGCAGCCACGGTTTCCCACAGCTGGCCGGGGCCGTACTTGGGATAGCGGAATTCCTCAATCAGCGAGGTCTGCACGTGCTTCATCCGCTGTTCCCTGGAGACGAACACCTTGGAGAACATGTCCCTGAGGATGCCGAAGATGCTCAGCTCCTTGGTGCGCTGCTTGCCCCAGCTGGCGTCGATCTCGCGGGGATGACGGCCCCACAGCTTTTCGGTATAGCCCTCGAAGAACATGCCGTAGAGCTTTTTGCCGAAGCTGTTGATGTAGAAGTTTTCCAGGTTGTCGTTAGGGCGCTTGTGCAGCGTGGCGCAAAGGAAGCTCATCCCCACCTGCATGGTGGTGGCAAAGCCCATGGTCTTGAGTGTTTCCATCTTGAGGCTGATGGGATAGTCAAAGAAGTGCTTATCGTAATAGATGCGGCTGACGCGGTTGCGCACCAGCATGACGCGGTCCTCCCTTTCGGGATCGGGGCCGCCGGCGCACAGCGGCACGGGCCGGCCCAGCACCTTGTCATCATAGGAGGGCGCGCCCTGCAGCGGCATGATATCCGACCACCAGTCCATCACCCGCTGGTCCTTGCTGAAAAAGCGGTGCCCGCCGATATCCATGCGGTTGCCCTGATAGCGCACCGTTTTGGAGATGCCGCCGATTTCATGGCTCTGTTCCAGAACCGTCACGTCGTAGCCGCGCTTGAGCAGCTCATACGCCGCCGTCAGTCCGGCGGGGCCTGCGCCGATGATCCATACTTTCTGCATTTCGTGGCTCCTGTCGCCTTATGGCACAATATCTTTTTCGGAACGGCGCTTTTTCGCCTTTCCCGTCAAATAACAGTATATATCAGCCGGAAGAATTTTGCAAAGCCTAATTTTCCTCCGGCGCGGGTGTGCAAAATGCCGTTTGCCTCTTGACAGACCGCCTCCCGCGCGTGGTATGCTGGGAGTACATTCCGGCCGTGCGCCGCGGGCGCCGGCTGCCCAGGGAGGGAAAACAACGATGATAACCCGCATGTTTCATGATATCCGTCTGCCGCGTTTGGGCTTTGGCGCCATGCGCCTGCCGCTGCTTGCGGACGGCTCCGGCCGGGTGGATGAGGCCGAAACGCGCAAAATGGTGGCCTATGCCATGCAAAACGGCCTGAACTACTTCGACACCGCCTACCCCTACCACGGGGGCGAGTCCGAACGCATCATGGGTCGCATCCTGGCGAATTACCCCCGTGAGAGCTACCTGCTGGCCACGAAGTTTCCCAGCCATGTAGCCGCCGCCGGGCGCAGCCCCGCCTCCATCTTCGAGGAGCAGCTGGCAAAATGCGGGGTAAGGCACTTCGATTTCTACCTGCTGCACAACGTATGCGAAGCCACGACGCCCACCTTTTTGGACCCGGAGCTGGGCATCGTGGACTACCTGCTCAAGCAGCGCCGTCTGGGGCGCATCCGCCACCTGGGCTTTTCCAGCCACGGGAAGATGGACAACCTGCGCGAATTTCTGGACCGCTACGGAAGGGAGCTGTCCTTCTGCCAGATTCAGCTGAACTATCTGGACTGGACGTTCCAAAGCGCGCGGGAGAAGTACGAGCTGCTGACCTCGCGGGGCATCCCCGTATGGGTGATGGAACCCGTGCGCGGCGGGCGGCTGGCCCGCCTGGACGCGGCCGGGGAGGAAGCCCTGCGCGCGCTGAATCCGCGCCGCAGCCCCTCGGAATGGGCCTTCCGCTTCGTGCAGGACCTGCCCAACGTGTACGTGGTGCTCAGCGGCATGTCCGACATGGCGCAGCTAAGCGAAAACATCAAAACCTTCTCCGAACCCCAGCCCCTGACCGATGCCGAGCGCGAGGCGCTTTTGGCCCTGGCCGAGCGGATGAAGAACACCGTGCCCTGCACCGCGTGCCGCTACTGCGTGGACGGCTGCCCCGCCGGGCTGGACATTCCGATGCTGCTGGCCGCCTACAACGCATTCCGCCTGTCCTCCTCCGAGGCGGAGCGCATCGAGGCCCTGCCCGCCGATAAGCAGCCCTCGGCCTGCGTGGGGTGCGGCCAGTGCGTAAAGGCCTGCCCGCAGGGCATCAACGTGCCCGCGCATCTGAAGGCCTTCGCCGACGGGCTGGCGCGCCGTTCCCGCTGACCGGCCGGGCGTGGGAGGATTTGTCTTGTCTAAGCGCGCCGATTTTGGTATAATGATCGGACATTGCCGCATATACCGGCCATATCCATCCAAAGGAGGCGCCTTGCCTTGACCGCATGGCTGATTCGCCGCTTCATCCGGGAGGCGGACCGCGTCGACGACCCGGATGTCCGGGCCGCCTATGGCACCCTGGCCGCCGTAACGGGCATCGCCGTCAACCTGCTCCTCTCCGGCGGCAAGTTTCTCATGGGGCTGCTCAGCGGCTCGCTGGCCATCATGGCCGACGCCGCCAACAACCTCTCCGACGCGGCCGGCAGCATCGTCACCTTGATCACCACGCGCCTGGCCCGCAAGCCCGTGGACCAGGAGCACCCCTTCGGCCACGGGCGCATGGAATACCTGGGGTCGCTGGCGGTGGGCGCGCTGATTCTGCTGATGGGATTGCAGCTCCTGCGTGACGGCATCTCCTCCGTCCTCAGCCCCGAACCGCTCACCCTGTCGTGGGTGGTGGTGGCGATTCTGGTGGCGTCGGTGCTTCTCAAGCTGTGGCTGTTCTTCTTCTACCGCAAGCTCGGCACGGCCATCCACAACGGCACGCTGCTGGCCGCCTCCAAGGACAGCCTGGGCGACGTGCTTTCCACCAGCGCGGTGCTGCTCAGCGTCCTGGCCTACCTCGCCTTCCAATGGGCCATCGACGGCTGGATCGGCCTGCTGGTGGCGGCCGTGGTGCTCAAGGCGGGCTTTGACGTATGCCGCGATACCATGGACAGCCTGCTGGGTGGCAAGCCGGACCCGGAAAAGATCCGCCAGATCCGCGAGCTGCTCCTTTCGCGCGAGGGCATTCTGGGCATCCATGACCTGGTGCTGCATGACTACGGCCCGGGCCGCTGCATCGCCTCCGTGCACGCCGAGGTCAGCGCCGACGCCAACATCGTGGCCATCCATGAGGCGATCGACGACGCCGAGCGCGAGATCGGGGAGAAGATGCACATGGCCATCTGCATCCACATGGACCCCGTCGTGACCTCCGACGAAAACGTGAACCGCGTCCATCAGCAGATGTCGGATTTTCTCAAGAACACCGATCCCTGTCTGAGCCTGCACGACTTCCGCATGGTGCCTGGCCAGGGGCATATCAACCTGATTTTCGACTGCGTCACCCCCGCCGGCTACAAGGGGCGCGACGAGCTGCTCAAGTCCCTCAACGCCTACGCCCGCTCGCTGGATGACCGCTACCGCCTGGTGGTGCAGTTCGACACCGACTACACCTGACCAAATCCCCCCAGCTGCAACAAAACCGCCCTTCTCTGCGTTGTCTAGGCACCAACGCAAAGGAGGGCTTTTTATGAGGCGTTTGGTTCAACGGACCGCGGCGCTGCTTTGCGCGGCGCTGATGCTCCTTGCCGTCACGCCCGCGCGCGCGGAGGAATCCGTCCCCTTTACCGTGCTGCTTATCGGCGTGGACACATCGGGCAGGGCCGGGCGCAGCGACGTGATGATGCTGGCCAGCGTCGATCCCCAAGCGGGCCGCATCCGGCTGGCGTCGTTCCTGCGCGACCTGTACGTATCCATCCCCGGCCACGGGCGCGACCGGCTCAACGCCGCCTATTTTTACGGCGGCGAGGCGCTGCTTCTGAGGACGCTGGAGGAGAACTTCGGCGTCAGCGTTGATCATACCGTGACGGCGCATTTCCCCACGCTGGTGACGGCGGTGGACCTGCTGGGCGGCGTGGAGGCGGACATCACCGAGGCCGAGCGCGTGCAGCTCAACAAGATCCTGGAGGATTACAACCGCCAGGTGGGCCTTGCGGCGGACGACGGCCTGCTGGAAACCGCCGGCGAACACCTGCTCAACGGGCGGCAGGCCCTGAGCTACTGCCGCATCCGCAAGATCGACAGCGATTTTCAGCGCACCGGCCGCCAGCAGCGGCTCATCCAGAGCGCGGCGGAGCGGCTGAAGGCCATGAACCTCCTTGCGCTTTTGAAGCTGGCCGTGACGCTGCTTGACGAGGTGGAAACCGACCTGACGCTGGCCGATCTGGCGGCGTTGGCCCCGCTGCTGGGGTGCGATACGCTGGACATCCAGGGCGCGCACGTCCCCTTTGACGGGACCTACGCGGACGAAACCGTCGGCGGCATGATGGTGCTCACCCCGGACCTTGCCGCCAACCGCTCGCAGCTCCGGCGCTTTCTGGAGGGCGAATGAGCCGCGCAGGTCCTGCCGGAATTACACAACCAAGCGCCCTGAGCCTCGCCGGACGGCGTGAACCCAGGGCGCCTCTTTTTGGGGCGGTTTCTCTGCCTTCGGCGCGGCGTCAGCGCGTCGCCGCTTTTTCCATCTCCACCCAGCGCTTCCATTCCGCCTCATCCGCGCCCACGGTGACGCGGCTGCCGTTTCTGACGATGGGGCTGACCAGCGCCATGGGGTCGTTCATCAGCTCCGAAAGAATCAGGCTGTCGGTGGACATGTGGGCCACGGGGCGCTCCAGCGCCTTTTTGCCGGAGCGGTCCACCAGGGCCCTGGCGCCGGCCGCGGCGGCGAACACCTCCAGCTCCTTTTTGCCCAGCCGGTGCTTTTTGAGGTCCATCATCTGATAGGGGATGCGGCGCTCCTTGAAGAAGCGCTCCGCCTTGAGCACGTCGGGATTTCTGTTTGACACGTAGATCTGAATGTTCACGCTTCCTTCCCCTTTCGCCTGCGCGCCCGGCGCACGTCGCCGCCCACGAAGCCCACGCGCAGGCAGATGTCCTTGTCCAGCAGGCGCGAGGTCACGCGCTCGGTGTAGCGCTCCAACAGCTCGTTCATGCTCAGGTTGGTGCTGAGAATGGTGTGCCGCCCGTTCATCTGCCGCTCGTTGAGCAGGTTGAACAGCTGCGTCACGGTCACGTTGTTCATCAGCGGCTCGGTGCCCAGGTCGTCGATGAGCAAAAGCTCGGCCTCCATCAGCGGGGCCAGCCTGGCTCCGTCGTTGTCCATATAGGCCTGCCGCGCCGTTTCAAAGAAGCGGTAGGCGCTGATGTAGGTGGGCAGATAGCCGCGCTCGGCCACGCGGTGCGCGATGCACTGCATCAGAAACGTCTTGCCCAGGCCGCTCTTGCCCATCAGGAGCAGATCGCGCACCTGGGTTGCGGGAAAGCTGTCGGCATAGCGCCGGCAGATGTCGCGGTTGGCCTCCATGATGCGCCGCTGGGACCGGCCCTGTTCATCCGGCTCATCGGAAAAGACGGACTCGTCATAGGTTTCAAAGGTGCCCGTGCCTGCACCCAGGCCGCTATGCTCCATCAGGCGGCGGTTGAGCTCCCGGCGCATGCAGTCGCACATGCGGCGGGAGGGGTCATACACGTATCCCTCGTCGCGGCAGACGGCGCAGGTGTAGACAGGCTGCAGGAAATCGGCCGTCAGGCCGCCCTGGATCAGCTTTTCCCGGATCTGCCGGTTCCACTCCGCCATACGCGCGGGCAGGCCGGCGTTGGCCTGCGGGTCGCGGCGGGGGTCGGTCAGGCTGGAGCGCACGCCCGCCATCACCTCGGCATGGCGCTTTTCCAGCAGTTCCCGAAGGCCCGGGCACCGCCCGCAGGCCTCCTCGCGCCGCTTATCAAACAGGCGAAGGTTGTCCTCGCGCCGCCGGGCATACTCCTGCTCCAGCCGGGCCAAGATCTGCTCTCGCGTCATTTGCGGTTCAACTCCTCCAGCTGTTCCTCCGACAGGTCGCCAAACTCGTCGGGGTCATAGGTCCGCTGCTCATATTGCTGCTCGATCACGCGCTTGACGGGCTGCGCCGGGCGGGCCGCGTCCTTCTGCGCGGACTGGAAGCGCTCGTGCTCGGCGCGCGCCGCCTCCACGGTGAGCGCGCCCGCCTCGCGCCAGCCCTGCAGCAGGCGGTTCATGTAGGGCATGGGCCTGTCCACCCCGCGCGCGAACTCTGCCGCCAGGTCCACCAGCTCCTCCGGCACGCCCCAATCCGCCTGCCAGGTCAGAAGCAGCTCCCGGTTGGCCTGCGTGCAGCCGCCGCGGTGGCCGCACAGGTCCATCAGCTCGCGGATGCGCCGGTTCAGCGCCCGCACCTGCGCAAGATGTCCCTCGATGGCCTCCGCCGTGGTCAGGCCCTTGGCGTTCCAGGCTTCCAGTAGCGCCGCCACGTTGTCCAGCGAATGCGCCCTGCCGCTGGCGGCCACCTCGCGGGCCGCCAGCAGCGCCGCCTCGTGCCCGCCCAGAGCCGTCAGCCCCCGGTACAGCCGGCGCATTCCCTCGTCCACCACGGCGCGGCTGATGCCCAGCACCTGAAGCAGCTCGCGGATGCGCGCGGTCTCCTCCTGCTCGGCGTCCAGCGTGCGCTCGACCGCCCTGCCGGTGGTGGCCTGTCCGCCGCTGCGGCTGCGGATGCCTTCCAATACCTTGTCCAGATAGCCGAAGGTGGGCGAGCCCTTGGTGGTTTCGCGGCAGGCGGCTTCGACGGCCTTTGGCTCAAAGCCCCACTTCTCCGTCCATTTGAGATACAGGTCCACCTCGTCCATGGAAGGGCTGCGGCGCATGCCCAGGCGGCTGAGCACCCGGCGCGCGCCCTTGATGGCCGCCTCGGACCGCTGGAACACCGCCTCGGCCTCCTCAATGGTGGAAATATGCTCCTGCGCCAGTTCCGCCGCCAGCTTCTGGGCGGCCTTGAAGCTGAAATTGATCCCGCGCGTGGTGATCATGTGCTGAATGAGCATGAGCACCACCTCGGCGGGCAGTTTCAGCTGCTCCACCCATTCGTAGGCCAGCACGGTTTCGCCGCCATGGAGCTTGCGCCGCTCGCCGAAGGCGGCGTATACCGCCTGGGCAAAGGCCTCATAGGCCTCGTCGCGCGGGGCCTCCCGGCGCTTGAGCATGGCCTGCTGCACGTTCAAAAACCGATAGACGGGCGGGCTGTCCTTCACCCGCTCCACCAGGCGGCAGCGCTCCCAATAGCGCATGGCGCTCTCCACCTCGTCACGGGACAGCGCCAGCGAGCGGGCCACGTCGTCCAGAAGGTCGCCCTCCTCCTGCGCCCCGCCGTGCGCGCACATCAGGCCGTAAAGATACACCTTGACATGGCTGTCGGGCGCGGCGGGCATGTATTCGCAGAAAAAGGCGTTGGGCACCGCCGTGGCGTCCCACAGCAGGCCGCCGCGCTCGGCTTCAAAGGTTGGCATGCGGCATTCCGGCTCCTTTCGCAAGGGTAGGATCAGTATACCACATTTTTGCCCGGCGCGGAAGCGCGCAAAAAAGGCCGCCCGGCGAACTGCCGGGCGGCCCAGACTGCTGACAAAGTGCGGGGTGCAGGGGGATCATCCCCCTGCCGGGGTTTGGGGCAGAGCCCCAAGCCCTTATGCCGCAGCATTTCTTGCGAGCGTTGCGAGCGCCCGTAGGGCGCAAGAAACGCGACTCTCTCCAAAATCAAGGGTTTTTCAGCAGCCTGAAGGGCCGCCCGGCGAAATGCCGGGCGGCCCCTGTCCGCGCCTTTCCCTGCCCCTTACAGCAGGTGCGCGCAGTCCTTGTCAAACGAGATGGCGGCATGCTCGCCGACCTCAAAGACGCGCTTGTTGAGGGGGCAGCTGTCGGTGATTTTCACCAGCGTGCCATCCGTAAGGCGCACATGGTAGTTCTGATAGCTGCCCATGAAGCAGCTCAGCTCCACCGTGCAGGGCAGCAGGCCCTCCGGGGCAATCCGGATGGCCTCCGGCCGCAGCACGATCTCGCCCTCCGCGCCTGCGTTGCGGGGCGTGTCGGTCTCCACGGTCACCTCGCGCCCTTCCACCGTTACGACGCAGTCCTTCCCCTGCATGCCCTTGACGGTTCCCTTGATGAAGTTAGCCTCGCCGATGAAGTCGGCCACGAATTCGTCGGTGGGGTGATAGTAGATGTCCTTGGGGCTGCCCATCTGGGCCACGACGCCCTTTTTCATAATGATGATCTCGTCGGAGATGGACATGGCCTCGGACTGGTCATGGGTGACGTAGATGGCGGTGATGCCCAGCTTCTGCTGGATGCGGCGGATCTCGGTGCGCATGGTCACGCGCAGCTTGGCGTCCAGGTTGGACAGCGGCTCGTCAAAGAGCAGTACGCCGGGCTCGACCACCAGCGCGCGGGCCAGCGCCACGCGCTGCTGCTGGCCGCCGGAGAGCTGGTTGGTCATGCGGCTTTCCATGCCGCCCATCTCCACCAGATCCAGGATGGTCTTAACCCGCTGCTCGATCTCCGCCTTGGGGACCTTGCGCAGCTTGAGGCCGTAGGCCACGTTGTCAAACACATTGTAATGAGGGAACAGCGCATAGCTCTGGAACACCATGGCGGTGTCGCGCTTGTTGGGGGTCAGCTCGTTGATGGGCTGGCCGCCCAGGTAGATTTCGCCCTCGTCCGGGCTCTCAAAGCCGGCCACCATGCGCAGCGTCGTCGTCTTTCCGCAGCCGGAAGGGCCCAGAAGCGTCACGAAGCTGCCCGGCGCAATGTCCAGCGACACATCATGCACGGCGTAAAAATCCTTGCCGGTCTTGGGGTCCTTGTAGATCTTGGAAATGTGGTCAAGGCGAACGCCCTTGCTGTCCTTAGGCATCTTCGCTGCCTCCCTTTATCTTTCTGCTGGTGCCAAAATACTTGGTCACGAGGTTCATGATCACGATGGACGCGTACACGATGGCGATCAAAATGGTCGCGTAGGCGCAGGCCACGCCGTACTTGCCCTTCTCGGCGAACTCGTTGATCTGCGTGGTGATGAGCAGGTACTGCGGCGTCACCAGCAGGATGATGGCGCTGATGGCGGTGATGGAGCGCACGAAGGTGGTGACCAGGCCGCTTAAGAAGCTGTCCTTGATCAGCGGCAGCGTCACGGAGGTGAACACCTTGCCGCTGCCCGCGCCCAGGTCGTAGGCGCTTTCCTCGATGGACTTGTCGATCTGCCGAAGCGCCGAGATGCCGCTGCGCGTGCCTACCGGCAGGCTGCGCACGATAAAGACGATGACCAGAATCGCGCCCGTGCCGTAGAGCCCCTGCAAAAAGCCCGTGTGGAACACGCCGTTGGCAAAGCCGCGGATGTAGCCCACGCCCAGCACCGTGCCGGGCACGGCCATGGCCAGCATGCTGGCAAACTCAATAAGGCCCTTGGTGCGGAACTTCTTTTTGACCACCAGATAGCTGATGATCATGGACAGCAGCGCGGTGATGGGCGAGGCGATCAGGCTCAATACGAACGAATCGCGGAACGCCTTGAGGCCGCTGTACTTGAACATGTATTCAAAATGCTTGAAGGACAGCGAATAGTCGCGGCCCCAGAGGTTGAACAGCGCGCCGAAGGGGATGCTGACATACATCAGGATCACGAACGCGGAAAACAGCGAGCACAGGATCGTCAGCGGGCGGGTCACGCTCTTGTCGGCGATGAGCATGCGCGCGCGGCTGGCCTTGCCGGTGAGGGTGGCGTAGGTGCGCTTCTCCAGATAGTACTTCTGAATCAGGAACAGGATGAGCGTCAGGCTCAAAAGCACCACGGCCATGGCGCTCGCGCCCGCCTTGTCGTAGGCGCCGGTCACCTGCAGATAGATGGTGGTGGCCAAGGTATCGAAGCTGCCGCCGATCATCATGGGGTTGGCAAAGTCGGCCACGGACTCGATGAACGTGACCAGAAACGCGTTGCCCAGGCCCGGCAGCAGCAGCGGGAACGTCACCGTGGTAAAGACCTTCCAGCGGCTGGCGCCCATGTCGCGGCTGGCCTCCTCCAGCGAGGGGTCGATGTTTTTGAGCAGGCCCTTGAGCATCATGTAGCAGACGGGGAAGAACGTCAGGATCTGCACGATGGCGATGCCGTGCAGGCCGTAGATGTTGCTGTCGTAGATGCCCAGGAGGCTTCGCGTGATGATGCCGCCGCGGCCGAAGAGCAGAATCATGCTCAGCGACAGCACGAACGGCGGGGACACCACCGGCAGCATGCTCACGATATTGAACATCCGGCGCACCACGCGCAGGCGGATGCTCACATACACGTCCACATAGGCAAACAGAAGGCCCAGCGCGGTGGAGCCCAAACCCACGATGAAGCCAAGCTCCAGCGTGTTGGTAAACGCCGTGCGGAAACGGCCCATGTCCAGGACGCGGCTGAATACGTCCAGCGTGAAGCGTCCCTCCGATACCACGCTGTCAATCAGCAGCATGGCCAGCGGATAGAGGATGAACAAAGCCAGGAAAATCAGCAGCACCACGATGGTGGAGACCATCACCGGGTCGCCGAAGAGCTTTTTGCGGTCCAGCCTTGCGCTCTGCGCCTTGACCAAGCGTATCTACCTCCTTTTCCCCAGAGACGGCGAGGGAGGATGACGCAGCGTCATCCTCCCCGCCGACACAGAATTCGTTCGGTTATTCGGTCTGGAAGCGGTCGTCCGCGGCGGCGCCGAGGGCGTTGAAGTAGTCCTCAACGTACTTGGAGGTGTTGTTCTTGGCGTCCTCAAAATCGTAGTCGATCACGTTTTCGGGGTCCAGGCCGAAGGCGGTGGCCTCCTCAGGCTGCTCGGCGTTGTCGATCACCAGGAACTGGAAGCTCTCGTTCTCCTTGGCGATGTTGACGCAATCCGGGCTGAGCGCGAACTCGATCCACAGCTTGGCGGCGTTGGGATGCTTGGCGCCCTTGAAGATGGCGGTGGCGCCGATCTCAAAGCTGGTGCCGCTGGAGGGGATCACCAGGCTGATGTTGTCATAGCCGTCCAGGATCTGGGTGATGCCGTCATGCAGGAAGCCGATGCCGATGACGCACTCGCCGATGCCGACCTTCTTGGAGGGGCCGGAGCCCGACTTGGTGTACTGGGCGATGTTCTTGTCCAGCTCCACGAAGTACTCCATGGCCTCGTCATGGCCCTTCATCTGCACCATGGTGTTGATGACCAGCTTGGCGGTGCCGGCGGTGTTGGGGTTGGACAGCCAGATCAGGCCCTTGTATTCGGGCTTGAGCAGGTCGTCCCAGTCCTTGGGCTCTTCCAGGCCCAGGCGCTCCAGCTCCTCGGTGTTGCACATGAAGCCCAGGATGCCCTTGTAGATGCCGTACCAGCAGCCGTCCTTGTCGCGGTACATGTCGCCCAGCAGGTGGCTGGCGTTCGCGGCCTCGTAGGGTTCCAGCAGGCCCTTGGCCACGGACTCGTTATACGGATCGGTGGTGCCGCCGAACCACACGTCGGCGCTGGGATTGCCGTTTTCCTCCTCGATCTTGGCGGCAACCTCGCCGGTGGAGAGGCGCTGACGGTTGACGGTGATGCCGAAGAGCTCCTGGAACTTGTCGCAGGCGGCGTTGAGGTAGGCTTCCTCGCAGCTGCCGTACACGGTCAGCTCGCCCTCGGCCTTGGCGGCATCGATAAGCGCCTGGTCATAGCCCTCGGCCGAAGCCGCGCCGCACAGGCCCATCGCCATCACAGCCACCAGAAGAAGCGCCAACAGTTTTTTCATGAGAAACCACGTCCTTTCTCCAAATTTCCCCTTGGTTATCGATTTGTTTTTCCGCCTTTGCCATTCGAATTCGTGCCCTTATCATAGCACCGGCAAGCCAAGATTGTCAATAGTCTCACAAGCGATCTGAACAAAAGAAAGAAATTTTTCCGAACGTTCAGGTTTTTTCTCTCACTCTTTGCCACGGCGGCTTCCTGTGTTATAATGGAGCAAAAGGAAAGAAAGCGCCGGGCCGGAGCAGGCCGGGCTTTGGGAGGAAACGCCTATGTGGAAAGCGGTGGACGATCTGTTGGCGCGCGGTGTGACGGAGGGCATCTTTCCCGGCTGCGCCATGGCGGCAGGGCAGGGAACGCGGGTTTTGTTCACCAGCGTGCACGGCACGCTGGCGCAGGGGGACGCGCGCGGTGTGACGCACACCACGCGCTACGACGTGGGCCTGCTGACCGAGGTGATGGCCACGGTGCCGCTCATGCTCTACGCGCTGGAGCGGGGCCTGGTCAGCCTGGACGACCGGCTGGGCCGCTGGCTGGACGATGTGCCGCAGGACAAGCGCGAGATCACGCTTCTGCACCTTTTGACCCACACCTCGGGCATGAGCGCGTCCTTCCTGCTGTCGCAGGAGGCCGAAAGCGGCCGGGATGCGCTGGGGGCGCTCATGCGCCACCCGCTGTCGGGAAGCGTGGGCGGCAAGGTGCGCGATTCCGCGATGGGCTTCATCCTGCTGGGCTTTTTGCTGGAGCGGGTGTTCGGCATGCCGCTGGACGAGGCGGTGAAGCGCTTTGTGACCGCACCGCTGCGCATGCCCAGCACCGGCTACCTGCCCGCGGGCGACGACGTGGCCCCCGCCGGCGGGGAAAGCGAGGGAGCGGAGTGGCAGGCGGGCCAGCCGCAGGACGGCAACGCGCGCTTTCTGCATGGCGTAGCCGGGCACGCGGGCCTGTTTACAGATCTGGAGGATATTATCCGCTACGCCTCCATGCTGGCGGGTGACGGCCGCAACGAGGAGGGCGTGGTCTTTTCCTACCGCTCCATCCACCTGGCTACCACCGAGCGCACGCGCGGGCTGAACGAGGCGCGGGGGTACGGCTTCCGCATCACCAAGCGGTCGGACCCGTTTCTGGGGCACCTGTGGCCCAGCGACGGCTATGGCCTTGCGGACCCTGCCAGCGGTTCGCTCATCGCGGTCAGCCCGGACGACGGCTTTTTCGTGGCCCTGCTGCTCAACGGCCACGGCACGACCGACGACCGCCGGGAGATCACGCGCATGCACAAGCTGCTGCTCAACGCGGCCTACGCGGCCTTCCAGCACGACGAGGAGTAAACGGCCCACGCGGCCAAAAAAAGAAGGGGCCATGGGATGCGCCCCTTCTTTTTGCGTATTCAGCCGTTTCCGCCCGATTCATAATCAAACAGCACGATTTCCCCGGTGCGGGCGTCCACGAACGCGCCGCCGCTGATATGCGTATCGCCCAGATCCACCTCCACCGCAAACTCCCACATGCGCCGGCCCGCATTGTCCTCCACCAGCCGCGCGCCCGCCTCGTCAAAATCCTCCGCCGCGCCCACGGCGGCCGCCCCGGCTCCGCTGAGGCCCAGCTCCTCCTGCGCGGCGGCCCGCATGATCTCCTTGGCCTCGGCCAGGCTCATGTCCTCCGGGCCGGGTTCAACCTCGCGCACATCCATCCATACGCTGGCGTCCTCGTTCACCGGCGCGGGTGCGGGCGGCGTCTGCATGGGGCCGGAAGCCGCACTTTCCCGGGCCAGCGCCAGCGCCTCCTCCTGCCCCTCGTTCAGGGCGTAGAGCAGCTGCTCCTGCCCGTAGGCGGGGGCGGTCAGATCTTCGCCGCGCCAAAGCGCGGGGTCAAGGCCATCGTGGCTCCATGCGGCGGTCCTGCCGTCCGCCGTCTTTTCCACCGTGTACACGCCCGCACGCCCCGGGTCGATGTTCGCCAGGGCGCGGAAGGTCACGCGCCAGCCGTCGTCCGTTTCCTCATGCTCCGCGTGAAACAGACCCATGGTTTCCGCCGTCAGCCCATAGGCGTCCATCACGGCCTGCCGGGCCTGGTATTTTGCCTCCGCCTCGGGCGAGCGGGTCAGGGCATACACCGCCAGCGCGGAAACCGCTGCCAGCATCAGCGCAACCGCCAGAATCAGTCCGGCGGACATTCTTTTTTTCATTTTGGGTTCTCCTTTCGTCCGGGCAAGCACCGCGCTGCGGTTCCGCGGCTGCCAGCGCAGGCCGGACAGCTCGCGGTCCACGATCTCCCTTAGGCCGTCACGCATCGTAATACCACTCCTTCAACCTGTCCCGTAGCCTCCGGTTCGCGCGCCGGAGCCGCTGCTTTACCGCGCTTTGTGATATGCGCAGCGCCTGCGCCGCCTCCGCAATCGTCATTTCCTGATAGTAGCGCAGAAGCACGGCCTCCCGCTCGCGCAGGGGGAGTGCCATCACAGCCCGGATCACCTCGCCGTCCGGATGCGCGTCCTCCGCGCCCGCCTCCGGCAGGGCTTCCAGCGGCGTGCCGCGGTCCACATGCCGCAGCCATGCCGTTCGGTGATAATCGCGGCAGGTGTTGATGGCGATGCGCATCAGCCAGGTGCGCTCGTCACACTCGCCGCGAAACGTCTCCAGCCTGCGCCACGCCTTGATAAAGGTGTCCTGCGCTGCGTCCTGCGCCAGGGAAGCGTCATGCAGATACAGACAGCACATGCGCACCAGCGCGTCGCCGTAGCGGCGCATCAGGTCCTCCAGCCTGTCTCCGCCCGGGCCCTTGGCGGTCGTCATGCCGCTCACCCCCTTCACCTGTTAGACGAGCTTCGCCGCCCCGGCGGACAGCTCCTGCCAGAAAAAAGAGCCGCGTGACGCGGCCCTCCCGAAAGGCATTTGCGGGGATCACCCCTGCCTGCGCCGCCACTTGAGCAGCACCGCCGAATTGAGAATCACGGCCACGGAGCCGGCATTGTGCACCAGCGCGCCCACCACCGGGTTGAGCGTTCCCGCCATGGCCAGAAAAATCGCCAGAAAATTCAGCCCCATCGAAAAGGTCAGGTTCATGCGGATGGTGGTCATCATCCGCCGGGACAGGGCCATCAGGTGCGGCAGTTCCTTGACCTCGTCGTCTACCAGCGCGATGTCCGCGGCCTCCACGGCGATGTCGCTGCCCACGCCGCCCATGGCGATGCCCACATCCGCCTTTTTCAGCGCGGGCGCGTCGTTGATGCCGTCGCCGATCATGCACACGCGCATGCCGTCCCGCTGCCAGCCGTCGATGGCCTCCAGCTTTTCCTCCGGCCGGCAGCCGGCGCGCACCTCGCGGATGCCCAGCCGGGCCGCGATGGCGTCCGCCGCGCGCTCGTGGTCGCCCGTGAGCAGCACGGGCCGCACGCCCGCCGCCTCCAGCGCCGCAATCGTGGCGGCGCTCTCCGCGCGCAGCGTGTCGGATAGCGCAAGGTATCCGGCAAAGGCGCCGTCCACCGCCACGTAGATCATCGTGCAGCCTTCCTCCAGCAGCTTTTGGCGCTGCGTGTCCGCCGGGATGGCCACGCCGTTCTCCGCCAGCAGCTGCGGATTGCCCGCCAGCACGCGCCGCCCGTCCACATCGGCGCTCACCCCGCGCCCCGGCAGCATGTCAAACGCCGTGGCCTGAGCAGCTTCGCAGCCGGTTTCCTCGCGGTATCCCGCCGCGACGGCCTTGCCCAGCGGATGCTCGGACAGCCGCTCCGCGCCCGCCGCCAGCGCATAGAGCCCCGAGCGGTCCAGGCCGGGAAGGGCGCTTGCGACCGCCACCACCCGGGGCGTGCCCCAGGTGAGCGTGCCGGTCTTGTCAAAGGCGATTTTGCGCACGGCAGCCAGCCGTTCCAGCGCGTCGCCCTCCCGCACCAGAAAGCCGTGCCGGGTCGCGTTGCCGATCGCCGCCATGATGGCCGTGGGCGTGGCCAGCACCAGCGCGCAGGGGCAGAACACCACCAGAATCGTAACCGCGCGGATGATCTCGCCCGTGACCAGCCACGTCAGCGCCGCGGCGGTCAGGGCGATGACCACAATCCAGGTGGCCCAGCGGTCCGCCAGGCCCACGATGCGCGCCTTGCCCGCGTCGGCGGACTGCACCAGGCGGATCATGCGCTGGATGGAGCTGTCCTCCCCCACCTTGGTGGCCCGCATCTCAAAGGCGCCGTACTGGTTGACCGTGCCGCTGGACACCTCGTCCCCCGCCGCCTTGTCCACGGGCAGCGATTCGCCCGTCATCACCGCCTGATTGACAGAGGTCTGCCCGGAGAGGATCACGCCGTCGACGGGGATGCTCTCGCCCGGCAGCACGCGCAGCCGGTCCCCTACCCGCACCTGCTCGGCCGACACGATTGTCTCGCCGCCGTCCCGCACCACGCGCGCGGTCTGCGGCGTCAGGCGCACCAGCTTTTCGATGCCGGCCCTTGCGCGGGCCACGGTCACGTCCTCCAGCAGCGCGCCCAGCTGCATGATGAAGGCCACCTCACCCGCGGCGAAGTCCTCCCCGATGAGCACCGAGGCGATCAGCGCCAGGGACACCAGCACGTCGGCCTTGATGTCAAAGGCCGTAATCAGGCCGATGAGCGCTTCCAGCACGATGGGAACGCCGCAGAGCACGATGGCCACCCACGCCGCGTCAAACGGCAGGGGCAGCAGGTCGAAGATGCTTGCCACCAGCGCCGCGCCGGAGACGGCCAGCAGCGCGATTTCCTTTTGGATGCCGCCCCATTCCAGAAAAGCCTCGGCCTTTTGAACCAGCGTTTTCATAAGCGCCTCCCGAAATATACTTATAGGGGTATACCCATACTATAGCATCGCCGAAAGGGCCTGTCAAGCGGAAGGGCAGCCGGTTTCCGGCTAATAAAAAGAAGCGGGCGTTCATTGCCCGCTTCTTTCAAAGTACCGTATGTCATCCCATGTTGGAAAACCGCTCCACCGCCTTTGTGAAGCTCTCGATGGTCCTGTCCGCATCCCCGTGCTCGATGCCGTCGCGTACGCAGTGGCGGATGTGGCCTTCCAGCACCACCTGCCCGCACTTGTGCAGGGCCGACTTGGCGGCGTTGAGCTGGGAAAGGATGTCCTCGCAGGGCACGTCCTCCTCCACCATCCGGTCGATGGCCTGCACCTGCCCGATGATCTTGCGCAGCCTGCGGTGCAGGTTGTCGGCGTCCATGCACTGCTTCAAGGTCCGTCCCTCCTTCATCCTTCCGTAAGCAGATTGTACCGCCGCACCCCCCGCTTTGTCAAGGAACGGCCGGAGCAGAGGCCGCGAGGTTCTCCAGCCGCGTGAGGCAGTCCTCCAGCGCAGCCCCGCCCTCCACATAGTCGCACACGGCCCGGAGCATGCGGGCGTACACGCCGCCGTCCCGCCTCTGCGACCCGGCCAGCAGCGGATGCAGGCGCAGGTCCACGTAGGGCGCGATCTCCTCGCGGTAGGCCTCCAGCCGGCCCTGCGTCACCGCCCAGGAGTCCGGCGCGGCGCGAATGGCGTCCGTGCTTGCGGTCAGGGCCTCCTCGTCGGTCGCGCGGCCCAGCTCGGCATCCCGGGCGTGCTGGTCCTCGATGATCCACGCGATCCATTCCTCGATCTGGGGGTGCAGCACGGGGCTGGCGGACGCGGGCTTGATCAGCGCCTCCTCATCCAGCGCACGATGCCCGCAGAGGTATTCCAGATAGGTCATGGCCACGTCGGGGTGGCGCGCGTTGGGGTTGAGCACGTACACCAGCAGGTTGGCCCCGGCGGTCCGCCGCGCGTCCGCCGACAGGGCGGGCGGCAGCTGCCAGTCCGGCGCCGAGGGCGGCGGGGGCGTGGTCCCCGGCTCATAGGTCCTCTCTCCGGAGAAGGGCATGTCCTGCAAGCCCGAAACCGAGAGAATCTCGTCCGGGTCCAGCCGCGCCTCGCCCTCCGTTTCGGGCAGCTTCGCGTCCCGCAGGGCCGTAAGCATGCGCACGAAGGCTTCCTCGCGGAAGTCCACGGCCCTGCCGGCCTGATACGCCTCCGTGATGCAGGCGGTCAGCAGCAGGTTCGCATAATCGTCCTTCGTCCATGTGCCGCCCTCCCAGGCATGGGCCACAAGCGGCGCCTTCTCCGTCCATGCGGCATGCTTTTCCAGCAGCGCCTCCAGCGTAGCGGGCACCTCCTCCGCCCCTTCCCACACGGTCACATGCATAAAGGAGGGCACGGCGTAGAGCGACCCGTCCTGAAAGATCGCGTCCGCGACCTGCGCAAGCATCCCCTCCGTGTCCGCAAGCAGGAGGTCCGATTCATTCAGCGGCGCAAGTCCTCCCTGCCGCATCAGCGTGACCAGCTCCCCGTCCATGCGCACATGGAACAGGTCGGTTTCATCCCCGGCGGCGATGGCCTCGGCCACCTGCCGCGCCGTGAGCGAGGGGTCGGCGGCGCGCGATACGGCCACGCCGGGGCATGCCTGCTGAAAATCCGCGTCGATGTTGTCCGCGCTGATATAACCGCGGATGGCGAGCGTGGGCAGGCTGCCCGCCTCCGTAAAGGGCACGTACTGCATGTCGTTCGTGCCAAGGGAGGCGTAGCCCTCGCCCACCACCGCAAAGGCGTAATCCAGATGGCCGAGCGCATATCCCTGCAGCGCCGTCCAGCCCGTGCCGTTCCACAGGGACAGCGTGCCCTCCACGATGGCGCAGATCGTATCCCCGTCGCAGGCCACGCCCTCGATTCCCTGCATGGACCGCTCGTCCAGGGTACGGGCCACGCCGCTCTCCGGGTCCACCGACATAAGGCGGCATACGCCTCCGTCCACGTCGCAGGCGACGGCCAGCAGCCCGCCTTCCCAGGCGCACAGCTCCGTGACGCCCTCCAGCGGCAGGCGCTCCGCCTCGCCCGTCAGGGGATCGGCCCGGTACACGTCCGCCTCATACACCGTTCCCTCCGGCAGCACGGCACGCAGGAACAGCCAGCCGTCCTGCATCACCGCCGCCCGGTACCGCCTCTGTGGCAGGTCCATCGGCGTGCCCGCGTAGTCCAGCGTACAGACGAGCGCGCCGTCCTGCCATCGCCAGAGCTTCTTCCCGCTCAGGTCCAGCAGGGCAGGTGCGCCCCCGTCCGCGTAGATCAGCGTGTCAAAGCCGATTCCCTGCGCCTGCAGCTCGTCCATGGACACCAGCAGCTCAGGTTCCTCCTGCCCCGGCTTCCATGTGCGCAGGCCGCCGCTGGTGGACAGGTACAGCGTCCCGTCCAGCGATACGCAGCCGTGCAGCGCGCCCACATCCTCCTGCCGCACGCGCAGCCATCCGGTCAGCACGCCCGCCGCAAGCGCGGCCGCCGCCAGCAGCGTCACCAGCAGCGCCACCGCCACCGCCAGCGAGAGCCGCCTGGGGCCACGCCGCTCTCCCCGCGCACGCGCCAAAACGCGCGTCTGGAGCGACGGACGGTCATCCATCCCGGACAGGCACTCGTCCACGGCCCGCCGAATCCGTTCCCGGTTGGTCTCACACATCGTCCGCCCCTCCTTCCCAGATCAGCTGCAGGCGTTCGCAGGCCCGCTTGAGCCGCTTGGCCACGGCCGTCTCGCTCACGTTCAGGGCCGCGGCCGTCTCCCGGAGCGTCATGCCCTGATAGTAGTACAGGATCACCGCGTCGCGCTCCCGGTCGGGAAGGCGCATGATCTCCAGCGTCAGATGGACGCTGTCGGCCGCGGGCGGCGTGGCGGGTTCCGGCAGGCGGTCCAGCGTCACCCGCCGGTCCACGAAGCGAAACCACGCCGCCCGCCGCATATCCTTGCAGGTATTCACGGCGATGCGCACCAGCCAGGTCTTGTCCGCGCACTCGCCCCGGAAGCGGTCCAGCGCGCGATACGCCTTGAAAAACGTTTCCTGCGCCGCATCCTCCGCCATGCCGGCATCCCGCAGGTAGAGGCAGCACAGCTTGAGGATGTCCTTTTCATAAGCCGCCATCAGGCGGCTCAGCTCCGCCGCCCGTCTCTCGTCCGGGCGCTGCTGCGTCATACGCGTCACCTCCTGCTGATTAGACGGTCCGCGTCCGAAAAAAACCAACCCCGTGCCGATTTTTAGCGCTGAAAAGGCCCTCTCCCCGGCATGCCGCGGGAGGGGGCCTCATGGCAGCCGGGGCCGCCTGTCTGTTCTCTTCTTTTGCCGCCTGCGCCATGCGGGTTGGCGGATGCAAAAGGGCGGCGGAACACCCGGTTCCGCCGCCCCTGTCTGCTGTCAGCCGGCGATGGTCTGCGCGATCTGCGCGCCGGTCAGGCCGTACTCGGCCAGCACTTCCATGGCCTTGCCGGACTGGCCGAAGCAGTCCTGCACGCCAATCTTTTTGAAGCTGCACGCCACGCCGCCGCTGAGGAGGACGTCGGCCACGGCGTCGCCCAGGCCGCCGATGACGGAATGCTCCTCCACCGTGTAGACGCGCTTGCACTTGGCTGCATAGGCGCGCACCAGCTCCGCGTCGATGGGCTTGATGGTATGGAGGTTGACGATGGCGGGGTTCATGCCCTTCTGACGGAGCAGCTCCGCCGCCTTAAGGCACTCATTGACCATGATGCCGCAGGTGAAGAGCACCGCGTCGCTGCCGTCCACGATCACATTGCCCTTGCCGATGGTGAAGGGCATGGGATCAAACACGGGGGTCGCCAGGCGGGCCAGGCGCAGGTACACCGGGCCGTCCATCTCGGCGGCGGCCTTCACGGCCTGATAGGTCTCGTTGGCGTCGCAGGGGCAGATGACGGTCATGCCGGGCAGCACGCGCATGAGCGCGATATCCTCAATGGCCTGATGGCTGCCGCCGTCCTCGCCCACGGTGACGCCCGCGTGGGTAAAGGCCATCTTGACGTTGAAGTGCGGATAGCAAATGCCGTTGCGGATCTGGTCATAGCTGCGGCCGGCGAACACGGCGAACGTGGAGCAGAAGGGAATCAGCCCCATGCGGGACATGCCGGCCGCCATGTCCACCATGTTGGCCTCGGCGATGCCGGCGTTGAAGTGACGGTCGGGGAACTCCTTGGCAAAGGTCAGCGTCATCGTGGCGTGGGAAAGGTCCGCGTCCAGCACCACGATCTTGTCATTCTCATGGCCCAGCTTGGCCAGCGCCTCGCCATAGGCCGCGCGGGTGGCTTTTGTTTCACTCATGGTTCAACCCTCCAGTTCTTTGAGCGCTTGAGCGCGCTGCTCTTCGTTGGGGGCCTTGCCATGCCAGCCCACCTGATCTTCCATGAAGCTGACGCCCTTGCCCTTGTGCGTATGGCACAGAATCAGCGTGGGCTTGCCCTTCATCGGAGGGATTTTCAACGCCGCGATCACGGCTTCGATATCATTGCCGTCCCCAAGCTCGATCACGCGGTAGCCGAAGGCGGTGAACTTGGCGTTCAGGTCGCCCAGGCTCATCACCTCATCGTTGCTGCCATCGATCTGCAGGCCGTTGTTGTCCACCAGCACGGTCAGGTTGTCCAGGCCGTAATGCGCCGCGGCCATGGAGGCCTCCCACACCAGGCCCTCCTGCAGTTCGCCGTCGCCGCAGATGGCATACACATGGCATGGATTGTTCGTGGCCTTGGCGCCCAGCGCCATGCCCACGGCAATCGAGATGCCCTGGCCCAGCGATCCCGTCGAAGCGTCCACGCCCGGGCACTTCTTGGCGTCGGGATGGCCCTGGAGGATGCTGTGCAGCTGGCGGAAGTTCTTGAACTCCTCCGTGCTGAAGTATCCCTTTTCCCCCAGCACGCCATAGAGCGCAGGCGCCGCGTGTCCCTTGGAGAGCACCAGGCGGTCGCGCGTCGGGTCCGAGGGGTTCTTGGGGTCGACGTTCATCACGTCAAAGTACAGCGCCACCAGCATCTCCACCGCCGAAAGCGAGCCGCCCGGATGCCCGGAGCCCGCGTTTGCCGTCATGTTGATGATGTCGCGCCGCACCTGGGTACAGATGTTTTTAAGGGCTGGCGTATCCATACTACACAGTACCTCCCATGCTGATGTTCCGATCCCTCCCGGCGGGGAAGGGATTTGCTTATGTGACACGTCAAAGAATCGTGCCATTTACTATACCACAGCGCGGAATGGTTGTCAATTCCGGGGCGCCCGGAGCGGCGTGCGGCAAAATCCGCCCCCTCTGCCTATTGATTATTCCCTCCGTTCCAGCGTATAATATCATCGGTATATTTTGCAAGCGCGTTTGGCTTCCGGATGAAGCCAAGCCGCGCCTGTTGAGGAGACGGGGGATCAAGGATGACCGTACCGCATATCCGGGACTATCAGGGCAAGCGCATCCACATGATCGGCATCGGCGGGTCCAGCATGAGCGGACTGGCGCAGATGCTTAGGGAAAAGGGCTACATCGTTTCCGGGTCAGACAATCTGGAAACCTATACGACCCGGCATCTGCGGGACGACCTGCACATTCCCGTCACCATCGGTCACCGCGCCGAAAACGTGCACGGCGCGGACCTGGTGGTCTATACCGTGGCCATTTTGCCCGACAACCCCGAGCGCGTGGAGCTGGAGCGCCTGGGCCTGCCGTCCATTGAGCGGGCCACGCTGCTGGGCCAGCTGATGGAGGGGTTTGACACCGCCATCGGCGTATGCGGCGCGCACGGCAAGACCACCACCACCTCCATGCTCTCCCAGGTGCTCATGGAGTGCGGCATGGACCCCTCCATCCACATCGGCGGGTCGCTGGACTTTATCGGCGGCAGCACGCGCATCGGAAGGAGCGGCATGTTTGTGGCCGAGGCGTGCGAGTTCAACGCCAGCTTCCTCCACCTGCGTCCCACCGTAGCCGTGGTTCTCAACATCGACGCCGACCACCTCGACTTTTACCGCGACATCGACCACATCGAGGAAACCTTCGGCAAGTTCCTCGCGCTCCTGCCCCCCGACGGCACCGCCATCGGAAACGGCGACGACCCGCGCATTCTGCGCCTGTTTTCCGCGCTGTCCGTGCGGCGGCTCACCTTTGGTCTGGGCGAGGGATGCGACTACACGCCGGGCCGCCTGACCTATGACGAATTCGGCCACGCCTCCTTCGACCTGTGCTTCCATGGCGATGTGCTGGGGCATATCGCCCTCGAGGTGCCGGGCGAGTTCCAGGTCTATAACGCTCTGGCCGCGCTGGCCTGCGCCCACAGCCAGGGTGCGGACATGGCCATGGCCTGCCATGCCATGAACGAGTTCAAGGGCGCACACCGCCGCTTTGAGCTGACCGGCGAGGTGGAGGGCGTCAAGCTCTACCACGACTACGGCCACAATCCCACCGAGATGCGCAACGTCCTCTCCGTGGCCCGCCTCCAGCCGCACGGCCGCCTGTGGGCGGTGATGCAGCCGCACACCTACAGCCGCGTCAAGCGCCTCTTTGACGACTACCTCACCTGCACCGAGGCCGCCGACTTCACGCTGGTAACCGACATCTACGCCGCCCGCGAGAAGGACCCCGGCGACATCAAGGCCAGCCAGATCGTCGAGGGCATGCGCGCCCACGGTGTCGACGCCGTGCACACCCCCACCTTTGACGATACCGAGGCCTACCTGCGCGCCCACTGGCAGCCCGGCGACCTGGTGCTCACCATGGGCTGCGGCAACATCAACCAGCTCAACGACCAGATCTGGGAACACGAACAAGCAAAGGAGACAAACCCGAAATGCTGACCCTCACCGACATCAGCCTCCAGTTTGCCGGCGATCTGCTCTACAAGCACGTGGATCTCATCTTCCAGCCCGATCACTGCTACGGCATCATCGGCGCCAACGGCGCGGGCAAATCGACCCTGCTTCGCATCATATCGGGTGAGCTTGCGCCCACCACGGGCAGCGTGTCCATGCGCAAGGAGGACCGCATGAGCGTGCTGGAGCAGGACCACTTCAAGTACGACGCCTTCCCCGTGATGGACACCGTCATCATGGGCAACCGCCGCCTCTACGACATCATGAAGGAAAAGGACGCGCTCTACGCCAAGCCCGACTTCAGCGACGCCGACGGCGAGCGCGCGGCGGAGCTGGAGGGCGAGTTTGCCGAGATGAACGGCTGGGATGCCGAAACCGAGGCCGCCCAGCTCCTCAACGGCATCGGCATCCCCACCGAGCTGCACTACGCCCAGATGGCCAGCCTCGACGGCCGCCAGAAGGTGAAGGTGCTGCTGGCGCAGGCGCTGTTTGGCCATCCCAACATCATTCTGCTGGACGAGCCCACCAACGGCCTGGACGTGGAAAGCACCGAATGGCTGGAGGACTTCCTGGTGGACTGCGACGCCATCGTGATTGTGGTCAGCCATGACCGCCACTTCCTTAACGCCGTGTGCACCAACATCGTGGACGTCGATCACGAAACCTGCAAGATGTACGCCGGCAACTACGATTTCTGGTACGAGTCCTCCACGCTCATGCAGCAGCTCATCCGCAACCAGAACAAGAAGCGCGAGGAAAAGATCAGGGATCTGCAGGAGTTCATCCGCCGCTTCAGCGCCAACAAGTCCAAGAGCCGTCAGGCCACCAGCCGCAAAAAGGTGCTCGATTCCATCCAGCTGGAGCAGATGCCCGCCTCCAGCCGCAAGTACCCCTTCGTGGGCTTTGAGCCCGAGCGCGAGGCCGGCAAGGACATCCTCTTCGTGGATGGCATCAGCAAGACCATCGACGGCGTCAAGGTGCTCGACAACGTGACCTTCACCGTCAAAAAGGGCGACAAGATCGCCTTTGTGGGCGACAACGAGGCGGGCGCGACCGCGCTGTTCCGCATTCTGGTGGGCGAGCTCAACCCCGACGAGGGCAACTTCCGCTGGGGCGTGACGATCTCCCAGAGCTATTTTCCCAAGGACAACACGCGCTTTTTCCAGGATTTCGACGGCACGCTCATCGAGTGGCTCAGCCAGTTCTCCCACGACACCACCGAAACCTACCTGCGCGGCTTCCTGGGCCGCATGCTCTTCAGCGGCGACGACGTCTACAAGCCCGCCAAGGTGCTCTCCGGCGGCGAGAAGGTGCGCTGCATGCTCAGCCGCCTGATGATGAGCAAGGCCAACGCCCTGCTTTTGGACCAGCCCACCGACCACCTCGACCTGGAGAGCATCACGGCGCTGTCCAACGGCCTGCAGGCCTATCCGGGCAACCTGTTCTTCGCCTCGCACGACCACCAGTTCATCGATGAAATCGCCAACCGCATCATCGAGTTCCCGCTGGGCAAGTCCGGCTGCCTGGATTACGAGGGCAACTTCGAGGACTTCCTGCAGTGGAAGCGGGGGCGCGCGTGAGCGGGCCCAGGCCGGGCGTGTACCGGCATTTCAAGGGGAACCTCTATCAGCTCATCTGTACGGCCGTCCACAGCGAAACGCTGGAGCGCATGGCCGTCTACCGCCAGCTCTACGGCGACCGCACCGTGTGGGTACGCCCGCTGTCCATGTGGGACGAACCCGTGGAGCGCGACGGCTACTGCGGCCCGCGCTTCACCTGGGTGCGCGAGGAGGAATAAGCAACCAGCCCGGCATTTCCCGATGGAAATGCCGGACTGGTTATTTAATATCCATATTTTCTGCGCTTGGCCGAGAAGCAGGCCGCCGCGACCGCCAACGCCAGCGCTTCGGCTGCGGGCACCGCCAGCCACACGCCGTCCAGCCCCATAATCCGGGGCAAAATGAGCACTGCCGCCACCTGGAACACCAGCGCCCGCAGGAACGAAATCAACGCCGAAACCGCGCCGTTGTTCAGCGCGGTAAAGAACGCCGAGCCGAAGATGCCCCCGCCCGCGAACAGGAAGGACAGCGAATAGAGCATGAAGCCGTGCCGTGTCATGGCCAGCAGCGCTTCATCGTAGCCCACGAAGATGCGGGCCAGCGGCATGGCGAGCACCTCGGCCAGCGCCGTCATGGCTGCGCTCATCGCCGCGATGATGCCCAGGCTCCGGCGGTACAGGCCCCGCAGCTCCGCCCGGTTGTCCGCGCCGAAATGATAGCTGATGACCGGCGCGCTGCCGATGGAATAGCCGATGAACACGCCCAGGAAGATGAAGTTGACATACATGATCACCCCGTAGGCGGCCACGCCGTCCTCCCCGGCCAGGCGGATGAGCTGGAAGTTGTAGAGCATGTTGACCAGCGAGAGCGAAAGGTTGGTCATCAGCTCGGAGGAGCCGTTGGTGCATACCTTGCCCAGCGCGCGCAGGTCCCACGCGGGGCGCGACAGCCGCAGCAGGCTTTGATTGGGCGAAAGGAAGTACACAAGCGGAATGCCTCCGCCCACCAGCTGGCTGATGGCCGTGGCCGCCGCCGCGCCCTCCAGCCCCCAGCCGAAGCCCATGATGAACAGCGCGTCCAGCGCCATGTTGGTCACCCCGGCCGCCACCGTGACCATCAGCCCCAGCCGCGGCCGCTCGGCCGTGATAAAGAAGCTCTGAAACACGTTCTGCAGCATGAAGGCGCCCGTGGCGGGCAGCAGAATGCCGCCGTAGCGCACGCAGTCCTCCAGCATCGCCCCCTGCGCGCCCAGCGCCCCGGCCGCGGGCCTGAGCAGCGGCATGCCTGCCGCCGCGACCAGCGCGCCCATCGCCAGGGTCACCACAATCAGCATGGAAAACAGCCCGTTGGCCCTCTCCCGCTTTCCCTCGCCCAGCGTCTTGGCCACCAGCGCGCTTCCGCCCGTGCCGATCATGAAGCCCAGCGCGCCGAAGGCCATCAGAAACGGCATGATCAGGTTGATCGCCGCAAACGGCGTTTTTCCCACAAAGTTGGACACGAAAAAGCCGTCCACCACGCCGTAGATGGAGGTAAAGATCATCATCACGATAGAGGGCAGCGTAAAACGCAGCAATCTGCGGCAGGTAAAGTGGTCCGAGAGACGAATGTTCATGCCTTCCCTCCGTGTTGCAGGTGGGGCAGCGCCTCCACCCGGACACGCAGATCCTCCAGGTATTGCCGGCTCAGGCGCAGATAGGCGCTGCGGTCCTCCTCCGTCCAGCCGTTCCAGATGCTTTCCTCGGCGGCGGCTATCGGGGCCACGCGCTCGCGGCACAGCGCTTCCCCCGCCTGCGTCAGCCTGACGGGCCGGCTGCGTCCCGTGCCCGTCTCCAGGTACAATACCCCCTGCCGCTCCAGCGCGCGCAGGGCGGAGCTCACCGTCTGCCGGCTCATGCCGCAGAGCCGGGCGATCTCCGAGGGATACAGCGCGTCCTGCGCCATGTGTACGGAATAGAGAATCTGCATCGCGCTGTCCGCCATCCCCATTTTGAACGACGCGTCGTGATACGCCCCGTAAATCTCGCCGAAAATGTGCATCAGCTGCTTCCAGCGCATATCGCGCGGCATGTCCGACCACTCCTATCATGTACGAAATCGTACATATAGGATACCCGCGCAAGAGACGGGTGTCAAGAGCGCGCTAAACATTTTGACAGCCTGTTCATAAACATTTTGACAGCCTGTTCATAGTCTCTTGTACTTTTTCGTAATCTATGTTACAATGGCAAACAGTTTCAGAGATTTTGTCCATTTCTTATAAGGTTGCCATTGCGGATGCGCATGGCCGCGGGATTTCGGGCGGCCTGCCGCTTTCTTTCGCAGGGACTTTCCCACCCACGCCGGAACCGATCAGGGGCGCGCCCACGCCTCTGTCATGGTAAAACCCATATCTTTCAGGAGGTGTCCTCGCATGACTGGTATCCCACTGGTAATCGCATTCGTCATCGCAATCATCCTCATGATCGTCGCTATCTCCAAATGGAAGATTCATCCGTTCCTCTCCATCATGGGCGTTTCCCTGCTGCTGGCCATCGTGGCCGGGATTGACCTGACGCAGATCGCCGACGTCATCGGCGCGGGCTTCAGCGGCACGTTTACCTCCATCGGCATCGTGATCATCCTGGGCGCCATGGTCGGGACGCTGCTGGAAAAGACGGGCGCGGCCCTCAAGATGGCGGACTGCGTCGTTAAGCTCGTGGGCAAGAAGCACCCCGAAGCCGCCATGATCATCATGGGCTGGATCGTCTCCATCCCCGTGTTCTGCGACAGCGGCTTCGTCATCCTCAACCCCATCCGCAAGGCGCTGGTGCAGCGCACCCGCAAGTCCTCCGTGGCCTGCACCGTGGCGCTTTCGATGGGCCTGTACATTTCCCACTGCTTCATCCCGCCTACCCCCGGCCCCATCGCGGCGGCGAACACGCTGTTTGGCGTGGGTGGCCTGGGCACGGACGTCAACCTCCTGCTGGTCATGGCCATCGGCGCGGTGTGCTCCATCCTGCCGCTGATCGCCGGCTACATCTTCGCGCTCTTCATCGGCAAAAAGGTCAAGGCCAAGGATGAGCCCACCAACGCCGAGGCCATCGGACAGACCTACGAGGAGCTGGTAGCCAGCTACGGCAAGCTCCCCGGCGCGGTCATGTCCTTCGCCCCCATCGTGGTGCCGATCATCCTGATGGGCGTGGCCAGCGCGTTCAGCATGGCCGGCTTCAATCCCGCGATCATCGTGTTCCTGGGCAAGCCCATCATCGCGCTGGCCGTGGGCCTGATCCTGGGCGTCATCCTCATGGCCCAGTCCGGCAAGATGGGCGAATTCTACGCCCTCACGGACGATACCCTCAAGACCGTCGGACCCATCCTGTTCGTGACCGCCGCGGGCGGCGTGCTGGGCAAGGTGATCGCCACCACCGATCTGGTCAACTTCATCACCGCCCATGCCGCCACGCTGGAAAGCCTGGGCCTGCTCTTCCCGTTCCTGCTGGCCGCCATCCTCAAGACGGCGCAGGGCAGTTCGACGGTTGCCATCACCACCAGCGCGGGCATTATCGCTCCGCTGATGATGACGCTGGGCTTTGCCACTCCGCTGGACGCGGCGCTGGTCGTCGTGGCCATCGGCGCGGGCGCCATGACCGTCTCCCATGCCAACGACAGCTACTTCTGGGTGGTCACCAACTTCGGTGAGATGGAGCCGCAGGACGGCTACAAGACCCAGACCCTGGGCACGCTGGTCATCGGCATCGCCGCCATCATCAACGTGCTGCTGATTTCCGCCATCTTCTAAGGCGGCGTTCCCTCCGGGCCGCGGCCGCACGTGCCGCGGCCCGCATTCCGTTTTTTCCAAATGGAGGCCAACCCTTATGAACCAAGACGCAAAACGCATTCTCGACGCTACGCTGCGTGAGGCCCTGCCGGGCGCGGCGGTGGGACAGGCACTCGACCAGATCTCCTTTCAGGCCGGTGGACGGCTGATTCTGGTAGCCGCGGGCAAGGCTGCCTGGGAAATGGCGCGCGCGGCGCACGAGCGGCTCGGCGAGCGCATCGACGCGGGCGTGGTGGTCACCAAGTACGACCATTCGCGCGGCCCGCTGGGAAATCTGGAAATCTTCGAGGCGGGCCATCCCGTGCCCGACGACAACAGCTACCGCGCCACCGCCCGCGCGCTGGAGGCGGTATCGGGCCTGACGGAAAACGACAGCGTGCTGTTTTTGCTTTCCGGCGGCGGCTCAGCGCTCTTTGAGCAGCCGCTCATCCCCGCCGAGGAGCTGGCCGACATCACGCGCCAGCTGCTGGCCTGCGGGGCCAACATCGTGGAGATGAATACGCTGCGCAAGCGCCTCTCCGCCGTCAAGGGCGGGCGCTTCGCCCTCTCCTGCGCCCCGGCCCACGTCTACGCCGTGGTCCTCAGCGACATCATCGGCGACCCGCTGGACATGATTGCCTCCGGGCCGGCATACCCCGACGCCTCCACCTGCGCGCAGGCGCAGGAGATCGCGGAGCGCTACGGCCTGCGCCTGTCCGATACGGCGCGCGGGCTGCTGGGGCAGGAGACGCCCAAGGAGCTCACCAACGTGACCACCTTCATCACCGGCAGCGTGCGCCAGCTGTGCCGCACCGCCGCCGAGACATGCCGGGAGCTGGGCTACGAGCCGGTGTTCCTCACCGCCAGCCTCACCTGCGAAGCGCGGGAGGCTGGGGCCTTCCTGGCCGCCATCGCCCGCGACCACCAGGATACGGAGCGCTCGCTGGCGTTCCTGGCCGGCGGCGAGACGGTGGTGCACCTGACGGGCAAGGGCCTGGGCGGGCGCAACCAGGAAATCGCGCTGGGCGCGGCCGAGGGCATCGCCGGGTGCCGCGAAACCTGCGTGTTCTCCTTCGGCTCCGACGGCTCGGACGGGCCGACGGACGCAGCGGGCGGCATCGTGGACGAAGGCTCCGCCGCGCGGCTGGCCGCCGCCGGGCTGGACATCCACAGGGTTCTTCAGGACAACGACGCCTACCACGCCCTCAAGGCCATCGACGGCCTCGTCATCACCGGCCCCACCGGCACCAACGTCAACGACCTTTCCGTCGTGCTCATCAGGCGCTGAAGATGCGCAAAAACCGGCCCGCAGAGGAGCTTTCGCTCCCCCGCGGGCCGGTTTTTTTCCGGCGGGATGCGGGAACGGGTCTGCGGGCTTACTTGCCCGCGTTCTCTACCGCGCTCTCAGCGGAGATGCGGCCCCAGGTGGCGCACAGGCCATGGCCGATGCCGCCGATGGTGTTGTGACCGGCGATGTTGGCCGAGCCGATGATTTCGCCCGCCAGATACGCGCCGCCCACCAGCGTGCCGTCCTCGCGCACGAGCTGGCCGTCGCCGTTGATGCGCGGGCCGCCAGCGGTCATCATCAGGTAGGGAACGGTGTACACGGCGTAGAAGGGGCCCTCCTCAAAGGCGAGCAGGTTGTCCGTGCGGCCAAAGACGGAGTCCTCGCCCGCGGCGACATCCTCATTGTACTTGGCGACGGTCTCGGCCAGCTTCTCCGCACCGATCATCTCGCCCAGTTCCTCGATGGTGTCAGCCTTGAACATGTAACCCTGCTCCAGCAGCTCGGCGATCTTCTCCTCGTTGGTGAAGGCCGCGGAGTTGCTCATCATGCCGGTAAAGAGCGCGCTGTCATCCGACAGCATGTTTTCGGCCAGAACGATGTAAATGATGTTCTGGTCGGCGGTGCGCCACACGGTGCGCTTGTCCATGGAGCTGGCGACGGGCTCGTTGAAGACGCGCTCGCCGGCGGTGTTGACCCAGATGGCGCCATTGTAGTTGATGTTGCAGCGAAGGGACGCCTGGAAGCCGCTGACCGGCACGGAACCGCCGTAGCAGGAGCAGTAGTCCATGTTGTCAAACGCCGCGCCGGCGCTGCGGGCGAAGTCATAGCCGCTGCCGATGGCAGTGACGGGATCGTTGGAGGTGATGTTGGTGAAGTTGTACTCCTTGAGCCAGCGCTCGCAGTAGCCATAGCCGCCGGTGGCGATGATGGTGCTGGGCGCGGGAATCTCCACGTCGTCCACCTTGACGCCGACCACATCGCCGTTGTCGTCAAACATGAGGTCGGTGACCAGCGTATCCAGGCACAGCTGGGCCTGGCCCGCGTCGATGAAGCCCTGCAGCTTTTCCATCAGGGCGTTGACAAAGTACGAGCCGCCGCCGGAGGAGGCGCCGCCTGCGGTATAGGTCACGCGGTAGGTGTTCATGGTCAGGTATCCGCCGCTGTCCACCTGATCGGAAAACTCCACGCCCACGTAATCCTGCAGCCAGTCGATGGCCTCGCCGCTGCGCTCGGCGTGCACCTTGGCGATCTCGGTGTTCATGTTCTCCTCGCCGCCGCCCATGGTGACGAAGTCGTTATAGAAGGCCTCGGCGCTGTCCTCGATGCCGGCTTCCTGCTGGATCTTGTAGCCGGCGCCGCTGATGGAGCCGCCCGCGGTGTTGGCGGAGCCGCCCACGCGGTAGTTCTGCTCCAGCACCAAGACGTTGGCGCCCAGCTCGGCCGCGTGCACGCTGGCCACCAGGCCCGCCATGCCCGCGCCCACCACGATCACGTCCGGCTCAATGGTGATCTCAAGCGGCTGTTCCTCTTCGGGGGTCTCGCCGCTGAGCGCGGCATCCACGGCCGCCTTGATGGCGTCGGAGGTAATGGTTGCGCCGGCCACGCCGTCCACGTCGGTGCTCTGCGCCTCGACGATGGCCGCCGGGACCTGCTCGATCGCCGGATCGCTGATGCCGGCCGTCTCCTGATGCTCGCCGACCTCAACGCTGGTAATCTTTCCGCCTTCCACGGTCACGGTCACGTTCACCGCGCCGCCCATGCCGTTGGCCGAGCCGGTATACGTTCCGTCCGTCAGGGTTGCCTCCGCCATGGCGCTCACGGGAGCAAGCGCAGTGCCCAGCGTCAGCGCCATCACAAGCGCCAACACAAGCACACGGCTGAGCAGCTGTTTCCTGCCTGTTTTCATTTCCGTTTCCTCCTGCTAGCTGTCATTTTCCTCTTTGTGTAAGTCTGGACGTTTTTTGTTCCGTTCCCAATACCGCCTTTCTATGATATACTTTTAACGATTCTTTGCCTATATCATACCCATTTCAAATTTGTGTTTATCAGTCCAACGGAGGAAACGCATGAAGCTGACCGAGCGATTTGATCCCTTTCGGGCGGACGCGGACCCCCTGTCCGTCTACCTGTCCGAGTTTCGTTTTGAGGCGGATTATTTTACGCATTGGCCGCAACAGGATTTCAAAACCCTGAAAAATCTGGTCAGCACGCGCATCAAACTGGTGCTGCAGACGCAGGGCAACGCGGAGCTGACCACCCGGAGCGAGCATTTCACGCTCGCGCCCGGCAGCGTCATGCTCATTCCGCCCTACTGCGTTTACAGCGCCTCCACCTTCGATCATGTGGATTCCTATGAAATTTTCTTCAATTTGCACCCTTATGCCCGTGAGCACGGGTTTTTGCAGCAATTCGGCTTTACGCGCATCCTGCACTTTCCGCGCATTCTGTCCCCGGCGGATATCGCGGCCCTGGAATCCTGCTATGAGGATATGCGGGCGCACAGGCCCGGCGGCTATGCACAGCTGGGCGCGCTGATGCAGCTTTTGTTTCTCCGGCTGATCCGCCTGCAGAACGCACCGGCGCTTCCGGCGGAAAACAGTTCCCGCGAGCAGTACGTCATCTCCCGGCTCTTCGAATATCTGGAGACGCACCTTGCCCAGCCCATTCATGTGGACCAGCTCTGTGCAGCCCTGCACGTATCCCAGAGCCACCTGTACCGCTGTAGCCGCAACGTCATGAACTGTTCCACCCAGCAGCTTGTGATCCGCTACAAGCTGCGCCATGCGCAGATGCTGCTCAAAAACCCCGAGCTTTCCATCGGCGATGTGGCCGGCGCCATCGGCTATGATCTGTTTTATTTCAGCACGCAGTTCAAAAAGGCGTTTCTGGTTTCGCCCTCCCAATACCGCAAAAACCTGCTGTATTGCCTGCAAAACGCATAGCGCAGGTTACTCTTCGCCTTCCGCCTCGGCCTCGGCGGCTTCCAGCGCCTCGTAGAGCGCCTCGCTGCGCGCCTGCTCGGCGCGGTAGCGCTCACCCAGCTCCCGCGCAGCCTCCGCGTCGGCATAGGTGGCCGGGTCGGCCAGCTTCTCCTCCAGCTCCCGGATGAGGCGCTCGTTTTCCTCGATGGCCTCCTCCGCGCGCTTCACCTTCGCCTGCAATTCGCGGGCGCGGGCCGCCTGCTGACGGTCGCGCTTACGCTCCCGCGTGGCGGCCGTGCGCGTCACCTCGCCCTCGGCGACGGGGGCGGGCGGCTGGGGCCGGTCGCGCTTTTCCACGTAGTCGTCAAAATTGCCCAGATACTCGGTCACGCCGTCGGCGTTCATCACCATCACGCGGTCCGCAAAGCGGTTGATGAAGTACCGGTCATGGCTGATGGCCAGGATCGTGCCCGGGAAGTCCTGCAGCGCGTCCTCCAGCACCTCGCGGCTGTCCATGTCGAGGTGGTTGGTCGGCTCGTCCAGCAGGAGCAGGTTGTCCTTGCGCAGCATCAGCTTGGTCAGCGCCACGCGCCCCCGCTCGCCGCCGGAGAGACTCCCGATGGTGTCGAACACGTCGTCGCCTGTGAAGAGAAACAGGCCCAGCGCGCCGCGCACCTTGCTCTGTTCCATGGAGGGGAAGCTGTTCCAGACCTCGTCCAGCACGGTGTTGGCGGGGTTGAGGTTCTGCTGGTGCTGGTCATAGTAGCCCACGTCGATGTTGACGCCATACTTCACGCTGCCCCGGTCGGGCGTGAGCTGATGGGTCAGGATCTTGAACAGCGTGCTCTTGCCTACGCCGTTGGGGCCGATGAGCGCCACGCGGTCGCCCGTGCGCAGCTTGAAGCTCACGTTGTCGAACACCGGCTGGCCGTCGTAGGTCTTGCTCAGGCCCTTGACCTCCAGCGCCTCCTCCCCGCTGCGGCGGCGCGCCTCGAAGCTGAAGCGCACATGCCCCTCCTCGACGGGCTTCTCCAGCCGCTCCAGCTTGTCAAGCCGCTTCTGGCGGCTCTCGGCTGCCTTGATGCTCTTTTCCCGGTTGAAGCTGCGGTAGCGCTCGATGATGGCCTTTTCCCGCTCGATTTCCTTCTGCTGCAGGTTATAGGCCTTCATGCGGGTTTCAAAATCCGCGGTGCGCTTGCGCATGTACTCGGTGTAGTTGCCGGTGAATTTGATCATGCGGCCGCCGAGGATCTCGCCCATCGTGGTGCAGACGTGGTCCAGAAAATACCGGTCATGGCTGATGAGCAGCAACGACCCCTTGTATTCCGTCAGATAGCCCTGCAGCCACTCGATGGCCTCCAAATCCAGGTGGTTGGTCGGCTCGTCCATGAGGATGACGTCGGGCTTCTGCAAGAGCAGCTTGGCCAGCGAAAGCCGCGTGCGCTCGCCGCCGGAGAGCGTGCCCACCTTGCGCCCGTGCATGTCGGGCTTGAGGCCCAGGCCGCTTAGCACGCCCAGCATCTCGCCCTCGTAGGCATAGCCCTCCGCCTCGTTGTAGCGGTCCATCAGGCGCTGGTACTCCGCCGTCAGCCGCAGCGCTGCGTCGGGGTCGGCGTTCTGCTCCATCTGGGCTTCCAGCTTGCGCAGCCGCCTCTCCATGGCGATGACCGGCTCAAACACGCGCAAAAGCGCCTCCCAGACCGTGTCGGTCAGGGCGATGTCGTCCACCTGCTTGAGATAACCGATGCGCAGGTCGCGGTTTTTGTGCACCATGCCGCCGTCCGCCTCGGTCTCGCCGCTGATGATGCGCATCAGCGTGGTTTTCCCGCAGCCGTTGACGCCCACCAGACCCATCTTCTCGCCCTTTTGCAGGCTGAAGCTGACTCCCTTGAGCACCTCATGGGTGCCGAAGCTCTTTTGCACATCCTGTGCCGAAATCAAAATCATCGGGTGTCTTCCCCTCTATCTTGCTGTGAAACCGGGGGCGCCGCCCAGCGCTCCTCCAGCTCGCGCGCGGACAGGCGCAGCTCGTGCGCGGATGTCCGGCCAAAGGCCAGGTCCTGTGCGGGTGCGCGCGCCGCCTCGCGCAGCATGCACACCCCTTTGCGCACGCACGCCGCCCGCTCCTGCGGCGAGCACCGCTCCGCTGCCTCAAACAGCGCGTCCTCCATGTCTGCATAGGCTCCACCCTGCCTGAGGAACGCGGCGCAGTCCATCAAATCCTCCGGCAAAAGCAGGTCTGCCAGCTCCAGCTTGAGCGCCTGCACGCGCGGCGCGCGCAGCTCGCACAGCGGTCCTTCCTCCTCCAGCGTGAGCAGCAGGCGCAGGCTCTTGAGCCGGAGCATCCGGCCTTCCTCCCAGGGCGCCGGGAGGCCCATGGCGCGAAGGTAGAGCAGCTCGCTGGCAAACAGGCGCGGCGTGGGCGAGAGCAGCTCCGTCAGGCTTTCGGCGCTGAGCGTCTCAAGCGCCGAAAGCGGCAGGCCGCATCGCTTGCGGCTAGCCCCATCCAAAAGGCGCATCTGCGCTAGCTCGTCCATCAGCTCCTTGACGCGCCGCATCAGGTCGCCCATCATCTCGATCATGCGCAGGATGTAGTCCCGCTGAAACACCGGTGCTCACCTCCACGGCCGCTGTTTTCTAGTATAGCATATCCCTGCGGGAAGGCAAGGGGAACCGGCTTGGGAGGGCAGCATCACATCCGGCGTTTGTCCGTTGTCAGCGCTATGCCCACGCAAAACGGCATGCTCGCAACCACGCCATACATGTAGCGAAACTCCGCAAAAACCGGTGAGGCCATAGACGTGAGCCAGATGCCGGCCAGCAAAACCCACGACGACGCCAGCCGTGTCCTGCGCTTACTTACCAGCACCGCAAAAGCGATCAGCACGATCCAGACATACGGCGCAGGTCGGCACAGCGCGCCCAGCAGGGGCGTGTTTTGCAGCCTGTCGTACATGCCGCCCAAAAATTCCGTGCCGGCGGTCTCCCGCCGTACCAGTCCAAACGAATTCGGATAGATTTCACGGTCAACGGACCAAAATGGCACGTTAGGATACCAGTACCCATGCGTATGGTACAAAAGCACATCCAGATATACCAGCGGATGCTCAAGCCCCAACTGCGCCCACAGCTTGAGATAACGCGCCGGGTTGCTCAAAAGGACATCGTTGCGCAGGATCGCCTTCACCGGGTCTGACGCGGTCGGATCGTAAGCCCAGCGCAGCTCCTCCACGGACGGGAAGAGCTCCTCCAGCGCCTCCGTCTCCTCCCGGGTCAGCTCGAGGTTATGGTCGCGCACGGTTTTGGCGATCTGCTGCAGCGGCAGTGCAAGCGCTTCGCCCGGCGCGGACTTCTGGGCGCCCAGCCCGTCGAAGATCAGACACTGGTATGCGTTCACCATGAGCAGCATGGCCGCTCCCACCACCAGCAGTGGCTTCCACAGCCTTCGGTTGCAAAGCAGAAACACCGGAAACCCCAGCAGGAATGCGTAGTACCCGTTGTTGCGGTAGATACAAAACAGAAACAGCACCACGCTCAGCCTCAGCCACCAGCCGCGTGTCATGCTCCCCTTTTCGCACGGTTCCTCGCAGCATTGGGCCACCCGCGTCAGCATCATCACCGCGAGCACCGTCAAGCCGCCGAAGAGCACGTCTTTCCACATGGTAATGCTGTAAAACGCATGCACGCTTACCAGCGCGTAGCAGATGAACGCCATGGCCAGCACGCCTCGCGCGGCACCCTCCTCCATCAGCCGCCGCACCACCCCGGCAAAAATCGCAGACATGGCAGCCATCTGAAACAGGCTATAAAGCCCCACGCCCCACTCCAGCGAGCCCAGAGCCTGACCCAGCAGCACAAAGGGAGCAATCGTCCACTGGTGGATGATCGGATGATGATTGCTCAGCGGCGCGCTTCCCAGAATGATGGAAAGCTCGTTGATGGAATCGTGGCTCAGGCACCCGGGAAAGAAGCAAATATAGTAAGGGAGCCAGCAGACGAACATCGCCAACCAAATTTTCCAGAAGGCCGGGCCGCCGCTTCTTTTGGCGGAATGCATGCGCCCTGCGGCTCGCAGCACAATGCGCAGCGCCGCCCAGCAAAGTCCGGTCAGGCCGACCATGCGTATCAGCGCTATCAGGAAGGTTTTCACCGTCACAAACCCCTCGATGGTTTGCTGGTGATGCACTTCCTGTCCGATGACCAACATCGCTGCAAATAGCGCGCCCAGCACCAACGCCGTTCTGTCGGTCCGTTTTTCTACCGGGCGGCGCACCGCCAGCCAGGCTGTCGCCGCGCATCCCACTGCCAGCAACACCAGTGCCAGCGGCTGTCCGTCCGTCAGGTCAGCTGCTCCCACAAGTCCCAGCAGCGCAATGATCGCCGCCTGGACAACTTGCAGCGCTGCGAATTTGCTGCTTTGGCTTTCCTTCTTCATGCCTTCTCCCTCCGTTAACCCGAGCGGCCTCCGGCTGCAAAAGAAAAGCCCTCCGTTTCAGAAGCGGAGGGCTTGGGGGCATCCCCCCTTAGAACTTCAGGGGGTTAACCTTGATGGCGGGGCCCATGGTGGCGCTGAGGTACACGCTGCGCACATAGGTGCCCTTGGCGGCAGCGGGCTTGGCCTTGTTGATGGCGTCCATGAGGACCTGCAGGTTCTCGCCCAGCTTTTCGGGGCCGAAAGAGGCCTTGCCGATGGGGCAGTGAACGATGGAGGTCTTGTCCACGCGATACTCGACCTTACCGGCCTTGATATCGGTGATGGCCTTGGCCACATCCATGGTCACGGTGCCGCTCTTGGGGTTGGGCATGAGGCCCTTGGGGCCCAGGATGCGGCCGATGCGGCCGACGACGCCCATCATGTCGGGGGTGGCGATCATGACGTCGAAGCCAAACCAGTTTTCGGTCTGGATCTTGTGGATCATTTCCTCGCCGCCGACGATATCCGCGCCTGCGGCCTCGGCTTCCTTGACCTTGTCGCCCTTTGTGACCACCAGCACGCGCACGGTGCGGCCGGTGCCGTGGGGCAGAACCACCGCGCCGCGGACCTGCTGGTCGGCATGGCGGGGATCGACGCCCAGGCGGACGGAGATCTCGATGGTTTCGTCAAACTTGGCCTTGCTGGTCTTGCAGGCCAGCTCGCAGGCCTCGGCGGGGTCGTAGGCGTTGAGATGGTCGATCAGCTTCGCGCTGTCCACATATTTCTTTCCGTGTTTCATGCTACTGTCCTTCCTGTGGTGCTAACGGCACAATGTCCTCCCACAAATGGTCGTCTTATTCCTCAACCGTGATGCCCATGGAGCGGGCGGTACCCTTGATCATGCTCATGATGGCCTCGATATCGGTGGCGTTGACATCGGGCTTTTTGATCTCGGCGATCTTGCGAACCTGCTCCTGGGTGAGCTTGCCAACCTTGTCGCGGTTGGGGCGGCCGGAAGCGGTCTGCAGGTTCAGCTCCTTCTTGATGAGCACGGGAACCGGCGGCGTCTTGGTGATGAAGGAGAAGGTGTTGTCGGTGTACACCGTGATGACGACGGGGATGATCATGCCCGCGTCCTTCTGGGTACGCTCATTGAACTCCTTGCAGAAACCGGGGATGTTCACGCCATGCTGGCCCAGCGCGGGACCGATCGGCGGCGCGGGCGTCGCCTTGGCGGCGGGAACCTGAAGCTTGATCATGGATTTGACTTTCTTTGCCATGGGAATGGCACCTCCTTCGATGTGGTCATGGCGGAACGGCTTTTCCGTTCCTCCCACAGCTCCCCGGAGGGAGCTTTGCGGCGCTCAGGCGCCTTATTTGGGCTGGACCTTTTCGACGTCCTGCAGGTCCACCTCAACGGGCATTTCGCGCCCCAGGAACATTTTGACCTTCACGGTCAGCTTCTGGCGCACAGTATCGACGTCCTCCACCACGCCGGTGAAATTCTCCAGCGGGCCGGAGAGAATGCGCACTTCCTCGCCGATGGCGATGCCGAATTCCACGCTGTTTTGCTGCGTGGAAAGCATCATGTCCACTTCGGCGGGGGTGAGGGCGACGGGCTTGGAGTCGGGTCCGACGAAGCCGGTCACGCCGCGCGTGTTGCGCACCAGGTACCAGCTTTCGCTGGTTTCGATCATATGCACCAGCACGTAGCCGGGATAGACCTTCCGCTGGGATTTCACGCGCTTGTTCCCCTTGATCTCCACCACGTCCTCCACGGGCACGCGCACGTCGAAGATCAGGCGCTGCATCTCGGGGTTGTTCTCAACGGACTTTTCGATGTTATCCTTGACCTTGTTCTCATAGCCGGAGTAGGTATGCACGACATACCAGCACGGCTCTTTGCTGTTTTCGGCCATGGCTGTCTCCTTACGCGCTCATGATGAGGCTCACAAGCTGCGTAGCCCCGGTATCCAGCAGGCCGATAATGACCATCATGAACAGCATGAAGAGAACCACGATCACCGAGTAGTTGACCAGCTTCTCGCGCGTGGGCCATGTGACCTTGCGAAGCTCGTGCCACATGTTTTTGAACGCCAGGCCGATGCGCTTGAAGAAGCCAACAAATCCCTGCCCGAAGCGAACGAAGAAGTTCGGCTTCGCGCTCTTGGTCTTCTTTTCCGTCATGGTTTTCACTCCATTCGCAAGTTGACGTTTCCGGCTTACTTGGTCTCGCGGTGGACGGTGTGCTTTTTGCAGAAACGGCAATACTTGTTCAGCTCAATGCGGTCGGGGGTGTTTTTCTTGTTCTTCATGGAATTGTAGTTCCGCTGCTTGCATTCGGTGCAGGCCAGCATCACTTTGTTACGGGCAACGCTTGCCACGTTCGCCACCTCCTCGTCGATGTGGGAAAGGCCGCCTCCGCCCGCCCGCTGACGGGCGGAAGGGCCGCTGCATGTCTATTCCCTGCTGCGCATCCGGGCTGCCGAGGCATCGCCGCGGACACGAAGCGGATGGAAATTACTCGATCACCTTGGACACGACGCCGGAGCCGACCGTGCGGCCGCCCTCGCGGATAGCGAAGCGCAGGCCCTGCTCAATGGCGATGGGGGTGATCAAAGTGATTTCCATGTCGATGTTGTCGCCGGGCATCACCATCTCAACGCCCTCGGGCAGCTTGATGTTGCCCGTCACGTCCGTCGTGCGGAAGTAGAACTGCGGACGATAGCCGTTGAAGAACGGGGT
>DVIV01000029.1 GCA_018710985.1 Candidatus Limiplasma pullicola
AGCTCAAGTTTGCTGCGATGAATCTCAAGAAACTCGCCCTCCACAAGTGGCGACCTTTATCGTATTTCTACTTTCTCCTACTGCAAGAAGCCACTTTGCTACGATGCAAAGTGGCTTCTTTGACAGTCTGCGGCTTTCCTCCCCGAAACGGAGGAAAGCCGTTTTTTCACTCGCTTTGCGGGCCAACGGCGCGCGGGGCGTCGACCGGCTCCACCAGCTCGTAGGGCAGCCATACCTGCCGGATGATGCCGCTGGTGTCCAGGGCGACGCAGCAGGTCTTTTTCCGGCGGTCCACGCGGATGATCGTGCCGCGCATGCGGGAAAACAGGCCGTCCGCGATCTCGATGCGGTCGCCCGCCGCCACGACCTTGACATGGCTGATGTTCCCCTCCTTCTGCCACACCCATTGGGCGAAGGCCAGGTCCGAGCCGGCCAGATAATCCCGCCGGCCCTCCCCGTAGCCGAGGGGTCGGATCACGCCGGAAAACGTCCACCAGTTCACCGGACGGGGCTCTTCGGGCAGATAGACGAACACGTAGCCGGGCAGCAGGGCCGTCTTGATCTCCTCATAGGCCTTGCGTTCCTTGCTGTAGCGCTTTGAGATGCGCTGGGGAAAGATCGCCGTTCCCACACCGTCTTCGGTGATTCTGTGCGCGACGCTCTGTTCTTTGCCCGTTTTGCAGAACAGGCAGAGCACATGGGTGTAATCCTGCATCTGTTTCCACTCCTGTCAAAGCATACGCCGGCGGATGTTCCGGCGTCGCTGCCGGCACGGATGTCATCATATACCAACAAAAAATGGATGTCAACAGCTTCTAGGTTTTCCCAGCTATCTTCGTGGATCAGGGGCTCCCAGGGTTTGCGGCAAACGCAAAAGCCCCGCGGCTTTCGCCGCGGGGCGGAGCGATGGTTGGTTAGAAGCTGAGCGCGGCGGGGTCGGAGTTGCCTTCCTTCATGGCCTGCTCCGCCATTTCCTCCTCCGTCATTTCGGAAGATCCGGCGGGCTCCTCCTTGGTATCTTCAGGGCTTTCCTCCTCGGAATCGGCGGGAGCCTTCTCTTCCTCATCCTCCGGCTCCTCGGCGGGCTCGGTCGTTTCTTTCTTCTCTTCCTCCGTCTGCACGGTGGGATCGACGATGCTCACGCGCTTGCCTCTGCTGATGGTGATGTCGCCCACCTTGACGGTGACGACCACGCGCAGGGATTCGGCCGTTTCCCCTTCGCCGACGGTCACCTTGAAGCCGTCGCCGCTGGCCTTGGCGCTGGTAGCGGTCAGGTCGCTGCCGCTCAGGCGCCAGCTGATGGACGCCTGCACGCCCTCCGGCACGCCGCTGACCTTCGCCACGTAGGTGGAGGACTTGCCGCGGCCGATCTTGGACGCGCCCTTCTCAAAGGAGATGCGGATGTTGCTGGACTCGGCCAGCGCCTCGTACTCCTTCTCAAGGGTTTCGTCGTCGGGTTCCTCGATCTCTTCGCCTTCCTCGCCTTCGGAGACGTCCCTGTCCTCAGCCTCGCTTTCCTTGGCTTCGGGTTCCTCCTTGGCTTCGCTCCACTGGGCCACATAGGTGGCGTCAGCGGTCACGGTGCCGGCCACGGCGGGGGACCAGCCCTCAAAGACCATGCCATCCGCCTCAGGCGCGGCGCAGCCGGGCGTATCCATCCCGGTGAGCACCGTGTCCTGCTTCAGAACGGTATCCCCGTCCTGATAGGTGACGGTATAGCGCGCATCCTCCGCGTCGGGGATGCCGTTGGCGTTCCAGTCGTCCGCCCACTGGGCTTCGTAGGTCACGTCGGCGGTCACGGTTTCGGCCACGGCGGGCTCCCAGCCCGTGAACACGAACAGGTCGCGCTGGGGAGCGGCGCAGCCCGGCATGGGCGAGCCTTCCTCCAGCTGATAGGTGCTCAGCTCGCCGCCCAGGCCGTTGGTGTAGGTAACGGTATAGAGCACGGGGGTGTCGGCGGGCTGCTCGTCGGTGGTGTCCGCGGGCTGCTCGCCGGTGGTGTCGGCGGGCTGCTCGTCGGTGGTATCCGCGGGCTGCTCGCCGGTGGTGTCGGCGGGCTGCTCGCCGGTGGTATCGGCGGGCTGCTCGTCGGTGGTGTCCGCGGGCTGCTCGTCGGTGGTATCGGCGGGCTGCTCCGTCTCGGCGGCCTTCCAGGTCGCCTCGAAGGTGACCACGCCGCCAACCTCATCGTACTGGAAGTCGCTCCAGCCGGCAAAGACCATCGTCGGATCGGTGGGATGCGTGGGAGCCGCCAGCGACTGGACGTATGCGTAGGCGTCCATGATGGTCTGCGAGGTCGTCTCGTCGATCACGCCGCCGTCCACGCCGTTGGTCACGACCACGCGCACGCCAGGGGCGGTATCCTCGCCGTTCTCCAGCGTATCGGTGGTCCCATCCGCGGCGTCATGCGCACGCCAGGTGGCGGTGTAGGTCGCGTCGCCGGTCACGGGCTTGGAGGCGCTGTCGCCCCAGCCGTTGTTGTTTTGGTCAATCCAGGCGTCAAAGTCGTAGCCCTCGCGGGTCGGGTTGGCGGGCAGCGGGGTGTTCTCGCCCTCGGCCACCTGCTGGCTGAGCACGACGTTGTTTTCCTCGGTGCCGTCCAGGAAGACGATGGTATACAGCTTCGTCCACTTGGCGGTGTAGGTGGCGTCCGCGCTCACCGTCTCGGTCACGGCGGGCTCCCAGCCGTCAAAGCGGTAGCCCTCGCGGGTGGGCTGGGGCGCGGCGGGGGTCGCATCCCCGGCCAGCAGGCCGGAGGTGGCCTGGTCGTTGAAGATCACCGCATCCTCCACGCCGTCGGTGTAGGTGACGGTGAAGGTGGCGTCCGCGGGCAGCAGGTCCATGGTCATCAGCAGGTTGGAGGTATCCGTGTTGGTCTGCCACTGGGCCACGTAGGTGACGTTGTCCGTCACCTTGTTGCTCCACGTCGGGCTCCACTCGATAAACTTCCATCCCTCCAGGATTACGTTGGGCGTGTACGCCGGGGTCACCGCGTCTTTCTGCAGGTTGCGGTAGACCGCATCGGTAAACACCTTGCCGCCCTGGCCGTCGGTATAGGTGACGGTGTAGGTGCGGATGATCTGCACGTTGGTCTTGACGCGCTCGCCGGGCGCCTGCTTGGGCCAGACGATCACGTTGATGGAGAGCGCGGTTTCGTCGGAGGCGACCGTCAGCTGGGCGGTGCTTTCGTTGATCTTTTTAATCTTGGTATTCGCGCTGGTGTTGCCCTCGATGGCCCACTCCACGCCGATCACGGAGTTGGTGGCGTAGGCGCTGTACTGAGCCTCCGTGCCGGCCAGCACGCTGGTGGGCTGGTTGCCGTTGAAGACGGCCTTGATGGAGGTGTCCTCCTGCGTGCCGCTGACCAGGTGCAGCGCCAGGGAGCCCTGGTACGTCTTGCCGTCAACGGTGCAGGTGGCCCAGACCACGATGTCCTTGTCGAGGATCTCGTCGGGGCCGACGTTGAGCACGCCGGTATCCTCGTTGATCCAGGTACTGTTGGACTGCTTGTACTGCACGCTCCACTTGAAAGCGGGCTGCGTGACCGTGTTGCTCACGTTGGCGAAGCACTGGACCACGGCCACGTTCACGCCGTCGATGTTGACGGTGGTGCGCTCGGCGGTCACGGTCACGGCATGGTCCACGTTGAAGTAGGCCGTCACCGTGATTGTGCCCCCGGTGCCCGCCGTGGAGGTGGTCGCGTCGGCGGTGCTCACCTTGAACACGTTGGCCGCGATGCCGTTGGCGGTATAGCCAGCGTTGGGCTTGATGGTGATGGGCACGGTGTAGCTGGAGGCGTTCTTGAACGTGCCGTTCTCCAGGCAGCTGGTCCAGTTGATCTCCGCGGTGTACTGGTCCGTCGAATAGCTGACCACGGAGGGCACGCCGCCCGGCACGGGGCGCGGCACGCCGGAGATGTAGAACTGGGTGATGGGCAGCTCGCCGGTGGGGGTAAACTCGAAGTCAAAGACGTTGCCCGCCTTGGAAAGCTGCGTGGCCGCCGCGCCGTTGACCTTCACGGCGGCGTTGTTCCAGCTCAGGCCATGGTTGGCGTTGAGGGTGAGGCGCGCGATATAGGTGGTCTGGGGCTTGAAGTGGCCCTTGGAATCCAGCACGGCCAGCGCGCCGGTGGCCTTGTCAATCCAGGTGATGCTGCCGTTGCAGACCTCGACGGTCTGGTTGTTGACCACGCCGGAGCCGGACACGGACGCCTGCGGCGTCTCGCCCGCCACGGGCGTCGTGATGTAGATGCTGGCATTCACCGCCGCGTACTGCGCCACCGCCGCGGTGACGACGGAATGGCGGTTGGGGTACTCGGTGGCCTGCTTGGCGTAGTTATAGTACGGGCATCCGGAGGCCACGTCGACGACCAGCGTGATCTGCTTGCCGTTCCAGGCGGGGTCGATGGTCAGCGTGGAGGCGTCTCCGACCTTTCCGCCGTCCACCCACCAGCTGTAGCTGATCCAGCCGGGCACGGAGGCCGCGGTCCAGGGATTGAGCGACGCGACCAGCGTATCGCCCACCTCGGGCGCGGTCTGGGACGCGTTGGCGTTGGTGCGCTGGTTGATGATGCCCACGCCCGTGACCTCGCCGCTGGCGCGCACGGGATTGGTGGCGGCGCTGATGGCCTCGCCCGCGTTGGGATAGGCGGTGATGGCCTTGACGCTGATGGTCTTGCCCACGTCCGTGGCCTTGACCGCGTACTGGCCGCTGGTATTGGTATACGTCTCGGTGCCGACCGTCCAGATATAGGAGATATCCCCGCTGGTGCGCAGGGGGTCCAGCGCGTCGGGGGTGAGGTCGACGGTGATGGTTTCACCGATCACGGGGCTGGTGTTGTTGAGCGCCACGGCGGTGACAACCTTGTTGCTGATGATGGGGTTGCTCAGCGGGCTGTCGATGTAGTCCACGCCGCTTTCCGCGTTGAAGGTGCTGACCCCGTAGATGCCCGCGCCGCGCACGCGCACCTTGATGCGGTGGCCGATGGCCGTCTCCGGCACGGTAATATAGGAGCCGTACAGATTGAGGGAGGTTTCCGCGCCGGTGGTCGCATTGACCATAATCCACTCATAGGTGGCGGTGGCGTTGCCGGGGGTGAGCACGGCGTAGCAGCCGTTGCCCGCGGTGAGGGTATAGTTGTTCAGCGCGACGGCGGTGATGTTCGCGCTCTGGACCAGGCCGTAGGCGGACGTGGTCGCGCTGCCCGTGTAGGGCGCGATGCCCTCCACCCGCAGGCTGATCTTCTTGCCCAGGTCGTTGGCGGTGACCATGTAGCTGGCGGTGGTGGCCACCACATCGCCGTCGGCCATCCACACGCAGTTGACGGACGCGCCGGAGGGCGCCACGACGGAGCTGAGCACCTCGCCCACCATGACGGGGCGGTTTTTGATGCTCAGGTCCACGGAGAACACCTCCGTGGCGCTGCGAACCTCGCCGGAGGCCGAGCAGATGGCCACGCCGCTGAAGGTGTCGATGCCGTTGACCTTGAGCTGAATCAGCTTGCCGATGTCGCTCTGCTGCACGGTATAGGTGGCCTCCGTGCTCACCTCGACGCCGCCCACGCGCCAGCTGTAGCTGACCGTGGCCGAGGAGGGCTTGAGCACGGCGGAAAGCGTATCGCCCACGAAGGGCTGGGGCTTGTTGAGCGACACCTGGGTGACCTGGCGGCTGGAAACCACCGGGTCGGTGGTGTACGTCTTGGAGCCGTAGTACACGCCGGTGCCCGTGACCGTCAGGGTGATGGGCTTGCCGATGTAGTCGTTGAGCACGCGCAAAGTGGCGCTGTTGCTCTGCTCCACGCCGCCCACCTTCCAGCTGTAGGTCACGGTCGCGTCCGACGGGGTGACGGTAGCCTGAAGCATGTCGTCCACCACGGGCGACGGGTAGTTGACGCTCACGGCCTCCACGGCCTTCGACGAGGGCGCAGGCGGGGGCGTGACGGAGATATAGCGGCTCATCATGTAGCCGCGCACGCCGCCGATGGAAATATAATGCCACTCGTCGCCGTAGGTCAGAATGGTCACGGCCGTGCCGGGGCTGTAGAGCTGAATGCGCTTGCCGCCCGGCGTGGTGCGCAGCCATACGCGCAGGCCGTTGTCGCTGACGACGGTGCCGGTGCCCACGCCGCCGCCTGCGCCGCCGGAGCCGGTACCGGTGCCGCTGGTGCCGAAGATGAGGAACTCGTTCATCATCCAGCCGACGGTTTCGCCGACACGGATCTGCGACCATCCGGTGCCGCGCTGCTGCACGATGACCGTGGTGCCCACGTCATAGGTGGTGACCACGCGGTAGGCCTTGCTGGGGCCTTCGCGCATACGTACCCCATAGCCGTTTTCGCTGGTGACCATCGCGTATTCCTCCGCAGAGGCGACCGTGGTCATCAGTCCCACCAGCGCCAGGGCGACCAGCAGGACGCATAAGAAGCGTTTCATCTCGATATCCCTCCGTTACACAGTGTATGTCAGGCGGCGCGCCATATGGATATGGCTTGCCCATACAGTGCTTCCTTCTGGCATTATACAGATTTTGATAACTTTTGTAAAGGGTTTTGCCTTGAAATCTTCAAATTTTCGATACACATTCGTAAAGATTTGGTCTTTTTTATGTTCGTTCCCCCGCTTTCTCCCGGTCTTGTCCGCGACCGCGCATCGGGCCGGCATTCCGTCAATTCAACGAACCTCCGACCTGGATTCTTCCCAGTTCTGAGAAAAAAAACCGTCTTTCCGCGTTCCTTCCATGTTATATGGACGCGCGCGGGCCCCAAAAGGTTTTCGTCCGCGCAAAAAAAGCCGGACCGCGCGGCGGCTGTAACAAGTTGTAACATATATTATAATGAAAGAAACCCGTTTGCCCGGCCGCGGACGAGGCCGTTGACAATTATATTCAAAATCATATAATGGTATATAAACATTGGCATTTACAGCTCCCTGAAACTATGTTAAACTTTTAACGAAATCAGAAAGGAGCTGGGTCAGCATGACTGATGCACGCAAACCCGTGGACAGTGTGGAACGCCTGGAGGAAGAGCTTGCCCTGGTGCGGGCCGCGCAGAAGAAGTACGCCGAGTTTACGCAGGAACAGGTGGACCGCATCTTCTTCGCGGCGGCCATGGCCGCATGCAAGATGCGCCTGCCGCTGGCCAAGATGGCCGTCGAGGAGACGGGCATGGGCGTGGTGGAGGACAAGGTCATCAAAAACCACTTCGCTTCCGAATATATATACAACGCCTACCGCGACGTGAAAACCTGCGGCGTGATCGAGGAGGACAAGGCCTACGGCATCACCCGCCTGGCCGAGCCGCTGGGGGTTGTGGCGGCGGTGATCCCCACCACCAACCCGACCTCGACCGCGATTTTCAAGACCCTCGCCTGCCTCAAGACCCGCAACGGCATCGTCATCTCCCCCCACCCGCGCGCCAAGAGGTGCACGGCCGAGGCCGCGCGCATCGTGCTGGAGGCGGCGGTGGCAGCCGGCGCGCCGGAGCACATCATCTCCTGGATCGACGTGCCCAGCCTGGAGATGACCAACCTCATCATGTGCGAGTGCGACTGCACCTTGGCCACCGGCGGCCCCGGCATGGTGCGCTCGGCCTATTCCAGCGGCAAGCCGGCGCTGGGCGTGGGCGCGGGCAACGTGCCCGCCATCATCGACGAGAGCGCGGACATTTTGCTCGCGGTCAACTCCATCATCCACTCCAAGACCTTCGACAACGGCATGATCTGCGCCTCCGAGCAGAGCGTGATCGTGCCCGAAAGCATCTATGACAAGGTGCGCGCCGAGTTCGCCGCCCGCGGGTGCTATTTCCTTGAGGGCGAGGAGCTGGACAAGGTCCGCAAGACCATCATCATCAACGGCTCCCTCAACGCCAAGATCGTCGGCCAGCCCGCGCACAAGATCGCCAGGCTCGCCGGCCTGGACGTAGGCGAGCGCTGCAAGGTGCTCATCGGCGAGGTCGAGAGCGTGGATCTCAGCGAGGAATTCGCCCACGAGAAGCTCTCCCCCGTGCTGGCCATGTACCGCGCAAAGGACTTTGACGACGCCATGGCCAAGGCCGAGCGCCTCATCGAGGACGGCGGCCACGGCCATACCGCCAGCGTCTACCTCAACCCCAACACCCAGCGCGAAAAGCTCATGCGTTTCGCCGAGAAGATGGAAACCTGCCGCATCGTGGTCAACACCCCCTCCTCGCAGGGCGGCATCGGCGATCTCTACAACTTCAAGCTCGCTCCTTCCCTTACGCTGGGCTGCGGCTCCTGGGGCGGCAACTCCGTCAGCGAAAACGTTGGCGTGAAGCACCTGCTCAACATCAAGACCGTCGCCGAGAGGAGAGAGAACATGCTGTGGTTCCGCGCGCCTGAAAAGGTGTACATCAAGAAGGGCTGCCTGCCCGTGGCCCTGCGCGAGCTGGGAGAGGTGCTGGGCAAGAAGAAGGTCTTTATCGTCACCGACAGCTTCCTCTATCACAACGGCTACACCAAAGCCGTGACCGACCGCCTGGACGAAATGGGCATCACCCACACCACCTTCTTTGACGTGGCCCCCGACCCCAGCCTGGCCTCCGCCAAGGAGGGCGCGGCCGCCATGACCGCCTTCCAGCCCGACTGCATCATCGCCATCGGCGGCGGCAGCGCCATGGACGCGGCCAAGATCATGTGGGTGCTCTACGAGCATCCGGACGTGGACTTCCTCGATATGGCCATGCGCTTCTGCGACATCCGCAAGCGCATCTACACCTTCCCCCGCATGGGCGAAAAGGCGTACTTCATCGCCATCCCCACCACCGCCGGCACCGGCAGCGAGGTCACGCCCTTTGCGGTCATCACCGATCAGGACACCGGCGTCAAGTACCCGCTGGCCGACTATGAGCTCATGCCCAAGATGGCCATCGTGGACGCGGACATGATGATGAACGCGCCCAGGGGGCTGACCAGCGCCAGCGGCATCGACGCCGTGACGCACGACCTGGAGGCCATCGCCAGCATGATGGCCACCGACTACACCGACGGCCTGGCCATCCAGAGCCTGAAGATGATCTTCGACTACCTGCCCCGCGCCTACAACGACGGCCCCAACGACGCCGAGGCCCGCGAGAAGATGGCCAACGCCGCCACCATGGCCGGCATGGCGTTTGCCAACGCCTTCCTGGGCGTGTGCCACTCCATGGCGCACAAGCTGGGCGCGTTCCACCACCTGCCCCATGGCGTTGCCAACGCGCTGATGATCGACGAGGTGCTGCGCTTCAACGCCGCCGAGGTGCCCGCCAAGATGGGCACCTTCCCGCAGTACGACCACCCGCACACGCTTTCGCGCTACGCGATGGTCGCCGACGCCCTGGGCCTGGGCGGCAAGGACGAGAGCGAGAAGCTGGAAAACCTCATCCGCGCCATCGACGAATTGAAGGAAAAGATCGGCATCAAGCCCACCATCCGCGACTACGGCATTGATGAAAACGACTTCCTGAACCGTTTGGATGAGATGGTGGAGCAGGCCTTTGACGACCAGTGCACCGGCGCCAACCCGCGCTACCCGCTGATGAAGGAAATCAGGCAGATGTACCTCAGCGCCTACTACGGCGCCGGGGCCGACAAGTAAGGAGGGCGGCTCAGATGAAACTGGACAAGGTGATTGCGGTCCGCACCAACAAGACCGTGTACCGCGACGGCCATCTGGCCATCAAGGTGTTTGACAGCGACTACAGCAAGGCGGACGTTCTCAACGAGGCGCTCAACCAGGCCCGCGTGGAGGAAACCTCTCTCAACGTGCCCCGCCTGCACGAGGTATGCACGGTGGACGGCAAGTGGGCCATCGTCAGCGATTTCATCCCCGGCAAGACCCTCGCGCGGCTCATGGAGGAAAACCCCGGCCGGCGCGACGAATACATGGACCTGTTCGTGGATCTGCAGCTCAAGATGCACGAGCAGACCTGCCCGCTGCTGGGCAAGCTCAAGGACAAGATGAACCGCAAGATCGACCAGACCGGCCTGGACGCCACCACCCGCTATGAGCTGCACGCGCGGCTGCAGGGCATGCCCAACCACAAGAAGCTCTGCCACGGCGACTTCGACCCCAAAAACATCATCCTGCGCGACGACGGCGAGCCCTTCATCCTGGACTGGGCCCACGCCACGCAGGGCAACGCCAGCGCCGACGCGGCCCGCACGTACCTGCTGTTCTGGCTGGCGGGCGACATCGACGGGGCGGAGAGCTACCTCGACCTGTTCTGCAAAAAGAGCGACACCGCCAGGCAGTACGTGCAGAAGTGGATTCCCATCGTGGCCGCCAGCCAGAGCGTGAAGGGCCGCGCGGAGGAGCGCGAGTTCCTTTTGCACTGGGTCAACGTGGTGGACTACGAATAAGCGATTCGCGCCCCGTCCGCGGGGCGTCAGGATACGGCGGTCAAACGCCAGCAAAGGAGCAAACCTGTTATGAAGATCACCATTTGTATCGGTTCCAGCTGTCACCTCAAGGGCTCGCGCCAGATCGTGGAGGAGCTTCAGCGCCTGGTGGCGGAAAAAGGGCTCAAGGACAAAATCGAGCTGGCGGGCAAGTTCTGCATGGGCAACTGCCAGAACGGCGTGTGCGTCACCGTGGACGAGGAGCCCTTCTCCCTGAGGCCCGAGGACACCAAAGCCTTCTTTGAAAACGACGTGCTTCCCCGGCTCAAATAACCTCAACCGCCGACCTCGCGGGGCTGACGCGCTTTTTCACGCCAGCCCCCTTGGCCTGTTCTCATCCCTTTGCATTGGAGGAGGCTGCCCATGCTCGAAGTGCTCAACCTCAATGAAAACAACTGCGCGGACTGCTACAAGTGCATCCGCACCTGCTCGGTCAAGGCCATCACCTACGCCAACAACACCGCCGAGATCGTGCACGACGAGTGCATCCTCTGCGGCAACTGCTTCGTGGCCTGCCCGCAGAAGGCCAAGCAGGTCCGCTGCGACGTGCCCCGCGTCAAGGAGGCCATCGCCGCGGGCAGGCATGTGGTGTGCAGCCTGGCCCCGTCCTTCATCGCGGATTTCCGCATCCGCTCCCTCGACGTGATGGCCGACGCCCTCAAGCGCCTGGGTTTTGCCGAGGTGCAGGAAACCGCCGTGGGCGCGCAGATGGTCAGCGACGAATACGCGCGCATCATGCGCGAGGGAAAGCAGCGCGTGCTCATCTCCAGCTGCTGCCCCTCCATCAACATGCTCATCCAGAAGTACTACCCCACCATGCTCCCCCATCTGGCCAGGGTGCTCACCCCCATGCAGGCGCACTGCAAGGCCATCAAGGAGCAGAATCCGCAGGCTTTCACCGTGTTCATCGGCCCCTGCATCGCCAAGAAGGCCGAGGCGGACGAAAGCCCCTACACGGATGTGGCCCTCACCTATGACGAGCTGCGCGACTGGCTGGCCCAGGAGCACATTGAGCTGCCCACCGACCACGTCGAACCCGCCGACGGCAAGCGCGCGCGCCTCTACCCCGCCACCGGCGGCGTGCTCAAGGCCACCGACCGCGTGGACGGCTACCGCCGCATCGCCATCGACGGCGTGGACAACTGCCGCGCCGTGTTCGACGAATTGGAAAACGGCCAGTTCGGCAACGTGTTCATCGAAATGAGCGCCTGCGAGGGCAGCTGCGTCAACGGCCCCTGCATCCGCGAGCACGCCGAGCGCCGCCTCAAGGGCGCGCTGCGCGTGGACAACTTCGCCGGCGATCAGCGCTTCGACGACCCCGCGCCCGCCGACATCAGCCACAGCTACGCCTTCCTGGGCGGCAGGAAGGTCAAGTTCGGCTCCGAGGCCATCAGCGACATGCTCTACAAGATGGGCAAGACCAGCCCCGAAAAGGAGCTCAACTGCGGCAGCTGCGGCTATCCCACCTGCCGCGACAAGGCCATCGCCATTTTGGAGGGCAAGGCCAAGATCGAGATGTGCCTGCCCTTCCTCAAGGAGAAGGCCGAGAGCTTCTCCGACAGCATCATCAACAACACCCCCAACGCCATCATCGTCATGGACGAGGACCTGGTGGTGCAGCAGATCAACCGCGCGGCCCTGCGCATGTTCAAGCTCAAGGACGCCAGCGACATCCTCCATGAGCACGTGGTCCGCATCCTCAATCCCGGCGACTACCAGAACATCATCACCTCCGCCCTGCACACCACCACCCGCATGCACTACCTGGCCGACTACCAGCTCTACGTGGACGAAACCATCCTCTACGACCGGCAGTACCATATCGTGATCTCCCTCATGCGCGACGTGACCGAGCAGGAAACCCTGCGCGGGCAGGACGCGGAGCTGCGCAAGCAGACGGTGGAGATCACCGACAAGGTGATCGAAAAGCAGATGCGCGTGGTGCAGGAGATCGCTTCGCTCCTGGGCGAGACCACGGCGGAAACCAAGATCGCCCTCACCAAGCTAAAGGATGCGATGGCCCATGAATGACCTGTGGATTGAAACCGGTTCCATCAGCATGAACAAGCACGGCGAAACCCTCTGCGGCGACAAGGTGGAATTGGCCGGCGGCGGCGACGAGGACCTTACGCTGGTGCTGGCCGACGGCCTGGGCAGCGGGGTGAAGGCCAACATCCTCTCCACCCTGACCAGCAAAATCCTCTGCACCATGATCTCCGGCGGCATCCCGCTGGAGGAGTGCGTCTCCACCATCGCAAGCACGCTGCCGGTGTGCAGCGTGCGCAAGGTGGCCTATTCGACCTTCACCATCATCCGGATTCTGGACAACAAAACCGCGCGCATCATCCAGTTTGACAACCCCGCCACCATCGTGCTGCGCAAGGGCGAAGTGTTCGACTATCCCAGGGTCACGCGCGTGATTTCCGGCAAGACCATCTGGGAGAGCACCTTCCCCATCGAGCTGGACGACGTGTTCATCGCCATGAGCGACGGCGCGGAGTACGCGGGCGTGGGCGACCTGATGAACTTCGGCTGGACGCGCGATTCCATCGCCGACTACGCCATGGCCAACTACCTGCCCGAAAACAGCGCCAAGTTCACCGCCGGCCTCATCATCGACGAGTGTGACCGCCTCTACGGCGGCTCGCCGGGCGACGACACCACCGTGGCCGTGGTGCGCGTGCGCGGCCGCCATCCGGTCAACCTCGTGGTCGGCCCGCCCGAGCACAAGGAGGACGACGTGCGCATGATGAACCTCTTCTTCGGCAAGGAGGGCACCAAAATCGTCTGCGGCGGCACCACCAGCAACGTCGTCTCCCGCTACCTGGGCCAGCCCATCATCGCCTCGCTGGACTATCACGACCCCGACGTGCCGCCCATCAGCCGCATCAAGGGCGTCGATCTGACCACCGAGGGCGTGATCACCCTCTCCAAGGTGCTCACCTACGCCGAGGATTTCCTCGATCAGGCCAAGCTCGCCCCCGCCTGGTCCACCCAGAAGGACGGCGCGAGCCTCATCGCCCGCGAGCTGTTTGAAAACGCGACCGACGTCAATTTCTTTGTGGGCCGCGCCATCAACCCCGCGCACCAGAACCCCAACCTGCCCATCACCTTTGGCATCAAGCAGCAGCTGATCACCAGCCTGGCCGACTGCCTCAAAAAAATGGGCAAACACGTTCGCCTTTCCTACTTCTAAAACCGGATGGAGGAATCATCGGCTATGCTGCTATTCGACACCTACGTTCAAAAGCTCAAGTACAAGGTGCTCAAGGAGGTCGCGCGCCACGACTACGCCGGGACGCTGCAGGACTGCTACCTGGACATCCCCAAGGCGATCTCCCCCGGCCCCAGGAGCACCATGCGCTGCTGCATCTACAAGGAGCGCGCCATCGTGGCCGAGCGCGTGAAAATCGCCATGGGCGGCCACAAGGAAAACCCCAACGTCATCGAGGTCATCGGCATCGCCTGCGACGAGTGCCCCGTCAGCGGCTACCGCGTCGGCCCCGACTGCCGCGGCTGCATCGCGCACCGCTGCTCCAGCGCCTGCCCGCGCGGCGCGATCTCCTTTGACGAAAACCACCACGCGCACATCGACCCCGACAAGTGCATCAACTGCGGCAAGTGCGCCTCCGTCTGCCCCTACAGCGCCATCCAGAACCATGTGCGCCCCTGCGAGCGCGCCTGCAAGGTCAAGGCCATCCAGCAGGGCGAAAACCATGTGGCCCATATCGACGACAGCAAGTGCATCGCCTGCGGCGCGTGCGTCTACCAGTGCCCCTTCGGCGCCATTCAGGACAAGAGCTTCCTCCTGGACGCCATCCGCATCCTGCGCGAAAGCGAGGGCAACAAAAAGTACAAGGTCTACGCCGTCGTCGCCCCCTCCATCTCCAGCCAGTTCGTCTATGCCAAGCTGGGTCAGGTGATCACGGGCCTCAAGGAGCTGGGCTTCTTCAGCGTGGTGGAGGCCGCGCTGGGCGCGGACATGGTCGCCTACCGCGAGGCCAAAGAGCTGGCCGAGAAGGGCTTCCTCACCTCCAGCTGCTGCCCCGCCTTTGTCAGCTACATCGAAAAGAGCTTTCCCACCCTGAGGCCCTTCGTCAGCCACAACCTCTCCCCCATGGCCGAGGTGGCGCGCTTCATCAAGGGCACCGACCCCGACGCCAAAATCATCTTCATCGGCCCCTGCACGGCCAAGAAGCAGGAGTTCCAGCGCGAGGAGGTCAGGCCGTGGGTCGACTGCGTGCTCACCTTCGAGGAGCTGCAGGCCTGGTTTGACAGCCGGGATCTCGACCTGCCCTCCCTCGGCGAGGACGTGCTGGACAACGCCAGCTACTTCGGCCGCATCTTCGCGCGCAGCGGCGGCCTGACCGACGCGGTGGCCCAGGCCCTCAAGGAGCAGCAGAGCGATTTCATCGTAAGCCCCATCCCCTGCGACGGCATCGAGGCCTGCCGCGTGGCCCTGCTCAAGAAGCAGAAAAACCTGCTCAAGGAAAACTTCATCGAGGGCATGGCCTGCGTGGGCGGCTGCATCGGCGGCGCGGGCTGCCTCACCCACGGCCCCAAGGACAAGGGCGAGGTGGACAAATACGGCCACGAGGCCTACGAAAAGACCATCTCCGCCGCGCTGGCCCAGTGCGCCTACGACGCGGAGAAGTAACCCCGGCGGGCATCATAAAGCATCCGCGCTTTCCCCATGCAAAGGAGAAGCGCGGATGCTTTTGCGTTCTGCGGTTTTTGGGGGACTTACTGCGCCTCCTCCGGCGCGTCGGGCAGGGCGACGGTCACCGTCTGCCCCGCCTCGTCCACCTGCGCGGCGATGCCGGTGAGGCTTTCGAAGGTGGAGGCGGGCAGGTAGAGCACGCCGCCCACGCCGCGGATGTCGCGCACGGGCACGATCTGCGGCTCGTTGTTTTTGTACGCCTCCAGCGAGACGGGCGCGCCCGACTGGTCGTGGGTGAAGGCGATGCGGAAGATATCGTCGTTCACGGCAAAGGCGTATTCGTCCGCCTCCACGGACTCGGAGGTGATCACGTTGATTCCGGCCTCATGGAGAATTTCCAAAAACGGCAGGTAGACCTCCTCGCCCATCCGGTAGGGAAGCAGCGGCGCCTCCGTCTCGTCCTCCGCCGCGACGGTCAGCGCCTTCGCCGCGCCGGCAAGGCGGATGCCGTAGCCCTCCATGGCCTCGAACGCGGGTTCCGGCGTGGAGGTGGGCGCGGCGGTCGGGGACGGCGTCGCGGTGGGCGCGGCGGGCGTCGCGGTCGCGGTGGGGGCCGCGGTCGGGGTCGCAGTCGGCGTCGCGCTCACGGTCGCGGCGGGGGGTTCGGTCGCGGCGGGCGCGGGCGTTTCAGCCGCGGCAGGGGTCGCGGGCGCTTCGGTGAGGGCCACGCTCAGGCCGGAGGTGGGAGAAGGCGCGGGCGTGACCGCATTGGGCGACAGGCGCACCTGGCCGCTCTCGTACAGCACGGTCAGCGTAACGCGCCCGGCCATGCCGTCGGCGCTCAGGCCGTGCTGGTACTGGAACTGCTCCACCGCGCGGCGGGTCTGGTTTCCGTACACGCCGTCGATGTCGCCCTCGTAATAGCCGTACCGGGCCAGCTCCTCCTGGAGCCTGCGCACCTCGTCGCCCCTATCGCCCACCTGGAGCGTGCTGTATTCCGGGTTGGGCGTGATATCAATGGTGGGGACGGGGGTGGGCCTGGGCGTGTCGGTGGGCGTGGGGGTGGCCGTGGGCGCCGCCTGCACATAGGGCGTGGGCGTGGGCTCGTCATAGGCGGGCATCGCGCCGGGGTCCGGCGCGTTCTGCACCGAGGCGGCCACGACCATCGACATATACACCAGAATCGTTTTCAGCAGATCCATGAAAGGTTCCTCCTTGGTCAGCCCGGTCAGCCGGGCGCGTCAAAGCGGGAGCGGCGCGCCATGGTGAACACCACGCCCCTGAGCTGGCGGACATCCTCGGCCAGGTTGGTCATCACGGCGTTGAGTTCGCCGGCGGTAAAAGCGCCGTCCCTGGCGGCCAGCACCGTGAGGCCCTCCAGCGTGCCCAGCATGCCCGCGTCGGCGCAGCATCCGGCCGGGGCCGCATTGAGAATCACAAAATCAAAGCGGCTTTTCGCGCTCTTGAGGAAGGAGCGAAACGCGGGCGTGGCGGCGATATCCGCCACCGCGCCCTCCGGGGGCAGCCCCTCGATGAAGGCCAGGCCCTGCTCCGGGGTTTTGACGATCACATCCATCAGCGAAACCCGTCCGCCCAGGTATTCCGACAGGCAGGCCTGGGGCCGCACCCCCAGCAGCGCGGAGAGGCGCGCCTGGCCCGCGTCCATATTCACGGCCAGCACGCTGAAGCCCTGCCGCGCCAGCTCGCTGCACAGAAGCGCCGTGAGCACCGCCTGATCGCCCTCCGGGTCCATCCCGGCGATCACCGCGACGCTCTGGCCGCTGGCGCACAGGCCGTTGCGCAGCTTGAGCGCAAAGGCGCGCACGTTCTCCCTGATCAAACGGTCCACCCGGTCCAAAAGCATGCCGCCGCGCTGCTTTTTTCCATCGGCCAGCAGCCGGCGGACCTCGCGCCGGCAGTCCGCCAGCGCGCCCATGTGCGGCGCGGCGAGGCAGCGGGCCTCCGCGTCGTCAAAGTGCAGGGGCCGGCGGTCCGAGCCCAGCAGGCACCCGGCCAGCGAGCCTATGGCAAAGGCGGCCAGCAGCGTCCAGACCACCTTCATGGGGCGGTCGGGTCCGCAGGGGGCGGCGGGGATCTCCGCCGGGGCGACCTCGTGCGCTTCCGTGGCGCCCAGCTCGTCCTGCGCGCGGGCGACCAGCTCGCGCCCGATGGCGTCCGCCAGCCCGGCCGTATATACCGGGTCCGGTCCGACGGCCACGACCTCCAGCATATGCGTGCCGTCGATGCCGCGCACGCCCGCGCGGGTCTGACCGTCGCTGGCGGCATGGGCGAGCACCGCCTGGCGGAATCCGTCGGTGCGGGTGAGGGCGTGGCAGTCGCGCGCGAGCATCCGCGCCGCTTCCAGCGGGGCCTTCTGCGAGGCCGCCGCCTCCGGCGCGGCGTAGAACGTATAGACCGCACGGTAGCGGTCGGGCTCATACACCCATGTGTACGCCGCCATCAGGCACCCCGACGCGAGGCACAACAGCAGCGTCCACGGCAGGAAATGCCGCCATTTCAGCAGGGCTTTGCGCATGGCCTCCACCCCTTTTACGTCCAGATTCCACCTTTCCTAGCATAGCACACCGCCGCCGCATTGGCAAGCAAAAGCATTGACAAAGCGGCAAAACGCGCTAAGATGAAAGGGCATTTTCCGCCAGGGGAGACGATACGCCATGATTCTGGGAGAACCCGCCTTTTCCGTCCAGCCGAACCGTCAGGCCCTCAGGGACGACAGCCGCTTCCTTTGCTTTGACGCGGGACGCGTGCTGCTTGCCGATGCGGCCGGCGGCGCGCCCGCCATCCCCACCTTTGCGCAGGTGCGGCCCCTGCCGGACGGCATCGCGCCCTTCGAGCTGGCGCACACGGACCGCTTCGCCCTCTTCTGCCCGCATCCGTTCCTTGGCGGGCAGGTCCCGGAGCGCGCGGGGCTTCGGTACTATCCGCTGCACGTCTTTCGCAGCATGCCCTACGCCGAGGCCGGGCTGATGGTGTCCTGCTGGCACCTGTGGGCCTGGTATGAGCGCAACCGCTTCTGCGGCCGCTGCGCCCATCCGCTCGTGCCGGACGAAGCGGAGCGCGCCCTGCGCTGCGAGGGCTGCGGGCTGGTGGTCTATCCGGCCATCGCCCCGGCGGTCATCGTGGCCATCACCCGCGGGGACAGCATTCTCCTGGCGCGGAGCGCGCGCAGCGCCTTCCGCCATCACACGCTGATCTCCGGCTATGTGGAGGTGGGCGAGACGCTGGAGCATGCCGTGCGCCGCGAGGTGATGGAGGAGGTGGGCCTGCGCCTGGGCGCGCTGCGCTACCTGGGCGACCAGCCCTGGGGCGTGAGCGGGTCGCAGATGTTCGCCTTTCAGGCCGAGGCGCAGGAGGGGGACATCCGCCTGCAGGAGAGCGAGCTTTGCGAGGCCGGCTGGTTCCGCCGGGACGAGCTGGAGCCGCGCGGGCGCACGGTGAGCATCGCCCTGGAGCTGATCGAGCGCTTCCGCACGGGCACGCTATGACAGGAGCGGCAGGCGTTGACATTTGAGGCACGGCATGCTATGGTTTTTCCGAAGCTGGAAACGAAAGGCGGGCGTCGCCATGACGGGCGTGATGGACTACGGAATCGGCAACATCGGCTCCATCCTGAACATGATCAGAAAGGTGGGCGCGCAGGGCGTCCCGGTCCGGACCGCGGAGGAGCTGAGCCGCTGCAGCCGGCTGATACTGCCGGGCGTGGGCCGCTTTGACGCGGGCATGGCGCTGCTTGAGCAGAGCGGCATGCGCCGGGCGCTGGACCGCGCGGTGGCGGCGGGGGTGCCGCTGCTTGGCATCTGCCTGGGGATGCAGATGCTGGGCCGCCGCAGCGAGGAGGGGCCGGGCGAGGGGCTGGGGTATCTGCCCTTTGACCTCAGGCGCTTCCGGCTGGACGATCAGCCGCAGCTCAAGGTGCCGCACATGGGCTGGGACTACGTGACCGTGGAGCGGCCGGACGACCCGCTGGCGGCGGGGCTGGAGGCGGAGCCGCGCTTTTACTTCGTGCACAGCTACCACGCCGTTCTGGACGACCCCGCCGACGCGCTGATGACCTGTGACTACGGCTATCCCTTCCCCGCCGCCGTGCGCCGGGGAAACGTCTGGGGCACGCAGTTCCACCCCGAGAAGAGCCACCGCTTCGGCATGTGCCTGATTGGCAACTTCGTAAAGGAGGCGTAGGATGTATCACCGTCCGAGGCTGATTCCCTGCCTGCTGATCTCCGACGGCGGGCTGGTCAAGACCGTGCGCTTCAAGGACCCCAACTACCTGGGCGACCCGATCAACGCCGTGAAGATCTTCAGCGAAAAATGCGTGGACGAGCTGTGCGTGCAGGATATTCGCGCCAGCCGCGAGGGGCGCGGGCCGGACTTTGCCCTGCTGGAGGACATCGCCTCCGAAGCCTTCATGCCCCTGTCCTACGGCGGGGGCGTGACCACGGTGGAGCAGGCGGCCCGGCTGTTTCACATCGGGTTTGAAAAGGTGATTCTCAACACCGCGCTCATCGACCGGCCGGAGCTGGTGCGCGAGCTGGCGGAGCGCTTCGGGTCGCAGAGCGTGGTGGCGTCCATCGACGTAAAACTCGACCGCCTTCGCCGCTACCGCTGTGTGGTGGCCGGCGGCACGCGCGCCACGGGCGAGACGCCGCTGGCGCTGGCCCAGCGCGCGCAGGCGCTGGGCGCGGGCGAGGTGCTGCTCAATTCCGTGGACCGCGACGGCATGATGCAGGGCTACGACTTAAAGCTGGTCAAATCCGTCGCCGACGGGCTGACCGTGCCGCTCATCGCCTGCGGCGGCGCGCATGACGCGGCCGACCTGGCGCGCGTGCTTCACGAGGGGCACGCCCACGCGGCGGCGGCGGGCAGCCTGTTTGTGTACTTCGGGCCGCTCAAGGCGGTGCTCATCAACGTGCCCTCCGAGGAGGAGCTGTGCCGGCTGGGGGTTTACCGGGCGCGGTAGGGCGCGTTCGGGGGAAAGCGCCTCTTTCCACCGGCATCAGAAAACGCGGCGGGACGCACCCCGCATCAGAAGGCCGGCCATTTTGGCTTTTTCCGGACGCGAGGACGCTCCCCCGCCGTGCAGGTCGTTGGTTTCATCATGCTCGCGGAAAACAAAGAATCCGAACCCGTCGCCAATCGGAAACAGGTTCGGATTCTGTTGGTTTGGTGCCGGTGGTGGGACTCGAACCCACACGGGGGATTAGCCCAACGGATTTTGAGTCCGTCACGTCTGCCAATTCCATCACACCGGCGCGCATGGGGTATTATAGCATACTTGTCGGGGGAGAGGCAATACCCGGCGGGGGTTTTTTCCGGGAGGGGGCGTTACCCCCTCTCCCCCAGCCGCCCCAGAAAGCCGCGGGACAGCGCGCCGGCCAGGCACACCAGAAGGCCGCTGGGCACCAGCACCCAGTATGCCCTCGCGCCGCACCGGTCAAACAGCGCGCCGTAGAGGATCTGTCCCAGGGGCTGGGCGCACAGGGACAGGGTGAACACGTAGGCCATCACCTTGCCCATCAGCCCTTCGGGCGTGCGCCGCTGAATCGCGGAAATGGCGCAGGTGGAAAACACGCTGCACCCGAACTGGCAGGCGCAGAACATGGCCGTGAGGCCGAGGTAGCGGCCCGTCGCGTCCAGCGGCACCAGAAACGCCCCGCCCGCCAGCACCAGCGCCGCGCCCACGCCCATGAACACCCGGACCATCCGGACAGGGCGCAGCCGCCCGGCCGTCAGCCCCGCAAACAGGCTGCCCAGCACCGCCGCGACGCCCATGGCGCTTTCCGCCGCGCCGTAGAGTTCCGCCGAAAGGCCCAGCACCGTGCGCACCAGAAAGGGAAAGCCCACGACCGCCGTGCCCGCGATGAACAGGCTCGCCAGCGCGGCCAGCAGCAGCAGCTTCAAAACGTCGGGCTGCTCGCGGCACAGAAAGCGCAGGCCCGCACGCAGGTCGGCCTTCAGCATGGCCGCGCTTCGAAGCGCCGCCGCCTGCGGGGGCGGCAGACGGATGAAGCCCTCCAGGCACGCCGTCAGCAGAAAGCAGGCCGCCGCCGCATACAGCACGGGGACCATGCCAACCGCCGTGTAGACCACGCTGCCCAGAAACGGGGTCGCCAGCGAAGCCACCGCCGCCGCCTGGCTGACCGCCGCGTTGCCCTTCTCCAGCGCGTCTCCCGAAAGCATCTGGGGCACGCACGCCTGCACCGTGGGCGACTCAAAGGCCCCCAGCGCCGACAGCGCCACCAGCAGCACGGTGATGAGCGGCAGGTCGTATCCCAGCGGCAGCGCCGCGCCGGCCATCAGCGCCGCAAGGCCGGAGAGGGCGTCCAGCGCGATCATCAGCGTGCGCCGGTTCATCCGGTCCGCCAGCACGCCGCCGAAGGGCGAGAGCGCTATGGTGGGAAGCATGGACGCGGACAGCATCCCGGCGAACACAGCGGCGGACCCGGTGCGCTCCAGCACATACATTGCCAGGGCGAATTTCAGCGTGCCGTTGCCCAGGAGGGACATGATCTGCCCCAGCAGCAGAAAGACGAAGTTGCGGTTCAGCCATGCCGTTTTTTTCATTGTGCGTTGCTCCTTTGCATCCTGCCCCGCGCGCCTTTGCGCGCATGCGGCGGGGTCGGAACGGTCTTTAACATACCTACCGAATGAATGTATCGTCCGAAAAGAAAAGGGGCGTTCCCCCCTTTCCCGCTCACAGCGCCATCTGCGCCAGAAAATCGTCCACCAGCGCCCGGATGCTGTCGTCAAACAGCGGAAGCCCCATCTTCTCCAGCATCTCCCCGATGAAGCGGAACTTGCGGGCCAGCTCCTCCTGGGTGGCCGGAAACACGCCGGGCAGCAGCCACAAGCTGGTCAGCAGCGGCAGCAGCTCGGCAATCTCTTTGGGATAGCCGGTATGGATGGAGCCGTCCCGGTTTCCCTCCTCGATCAGCCGCAGAAAATACGGGGTCAGCACGCGGCGGTTGGATTCGATCATCTCCACCAGTACCCGCGGGTTTTGGGTGATGGGCACCGCCTGGACCGTCATGCGGCTGCGCGCCTCGTCCGCCTGATTGAGCCGGACGGCTTCCCGCAGCTTTTCCAGCCCGTTGAGATCCCCGCGCGCCCGCACGGCCTCAAAGGGGTTGTTCTCGAAAAACATCCGGTCCCCCACCGCGCTCATGATCTCTTCCTTGGATTTGAAATGGTGATAGACCGCGCCCTTGGTCATCCCCTCCAGGCCGTCCACGATGTCCTGAATGGTGGTCCGGTCATAGCCCTTTTCCAGAAACAGGCGCTGGGCAACGTCCAAAATGCGCTCCACCGTCGCCTCCGGGTGCTTGTTGCGTGCCATGCGCGTCCCTCCCGATACATTCATTCGGTACGTATGTATTATAGCAGGGTTTTTCCTCCTGTCAATCCCCTCTTTGCTCCCGTTTTGCGAAAGGCTGCGCCCTCCCGCCGCTTCTCCATCACGAAATTCGTCATCCGCACGCCATGGCGCTCCACCTGCTGCTCCCGGAGGACCCGGTAGCCCCTGCGCTCGAAAAAGGGCCGGGCCGTGAGGGAAGCGTGGGTGGTGAGCACGGGCGCGTCCACCGCCCGCTCCAGCCGGTCCAGCAGCGCCGTGGCGACGCCCCGGCCCTGACGGTCCCTGTGCACGTAGAGCCGGTCGAGGTAGCCCGCCCCGTCGATATCCCCGAAGCCCACGATGAGGCCGCCCTCCTCCACCGCCACCAGCGAATGGTGCGCCAGCAAGGACCGGTTCCAGCGGTCCTCATCCGGCGCGCCGTCCGCCCAGGCGTCCAGCTGCTCCGGGGAATAGTCGGCGGCGTTCACCGCATGCACCGTATCATAAAACAGCGCCGTAATCTGCGCAAGGTCCCCCGGCTCATACCTGCGGATTTTCATGCGGGGCCTCCTCTTTCGGCGCGCGCGGCTGTGCGGCCTTCCCGGATTTTCGGGGCAGCGGGGGCAGGACCTTCACGCGCTTGAAGCGCTTGAGCTTTTTGCGCGCATACTCCTCCGCCAGCGGCAGGTCCGCCAGCGGGCAGCGCATGGCCAGCACCTGCCAGTATCGGGGTCGGAAAAACAGCACCGTCGCCCCCTCGCGCCACACGCGCACCCGGCGGATGCTCTCCCAGGGCAGCGTCACGCGCCTGACCAGCGTGAGCCCCTCCAGCGGCGGGCGGTCATCCCCGGCGGCCAGCCGCTCCACGGCCTCCGGCGTGGTGAAGCGCGCGTAGAGCCGAAGCGCGCCGCAGCCCTGCGGCACGTAGACGCGCGCGTGCACCCCCTGCCGGTCCATGAAAAAGTGTACGCGCTCCGGGCCGCGCAGGAGTAGCACCGCCAGCAGCGCCAGCAGCATCCCGGCCAGCACCCCCAGCATCACCCACAGAAACCCCTGCCGAAGCAGCGCCGTCACGCCCGCCGCGCCCGTGGCCGAGGCCTCGGCCGCCAGCACGGCGACCAGCGCCACCAGCCAGGCCGGCAGCGTCACGCGCAGCACGTCGTTCCAGGAGAACCAGTCCGTCACGGGGGTTCGGATGATGCCGAAGGACAGCTGCTCCCCGGTTTTGGCCAGCTTTCCCCCGCAGTAGGGGCAGCTTTCCCCCAGCGGCGTCTCCGTGCGGCATTTGCGGCAATAATTGACCAGCGGCATGGGCCACGACCTTTCCGTTTTTTGACATGCATGCCCGCGCGCCCGGCGGGCATGCTTTTCCATGAGGTGATAGCAGCATGGACATTTACCCCACATTGCGGGATCTGGTGGAATGCGACCCCGCCAGCAGGCAGCTCTTCGGCCGCCTCCCGCCCGACGCGCAGGTGGCGCTGCAGGAGCAGCGTCAGGACATCCGCACGTATGCGGACCTGGAGCGTGCGGCCGCAAGTTTTGAGCGCCGCGCGCGCGGCTGGTAGGCAAGTTGGCAGCCGGCGGATCATAGGCTGTAGGGACATCACCCCGAAAGGAGAACCTCTATGGCCGAACAGAACGGTACCAACACGGGCAAATGCGCCGAGGAATACGTCGTCAAGCGGGGCGACAGCTTCTATCTGATCGCCCACAAGCTGGGCGTGCCCCTGCGCGACCTGCTGGCCGCCAACCGCGACATCCACCCCGCCCGCCTGATGGTGGGCGACGTGCTGTGCGTGCCCCGCGAGGAGGACGATTCCCCGCAGACGGGCGGGCTGGGCGGCTCCCAGTCCGGCGGCACGACGACGCAGTCCGGCACGACGACCCAGTCCGGCGGCATGACGCAGACAACGCAAGCCACCGGCACGACCCAGTCCGGCACAACGACGCAGACCGGCACAACGCAGACAACGCAGGCTACCGGCACAACCCAGTCCGGCACGACGGCCCAGACCGGCACGACGCAGACAACACAGGCCACCGGCACGACCCAGTCCGGCGGCACGACGGCCCAGACCGGCACAACGGCCCAGTCCGGTGCCACAACGCAATCCGGTGGCACAACGGCCCAATCCGGCGGCACGACGGCCCAATCCGGCGGCACGACGCAGTCCAGCGGCACGACAACCCAATCCGGCACGACGCAGACCACGCAGGCCACCGGCATGGCGCAGTCCAGCGGCACGACAACGCAATCCGGCATGGCGCAGACCACCCAGCCGACCTGCATGACCGGGCAGACCGCGCCGGACACCACTTTGCCCTGCACCGAGGACGAACAGTGGATCATCCAGAAGGGGCAGACCGTATCCGACCTGCAGCTGCGCGGGCTGGTGAGCCGCCACACGCTGGAGACGGCCAACCCCGGTGTGGATCTGGAAAACCTGAGCGTGGGCCAGACCGTGTGCATCCCCCGGGACAACGTGCCCTGCGCGCTGCCGGAGACCTACACGCTGGCCGCCACCGAAACGCTGGAGGCCGTGGCCATGCGCTTCAACCTGCCCGTGGCCAGCCTGCTGCGCGCCAATCCATGCCTGGCGCCGCAGGACTTTGAAGGCGGCGTCACGGTCATCCTGCCAAGGTAACGGCTCAGCCGGCGTCGCGCAGGAGCCGGGCCACCAGCTGCTCGATGTGCTGCCGGGCGGCCTGCGCCAGAAGCAGCTCGTCCTCCGGGGCGGGCGGCCTGTCGCCCATCAGCCCCACGAACTGGCTCACCTTCAGGCCCAGCGCGTCCTGCATGTCCTGATCGCTCCCGCCCTGGGACACCAGGTAATAGCACAGGATGGAGTCCGTCTGGCCCATGCGGTGGGCGCGGTCCTCCGCCTGGCTGTGCACGGCGGGCGACCAGTCCAGCTCGCCGAAAACCACGCAGCTGGCGCGCTGCAGGTTCAGCCCCGCCGCCGCGCGCAGCGATACGCAGCACAGATTGGTACGCCCCGCCATGAACCGCTCCACCGAGCGCTCCTTCATGGCGGGCGTTTCGCGTCCGGTGATGAAGGCCGGCGAATACGCCTTGAGCTCCTTTTTGTACAGGTCCATCACCTGATGATGATGCGCAAAGAGCAGCACCCGCTCCTGCGCGTCCAAAAGCGCGCGCACGAACTGCGCCACATAGGGCGCCTTGGCCATGCCGGTGGCCTGCCGCTCGCCGCTCTCCACCGCCATCTTCCACAGGGCGCGCTGGGATGCGTCGGCCGCCGCGTCGCTTTTCAGCCGGGCCAGCGTCTCGCGCACGGGCTCCATCAGGCGGCGGTACACCGCGTCGTCGCTGTCCACGGGCATGACCAGCCGGCGCTTGGGCGGCAGCTCCGTGAGCACGTCGCGCTTGGTGCGCCTTAGCATGAGGCCCTCCTCACGCAGCTTTTCCCCCAGCAGCTCCGGCTTGGCCACGATCTGGTTGCCATACCCGTAGCACCATTCGCGCGTGAAGCTCTCGTAATCGCCCAGAAAATGAAAGTCCAGAATGTTGACCACGTTCCAGATCTCCGCGCCCCGGTTGTAGATGGGCGTGCCGCTGAGGCCCGCCACGCGGCTTGCCGCCCCGGCCAGCAGGCTTGCGGCGGAGTATTTTTCGGTGCCGCCATGGCGCAGCTCCTGAATTTCGTCAAAGATCACGGTGGGGATGGCGCATTCGGGCAGCGCCTCCTTCCAGCCGCGCAGCAGGAGGTAGTGCATCAGGTAGATGTCCGCCGGGGGCAGGGCGTAGGGCTTGAGGCCGCGGATCACATGCACCGAAAGGGGGCTTCCGTCCGGGCGGCGCACGAAGCGCGCGATCTCGTTTTCCCAGTTGCGAAGCAGGTGCGGCGGGGCCACCACCAGCGCCGGATACGCCCCCGTCTGCGCCAGCATCGCAAGCGCCTGCACCGTTTTGCCAAGGCCCATCTCGTCGGCCAGCAGCGCCCGGTCCGTGCGCAGAAGAAACGCCAGCCCCTCCTGCTGAAAGGGCGTGAGCGTGCCGGTAAAGACCGACGGATTGGGCTCCACGCGCTCGGGCATCCGCCGCGCCGTCTCGCGGCGCACCACGTATTCCCGCGCATCGGTCAGCGCCCGCTCCCAGCGCTCCCGGTCCGCCGCGCGCACGGCCAGCGGATAGCGCAGCATCAGCCAGTTGAGGTCGCCCACGATGCGCCGGTGCGCCGGAAAGCGCGCCTCGCCCCGGCGGCCGCTCTCCGACCCCGGAAACAGCCGCTTGCACAGCTCCGTCACCCCGGGATCGCCCCTGACCACCCAGCAGTCCCGCCGCCGGTTGTAGCTGAGGGTGCCGTAGGTGCGGTGCGCGCCGCCCTCCTCCGGCTGCGCGCCGTCGGTGTCCAGGAGGTAGGGCGGAATCAGCGAAACATCCTCGTTCACGGCAGCGACACCCCCCACAGGCGGTTCAGCGCCACCCCGCGCACGGGCTTGCCCCGCAGCCGGCCGGGCAGCGGCACCGCGCGCTCGGTCAGCACCACCAGCGCCGCCACGCCCTCGCAGGCGGCGTAGCGGTCCAGCTGGCGGCGAAGCGCCGCGGGATCGGGCCGGCCCTTCTTGATCTCCACGCCCACGCCGCCCACCAGATAGTCGATGCGGCAGCCGGGGGCGAGCCGGGCCTCGTGCACGGCGGGCAGGCCCGCGGCGCTGAGGCACTGACCCACCCGCAGGTGAAGGTCCGCCTCACAGGGCGCAAAAGGAGACCTGAGCGTGCCCAGCGCGTCCAGCACCCTGTCCAGCATGCTCAAGCCTCCTTCCCGCCGCTCCGTCGCAGCGCCCCGCGCCCGCCGTCCGCGGGCGTTCCTTACAGTTCGATGCGCCGGTTCTGCCGGCTCTCACGGTACATCACGAACCGACGGCCGATGCACTGCACCGGCTCGGCGTGCACGCGGGCGCACAGCTCGTCCAGCGCCTCGCGGGCGGTGAGCTCGCAGCCCTGCTGCACGGCGCACTTGATCAGCTCGCGCGCCTCCAGCGCGTCATAGGCCTCCTTGACGGTGTTGTCGGTGATGCCTTCCCTGCCGATGTAGAGGATGGTGTCGATGGTGTTGGCCATGCCGCGAAGGCTGGCGCGCTGTTTGCTGGTAAGCATGACGTACTCCTTACTCAATGAAGTCAAATTCCATGTCGCCGATGGAAACGGTGCTGCCCTCGCCCGCGCCCTTGTCGCGCAGGGCCTGGATGATGCCGCGGTCCCGAAGCGTGCGGTGGAACCAGTTGAGGCTCTCCTCGTCGTCAAAGTTGACGCTGTCCACAAAGCGCTGCATGGCCGCGCCCTCGACGTAGAAGGTGTCGTTCTCGCGGCGGATGGTGAAGCCGTCGTCCGGGAGGACATGGCTTTCCTCCGCCTCCTCGGCCTCGAACACGCGCGGCGGCGGCAGCTCCCCAAGGAGCTGGACCACCCGGTCCAGAAGCTGATCAAAGCCGCGGTTCTGCGCGGCGCTGACGGCGAAGGCCTCGTAGCCCTGCGCCTCGAAGGCCCGCTTCAGGCGCTCGATCTCGCCGTCCTCATAGATGAGGTCGCATTTGTTGAGCACCGCCAGCTGGGGGCGGCCCTCCGGCTCGCCGTACCTGGCCAGCTCCTCGTTGATGATGCGGAAATCCTCCAGGGGGTCGCGTCCCTCGCTGCCGGAGGCGTCCACCACATGGAGCAAAAGCCGCGTGCGCTCCACATGGCGCAGGAAGTCGTGCCCCAGGCCCACGCCCTCGCTGGCGCCCTCGACCAGGCCGGGGATGTCGGCCAGGACGAACTCGGTTTCGTAGCGCCGGGCGATGCCCAGGTTGGGCGTGAGGGTGGTGAAGTGATAGTTGGCGATCTTGGGCCGCGCGGAGGTGAGCACGGAGAGAATGGTGCTCTTGCCCACGTTGGGGAAGCCCACCAGCCCCACGTCCGCGATGGTCTTGAGCTCCAGGCGGAACACGTGCGTTTCGGTGCGGATGCCGGGCTTGGCAAAGTTGGGGGCCTGGCGCGTGGGCGTGGCGAAGTGCTGGTTGCCAAAGCCGCCCTGCCCGCCGCGCAGGAGCACCTTGCGCTCGCCCGGCCGGCTCATGTCGGCCACCACGGCCCCGTCCTCCTCGCGCAGGAACACCGTGCCCACCGGCACCTTGATGACCAGGTCCTGCCCGCGCTTGCCGTGGCAGCGGGCGGCCGCGCCGTCCGCGCCGTTTTCGGCCAGATACTTGCTGTGGAAACGGAAATCCAGCAGCGTGTGCATGTTGGGGTCGGCGTAGAGGACGACGTTGCCGCCGTTGCCGCCGTCGCCGCCGTCCGGGCCGCCGTTCTGCACGAATTTCTCCCGGTGGAACGACACGCAGCCGTTGCCCCCGTTGCCCGCCTTGGCGGTGATTTTGACCCGGTCCACGAAAGAAGCCATCTGCTCTACTCCTTCTTTTTTACAGTCCTTGCGCCTTTCCTACGCCCTGGCCGCGTCCTGCGCGCGCGGTGCGGCGCGCGGGCGCGGGGGTCGTGACTGCGCCGCCCGCGGCCCTCGCGGCCTTGCACAGCGGCCGGAGCGCGCACGTCGCGCATTCAGGGCCGCGCGCGTGGCATACCCGCCGCCCGTGGAAGATCAGCCAGTGATGCGCGGCCACCCAGTCCTTTTTGGGAATGGCCTTTTGCAGCTGGCGCTCGGTCTCCTCGACGGTTTTGGCGTCGGCCAGCCCCAGCCGGTTGGACACGCGGAACACATGCGTATCCACCGCGATGGTGGGTACGCCGAAGGCGTTGGCCAGCACCACGTTGGCGGTCTTGCGCCCCACGCCGGGCAGCGCGGTGAGCGCCTCCATATCGCCGGGCACCTCGCCGCCGTGGTTTTGCATGATGAGGCGGCAGGCGGAGACGATGTTGGCCGCCTTGGTTTTGAAGCCGCAGCTCTTGACCATGGGGTACACGTCCTCCACGCTGGCGGCGGCCATGTCGCGCACCGTGGGGTAGCGCTCAAAGAGCGCGGGCGTCACCTTGTTGACCTGCTTATCGGTGCACTGGGCCGAGAGCATCACGGCCACCAGCGTTTCGTAGGGATCGCGGAAGTGAAGCTCCGGCCCCGCGTCGGGATAGAGCGCGCGAAGCCCTTCCAGAATGGCCTTCTTGCTGATTCGCATGGGTGCGGCTTCCTTTCTCGTATGGTCATGGCGTGCCCGGAAGGCGGGCACCGTGCTATTGTACAGGATTCCGCGTGGGGTTGCAAGTGCCGCGCGGCCTACGCGCCCCAGTCGCAGCCCGCGATCAGCAGGCGGGCCAGCGCCTCCAGCCCCTCGCGGTCGGCTTCGTCAAAGCGGCCGGGAAGCGGGCTGTCCACGTCCAGAACGCCCAGCAGCCGCTCCCCGTCCACAAGCGGCACCACGATTTCGCTGCGGGAGGCCGCGTCACAGGCGATATGGCCGGGAAAGGCGTGCACGTCCGGGACCACCTGCGTGCGCCTCTCAAGCGCCGCCGTCCCGCACACCCCGCGCCCGGGCGGGATGCGCACGCACGCCGGCATGCCCTGAAACGGCCCCAGCACCAGCATGCCCTGTTTGTAAAGGTAGAATCCCGCCCAGTTGAGATCGGGCAGGGCCTGATAGATCAGCGCGGCCGCGTTGGCCAGGTTGGCCGTCGCGTCCCGCTCGCCCTCCGTCAGCGCGGAAAGCTGGCTGTGCACAAGGCGGTAGCACGCCTCCTTGTCCCGCGGGTATTCCATCCGCCGCCATGCCGCCATGCGCCCCGCCTCCCCTTTCTGTTCTCTCCCGGCACAGTATACCACAAAAGATCGGTTTCGGCATCCATGTTTTGGGGTAGAGTAAAGACAGCACGCGCATTCAAAGGAGGAATGACCATGGCGCTCGATCCCACCGCCCTTTTCACCCTGAGCTACGGCCTGTATGTGCTGACCGCCCGCGAGGGGGGCCGCGACTTGGGCTGCATCGTCAACACCGTCACCCAGCTGACCGAGAACCCCACGCGCATCGCCCTCAGCGTCAACAAGCAGAATTTCACCTGCGAGGTGATCCGGCGCACGGGTCTGTTCAACGTCAGCGTCCTGACCGAGGCGGCCCCGATGGACCTGTTCCGCCACTTCGGCTTCCAGAGCGGCCGGGACGTGGACAAGTTCGCCGGCCGGACCGACCCCGTGAGCGAAAACGGCCTGCGCTACATTGGCGGCCCCGCTAACGCCCTGATTTCGGGCAAGGTGGAGCAGGCCGTCGACTGCGGCACCCACATGCTCTTTATCGCGCTGGTCACCGAGGCCCGCAAGCTCTCCGACGCGCCCTCCATGACCTACGCCTACTATTTCGCCAACGTCAAGCCCAAACCCCAGCCCAAACCCGCCCAGGAGAAGCCCCGTCGCGGCTTCGTGTGCCGCATCTGCGGCTATTTCTACGAGGGCGACGAGCTGCCCCCGGACTTCATCTGTCCCCTGTGCAAGCACGGCGCGGCCGATTTCGAGCCCGTCGGCTTCTGATGCCGCGCAGCCCCCTTTGCCCCTCCGGCGGCAAAGGGGGTTTTCTTAGCGGAAAACCGGATGTACAAAAGCGGAAAAAGCGAGTATAATACCCCTTGTATTCCGCCAAGGCGCGGCCATTCTATGTCATAACGCAGGAGGCCCGGCATGCAGGCTGCAAACAGACCCGCGTTCCACAGGCATTCCATCAAGCCCGAACGTTTTCTGGCCCTGGGTTTTTTCATTCTGATCGTGGCGGGCGGCTTCGTGCTCACCTTGCCCGTCTCCTCCGCCGACGGCCATACCGTCGGCATCCGTCAGGCGATGTTCACCGCCACCTCCGCCGTGTGCGTGACGGGTCTGACCATCGTGGACGTGGGCGTGGAGCTGTCCTTCTTCGGGCAGGTGATTTTGCTTGCGCTCATCCAGGTGGGCGGGCTGGGCTTCATGGCCTTCGCCACGCTGATCATGGTGGCGCTGGGCCGGCGCATCTCGCTTCGGGACCGCATGATCCTGCGCGACGCCATGAACCAGGACGCGCTGAGCGGCATGGTGCGGCTCACGCTCGCGTTTTTCCTGATCGCCCTGGTGGTGGAGCTCACGGGCGCCGCGCTGCTCATGACCCGCCTGATCCCCCTCTACGGACCCGCGCGGGGCGTGTGGCAGAGCCTGTTCACCTCGGTCAGCGCGTTTTGCAACGCGGGCTTCGACCTCTTCGGCGGCTACCGGAGCCTGACGCACCTGCAAAACGAGCCGGTGATCCTGCTGACGCTGGCGGGCCTCATCATGGTGGGCGGGCTGGGCTTCCCGGTGATTCTGGAGTGCCTGAACGCGCGCTTTCGCTGGCGCAGGCTCCCCCTGCACGCCAAGCTGGTGCTGGTCGTGACCGCCGGGCTGATCGCCTTCGGCATGCTGTCCATCCTGGCGCTGGAGTGGGACAACCCCCGCACCCTGGGCGGCGGGTTGACCATCTGGCAGAAGCTCTACAACAGCCTTTTTCAGTCCGTCACCTTCCGCACGGCGGGCTTCGCCTCGCTGGATCAGGCCTCTTTGACCGATCCCAGCAAGCTCGTCGGCTCGGCGCTGATGTTCGTGGGCACCTCCTCCGCCTCCACGGGCGGCGGCGTGAAGACCACCACGGCCGCTTTGCTGGCGCTGCTGGTGATGCAGGTCGTGCGCGGCCACGAGCGCATCACGGTGTTCGGGCGCGAGATCTCCGCGGATACCGCGCGGCGCGCCGTGACCATCGTGCTGATCGCGTTTTCGGCCGTTTTCGCCGCCACCTGCGTCATCTGCGTGATCGAGCACGGCCGGGGGCACGACTTTCTGGACCTGCTGTTTGAGACGACCTCGGCCTTCAGCACCACGGGCCTGTCCAGCGTGAACACCCCTACGCTCACCCCCGCCTCGCAATGGCTGCTGATGCCGCTGATGTATTTCGGCCGCGTGGGTCCGCTCACGCTGGCCTACGCGCTGGCCAACCGGCTGGAAAGCCGCCGCGCCAACCGCGTGCACTACCCGGAAGAAAAAATCATGATCGGCTGACGGGAAAGGAAGGAACCCCATGAAAAGCAAGCAGTTTCTGGTGCTGGGACTGGGCCGCTTCGGCGCGAGCCTGGCCAAAACCCTGTGCGAGCTGGGCCAGGAGGTACTGGCCGTGGACGCCGACGAGGACCTGGTGGGCGACATCGCCCCGCACGTGACGCAGGCCATGCAGCTGGACGCCACGGACGAGACGCTGCTGGCGTCGCTTGGCGTGAAGAACTTCGACGCGGCCATCGTCAGCATCGGCCAGAACATGCGCGACAGCATTCTGGTGTGCGTGCTGCTCAAGGAGCTGGGCGTGCCCTACCTGGTGGCCAAGGCCAACGACGACCTGCACGCCAAGGTGCTGCGCAAGATCGGCGCGGACCGGGTCATCTTTCCGGAGCGGGACATGGGCGCGCGGCTGGCGCGCTCCATCATCACGCCCAACGTGCTGGAGCTGATGAACCTCAGCGACGACTACCAGATCATGGAGATCCGCGTGCCGGACCGCTGGGTGGGCGATACGATCATCGGCGTGAACGTGCGGCGCAGGTACGGCGTGAACATTCTGGCCATTCACCGCTCGGAGCGCTTTCTGGTGGCGCCCGCGCCGGACATGGTGTTCGTGGCGGGGGACACGCTGCTTGTGATGGGCAAGCGCGAGGACATCGAGCGCCTGGACGCATAAGCCCGTCCCAGCCGGCATAGAGCTTAGCATGCCATGTTTTTTTCACGAAGGGAGCGTAAGGCCATGAAACCCACGCAGCCCGGCTATTTTGACCGCGAGGAGTGCCGCCCCGTCTGCCTCCGGGGCGGCGACAACGGCATACTGCTCGTGCACGGCTTCACGGGCAGCGCGGCGCACATGCGCCCGCTGGCGCAGGCGCTGGCCGCGCGGGGCCGCACCGTGCGCACCATCAACCTGCCCGGCCACGCCCAGACCGAGGAGGCCATGGCCCGCGCGGACTGGCAGGGCTGGCTTCAGGCGGTCAAGCAGGCGTGCCTGGAGATGATGGGGGAGCTGCGCGTATTTACCGTATGCGGCCTTTCGATGGGCGGCGTTTTGGCGCTGCTGGCAGCCGAGCAGATGAAGGTGGACGGCTGCGTGCCCATCTCCGCGCCCATGGCGGTGAAAAACCGCCTGCTGGCGCTGTCCGGCCCGGCGTCGCTGCTGGTCAAGCGCATTTCCTGGGGCGACCCCGGCAACCGCGCCAGCCTCGTGGACCCGGCCTACGACTTTGGCTACACGGGCTTTCCCACGGCCAAGGGCGCGGACCTCAGCCGCCTCATCCGCCTGGCGCGGCGCAACCTGTTCAACGTCACCTGCCCCGTTTTGTGCGTGCAGAGCGACGCGGACGAAACCATCTGGGAGGGCAGCGCGGACTGCATCCTGGAGGGCGTGGGCAGCGAGGTGCGGCAAAAGCTGTGGCTTCACGGCATGCCGCACGTGTGCACCCTGTCCGGAGAGCTGCCCGCCATCGTGGAGGCCGTGGACGCCTTCATGGACCGCGTGGAGCAGGAAAAGGAGGGGTGAGGCGCGCGGGTTTACGCCGCCTCCCGCCGCGCAACCGCACGGGCCGATCCCAAGCCGGGACGTTCCCTCCCTCGCGCGGGAACGCCTTTTTTCCGCGCGCTTCCCTCCCGCCCCTTCCAGCCGTCCCAGCCTTGCATCTGGCGCGTTCTGTGGTATAATGATCGTGTATGTGATTTTGCCATGACGGCTTGAGGGGGCGGCTGTGTGACTTCGACAAGTCCCAAAATGAAAAAACCGGCGCGCACGCTTCTGTGGGTGCTTCTTGACGCGCTGCTTGTCAACGCTTCGCTGTTTCTGGCGCAGGTGGTGCGGTATTCGTCCAATATTTCCTACAGCTTCTTTGAAAACTCCATCCGCCTGGCGCCTGCCATGACGGTCCTTTTTCTGCTGGTGTTCTGCGGCCTGGGCATGTACCGGACCATGTGGCAGTACGCCTCGGCAAACGACGTGCTGCGCATCGCCCTGGCCACGCTGGTGGCGGCGCTGCTCACCTATGTGTTTTCCCTGGCGGCAAACGTCTTTGTGCGCCCCGAAAACCTCTTTCGCCTGCACCGGATGGTCTATCTGCTGTTTTGGATTATCTCGATGGCGCTGGTGGGCGCCTCCCGGCTTCTCTACCGCATTCTGGTCACCCACGAGCGCCTCGCCCTCCTGCGCGCGCCGCGCGACGACGTGCGCCGCGTGATGGTGGTGGGCGCGGGCTGGGCCGGCGCGAGCATCGTGCATGAGATGCAGCGCGGCAGCTACGGCAACCGCGCGCCCGTGCTCGTGGTGGACGACGACCGCATACGCACCGGCTCGGAGCTCAGCGGCGTGCCCGTGGTGCGCGGGTCGGGCAACATCCTCAAGCTCGCCAGCGACTACCGCGTGGATGAAATCATCATCGCCATCGCCACCCCCAGGGGCGACCTCAAGCCCCTCATCGAAAAATGCCTGGCCACCGGCTGCCGCGTGCGCCGCCTCGCGCCCCTGCAGGAGCTGGGCAGCGACGCCGCCGTGCCCACCGCGCTGGTGCGCGACGTCAACATCGGCGACCTCCTGGGCCGCCCCGAGGAGCAGCTGGACATGACGCAGGTCGCCGCGTTCTTCCGCGGGAAAACCGTGCTCATCACCGGCGGCGGCGGGTCCATCGGCAGCGAGCTGTGCCGCCGCCTCCTGCCCCTTGAGCCGGAGCGCATCATCCTCTACGACATCAGCGAAAACTACATGTACGACCTCTTCAGCGAGCTCAAGCTCCTCTACGGCGACGGCCTGAAGGAAAAGCTCATCCTCTGCGTCGGCTCCATCCGCGACGCGCAGCGACTGGACGAGATCTTCGCCCGCTACCGGCCCGAGGTGGTGCTGCACGCCGCCGCGCACAAGCACGTGCCCCTCATGGAGGACTGCCCCGACCAGGCGGTCAAGAACAACGTCTTTGGCACCTGGCTGACCGCGCAGGCCGCGGTACATCACGGCGTGAAGCGCTTCGTGCTCATCTCCACCGACAAGGCCGTCAACCCCACCAACGTCATGGGCGCGACCAAGCGCCTGGCCGAAATGATCATCGAGGCCCTCAACGCCCAGACCGACACGGAGTTCACCGCCGTGCGATTCGGCAACGTCCTCGGCTCGCACGGAAGCGTGGTCCCGCTCTTTGAGCAGCAGATCCGCGCGGGCGGGCCGGTGACGCTCACCCACCCGGACATCATCCGCTATTTCATGACCATCCCCGAAGCCGCCTGCCTGGTGCTCAAGGCCGCCAGCATGGCCAGGGGCGGGGAGCTGTTCGTTCTGGACATGGGCCGCCCGGTCAGGATCCGCGAGCTGGCCGAGCGCATGATCCAGCTCTACGCCCCGCGCGACGGGCGCAAGGTGGAAATCGTCTACATGGGCCTGCGGCCCGGCGAGAAGCTCTACGAGGAGCTGCTGCTGGCGGGCGAGGGCATCGCCAGGACGGAGAGCGAGAAGATCTTCGTGGCCAAGCCCGAGGTGGTGGACAAGTCCACGCTGGACGCCATGCTGGACCGCCTTAAGCGCTGCCTGGACGAGGGCGGCGACATGCTGGCCTGCCTGCATGAGCTGGTGCCCACCTTCAAGGAGGCCGACCAGGTCAACGGCGCCGTGCCGACCGCTGGGCAGGCCGCCGCCGTATGACCGCGCATGAATCCCTGATGCGCCTGGCGCTGGAGGAGGCCGAGGCCGCCTTCCGGGAGGGCGAGGTGCCCGTAGGCGCGGTCGTCGCCAAGGACGGCCGGCCCGTCGCCCGCGCGCACAACCGGCGCGAGCAAAGCGGCGACCCCACCGCGCACGCCGAGCTGCTGGCCATCCGCGAGGCGGCGCGCGTGCTGGGCGCGCGGCGGCTGACCGGCTGCACGCTGTATGTGACGCTGGAGCCCTGCCCCATGTGCGCCGGGGCCATGGTGATGGCCTGCCTGGACCGCTGCTATTTCGGGGCGCGCGACGCGCGTCAGGGCTGCTGCGAAAGCGTGTACGCCCTGCCGGGCGATCCCGCCTTCTACCACCGGCTGCCCTGCGTGGGCGGGCTGATGGAGGAGGAGGCCGCGGCCCTTCTCAGGCGATTTTTTGAAGCGCGCCGCCCTACCGAAGAAGGAGGAACCCCATGACCATCGACACCATCGTGACCGACCTGGACGACACTTTGCTGGACGGAAGCGGCCAGCTGAGTTCCTATACCCTTGAGGTGATGGCCGAGGTCAAGCGCCGCGGCATCCGCCTGATTCCCTGCAGCGGCCGCACGCACGCCAGCATGTACCCCTTCATGGCGAAGCTGGACACGGGCCTGCCCTACATCGGGGGCAACGGGTCGGAGATCGTGGGGGCGGACCACCGCCTCATCGAGCAGCTGACGCTGGATGTGGACCTGGCGCGCGAGATCTGCGCCTTCCTTGTGGAAAACGGGCTGTACGTGCAGGTCTACACCGACGATGCCTTCTACTACTCCGCCGAGTGCGACATCGCCCGCCGCTACAAGCAGTCCTCCGGGATGAAGGGCGTGGCCGTGGGCGACGTATGCGCGTTCCTCAGCTTCGCCACGCCCAAGGTGCTCAGCGTGGGCGAGCCGGAGGACGTGCTGCGCCTGATGCCGCTGGCGAACGAGCGCTTCCGCGGCCGGGCCGCCTTCACCATGAGCAAGCCCTATTTTCTGGAGGCCGAGCCGCCGGGCGCCACCAAGGGCGAGGCGCTCTCGCGTCTGGCCGGGCGCATCGGCATCGTGCCGGAGCGCACCGTCGCCTTCGGCGACAGCCTCAACGACATGAGCCTGCTCGCCTTCACCCCCAACAGCGTGGCCATGGCCAACGCCATCCCCCAGCTGCGCGCGGCGGCGGCGCACGTATGCCGCCCCAACACCGAGGACGGCGTGGCCCGCTTCGTGGCGGAGCACATCCTGTAAGGAGGCGCCGGAATGATCGACCTGGAGGATTTTCGCACCAAGCTAAGCCTCGAGCTGCTCAGCCCCACCACCAAGACCCAGCTGGACATCAGCGTGACCGACATCAACCGGCCCGGCATGCAGTTCTGCGGCTTTTACGAGTACTTCGCCCACGAGCGGCCGCAGGTCATCGGCAAGGTGGAGATGACCTACCTGGAATCGCTGGACGTGCGCGCGCGCCGTCCCGTTTTGGAAAAGTACATGAGCTACCCCATCCCCTGCATCATCAGCTGCTGGGGCATGACGCCCCCGCGCGACCTTCTGGACATCGCGCGCGCGCATGACATCCCGGTGTTTCAGAGCAAGCTCAAGACCACCAAGTTCACCTTGCAGGCCATCATGTACCTAAACCGCGTGCTGGCCCCGCACATCACCCGCCACGGCGTGCTGGTGGACGTCTACGGCGTGGGCATTCTGCTCACGGGCGAAAGCGGCGTGGGCAAGAGCGAGGCCGCGCTGGAGCTGGTCAAGCGCGGGCATCAGCTGGCCGCCGACGACGTGGTGGACATCTGCCGCGTGGCCGACGACCGCCTCATCGGCGAATCGCCGGAGATGGTGCGCCACTTCATGGAAATTCGCGGCATCGGCATCATCGACATCCGCGCCATGTACGGCGTGGGCTCGGTCATCGTCAGCAAGTCCATCGACATGGTCATCCACATGGAGAAGTGGGACTCCTCCAAGGAATACGACCGCCTGGGCCTCACGGAGGAAACCGTGACCATCCTGGGCGTGAAGGTGCCCTACCAGACCATGCCCGTGCGGCCGGGGCGCAACCTGGCCATCATCATCGAGGTGGCCGCGCGCAACCTCAGCCTCAAGCGCATGGGCTACAGCGCCGCGCATGAGCTGGACCGCCGCCTCAACGAGCTCATCGCGCAGAACACCGCAAATCACACCTGATACAACGGGGAGGATTCATCTATGGTCTATATCGGCATCGACCTCGGCGGCACCGGCATCAAGGTTGGCGTGGTGGACGAAAGCGGCGCCATCCTTTCCCAGGGCGAAACCCCCACGCTGGCGGGCCGCCCCTACGAGGACATCATCGCGGACATGGGCCGCTGCGCGCTGGACGTGATGGCCCGCGGCGGCTTTGAGGAAAAGGACGTGGCCTCCATCGGCGTGGGCATTCCCGGTGTGGCCGACGCCAAGTCGGGCACCGTGATCTTCTGCACCAACCTGGGCTGGCGCGACGTGCCCCTGCGCGCCGAGCTGCAAAAGTATCTCAACAAGCCCGTCTACATCGACAACGACGCCACCGTGGCCGGCTTTGCCGAGAGCATCTGCGGCGTGAGCGCGGGCTGCCATTCCAGCGTGTTTATGACCCTTGGCACGGGCGTGGGCGGCGGCATCGTGATCGGCGGGCGGCCGTGGAGCGGCTTCCACGGCGTGGGCAGCGAGATCGGCCACATCCCCATGGACATCGGCGGCGAGCCCTGCTCCTGCGGAAACTACGGCTGCCTGGAGCGCTATTGCAGCGCCACGGCGGTTATCCGCATGGGCAAGCAGATGGTGCTGCAGCACCCCGACAGCCTGATGTACGACCTGTGCGGCGGCGACGTGAGCAAGCTGACGGCCAAGATGGTCTTTGACGCGGCCAAGGAGCTGGACGACGTGGCCATGAAGGTCTTCAACCACTACGTGGACTACCTGTGCAAGGCCATCTACACCATCATCACCTTCCTGGACCCGGAGATGATCGTGCTGGGCGGCGGCATCAGCAAATCGGGCGACTTTCTGCTAAACGCCGTGCGCGAGCGCATCCCCCGCTACCTGCTGTTCAAGACGCTCCCCTACCCGAGCGTGGAGATCGCGCGCCTGGGCGCGGACGCGGGCATGATCGGCGCGGCCATGCTGGGCCGCCACGACTGAGGGCTCATCGGGGCAAAGCGCAGACGGAACCTGTTTTCTGGCGGAAAAGGCCGGCGCAGCCGGACTTTCCTGTCAAAAAACCCATTTGGGAGGTTTGGAGGGCCGCAGCCCTCCAAGTGAAATCCGAATCCAGCGACATGTGCGGTGGATTCGGAAGCCTTGCGTAGCAAGGTTTCCCTGCGCGTTTTCCCGGCCGCGCCGAAGGCGCAGGGGAAACGTGTGCTGGCGGAAAAGATCGCCGCGGGCGAGCTTTTTCGACAAGCTAATAGAGGAGGCTTCCTTTCCATGGCGGATCTGAACATTCGGGACCTGTACCTCACGCCCCCGGAGGCGGGCATCAGGGAATGCACCGTATCCGGCTGGGTGCGCACCGTGCGCGACAGCAAGGCGTTCGGCTTCATCGAGCTCAACGACGGCACCTGCTTCAAAAACCTCCAGATCGTCCTGGAGGACGGCCACACCCGCGACTTTGCCAGCGCGGTCAAGATCACCCTGGGCAGCGCCATCCGCGTGACCGGCGAGCTGGTGCTCACCCCCGGCATGAAGCAGCCCTTCGAGGTCAAGGCCTCGCAGGTGGAGGTGCTGGGCCTGTGCGCCCCGGACTTCCCCCTGCAGAAAAAGCGCCATTCCTTTGAGTTTCTGCGCACCATCGCGCACCTGCGGCCCCGTACCAACACGTTCTACGCGGTGTTTCGCATCCGGTCGCTCTCGGCGCAGCTTCTGCACGCCTTCTTTGCCGAGCGCGGCTTCGTGTACGTGCACACCCCCATCATCACCACCAGCGACTGCGAGGGCGCGGGCGAGATGTTTCAGGTGACCACCCTGCCGCTGGACAAGGTGCCCCTCACCCCGGACGGCCAGCCCGATTACACGCAGGATTTCTTCGGCAAGCAGGCCAGCCTGACCGTGAGCGGCCAGC